>CAZPDT010000013.1:0-110084 GCA_964585545.1 uncultured Fluviicola sp.
TTTTTGTGATTTTGAAAAATTTTGAATGAAAATGAACGGTTGTGCAACGGTTACCCTTGTTGAAGAGAATTTAAATCTAAATAAACTTTCTGTTGATGCGTTGTTAGTTGTTCAACTTTTCTTCCTTGCATATCATAAACCCTAATTGTATAAGACTTTTGTGGTACCTCTTCCAATTCGATGGTTACATTGCCAGACGTGGGGTTAGGGTAGATGGACAAATGATTGCTATTAAGGTCTTCTTCGTGTATTTCTGCGTAAGGGTTATTGTGCTGACTAAAAAAACGCCATATTTCTATACTTGCATTAAAATCCATACATCTATTTCCAAGAGTAGGAATAGAAACTGTTCCTCCTGGCCAAGTATGTCCACCACCTGTAACCTTATAAAATTCAACTGTATGTCCATTTGTTCCTCCAGTATAAAGATAGTTTTCTGCTGTAGCTCCATCTGTTGGGTCAGTGTCTGGAACTTGCGTTACAACAGGAGTTGTGCTGCAATTGTTTTTACTTACCCAAAGATCAATAACATCTTCAACATTTTTATTACCAAAGCTCCCATTATAGGGAACAACAGCATCATTTGTTCCATGAATTTCCATAACAGGAATAGGGTAGTTGGGGTTACAAGAATTGTACATGGGAACAGTCATGGTAGCAGCAACAGATGCTATGGCAGCGAATCGATTACTTTCGCATGCAAAATAATAACTCATATAGCCTCCGTTGGACAGTCCTGTAGAATAAATTCTGTTTTGATTGATTGAGTAATGGAAAGAAATCGTATCAATTAAAGCTTCTAAGAATCCAAAATCATCGACATTTGTTCCTTGAGCACCAAACTCCCAGAACCGTTTGGATGGATCTGTAGGATTATATGTCCCATCTGGATGAACAATAATGAAATTTGCTGTATCGGCAATGGGCATAAAGTTGGTATAATAGGCTTGTTCTGTACCACTTGAACCATAACCGTGGAGGTTCAATATTAATGGAACTGGATTTCCAGAGGAATAGGAGGCTGGAACGTAGTAAGAATACGTTCTTGTTTGACCATCATAATCAAAAGAACCGCTGATTGTCTGCGCAACAGTATGACCAAAGAACAAGATAAGAGCACTGGAAAGGAACACTATTTTTGTCATATCACACATTTTTAAAGTATAAAAGTCAATTTAAAATATACTACTTCACTATTATTTGTTGGTTAAAATCTATTGTACCATTCTGTATTTTAAGTAGATACATTCCGCTTGATACTTCTTCCAAAGGTAAGTATATATTTTTTTGTGTTTTCTGATATTGTGTAATAACTCTTCCCTGCATATCGAATAATGTCACCACATAAGGTGTGTTGAACGCTTTGGAAAACTCAATATTGAGGTAATTTAATGTTGGATTGGGATATACTTTAACTGAAACTGTAGCTGTTTGGTTATTTAAACTCGCTGTTTCGAATGAATAGCGACTAAAAAACTTCCACATTTCAAGAGTATAACTAATATCGTTATTGAAACCAAGCCATTCATGACCAGCTCCGTTAACTTTAAAAACCTCCAATACAGAACCATCATCTCCATTTGGATATACATCGTGTTCTACGGTAAATCCATCATTTTGTGTATCGGGCAAGGTTTCATGAATAGGAGTAGGACCACAATTATTCTTATCCACCCAAAAATGAATCATTGAATCTACATAAACTTGAAAAAGGGGCGTGTTGCTTTCCCAATTTACCTTTTCGTCCTCAGTTCCGTTAAAGTGAGCTATTGGAATGGGTCTATTGGGGTTGGGATTTACTAAACCTGTACCAATAGTTCCAGCAGCAGTTGCAAAAGCAGCATATCTTCCATTCGATTCTATGGCCATTCTTTGTGTCATAAATCCACCCATTGAGAAGCCACATACATAAACACGTTTTTGATTAATAGTATAGTTATCAATTGTTTCATCAACTATAGCATTGATGAATCCAACATCATTAATTTCGTGATTTGGAAATACACTTCCTATGAGTGGAAATTCAACTCCTGCTCCAGAGTTCCAAGTTCTACTTCCTCCAATTGCACCTTGAACGATAGGATTAGAGGAATTAAACGGTAGGGCATTAGGCACCAGCACAAGAAAATTTGCTGTATCGGCGATAAGGTTAAATCCAACAGCTCTGAAATTGGTGTCGTTATCGCCCATCCCATGTAAAGTAACAACTAAAGAAGCGGGATTTGAGGGATTGTAGTTTTGAGGTACATAAATCCAGTAATCACGATTAATGTTCTCAAAGTTAAATGATTTGTGTTCCCATTGTGCGTGGATTGCGAATGGAGCAAAGAGAAGTAAGAAAAATACTAATTTGTAATGTTTCATAATTTATGTTATGTTTATTAATGTATCAAATTTAATAAAAAATGAAGGAATACAATGGATTAACCCGATAAATACTCAATCTTTTCTATTACTAGTTCCTTTTATTTTATTTTTTATTTCTTCTATTTCATCTATTTCATCTATTTCATCTTCTTCAATTTGACGGGCTTTTGTAAGTGCACTTGCCACTAAACCAGCGGGTATAGTGACAATACCTACACCAATCATTAAAATAAAAAAAGTGAAAATTTTGCCACCAGTTGTAATTGGAAAGACATCTCCATAGCCTACCGTTGTTAGGGTAACTACTGCCCACCAGCCACTGGTGAAGATAGAAGAAAATTTCTCAGGCTGCATTGGATTTTCGAAATAATACATACCTGCTGAGGCGATAAAAAGAAAAATACCTGTAACAATAACAAAGAGCACCAATTCTTCACGAACAATTTTATAAGCCAAACTGAACCTTTTGAGGGCTTTGTTGTAACGGATCAATTTAAATGCTCTAAAAATGCGGAAAATTCTAAATGCCCTTAGTGCTTTGAGATCTATCGAAAGACTCAGGTAAAAAGGGAGTATAGCCACCAAATCAACAAAACCATAAAAGCTAAAAATATACTTTAACGGTTTTTTTGCAACATATATTCTCAAGAGATACTCAATAGAAAATATTAATGTAGCGACATGCTCTATCCATCTGAGTATCATTTGAAAAGTCTCTGAATTATCGGGTAACGTTTCCAAAGCATAACCAATCAGGGAGGCAAATATTAAAACCTGAACAGTATAATCAAAAATACGTCCTTTTTTAGTCGTATTGTCATCAACTATATCCCGCAATTGTATTCGAAAGTCCCTATGGCTCATTTATCATTAATTGGTATTGCCCTCGAAAATATTAAAATTTATTTGAACTAATTTTTAAAAATGTAAAAAATATCTTTGATTGAAAACTTTACTAAAAGTATGCTGTTTTATATGTAATTTTGTATATTTATTAAAAAAATTCCAAATTGAATAAAACGCTCGTCTTATTTGCTCATCCACGTTTTGAAGACTCTAGAATACATAAACGATTGATTCAAGCCTATAATGGCTGGGAGCATATAACTTTCCGTGATTTATATGAAGATTATCCAGATTTCAGTATTCTTTTTATGAACGAAAGGTATCAATTGGCGAAATACCATTCAATTATTTTCCACTTTCCTTTGATATGGTTTAACATACCTCCATTACTTCAATTGTGGATAGACGAAGTATTTGACAAAAGATGGCTGTACGAATGGAAAGATAAAAATCCTTTAAAAGGAAAAAAAGCTTATATTATTGTCACTGCTCAAGATGAATCAAGCGGTGAATTGGTAGGGGATTCAACGCAATTTGATGCAGCTCCTTTCTTAAAGCCATTGACCGAGTGTATAAAAGTAAATCAAATGAACTTAGAAGGCGTATTAACGATAGATGACACTAAACGTTTATCATCTCAAGAATTAGAAAACATGTATATCAAGGTGAAAAATATAGCCCAAAGTTTGTAAATGGAAAACTTTCTTTTAATAGCAATTATTTATCTCGGAGCCGCCATTGTAATGGTGCCTATTGTTCGTAAATTGGGGTTCAGCTCGGTAATTGGCTATATTTTAGGTGGAATTGTTATTGGACCCTATGTACTCGATATTACAGGGAATGCAGATGGCGTTATGAATGCAACCGAATTTGGCGTTGTTATGCTTCTTTTTATTGTAGGACTTGGAATGGAGCCTAAAAAGTTCTGGGCCATGCGGAAAGTGATTATAGGCTTAGGCATTACTCAAGTTGCCCTTACTTCATTCGTTTTATACCTTATTTTTACTTGGGCAAATTGGGAAACTAATGTAGCGATAACAGTTGCTTTGTGTTTTTCAATGTCTTCTACCGCAATTGTTCTACAAACTTTACAAGAAAGACATCTTATAGATTCGGTGGCAGGAGAGTCTTCATTTTCCATCTTATTGTTACAAGACATTGCGGTAATCCCTATTTTGGCATTCCTACCTTGGCTTGCTGGAGACGGTTTAGGAGGGGAAAAAGAATCATCGGTTTTAATAACAATGCTTCCTTCATGGTTGCAACCTTTTTCTATTTTATTAGGTGTTGTCGCTTTAATCATTCTTGGAAGGTATGTTTTCGTCCCTTTTCTGCGCTTTGTTTCAGCGGCAGGAATGAGTGAATTACTTACTGCAACTTCTTTATTTCTTGTGGTTGGGGTGTCGCAGTTAATGATAGAAGTTGGACTGTCACCAGCCTTAGGTGCTTTTTTGGCGGGAGTAATGTTGGCCAATTCAGAATTTAGGCACGAACTCGAAAGCAATATTGATCCGTTTAAGGGCTTATTGCTCGCTGTTTTCTTTGTCAGTGTTGGCTCTACTATTAATTTTAATGTCATCGTTGATGATCCACTATTCATTTTTTCAACTGTGGCTGTTGTTTTAGTTGTTAAATTCTCAATTCTTTTTGGAATCGGGAAAATTTTCAAAATGAGCAACGAGAACATTTTTTTTATGTCTTTCGGACTATCCCAAGTCGGTGAATTTGCTTTTGTCTTGATTACTTACGCCACAGGAATTCATTTGCTAACAGATAAGCTCAATTCTCAAATGATGGCTGTTGTTGCCATTACAATGATTATAACACCTTTTTTATTAATGTTTAGCGATGGGATTGTTAAAAATTATTTCAATCCTGTAAAAGAAGAGGAGGAAGAAGACGAAACTTCCCAGATTGAATCTAAAAGTCGTGTAATTATTGTAGGGTACGGATACTTTGGAAGTACTGTCGGAAGATTACTTAAAATCAATGGCTACAGTCCCACGATACTGGACAATGATGCTGATCGTGTAAAAGTACTTCGAGACAATGGTGTTACTGTTTTTTACGGTGATGCCACAAGAAAGGAAATATTACAGTCTGCTGGAGCAGAAAAAGCGGAAGTTCTGGTGGTTTGTCTAAGCAATTATGATGATAATTATAAAGTGGTTCAAATTGCTAGAAAACTTTATCCCCATCTCCAAATTTTTGCAAGAGCCCGGAACCGCCTTGATGCCTATGAACTCTTGAATCATGGCGTTGAAAATATATATCGTGAGACCTTGGGTACAGCAGTTGATATGGGGGTGGATATACTTCATGCTACAGGAATGAGAAAATATAAAGCCCGAAGAATAGCCAATCGCTTTGAAACTATTGATAAGCTCTCGACGCATAGACTTGCCAAAGAACGTAAAAAGAAAAAACCCACATTCTCCATTCAAGAACTCATTGAAATCGAAAAAGAATTGTTGCGCGATGATAAAGATATATTCAATGATGATAATTGGGCGAAGAAAGATAGTGGGGAACCCAGCTGATTGTTTTTAAATATATCACTTTTATTTCTCAATTAGAAATAAAATGACTAAAATTGTATTATTAACAAAAAAACACCATTTATGATGATGATTAAAAACAGAACATTTCAACTGCCTCTATACCTAATGTTTATCTCTTTTATTGTAGGACTGGGAGTTTTTACTTCCTGTAACAAAGAAGATTCAAATGATGTCAATCAAGATAAAATTTGGACAGAGTATTCTTTGTATTACAATCAAAATGATGATGTAACTCATGCAGTAGCAAGGTTTAGATTTGGAGGGCCAACAGGGACTCTTTTAGAACTTACTGATTCAACAAATGCTAACGTGACTTTTAATGGCAGTAATATGCCTTATTCATTAGCATGGAGTGGTCATCATTTACAGTTTGCTGGAAATATTACAACTGGAACTTTTAAATATACCAATACTGATGGAAATGTTTTTTCTAATTCAGTTCCTTCAGGCGTAAATAATACCGCAAGCTTTCCTTCTAGTTTTGATACAATTGTGAAGTCTTCCGCAAATACTTTTACTTGGGTAGGACCACCTTTAGGTCAAAATGAAAGTTTGGGACTTTTTGTAGGAACATGGACTTGGGGTAAAGATGCTTTATTTTTCACCAATGCTAATGGTGCAACCAATTTGGTAATGGGCGTAAACTCGAAATCAAATTTATCACTCGGTCAAGCAACTGTTTATCTCAATAGAACCTATAAAGAGACCAATATTGATGGGACTTCTAAAGGAGGAAGTATAAGTTACACATACCAACCTCTAAATGCAACTGTGCAAGTAGTTCCATAAAAAATAATAAGGCTATTTCTTAATGGTGATTTTGAGGGACACACCCCAATTTTACTGGGGATTGTTCTGGGATTCATCTTTAACAAATTATAAATAAGTTTTCCAATATGTTGGGGCTGAACTTTCCATTTGTCCTTTTCAGAAGGAATACTATTGTTAAAATGACTCGCAACAGCACTCCTCTAACCAGTATTATTATTCATTCTGTTGAAGTGACCTCGCAAGCTTGATTCATGCATCTAATATTGTAAAGTTATAAGTACTTAAATTTGGGTTTTATATACGTTTTTTAAAGATCAATTAAATTACTGACTATTAATTGGTCTATATTTCCAAAGTTGGTAAATATTACGAGTAAACTATTTTCTTTTTCATAATCTTCTCTTGATTAAAAGACTTAATTGTCCGAAATATTCTTAATTTTACTTTTTATTTATAATTGTTCTAAATAATATACATTGTTTAATCAACAAAATAAGTTGTTTTGATGTATCTTAACAAGTTTGAAAGGTTAATTAATATTAATATAAAATAAATACAATATGGTAGTTGAGGAAGTAGTTGCCGACATAAAAACAGACGAAGGAGATTTGGATGTAAGAAAATTAATCCCAATAAAGCGTCATGAATTGCTCATAGATTTATTTAAAAATTTACCCGTAGCAGAAGATTTTATTTTTATAAATGATCATGATCCAATTCCGTTATTTTACGAATTTCGATCAATTTATGGAGATGTTGTGGGCTGGGAATACCTCAATCGGGGAGGAAGAGACTGGAAGGTAAAGGTTACACGAACAGAGGCTTCACAGGGAAGAGAGTTTACTGATATAGCCACACTCATGGATCTTCGTAAAATTGAAAACAAGCGTTGGAAACAAGTTATTTTTCACCGTTATGGAATGATGGAGGAAGGAACAACAATGGAAATTATTTCTAAAGAGGACCCCAAGGAAATTCATGGAATTTTTGTGCAAAAATTTGAAGGTAAACACAGTTGGGTATACAAGAAAAAGGAGGATGACGAGTTTGTAATTCACCTTACAAAAGAAAAAATGACTGGATTAGGAGATGAAGGATTCTCAGTTGTTAATGAGTTTGATGTACGGCCATTCCCTCCAGCTGAGAGACATGAGATGTTTTATAAAGCATTTGCAGACATAAAACCAGGAGAAGCATTTGAATTTGTAAATGACCATGACCCGGAGCCACTTTATTACCAAATGGAGGCAGAAAGCAAAGATCCTTTTAGGTGGGAATACCTAGAAAAGGGACCTAAAGAATGGAAAGTTAGAGTAATTAAAACAATAGAATAAAATCTATAACCTGCGTTTCAATAGTGCTTATGCTCATGCAATAGAGCGCTAATTTATTGAGAATTAATTATTCATCAAGACTGCGTTTATTACGCTATAATTCATAATTCGTTGTTCGGCTAAGTCTTGGAATTCGGGTTAATTTATTGGCAGTTTGGTTTATTTTATATTTATTTGTGTAGGTTATTGATTAATTCTACATAAATGACAAAAACAATAGGTAAAACTTGGGTTGTAATTTATTCTATCGGAATTGCTTTCTTTTTAGGGGTGCATTATCTTTTAGATTTGGATTTTTTCTCTTCTATAGATAAATACATTCCCTTTTTAAAAAGATTAAGTTTTTCACTTTCAGTAGTTTGTATAATTTTCCTATTAAGAACGATTGCAGAAAGACTCGTTGTCAATGAAAACCGGCAGGAAGGAGAGGAGTATAACCTGAGAAGAGTAATCCGTCTAATCGCTATTTTACTTATTATATATGTCGGCTTAAGTTTAGTCTTTCAACAACCGTATAAAGGGCTAGCTGGATTGGGTATTATTTCTTTGGTTGTAGGTTTTGCAATGCAAGCCCCAATTTCATCATTTATCGCTTGGGTATATATTGTTTTGAGGAAACCTTACAAGGTAGGAGACCGAATTCAAATCAATGAGCATAAAGGAGATGTTTTAGAAATCAGTTATTTAGATACAATAATTAAAGAATTTAGCGGCAATTATTTAGGAAATGACCGCACAAGTGGTCGAATTATTCATTTTCCGAACAGCATGATTTTAAAAGACAAAGTGATTAATTATTCTGGTCATCTCGATCCTTTTATTTGGAACGAAACGGCGCTTCAAGTGGCTTATACCAGTGATTTAGATTTTGTTTCTTCTTGTTTAATTGAAGCTGCTGTTCGTGATTTTAAGGAGCAATATCCTAATAAAGACCATAAGACACATGAACCTGCTGTATATTTTAGAAACAATAAGTTTGCTTGGATGGAAGCGGTCATTTCTTATCCTGTTGAACCTTTTGACACTACGGGTAAAAGGAATAGAGTTTTACGCTATGCTTTGCCCTTATTGAATGCTGAACCCGATAAGGTACAGTTTCCAGAAGGAACAAAAAGATAATAAACCTTTACTCTATAATTTTTTCGGGACGATTGTAAAACAAGTCTTGACTCGTTTCAGAATTCAGCATTGATTCCAATACAGATGGAAGAGGAGCTATAAATACATTCGAATAATCTACTTTGCCTAAAACCCCCTTTACTTCATCGGAAATAGCTTGCTTTTTAATCTTTTGAATCGTCTTTTGAATTAATGGTGCATCAAACTTGATAATGGGGGGATTCCATTAAATACTACACAATATCATTTGACTCCAATAGTAATTTCATTTCAATTTACTTTTTTCATTTAGTTTTCAACTTAATTAATAAAAGCAAGTATTATTCGATTACATCATCCAACTTCTTAGCCTTTTTATTGCTTACAAAATACGCAATAATTATGAGTACAATTACTCCAATTTGTGCAAGAAGGGTTTCTATAGTAGGATAAATGCCAAGCCAATCCGAACGGAACATTGATGGAATGCTGTTGATACTGATCCAACCGCTTTCCTGAAGCGCATGAACCCCTTTTCCAACGAGAATTATGGCCAATAAAACAATCAACCAAGAGGAATACTTAAACAATCGACGCACAGGGATTAATCTTGAATATTTAAAAAAGACGTAAGCGAAAATAACAATACAAATAATTGCAGCGGCCACTCCGAGACCAATTGCTGAACGCGTTTCCTCTGTTGCATCTATATTAATTGCTTGAAGGAATAAAATAACTTCAAAAGCTTCACGAAATACAACCATAAAGGAAAAGGCAGCCAAACCAAACATTTTTTCTTTTTGTAAATATCCACCGATTTTATGCTTTATAAAGTGTTGCCATTTCGAGGCACTCGTCTTGCTGTGCAACCAAAATCCAGCCCAAAGTAATATGACAACAGCAAGTAAGGCCACCAAACCTTCCATAATTTCTCTGTTTTTTCCTCCAAATTGTATTATGTAATCAGAGAAAAACCAACCTGCAATACCCATCAATATTGCCGTAATCCAACCTCCATGAAGCCAAGGAAGAGCTCTTTTTGCACCCGCTCTTTGGATGAGCACAAGCACAATAGCTAAAACTAGAAATGCTTCAACACCTTCTCGTAAGAAGATTGAAGCCGCAATTAGGAATGTTAACCAGTAATTCAATTGATTTTCTTTCATCATTTGATCTGCCTCATTAATCAAGGCAATCGCATCTTGAACATCTGCTTTTACAACTTCAATTGCTTTGTCCTTTTCAATGGATTGACGAACTTTAAACATTTGTTCTTCAATTTTTATAACAAAACCTGCATCTTGAGACCTCAAACGTGCTTCTACTGGTTCAATACCTTCTAAATAAGCACTTATAGCCTGCGTTCTTGCTAAAGATTTATTGCCTTCTGAATAACTTTTTAAAGCATCATTTAATCCCTTTATGGCGACAGGCAAACTGTTAATTGCATTTTTACCCGAAGGTTCAAATGTTCTTAATGCTTTTAATGCAGTTTCTGGGTCATCCGTTCTGCTTTTTAAAACACTGAGCAATTGATTGTCAGTAAGATTGGAGATGTCAGACAATTCTATTTCAGGTAAAACATCTGCTAAAGCCATTTTTAAAGCCAAACTGTCATTTTGATTGTCTTGAAATCGAAAAGATTTAATATAGAATGCCAAATCCCATAATTCTACTTCGTTAAAGATATCCGAATAAGATATCATAGATGTTCCAGGTACACCTAATCGAATGCTGTTGTACGCTTGAAAAGGAGAGAAGTTTTCCATTGATTCACTCACGTGGAAATTGCTAGGAGTGGGGTCTAAGCTTCCTGCGTCGGGACCATCTCCTTTACCATTATTACCATGACACTGCACACAATTGGCAACATATAGTTTCCGTCCGTTGTCTAAATCTGGCCAGGTCTTAGGAGCTGTCTGAATACCTGTTGTTTTTATAATTTCATCATTGATTTTTGTGGCTAATTGACTGATTTTATCCGCAGCATCTTTTTGATCTATACGATCCATTAATTCCTGAACTTGTGATAAAACTTCTTTTTTCTTATTTTCTTTCAAAAATGTTCCTTCATTGATAAGCTTATAGGCTTGTTCTGAGAACTCAACCTGTTCATTATATTCAGGTGCATTAATAACCTCTCCATCTTTTACAGCTCCAGGATAATCCATAGACACATAACTCAACAAGTGAACAACTGTTTCTGCAAGTGTTTCATTGTCTTGAGCATAGGAGTTATTATGAAGAGAAGACAGTGGTAAACTAAATAAAAATAGAAGAGAGTAACACAGAAATTTATTCATGGCAATATGCTTATTTAGACTAAATAAAGGCAAATATAGGGGGATTATTCTCAACGGAATCTAAATTGTGATTGATTCTCCATCATTTTGAGCAAAATACCTAAAAAAGGGTATTCAATTCTAGTATTAACAATTAATTTCAGGCCTAAAATTACAGTTCCTTCATGATTTCAGCAAAGGATGTTATTGTCGATAATTTGTCATCCAAATGAAATTGAGGTACAGAAATCATAATTTCATCTAAATCAAATTGTTTGATAAATTCAGCAATTTCTTTTTTTACTTGTGCTTCTGTTCCAATAAAGGAACACGCTGTCATTCTATTAATATGCTCTTTCTCCTCCATATTCCATAATCCATCCATAGATACAATAGGTGGTTTCAGGTAGTCTCTTTGATTGCGGATCAACCCCAAAAACATTCTGTAAAAAGTGGTGGCTTGTCTTTTGGCTTCTTTTGCTGTTTCTGAAATAATGATATTCACGCAAGACATTTTATACGGCGCATTTTGCTCCGATTTAAAGTTATGGGTATAAATATCGAAAGCAGGCTCCATTTGATCAGGAGCAAAATGACTTGCAAAAGCATAAGGAAGTCTTAATGAAGAGGCAAGATAGGCAGAATCTGTACTCGAACCTAAAATCCAAATAGGAACTTCTGTACCTTCTCCGGGAAATGCTCTGATTCGTGCATTTGAATTGTCCTTTGATAGATATTTCTGAAGTTGTTGGACATGGGCTGTATGTTGTCTGACATTTTCAATAAAGTGAGGGTTAATTGTCCTGGCTGTTAATTGATCTGTGCCTGGAGCTCTCCCAATTCCTAAATCAATACGGTTGGGATGCAAAGTTGCTAATGTTCCAAAATGCTCAGCAATAATAAGAGGGGAGTGGTTGGGCAGCATAACACCCCCCGAACCTACACGTATTTTAGTTGTTTTTGCAGCAATATATCCAACCAAAACAGAAGTGGCGGAACTGGCTACATTTTTTATATTGTGATGCTCCGCAAACCAATATCGCGTATAACCCAATTGGTCTGCCAACTGTGCAGAAGAGACGGAGTTTTGAAAAGATTGTGAAATTTCACTTCCTTCATTAACTTTAGCTAAATCTAATATTGAGTATGGAATCATTTATTTTTTTGTAATTTTATAGAGTATATTACAATTATCAATTGATTTAGTTCAGATGTTATGTCCAAACGCAAAATTGAAAACTTATTGGAAGCCTATTCCGAAAGTCACCAAAACGCTACCAATAAATTAATTCATTGGTTCTGTGTTCCTATAATTTTCTTTTCTATTTATGGATTGATAAGATCAATCCCTGTGCCTGATTATTTTAAAGAAATATCTCCTTTCTTCAATTGGGCTACTTTTGCACTATATTTTGCCTTAATTTACTATGTTTTTCTATCCATTCCAATTTTCTTTGGGTTTTTAGTATGGACACTATTTGTTGTTGTAATTAATGAATATCTATTGCATCAATTTGGATTTTACAATTTTCTATGGTTCTCAATTGGATTGTTTGTTATCGCTTGGATTGGACAATTTATAGGACATAAAATTGAAGGAAAAAAGCCATCTTTTTTAAAGGATATTCAATTTCTATTAATAGGTCCCGCTTGGCTGATGAATTTTATTTTAAAGGTAGTTAAGTACTAGACTCTAAAGGGGTTATCCTATTATCAAATAACGATAATGATTCCCATGTCGATTTGAGCTTATTCTTTAGTTCACAATAGTTAATTGATTGTAAAATAGCGCATTACGTCTTTAATGGTTAAATATCGTTAATCTAAAAATAAAATCTTCTTTTGAATATGATATACAAGAAGAATTGATTACTTTTGATTGTGGCGATTGAGAAGGTGTTATTGTATTCAGTACTTTGTGATTACTTTCTGTGTTGAGGTATTTTAATTTTAGCAAGCCATTCAGAACAAAATTATTAATTATATATTTATTTTATGGAGTATTCAAAAGCAAAAGCAGTCAAAGAACTTTCTATTAATGGAAAAAAGTACAAATACAGTTCTTTAAGAAATCTAGAAGGAGGAAATGTTGAAAAACTTCCATTTAGCATCCGCATTCTTCTTGAGAATGTTTTAAGAAATTATAATGGAACAAGCATAACGGATGAACATGTGGAAAACGTTTTAACATGGACGCCCGACATAGGTGAAAAAGAAATCCCGTATAATCCAGCACGAATTTTAATGCAAGATTTTACTGGAGTCCCTGCAGTTGTTGACATTGCTTCACTTCGGTCTGAATATGTAAGGCATGGTGGAGATGGTAAGAAAATTAGTCCAGCAATTCCAGTAGATTTAATTATTGACCACTCTGTACAAGTTGATTATTATGGCACCAATTACGCTTATGGGAAGAATGTTGAAATGGAATACCAAAGGAATAAAGAACGGTATGAGCTCTTAAAATGGGCTCAAAAAGGCTTAAAAGGCTTAACTGTCGTGCCTCCAGGGATGGGAATTTGCCACCAAGTGAATTTAGAATACCTTGCAAAAGGTGTTCAGGCAAGGGACGGATGGCTTTATCCAGACACTCTAGTAGGAACTGATTCGCATACTCCAATGGTTAATGGAATTGGTGTTGTTGGCTGGGGTGTTGGAGGAATCGAAGCAGAAGCAGCCATGTTGGGTCAACCTATATTTATCCCTTGTCCACGAATTGTAGGATTAAAGTTGACTGGAGAGATTCCTGAGCAATGCACAGCTACTGATTTGGTATTGTCTATTGCTAAAGTACTGCGTGGTCATGGTGTTGTCGGTAAGTTTGTAGAGGTCTTTGGTGATGGATTACAACATTTATCAGTTACTGATCGAGCAACAATTTCAAACATGTCTCCAGAATTTGGATGTACAGTTACTTATTTTCCGATTGACGATAGAACGCTCGAATACATGCGTTCCACAAACCGTTCAGAAGAGCAAATTAAGATCACAGAGGAATACGCAAAGGAGAATCTTTTGTGGAGAACGGGAGATGAAAACATTGAGTATTCTGAAGTCTTAGAGTTGAACTTGTCAGACTTAGAGCCTACAGTTTCAGGTCCAAAAAATCCACATGAAAAAATATTTGTAAAAGATTTAAAAATACAGTTCAAGAGTCTTTTAAAAGATGAGTTTGGTCGTGATTACAAGCCAAAAGATAGAAGAAAAGAATTTGCAATGGTTTCTGAAGGAGGAGGAGGTACCGAATTCACAATGGGTAAGAAACCCCAGAACAGGGAGGTGCAACGTGAGGTTATTCCCGATAAAGATCAACGTACAATACGTATAAAACAACGCAATAAAGAGTTTAAGATTAGTGATGGAAGTATTGCTATTGCAGCAATTACGAGTTGTACAAATACTTCAAATCCTGCAGTGATGGTTGGAGCAGGGCTTTTAGCAAGAAATGCTATAGAGCGTGGTTTAAGAACAAAATCTTGGGTTAAAACTTCCTTAGCACCAGGTTCAAAAGTGGTTACCAATTATTTAAAACGCTCTGGGCTCGATGCTGATTTAGAAGCTTTGCGCTTTCATACAGTTGGTTATGGATGTACCTCTTGTATTGGAAACTCTGGCCCACTACCAGCAGCAATTGCAGAAGCAGTTGACAAAGGTGACTTGATTGTTGCTTCAGTTCTGTCTGGAAATAGAAACTTTGAAGCAAGGGTACATCCACAAGTAAAAATGAATTTCTTGATGTCGCCAATGCTTGTTGTAGCATATGCACTTACAGGAAGAGTAGATATTGATTTGATAAATGACCCTATTGATTTTGACCCCAATCTTCAACCTGTATATTTAAAAGATATTTGGCCGTCTCGTGAAGAAATTCAGCAAACCATTAATGAATGCATGAAACAAGAGGATTTTAAAGATGTTTATGATGTAATTTTTGATGGGGAAGAGGATTGGCAAAATCTTGAGGTAAGTCTTAGCGAAGATTATGAATGGAATGAGAACTCCACATATATTAAGGAAGCACCATTCTTTGAAAACATTACTGCAGAAACTGACCCTATAGAAGATATTAAGGAGGCGAGAGTATTACTCAACTTAGGGGACAATATTACCACCGACCATATTTCTCCAGCAGGTCAGTTTAGAGAAACTTCTGCTTCTGGAAAATATTTAATCGATAACGGTATTCCCAAGGAAAAATTCAATTCATACGGATCCCGACGCGGTAATCACGAAGTGATGATGCGGGGAACCTTTGCAAATGTTCGTATAAGTAATAAAATTGTAAAACAACGGGGAGGATTCAGTAAGTATTTCCCAAATGGCGAGGAAGGAACTGTTTTTGATGTTGCCCAAAAATATAAGGAGGACAATACACCGTTGGTTGTTCTTGCAGGAAAGGCTTATGGCTCTGGATCTTCAAGAGATTGGGCTGCGAAAGGAACGTACCTTCTTGGTGTTCGGGCAGTTATTGCTACAAGTTATGAACGTATCCATAGAAGTAACTTGGTTCAAATGGGCGTTGCGCCACTTCAATTTCAGGAAGGAGAAAGCGCTGATTCTCTAGGTTTAGATGGGTCTGAAATCTTTAATATAACGGGATTGGCAGATAATCTAACACCCCATAAAATCCTTGATGTAGTTGCTAAGCATCCTGATTCCGGAAAAGAAACTAAGTTTCAAGTAGAAGCGAGGATGGATTCTGATATTGAAATAGAGTATTATAGAAACAAAGGGATTTTACAGTATGTTCTTAGAGAAAGATTAAAGGAGATGTAAACCTTTAAGCCTACTTTTATAATCACAAAGCCCTCAATACTTTATGGGGGCTTTTTTTATGTTCAAATAGTTCTATATTTGTTATCTCGATTGATAAGGTTCTTGTATTGTTATTTTTTATGGATTTCATATTAAGCATACGTTTATGATTTCGTAGGGGTTAATATCTGATTTTATGTTAAATAGCAGAGCTATACGTAATTTGCTATTAATTTAAATCTCTACAATAGTATGCCGCAAATTACTTTAACATAAAATCGTTGCCGATATAAGACTAAAGTCATTATATCTGATTTTATGTTAAATAGCAGAGCTATACGTAATTTGCTATTAATTTAAATCTCTACAATAGTATGCCGCAAATTACTTTAACATAAAATCGTTGCCGATATAAGACTAAAGTCATTATATCTGATTTTATGTTAAATAGCAGAGCTATACGTAATTTGCTATTACTGCCCTATAATTAATATTATGTTAAATAGCCTTTTAAACTAATTTAATCGTCACTCTGCCTTCTCAATAAGAATATTGAAAAAAAGAAAGTAGCTATCTTAAAAAAGCTAACGCTATAATAAAATAGTGGATGTCTCAAAACCGTTGAACTGCAGCGTTATTGAGACATCCACCTTCCTTCTATCCATTAAAAGAGAATCAATTATTGGACGATTAACTTTTCAATATATGAGTAATCAGTATTTGATTGAATCACTATGGTATATACTCCAGGTTCTAAATGCGATAAATCAACTTTATGTTGATCGGATAAAGATTGATTTATTACTGCTCTACCGTTAATATCATAAACAATTGCTGAATTTACATCTTCTCCCTCAACAGTTATAAAATCTCGTGTTGGATTTGGATAAATTTTGATTTTATTCAACTGTTGATTCTCTTCTAAAGAAACATGGGTATTAATTGTAAATGTCGTTTCAACAGAATTATTATTAAAATCAACAACTTTTAAAGTATAGTTTCCAAAGGGCAATTCATCAAAAGGTCCCCCATGTACTTGTGTTTGTCCGTTATCTAAAATGGTATCATACGGTTGCACTCCTCCAGAGATAGTAAAATCTACAGCTCCATTTGGTGGATTTACCGTTTGTGGCGTTGTACTGATGATATTGAGCATCAATTGTGTAGGCTCTGTAATATCAAAGGTTACAGTGGTATCACAATTTCCTCCATTATATGTAATCTCTAATGAATAATTGCCTGGTGCCAAATCTCCAATCGAGTCTCCGGTATTTGCATATCCTCCTGGTCCTGACCAATTGTAATCATAAGGCCCATCACCAACAGTAACATCTGCCATTGCATATCCATTGTCGAGTTCAAAACCGGTTGAGTTTTCAACTGATAAATCAAAATTAATTAAATCGGGTTCAACAATTGCTCCTTGGCATGTAGCCATAGCCCCTGTAATGTCCATTACTTGTCCTATAATTGATCCAGGACATTGGTCAATTAACATCATTTGATCTTGATCTCCATTTGAATTCATAATCAGTGTAGAAACTACACCAGAAATGGCTCCTGTTACTATAATTTCTGCTATACCATCACAAGCACCATAACAGGTAACATTATTTGTTGATATAATACAAGAAACCTCCTCTATTGTTAGGTTAAACATCATTCCGTTTCCTTGTGGACAAAATGTTGATGCATCACCAAAAGTATATCCGTAATTCCCGGGGCAAAGACCTGTTTGACTTGTTTGTCCAGGTCCTCCAAGCATAGGGTTACCGTTTTGAAACCAATTAAAATAAACGGGTGGATTTCCTCCTGAAGTAATTAGATTAATTTCACCATTACATGTTGCAGATGAGGATAAATGGGTTTGAATTACAGATAGTGGCTCAACGGCTGGTAAAAGCGTATAAGTAATACTGGGACTTTGTGAGTTAAAGTTTATATCTGCTTCAAACTCGTACGTATAGGTACCATCAGAGGCAAAGTAATGTAGATTTTTAACACCTGAAATAATTCCTGTTGCTTGTCCTGTCGGCAAAGGATTACCATCAAATGTTATTGTTTTGGTAATTGTAGCACTTTGATTTGCGCAATCCAATATTACCAACTCTCCAGTTCCTCCATAGTAGTCTGGAACAATATGGATATAGGTGTCAATAAAGCTCTGTGCATTCAATTGAATGGCAGCTAAAATAAAAGTAAAAATTGTTGTTAACGTTTTCATAGTTTTGTGTTTTTTATGCATTAAAATATATTTTTCTATGAAACGTTCTCCTCCCTTTGAGGGATGCTTTTTTTTAAAGCTAAGTCTGTTTTTTTTTTAAACGAGGACACTAATCGACTTAATCTCATGCTCTTATGAATAGGTGATTATTTTTATTTGAAACAAAATCACCTTGATACATTATATACGTATCAAGGTGATTTTAATAGATGGATTTGGTTATAATATTGATCAATCTCGATATTTACTTTTATGCACTACCACCAACCAGAGATGTTATAAACGACATCAGGTTGGTTTTCTCCATACGCTACTCCAACATCTCTAGCGGCTCTAATTCGTGCTTTCTCAATATCGACATCATCCTGCTGCTTTTTAAGCTTAAAATTCCATTCTCTATCTTTGCGAATGGTATTTCTTATGGTATTGGTAAACCTTTGAACCTCTCCAAAGCAACTTGACATGGGGTCAATTTTAGCAAGATAAAAAGCTGCGGCATCGGCTCCTTCACTATTTTGATGCCCACTCCATGCATTTTTAGCCAACTGAAGGTTGGTTTTACAATCGAAATCAATTTTCTTTTGGTACATTGGCCCTACAGCTTCCATTGCTTTATTATAGCAATCTTTGCACACTTCGGGAACACTGATTAATGTTGCAATGGCAGCATTGTATTTATTGGCGCTTGCGAGTGTTTCAGCTTGCTTAAGGATAAAGTCACACTTTGTATTGTAATACTCGATTATTTTCTTTTTCCCTTTTTCCACAAATGATTTCAATTCTGGATTATTGGCATTGATCCGTTTCAATGCACTTATATATGCTTTAGTTTCTGTTTGCCCTGCTCCTTTTAGAGTTAAAGAAGTTGTAGCAAACAAAGTTCCATCAACTCCATCTCCGATGTATAAATTTAAAGCTAAAGTATATGCGTGCATAGGCGGTGCCGAGGCAGTAATATCTTTGGTTAAAACAGAAATATTTGCTGTAATTATAAATCGAGAAGAGATGGACGTCCCTCCTATCCCATTTTTCATGGTTATTTGATTGAGTTTATTTTTCAAATTATTTCGAGCAGCAGAAGGCATTCCTTCAATTTGATCGGGAATATATGAAACCAAGGAGATACGTCCAGCATCGTCCATTTTGCCTTGACTGTTTTGAGCGAAAGTACTTGCGCCAAAGAACAAGAAGCCCAACAATAGTAATTTTTTCATTTTTTTTAGTTTAAGTTATTTTTCTCCCAAAATCAATTGGGCCTCCCCTAATCCACGCATTGTTAATTTAGACGTTATACCCAGTGTTTTAAGATATTTACTCAAGCCACGTGTCCAACGTCTAGCATCAGTTGCTCTTCCTCTTTCATCATATAATGGAATCCGAACTTGTTCAAACATCATCATATTTTCAGTAACCATTGAGGTACTGGATCGATGTTTAACCGTATTGTCATAAACCCAGTTTTCAATCAAATAGCTTAATTCGTCATCTCCAAAATCTTCACTTTCTAAATCATGTCCCCAAGAATCCCAAACACGTATATTGATAACAATTTCTCGGCCATTTTCAAACAAATCATTAAAGTGATCTTGTAATTGAGCATTAAAATTATCCAAATGTGCGAGTACAGCTTCCTCTAAAAGCACGGGAAGTTCAGCAGAAAACGATGGTTCTCCTGTTCCTGAAGCACCTGCAATTTGCTTATTTGTATAAGCATCAATTCCTTGCATGTTAAAAGTAACAGACTTCTTAGGACCAGTCTTATTTACAGACCAAGTCAATTGAATCCAAATATCTGCATTGGCTTGTTTTTTCAATACATCAATTGGTGACTCACTAATATCACTACCACTGGTCTTACTGGTCATCATAGCATCCTCCGCAGAACGGCTTCTCATTGTCCTCAACACAGATTCTAGATTTTTAAGAGGGAAACCTCTATCTGCCATTAATTCATTGATTTTACTTACGACCAATAATAAGTCGGAGCTTTCTTGAAACGCCTTTTCATAATCTGGTACTTTTATTGTTTTTCCTTGGTTGTCAAATTCCTGAGTAAAGCCATGCTGAAAGCACCAATTGTCACTAGGAACAACCATTATTGTTGGTTTTTTAGCTTGAGATAAAACAAGTGTTGAACACAAGCTAAATAAAAATATAAATGCAATTTTTCTCATTATCTTTCTTTTTAATAATTTGTTATTTTAGTATACCGTCTTTTTTCATCTTTTTCTTTAACTCTGAACGCAGTACTCGAAGGACAAGTCCTTGTGTAACACTTTGACGAGCTTTTTTTCTATCCCTGTCAATCTTTTGTAAAATTCTTTCATCCTTTACATTGACATAATCTTGAAATTCTCCACCATCTGCAAAAAATTTATTAAAATACTCTTCATATTTCTCAATTGCATTGACTTCAAATATGACTGGTTTTTGGTGACAATCGCTCTTGCCCTCTAAAATTCCATCAAAGAGCACATCACGTACAGCATTCTTTTTTGCTTGTTCAATGGCGTCCCATCTATTTCTACCTGTTCCCCAAGCCTTAACAGTTATTGAACCGTCCATTTCAGCTCCAAGACACTCAGTTTTGTGTGTGTAATTTCCAGATATTCTCTTCTGGGGACTACAGGACCACATTAAGCCAACAACACCTATGGCCAGAGATAATTTTACTATTTTATTCATCGTTTTTATTGTTTAATTAGAATCCACTTGCTAAACCTTTAATAATTCCTGCATCTTCTAAATCTTTCCTCAATGCAGAAACATTTACAGAAACGATTACGCCTACCCTATATTCTCTTCCTATCTTAATTGTATCACCTGGTCCAACAGCTCCACCATTGGTTAGGGTTACAAACTTTAGGTATTTACCACCATCTTGGAAGAATTTATCGAAAAATCGGTGTTTTTCTTGTTCTATATTAGGGTTATTTGCCAAAGGTCTTTGTCCTGGTGTTCTTCCACTTCCAGCTACACCCTTAAAGATTATTCCATGAACGGCGTTTTTTTTTGCTTGTTCAATCGCTATCTTAACTTTTTTGGAGTACGACCAAACTTTTACTTGATACGTTCCTTGAGTACCTACACCAACTGCTTCAAGTTCGTATCGCCATTCTTTTGTGTCCTTGTTGGCCTTTTCCTTTTTCCTTTGTGCCGAACTAAAAAAGGGCATTAAAACAGCAATTAATAGCACCAGCATTATATTTGTCTTTTTCATATTTATTTATTTTATTAATTAGCTTCTTTGATAACAGCACCCATTTGGATTTTCTTACTTCCTTTAAATAAAGTTCCAGTAATAGGATTGCCATCTTTATCTCTTTGAACTTCTTCTGCACCATCCGATAAATTATATCTATTGTCCCAGATTTGTTTTCTACTGGCCTTTACAGTTCTTGTTTTTACCCATTTTAGTTCACCCGTATTTTTATCCATTTCATATTCCAATACATCAAATTTTTCTCCACCCTTTAACCCTTCTTTTTTACCAATTGGTGCTATAATTGGATCTGTTGATGTAATTGCTACCGCTGGTCTAAAAATAGCATAACTACTTTGGAGTTTTGAAAATGCATTGTCTACATTTCTCACCAATGCAAGTTCTACAACATCCTCCTCTGTTCTTGAATCTCCTAATTTAAACAAAACAATACTGGAGTTGTATTGTACACCTACCAACTCTAGACTAAAAAGGTTTGTAGTATCCAGGGTTTTAGGATTGTCCCATATAGTATTGTAAAAAACTGCAGCAATTGAATCATTCCAACTTAAACGATACAACCAGGTTTTAGACAATAAAGTATAACCATCTTTAGTTGCTTCGTATGTGAGGTCTGCGGCCTTTAACGATGATTCCTTTAACAATTCCGATTTACTCGAAAGACTCTTATTAATTTTTTCTTTAGCTGCATCTCTAATCTTTCTCGCTACAGGTTCGTTTTTATAAAAGTCTAAATTTGTAAAGGTTACAAAGGAATTTTTAATCAATTCCTCTCCTGCATCACCTAAGGAAGCATGACCTCTAGCCTGACCTTCAGCAACTTGAACTTCAAATTCTGAAGCATTATAATAGCCTCTTTCTTGCATCAATGTTAAGTTTGGATCAAACGCTCCATTTTCATCCAATCCAAACCAATGGGCAATTAGTTGATTGGCTATTTTTCTTTCTTTAATCACTTTATCTATAACCAAACCATATTTTTCTTTTCGAGAAGGCAAAAGAACTCCCAAAGTCTTACTCTTATTTACAAATCTTACAGGACGCTTATTGTCTTTCACCATCTTTTTTTGTGAAGTGGAATTGGCAACAGCATTTTCTAATTTAAATCCAGAAAGTGTATCTTGTAAATATCCTGCTTTTAACAACTCTTCATCTGTAAGTTGTATCTGCTCCACGTTTATAGGACTATTATCAATTTTATTTTCATCATACTTATCAGGAAAAGGATAGGTGTTCCATGCTTTTAGAACTACATCTTGTTTGGGGAAATCGTCAGTTTTTAATAGAAACATTGATAAAGAACTCCTTAAGTATTGAGGTGTTTTAGAATTCATGTCACCCTCTTGAGAAAAGAGATGAAAAGAAATAATCAAACAGATTGTAACGAATGTTGGGATTTGAAATGGTCTATTCATAGTTTGTTTTCTTGGAGGCTAAGCTATTTTTTCAATTCTATAGTATCCTCCCTATTGTTTTTTCAAAAATTATTATTGATTGTCAAAATACATTGGACAAACCTATCTAATAAGTTCTAATTAAACAATAATTTAATCTGAATTACGTAAAAAACTAGGGTAAACCCTGATAAGAGTTATAAAATAGCTTCTCGTTTTCTAAGGCAAGGTTTCTATACAGCTTGTGGGCTAATTGGACGCAATAGAACATTCTATTTATTGCAGATTAATAATGCAACAAGATGACATTTATTTCGTTTTAATGTAGCGTTAGCAATTTTATGCTACAAAAGACCTCTGTCTTGGAATGTGGGTTAAAACATTTCTGCGCTAATTGCCCTTTGTAGGCAGTTCATCGTCTTCGTTTTTTTGTTTAGGTTGATCGCCAACTGTTCGGATTTCATTTCCATTTTTGTCATAAACGTGTTCTTCCACCAATTCATCTCTTTTGTAATAGGCTTCTCTTTTCAGTGTATTGTCTGGATATCGCTCTATAAACTTACCGTGTTTCATTCCCTTTTTATAGGTTTCTATAATTTGTATTCCTCCTTCGATGTAAAACGTCTTAAATTCTCCATCTTTTACGTCTTGCTTCCAGTTTTCTGTTTTCAATAAACTGCCATCATTGTAGTAGTATTTCCAAAATCCATCCTTCTTTCCATTGGAATAGTTCAACTCTTGCAATACAGTTCCATCAGGTGCATATTCGATAAAGGAACCATCAAAAATACCATTCTTATAATTGACCTCTCTTCTAATTTTAGAACCTGGCCAATAGTATTCTTTTTTTATTCCATTTAGTACACCATCTTTATAATGTTCAATCTTTACAGTGTCATTTTTATAGGTACTGTAAGGCAAGGTCTTTTCTACATTATTTATGGTCAGTTTCACCTCTTTCATGCCAGTTTTGTGCTGCCTATAAAATATGGCTTGACCTTCTTTTACACCATTAAAATAATTAATTTTCCAAGCAATTAAGCCAGAGGTATCATTGTAAAATGTCCAAACCCCATTTTCTACACCTTCTATATGATTTCTAACGACTTGTGGACAACCCGATTCATAAAAGGTTGTATCTATACCATCAACTTTACCATTTACAAAGTGCACTAAACGTTCCCTAAGTCCATTCCTAAAACAACTTTCACAATCACCAGTATAAGGATGTCCTGTTTTACGTGTGCGTACCAAATTAGCGCCAGGATCAGACTCAAGAGATTGATTACAATCTACTATATTGTCATTAAAATCACACTCCCAAGTAACGTATTGTTCACCTAGTCGCTTGAGTGATTTCATAAAACAAGGCGCTCGTCTTTGATCAAAATCATTAAGTCCTCCTTGTCTCCCAGTTATTTGTGAATAAGTATGAGGTGCATAAAAGAATAGTGCTATTACAAATAAGATTAAACTGTTTTTTAACATATTATTTTTCTATTTTTTCAAAGGCTGTTACCAATTCAGGATAGACAGGAACTGTAGTGTTTTTTACAGGATCGAAGCAAACCAATATAGACAATCCTTTGGTGCGCAACTCTCCGCTTACAATTACTTCATATGAAAAGGTAAAACTTTTATTTCCAATATCATTTAAATATAAGTAAATTTCAGGAGAATCATTTAGAAAAACGGGCTTCAGGTATTCTATTTCATTTTTAACCAATAAAATACCTTGTTTCTTATAATTCCAATCCTTTCCTACCAATTGCTCGAAATAATGCATTCTTGCTTGCTCAAAATAGCTAAGGTAAACAGCATTGTTAACATGACCTAGAAGATCACAGTCACGGAATCTAACTTGAATTTTTGCTGGGTTTATCATTGATCTAATTTTGAATATTGAGAATTATTACTTACAAACTCGGGGACAATTTCCTTCATTTTCTTGACTATCATTTCATTGTTCTGTCCGTCAAACAAGTCAATTAATGCTTCAATTTCTGAAAATATTTCTGGTGATACATGACTGCCCATAGCTTTTAAGATTTTGGGATGGTGTGTTGTTAGCGTATTTTCTTTTTCGGCAAGTAATTCTTCATACAACTTCTCTCCTGGTCGCAAACCAATGTATTTTATTTCAATATCTTTATTGAATTCTAATCCTGAAAGTCGAATCATTTTTTTAGCCAAATCTATAATTTTAACGGGTGTTCCCATATCAAAGACAAAAATTGTGCCCCCATCTCCCATTGCTCCAGCTTCCAACACCAGTTGACAAGCTTCGGGAATGGTCATAAAGTATCGAGTTACCCTTTTATCCGTAACAGTTACAGGTCCTCCATCTTTAATTTGCTTTTGAAAAAGAGGAATCACGGAGCCGTTTGAACCCAATACATTACCAAATCGTGTGGTTATAAATTGTGTTTTGGAAGTCTCATTTTTTGTTTGAGCATAGATCTCAGCAATTCTCTTTGAGGCCCCCATAACATTGGTTGGGTTAACCGCTTTATCTGTTGAGATAAGCACCATCTTTTCTACATTGTATTGATCGGCTAAATCAACAATGTTTTTGGTTCCCAACACATTGGTTTTAATTGATTCTGATGGATTGCTCTCCATTAAAGGAACGTGTTTATATGCTGCAGCATGAAAAACAATCTCAGGATGAAGTGTTTTAAAAACATTGTTCATTCGATTAAAATCTCTAACATCCCCTATGACAACCTCCAAATTTTTTGGATGTTCAGTTTCCATTAAATCAATATGCAAATCATACAAATCGGATTCTGCTTGGTCAAGCAGAATTAACTTTTTAACATCGTAATTCACAAGCTGCCTTGTGATTCCACTACCAATAGAGCCCGCGGCTCCAGTAATAAGAACAACTTTATCTCTCAATTGGTTTTTGACGGATTCAACTTCTAAATTTATTGCCTCACGACCCAATAAATCTTCAATATTTACTTTTCGGATTTGGTTGAACGAAAACTCACCATCAATCCATTTTTGAAAACTAGGAACACGTTTTACAGTAACATTTTTCTCAAGACAAACATCAACAACCTTTGTCATTTTATCCTTTTCTGGATATTGAATAGCAACAATAAGTTCATCAATATCGTGCTTTTCAATTATTGAATCCAATTTGGAACTGTGGTATATCTTCGTTCCTTCTAAGATATTGCCTTCTAATTTGGCATTGTCATCTAAAAAACCAACAATATTGTCCTTAATTTTTGGATCTCGTTCTATCGTTCTTTTTGTAATGAGTCCTGAGACGCCTGCACCGTATATAAGGATATGATTTTCATTTTCATATTTGGGCCTACTGAATTCATAATACAGCGTTTTAAAGAAAAAACGGGATCCTATCATAAAAAGTAATGACCCTAAAAACTCTACAATTATTACAGAAGTAGGTAAAATAAAGCGACCATCAAAAACATAAAACCGTATAAGTCCAGCAATAAAAAGTATACTGCTGTATGTAAATAAAGCCAAGAAAATCCTTTTAATATCTTCAACTGAGGTATGCCGAACAAGTCCCTTATGAATTCTAAACACATAAAGAACAGTAATTTTTAATAAAATGATAAAAGGCAAAACATCTTGTAAATAATGCCATTCTTTAGCTATAACAGCTCCATCTGCATAGAAGTCAAAACGAACAAGATAAGCAAGAGCTAAAGCAGTGAGACTGATTAAGACGTCAAAAACAATAACTATCCATCGCGGAATCGTCTCAAAGTTTATCATTTTTGCAATACGGTCTCTTCTGTCCATTATCTAAATTAGTGAATTTAAAATATAAAAATAATCAAATGAATATAAATCTTTATAAAAATGATGCTGTAATTCTTTTGTTCAACACACGTTATTCAATACATCCCTCTATTTTAAATTTTAATACGATGGCTTTCAGTCAATTGATTACTGTATAGCGTTCAGCTCATAAGTGCGATTCATCACTTTTTTTATTTTAGATTTTAGATTGTAGATTTGGGAATAGTTCCGATTAATCATTTGAAGCAAAAGCAGACTTTAATTCATTGGTCATGTGGTTGAACAAATTAGTAAGCGGTTTTTTCACCATCATCTTTAAAAAAGCATTGACTTCTCCATCAAAAGCAATATACCCTTCTGTTTTTCCTTCACTGGATTTAAGATGAACTGTGAGATGAAAAGGAAAGGGCGATTTCTCTCCTGAAATCATCTTAATTTCTTCATTTGGATTGAGTTGATCTTGAACCAATGAAATGGTGATTCCACCTTGCACCTTAAAAGAACAATCAGTCGTTGTCCCTTTAAAATCTTGAACCTCATTTTCTGGCAGTAGTTTCCCAATATTTTCAGCATTGGATAAAAACTCATAAACAGTTTCTATTGGTGCATCAACAATTGCCTTTTCGCTATCTATTTTCATATTTTTATAATTATTTCCCCCATGAATCTGGTGCAACTCGCCATTTGTGCAGTGAATCCAAATTGTTTTCTGAAATGATATTTTCTTTCAGCGCAGTTTCTATTAAAACTTCATAACTGGAGAGTGTATTGATTTGACAGTTTGCTTTTTTAAAGGCTTCTTGAGCGGTTTTAAAATTATAATTAAAGATAGAAACGACGCCTTTAACATTTAAATCGGCAGCTCTCAATGCTTCAACCGCTTCGATACTGCTCCTCCCTGTAGAAATCAAATCTTCTATCACAACAACACTTGAGCCTGTAGAAGCATCTCCTTCGATTCTGTTTTGTAAACCATGACCTTTGGCTGACGATCTAACGTAAACAAAAGGGATTCCTATTTCTTGAGCCACTAATGCTCCTATAGCAATTGCGCCAGTTGCTACACCTGCAATCATATCTGGCTTTCCATATTCCTCTATAATTGTTTGAGATAGTTCTTGTCGAACAAATGTACGCACTTCGGGATATGACAATATTTTTCTATTGTCACAATAAATTGGTGATTTCCAGCCTGAAGACCAAGTGAATGGATCATCAGGTTGAAGTTTCACCGCTTTAATTTGTAATAAATATTCTGCTATCTTAGCAGCCTTATCCATATCATTAATCATAGATGCAAATGTATAAAGTTTTTATTGAAAACGTTCCAATTTACTTCCAAAAAAATAAGCAGTTCCAAACCAACTTGTCAAAGTACTTTTTTCCGTCATTATCCTTGTTGGATTTCGATAGATTTCTGGATGAAATTCATACTTTAAGTGCAGGTGAAAGCATCTTTGTTAAAAGTCCTGATCCTTTCATGAAAATATCTTCTTTTTTTAAATATTTTGAATGGATAGAAGCGGCGGGTGGAATTGTAAGAAATACAAAAACTGATGATTTATTGTTTATATTTCGCAATGGTGTTTGGGATCTTCCAAAAGGAAAGATTGAAGCGAAAGAAACCTCGAAAAAAGCTGCTTTGCGTGAGATTGAAGAAGAATGTGGCATTCGAAATATGGAAATTATATATGAACTTTCATCCACATATCATGTTTATTTTGCGTATGGGAAACACTGGATAAAAAAAACCTATTGGTTTGCATTAGAATCTTCTCAGATTGTTTTGGAGCCTCAAAAAGAAGAAAATATAACAGAAGCAAAATGGTTCCAGAGAAATAAAATTAAAAGTGTACAGGAAAATACTTATGCATCAATTTTAGATGTAATTGAGGAATATTTAGGTTAGTCCCCGTCCAGACTACTATATAAATTTAAAAACCACTCTCCTATTGTCCTGTCTACCCTCAGGGGTAGTATTGGGTGCTGCAGGCTCTCTTTCTCCTTTAAATTCAATTTCTAATTTTTCTGGTTTTACTCCATGTTTTTTAAAGAAATCTCGGATGGCATCTGCTCTTCGCTCGGATAAACTCATATTATATGGATCATCACCTACTATATCTGTATGCCCAGTAATCTTCACTCTTAAATCTGGTATGCCATCAAGGACACGTGCCATACGCTTTAAATAAGCGTGGTATTGAGGTCTGATTTCTGATTTATCAAAATCAAAATAGATGGGCTGAAACTTAAAATTTTCTTGTTCTTTTTTTAAAACTTCAGGTGCGGGATATCCTTTCTTATAATTCCGAATAAAAAATTCTTTCCATAAATGAGTTGTTGCAGGCTGTTCTTTCGTATTTACCTCATGATCTGAACGAAAAAATAGGGCTCTTCCGTGTTGGTGTCTGCAGGTTGAGCTTTTAAATGTTCCCGACAAATACCCTGTACTGTCATTGTAGGTTAAATCATAAATTAATTTACATTCTGGAGCGTATCGAGAACGCGAAGACGCCATTAGACGGTCTTCAACAATTGATACTTTATTGCTGTTTTGTTCTATTTTAAATGATTTTACCGCAAATTCTTCGGCTGCATCTTTTAATTCCAAACGCGATTTCCCTTTGTTGTTTGCATTAATATCGAGATATACAACATCTGCGTTGTCCATTTTCTCACCTCCTGTCATCAATATACCAGACCACTTGCCTGAAAAGTCTTGTGCCAATGCATTAGAGAATACAAAGACCAAGAATAGAGTAAAGACAACGCTCTTTTTCATGTACAAATCATTCATTTTCTATTGACTTACGAATATCTGGCCAAAAGGTTTTATAGGAGTTAATTAAAATCTAAGGTACAGTCTCTAATTCCTAAAATTTAGTCAATTAAAAAAGCCAATCCGTTTTCAACTGGAGCACAAAGATCGCGTATATTTTTTTCTTTGAAAATCTTTTCAATTAAATCACGGGCAACTTTGTATTCGTCATGTATTGGACATGGCCGAGATGTTGAGCACTGGCTTAATCCGAGACCACACTGGTTAAAAACCTCTTTTCCTTCAATAGTTTCGACAATATTATAAAGCGGTTGATTTTGTTGATTTTCATTTAAAGAGAATCCTCCACTTGGTCCTTTTGTGCTATTGATTACACCATTTTTAACTAGTCTTTGCAATGCTTTACCAACAGTATGTTCATTAGCATTGATATGTTGGGCAATTTCCTTAATTCCCGTTTTTTGACCTGATTTACTTTTATTTGATAAGTAAATAACTGCTTTTATTGCTGTTTTGGTCGTTAAGCTCAACATCTGTTTTATGGTTTGAAATTTAATGACTTGGATTTACCATTGTCCTAAGAGCTCCTTACCGACATCAGATATTTTTGATTGATCCCAAGGAGGTTCGAAAGTTAAATCAATATTTAAATCCCAATCGGGCATTGTTTCTGTAACTGAATTTGTTACATTTTCCAGAATAGTATCTCCCATTGGACAGAATTGTGTAGTAAATGTCAAAGTGAGGTCTAATCGTTTTGCATCATCGTCAAAATCCAAATGATAGACCAGTCCTAAATCTACTACATTTAGCCCGACTTCTGGATCGTCCACATAATAGAGACCTTCCAAAACAATCTCTGCTTTTTCAAGATTGTTGGTCGTTGTTATAATATCACCTGTATCACTCATTTTTAATCTGTATTAAATTATTTTTTTCTTAATTGCTGTTTATGGAATAGTGTTTTACTCACATTGTAAAGGTATAAAAAAGCAGCCAAAACCAAGACTACAGTTGCTAGTTTTAAAAGAATTAGATTCAATATAACAAGGCCCACAATAAAAGTAAAAAAGCCAATAAGATATGAAATTATCATAGCACTAAAAATACGGTCAGAAAATAAGTCTTTTGGGGCGGGAATTCTCCCTGTATGTCCCAACCCTTTGTATACTTTACTCCATACAATAAATGGTAAAGTTTTAAAAGTCATTCCAAAAATAATTGCAGTGATCCAACCAAAGAGAATACAAAACCCATAAAGGAGCACAAGATTTGATAAATTTGATTTTGGAAGTAGAAACAAGACAAATATGAGGGCAAAAATTGGCAACAACATCATTAACACAGAGACCAATGATGCTTTAACTTGGTCATCCACATTTCTTCGTATTCTGCCTTTTCGTGCCTTAAAACAAAAATAAGCAAATAAGATTACTCCCGATAGTGCCAAAACTATTGAACCATAATAGTATATGGGATTGACTCCAAAACCTCTAAAGAAGAGAAAGCTAATAAGACTCAAATTCACCAACACGAAGATCCACCATAACAATCTGTTGTTGGAATACTTTGAAATCATAAATAATGGGATTAATCTGGAGCCAACCCCAACAACTAACAACAAAAACCAGCCAATTAATCCCAAGTGTGCGTGAATAGACAAATAACTCCACGAATCAGTACCTAAGAATGGAGTGTTAAAATTCCAAACCAAAAGCAATCCGTAAAATGTGGTCGAGAACAACCACAAAGAAGCGACAATGATAAACCAGGCATGAACATTTCTTTTTTTACTGTAAAATGAACTCAAAAGAACATTGATAACATAACAAAGCACTCCCAAATTAACAACAACAGCACCAGTTTTTAGAACCCATCCAGTATGAAATATGTAAAATCCTATAACCAATATAGGAATTCCTATTGCGGAAAGAATGAAAGTGAGATAGCCTAAAAACTCACTCTTTAACTCCCCTTCAATCAATACAGGCAACAATTGATAGGAAGCCCCAAGAATGGTCATTGTGCCCCAGCCTAAAGTCATTACATGCGTAATCGCTAAAATGTGTGGATGATGGTAACTAAGCGTTAAGACATCTGTATTTAAAAGAAGCATTATGGTTCCTAAAAGAATCGATAGCGCAGCATAACCATAAAACGGCAATATCACTTTATAGTCTGTCGTGGTTTGTAATCCGCCTATAGATGGAACAGCCATTTATTGAATTTTAAATATAATTAAATAGACTTCCCCTTCCTGAACATCTTTAATGCGGTATTCATAATTCCTATCTTTTAATTCAGAAAGCAAGAAAACAGGTACTTTCTTATGATAAACATAAAGTGCTTTCCCATCAGGTAAGGTCTCCAAAGTTTCCAAAATCGTCATCATTGGACCAGGCATTTCAAGATTTCTCACATCTATTTCAATAAGTTGACCAGCAAATTGTCGCATTATTTCTTGCCAATCTCCAGATGTCGAAGTCTCTTCCTCGGCTTCCATTGCCTTTATTCCCCCTTTGGTTGGATTGGAATCGTAGAAATAACTCTCTATTGTATCCGAGTCCACATAGTTGAGATGAGACTGAAAACCTTGTCTTTCTAATACTTTAATTAAAGGAATCGGTTCAAAATCAGTAATTACTTTTAACGCTTCTCCTGCCTTTAATGCTTTTATTTTTTCTTGAATTGGTCGCAATGGATCTCCACCTTCTGCAATCATTTGTCGCACATCAAAATCCACAATCATCTCCGAATCCAATTCTTCTAAATATTTGGGCATCGGCTCTGCTTCTACTTCCTCTTCGTTATTCAGATCAGACCAATCGATCTCAAATCCTAGTGGTTCAAGAGCAGTAAAGAAGTCTTTAGGTGTAACTTTACCCATTTTGGAAGCCATAGATATGCTTGTTCTTCCTGCAACGAGTTTTCGCAATACAGGATTCAAAAGGCGTTTAAAATCCGGACTTAAACTTACAATGGTATGCAAGGCATCAGGATTTTTCTTAATAATTTTACCTATTCTGGTTTTTTTATTAATCACCATATCTGAAGTTTAAATTAATTGTTTTTAAGCACGGTTTATCTAATCATAAAGGCAAGCGCAATACGATTCTCATTTTTTCAAACTTTAGTGATAAAATTATGAAATCGATTGTGTTGCACTTTTATTGCAAGTTTACAACGAATCAGCAAAAAATCAAGTAGCTTTTACTAATCAGCAAAAGCTACTTGATTGTATAAATTTATGCCAATGATTCCTCCAAGACCTGAGCTTTTGGAAACAACATGTTGTTTTCTAAATGAATATGCGTAAAAGTATCGTTCTCGAACTCTTCAATCATTTTATAAAGTAAGGTATAACTTGCACATGCATCTTCAGGCAATGCAAAATTATCACTCAATCTTCGAATTTCTCTTAAAGCATTACCCACATCATTGTGTTCCTCTTCAGATTTTTCGACTATTGCTTTAAACGATTCATCTCCATCGGCTGTAAAAGAAGTATTTTCTTCTTTTGCTTTAACGATTTGTTTTACCATTGGAAAAAGTTTGTTTTCTTCTTCGTCCATGTGGCTATAAAAAGCTTCTTTAACCTCATTGACCAATTCATTTATAGGCAATAGCTCTGGATGATGAGGGCCATGGACTTGAGCCACTTTATTTGAGTATTTAACAATTTCAGGCAAATACTTTTTTACATACTTATGATGGGTGTTAACAATATAATCTGCTAAGAAATCTAAGTCCCATTCATCAAAATTCATGTTTCCTCCTGTTACATTCTCGATAGGTTTTTGAAGAGCTTCTTCTACTTCGGCAACATCTATCCCTTTTTCTTTACACGCTTCAGCTACAGTTTTGTTTCCATTGCAACAAAAATCAATTCCAAATTTCTTAAAGACTTCAGCATTGGCAATGTCCTTGGTTACAATTTCGCCAACAGTTTCCTTACTTTCATTGCCTTTTAAAGTCACGCGGATATTCCAAACCTGAGGACCATTTTCTAAGTATTCCCAAGTAAACACATCTCCGTGCATTGACTGTAATTGATAATAAACAGGTTTCGGATCATGGTCATTGTGAATAATAAAAGACGCTCCAGGACTTAAATTATCAAATGTTTGAAAGATCTTTTCGTGTTTTTTACTGTGCGGTTCAATAGAAGGAACATCAATTACGATTTCCTCTTCAGAATTATTTGTTTGCATTGTTATTGGTTTAATTTTTACACGAATGTCCCAATATTGAGGACCTTCCTCAAGATAATCCCAGGTAAAAGTATCTCCATTCATTTGTTGCAATTGGAAAAATACAGGTTTTGGATCATGGTCATTGTGTATAATAAATGATTCTCCTGGCTTTGTGTTTTCAAATACCTTAAAAATAGTCTCGTGTTTGGTGTGATGGTCCATAATAGCAGGAACATCAACTACAGTTTCACCAAGTTCATTGATAAATGTAGATTGACTTGCAGGTGCATCAGCACTTTTTGTTACCCTGATATCAAACACCTGTGGCCCTCTATTAATATATTCCCAATCGAATATATCTCCAAATAAACTTTGTAATTGGAAGTACACAGGCTTTGGATCATGATCATTGTGTATAATAAATGATGTTCCAGGCTCCAATTCTTCGAATGCCTGAAAGATGGCTTGATGTTTTAATTGGTGGTCTTCAATAGCGGGGATATCAAGTACCATTTCATCTGCTCCTATTTCTTTTGAAGTTTCCTTTGATAAATTAATTTTAGTAACAAGAATGTCCCACCATTCTGGACCTCTTTGAAGGTATTCCCAAGTAAATGATTCTCCGTAAAGCTCTAAAAGTTGGTAATATACGGGTTGAGGATCATGATTGTTATGAATTGTAAGACTCTCCCCTTCTTTGAGTTCATCAAACGTATCAAAAATAGTTTGGTGTCGGATTTGTGGGGGGATTTCTTGTACATTAATAATATTTTTATTTGCAGTTTCCATATGTTTATTTTTAATTAATCTAAATTAATGCAATTTTAATGATTAAAATTAGATATAGAAGTATTGAATTACTTTTATTTCATTAATATGATTTTTGTCAGTTTTTAAAGTACACTTGAAGAATATTTTTAGTATGAATACCAAGACTACGAGGTGAAAATCTATAACTCACCCTTAAAAATATGATTTTTATGTCAATCCGACGACCATTGTTCTTTCTGAAATATCTTTTTCTTCACTCTAAACTGCTGCATTAAAATACAAATGGTTCTAAAATCATAAAATAAAATCATGAAGAAATAGGGGTGAAAATTATATACAATTAAAAAAGGGATACAAAATATACATCCCTAAAAAATAATTTTATATTACTCATTTTATCTCAACAAATTAACATGTCCCGTGTAGGTATTGTGTTTGTCTTTACCCGTTTCCTTAATTTTAATCTTCCAAATATATGTTCCTTGCTTAACAATTTTAGAAGTGCCTGTTCCGTATGTACCGTTCCATCCAACATTGGTATCATGTGATTCAAAGAGAATTTCTCCCCAACGATTATATATCTCAAAAGTATAGGTTTGAGGATCAAATCCTGAGGTAAAAATAGGACGAAATGTTTCATTGTGCTCATCATTGTCCGGAGTAAATGTATTCGGAATATAAAAAATTAGTTCTTCTTCAATTTTTATAATTGCTTTTACGGTGTCGTTACAATCAGGACCATTTGAAGCTATTAAGGTAACGATGTATGTTCCTTCTTCATCATCTGGGTAAATATGCGTAGTATCAAAGGCATGACTGGGTGACGAATCATCTCCAAATATCCAAGTAAAATCCGTTCCGTTATGGCTGCCATTGGTAAAAGTAACCTCAGGGTCACTTGTTCCTGTAACCATTGGGTCGGCAGTAAACATCGCTTCTGGTTTTGATCTTACTGCAATATAGTCTTGTTCGGTATATGTTCCTGAGCAACCAATTGCATCTGTAATGGTTAAGCTTACACTATAGGTTCCACCATTTTGATAGGTATGCGTTACATTGTTGCACAATACACCAGTTGTTCCGTCTCCAAAATCCCATTTGCATGTCCCACCAGTAAAGCCAGAAAGATTGGTGAAGTTTACTGTTAGTGGTTCACATCCTTCGCGGATATCAGCTTCAAAGTCGGGAACAGGTATTGGGCTCACAGTAACTACAACTTGATCGGTATTTTCACAGCCATAATCATCTGTTCCCGTCACTTCATAAGTTGTTGTTGTATTTGGGGTTACGGTTTGTGTAGCACCTCCACCAATACCATTCCAATTGTATGTTGTAGCACCTGTTGCAGTGAGTGTTGCAGGATTGCCTTCACAAATGGTTTGATCAGCTCCTGCATCTACAACAGGACTGTCATGCACAGTTACTGTCACTTGGTCGGTAGCCGAACATCCCGCGCTGTTTTCTGCTGTTACAGTATAAGTAATTGCACCAGAAGAAGAAGGTGTAAATGCTACACCATCAGTAATTCCATTGTTCCATGTTATCGTTGCTCCATCGGGATTGTCTGCGGTTAACGTTGTACTTTCTCCCAAACAAATGTCTATATCGGTGGGTGCTGTAACAGCTGGAGCGCCAATTTCAATTAAATCAATACCTGTTGCATTACTTGTAGAGCAACCGTTTGAATTTGAGATTTCAAAGTTCGTGTAACTTCCAAAAGGAAGATTGTTTAACACAATATCTCCTGCACCATCTGTTGTTAAGTTTTGCACACCAACGGGAGTTCCATTGGTATCGTAGTTAACATCATAATTAGAAGAAGGTGTTAATCCAGTAATTGTAATTGAACCATCAGCATTCCCACAAGTGGGATCTGTATGCCCCAAAGTAAATGCGGGGTTTTCCCAAACAGTAACATCTACTGTTTCAGAACTGGGGCACGCTCCTGACAAGAGGTATTCAACAGTATAAGTTGTACCACCAACACCATTTGATATTGTACCAGTTGTGCCGTCAATTGTAGCGCCATCAGAAACAGCTGGACTAAAACTAAACGTTCCTCCTGGGGTTACAATATTGTTTGGTCCATTTGTTGCACCTTCACAAAAATCATCAAAATCAAATGATGGATCAGCAGAAGAAGAACTATTTAATGTTGTATCTCCTGTAACTGAACATCCATTGTCATCAGTAATTGTAATATCATAAGTTCCAGCAGGAAGATTAGAAAAAGTTCCGTTTGTATTTTGATCGTTGTTTCCTCCGTAATCAATGGAATAAGTATAAGGTGTTGTTCCTCCTGAAGCGGATATGATCATTTCTCCATCACTATTACCACAAGCAGGTTCGGTAAGTACAGCAGTATAAGAAAGCGTTGCTGTATTGACCGTAATTTCATAGACATCAAAGCATGTTGGATCGTTTGGGTCTTCGGCACGAACCCAATAGGAACCGCCAGTACTTACCATATTTCCAATCGGATTTGTGGCATTGGTTGCGTCTGCTTGTGTATTATAGAAAGTTTTAGTTGCAGCATCCGAAGAAGGGTCAATCCCATTGTTTAAATCAATATTATTCCCACATTCATTAATAGGGACAATCGTTAAAACAGGAGGGTTACATGCACAACTCACAGGATTTTGATAATCAGCTGAAGTTTTTGAACAAAGTGGTTCATCAGTAAAATGTGCCGTAATTTGGCAAGTTGCTCCATCAGCAGCAATCCCTGGAATGGTATAACTTATTGGACTGGTAAATGGTGCTGAATATGTAACAGAATTCCCGTTACAATCTTCAACAATCAAGTCTCCTGTTGTAGGGGCATCTGCAAAAACAATATCGCCCGATACCGAAAAAGTATTATCACTAGGATTACAAGCACTCACATTAGTTGTAATGTCAGAGATGTCGCACGGTACCAGAATACTGCAATCAGTTTCTCCTGTTCCCGAGGTTTGTTCTAACATGATATTTCCTGCTTGTCCGCTATAATTGGTTAATAAAAGTATGTAATACTCACCTGCTTGTGCGTTGGGAGGTGTAGATTGTCCTGAAGAATACCCACCTTGCATTCCAATACCGATCGTCTCAGTAGCAGAAGCTGAGTAACTGCATTGTAAAGGAGCTAATCCTCCTCCCATAATTTGAGAGCACCCTGATGGAATATCTGTGAATGGTCCCCACAAAGCAAAGTCGATATCGATACCTCCACCACTTGTATTTTGTTGTTCTAAATCCAATTGTAATGATCCACTTTGACCTATTTTTAAATGGTACCAAATAGGATTGGGCTGTGAGCCTAAACAACCATAATCGGGTCCAGATGGAGCTGATCCAGAGGTTTGATTAGGAAAGTCATAATTTTGATTCGAGCAAAAAGAAATAGACTCTATACAATTTTCCCCTGTAGCAGGCAAATCAGTTGTACATGATATTGTCGCCTCCCATCCTGCTTCTCCAGGATTATTTGAACACATAAATCCACCTGCCTGAACAGTTATAAATTTAAAGGTTAAACAACCCGAAGTACCAATAATTTGTTGACCTTGAAGATCGTCTTCAGTATATGTTCCTTTTAATGGAGAACCGGTGTTTGGTCCATCATAAACTTCTAATTTATCTTCTTTTCCACATAAAAAACTACCTGCCCATAATTGAAAGGAAGTAAACGTTATAACAGGGTACTCTCCAGGAGTAGAGCTACAAATAGTGTGTGTATAGGTATTGTTTCCTCCTGAATAATTTCCTGTTCCTCCTGGATCAAAAAAAGTTCCTCCACATGCTTGATCATTGCCACCATCTGTCATGGTAATACTTTGTGCATTGGTTGCTGTAGAAAACAAAAAAAAGCTTCCAAATAAAAGAACCGCTATGCTCAGACTCTTGTATACGTTATTTGATATGGTTTTTATATTTTTCATCATTTAACTATTTTTCTTAGACAATTGGATTATTCTTCCCATTTATTTACTTTTAGAACCCAATCTGTCTTATAAATTCGAAAATATTGGTCTTTTTTATCATAATAATTGTAGCGGTATTTTAAAACATTAAACTTTTCAGCGTTGAATTGCTTTAAATGTTCATGCTTGATTTTCCCTGGATTGTATTTGTCAAAAAGTTCCAAATTTGAAATGTTTTTCAGTGCTGTAGGTGCTTCACTTAAAGGAATATATTCACATCTCAAGTAAAAATCTGTGAAGAATTGAATCTGATCGGGACGTTCCTCAATGGAGGTTTTATAACTCGACCCAAAGATTTCTTTAAGTTGTTTTAAAACTTTGTTTGTTATGTCCTTATCAACAGATTTGGTTGTTGATTGAGCAACCGCTGCTTTATCGTTTTGAGCAAAAACTGTACAACCTAAAACGATTGCAAGAATTATGGTGAAATATTTTCTCATATTTTATTTAATTTATCACTGTCGTTAACTAATTATATGACGTAAAATACTTTATTTAGTTGCCTCGAACTACGCCCAAAAAAAAAGTTTGATTGGGTTTAAACTTTAACATACTAAGCATCAAATTGATTGACTTTAGAAAAATATATTTAGTACTCTTTGGAAAAGTAATTTTTTTTTACGAAACTTATTCTGGATCCTCTTTTTGATCAAATAAATCCCATTCCACCTCCTTAGAAGGTTTGTCTTTAATCGGTGTTACTTTCTTTCTCGATAAACTTCTTGAAACGGGTTTCTTTTTCTGTTCTGGGTTTTCTAAATTTTTTTCATTTTTAGGCACTTTTTTCTCTATCCTATCACCTTCTTTTGTAGGCGTATCATCTTTAGGAGAATCATTGTCGCCAGCGCCTTCATTATCTATAAAATCATCGTTATCTTCATTGGAGTCATCCACTTCATCATCAGGCCATGGCGTATCTCCCCCAATAGCATGTGTCAGCTCAATATTTTTAGTTCTCAACTTCTCCAATTGATTACCAATTGCTTTCATACCTTTAACTTCAATAAACTTATCTAGCCGAACTATTCTGTCAGGCAAGTGTTTGGTTTCCTTTAGATGTTTATTGTAAACAATTTTTATTTCAGGTTCAAAAGCTGTTGTTGCTACGTCCAATTGCGTTCCTTCTTCCTCAATAAAGGGAACCCGTCGATCTGTTGTAATTTCACAAACAAATCGTTTGGCATAATGTATTTCTTTATCTTCATCATAATAGACTGCTGAAATGGCATGTTCTGGATTCCATTTTTCGATATGTATCATATCATCATCGAAATGGGTTGTTAAATCATAACCTGAGAGTCTGTATTCCCCGTTTTTATATAGGGTTAAGATTTTATCATCACCTTTAAATTGCCCCAAGAAAACACCTCTTTGATCGTCATTTAATCGACCAACAATATCATCGTACCATATTTTACGAGCGGCTAAAGTGGAGCCCCCTACTTCTTTTTGTGTAATTTTTGAAATGGGGTGTTTACTTAAAATATTTCCTTTGGAAGAGCGGCTTTTTATTAACTGCTCACCAAGATCTACATCAAATTTTAACTTTTTAAGATGTGACTTAGATTTTAGATTCACCGTAACTAACTCTCTTTCACCATTAGGATGATGAGAGAAGTATAGTAGTTTCGAACCTTTTTTACCAGTAGTTAAATCATATTCCTTGTCCCTCGTTATGGACTTCACAAAGAACCTTTTCATATAGGCGTTTTTAGTTTTACCATCTTCATAAATCATGTGATAAATGGTTCGCTTATCCCCTCTCTTCCATATTGCGGCATGGATGAGGCCTTTACCTACAAATTTTTTGTCAGCCACTTTGGTGACCATCATTTTCCCTGATTTAAAGAAAAGAATTACGTCATCAATTTCAGAACAATCTTGAATGTATTCTGCTTTTTTTAGTTTATATCCAATAAAGCCTTCTTTATAATCTGCATAAAGTTTCTCACTGGCAATAATAACTTTAGAAGCATTGATATTTTCAAAAACTCGTATTTCGGTCTTGCGTTCTTTTCCATTACCAAATCGTGTTTTTAAATCTTTATAATAGTCGATAGAAAACTCAATAATATTTTTAATATTCGCTTTAACCTCTTTTAATTCTTCTTCTATTTTTGTGATGATTTCATCGGCTTTAAACTTATCAAATTTAGAGATTCGCTTAATTTTAATTTCGGTTAGACGAATAATGTCTTCACGAGTAACTTCCCTTTTAAGGTGTTTAACAAATGGTTTTAACCCTTTATCAATTGCGCCAATAACACCTTCCCATGTTTCTTCGTCTTCAATTAAGCTGTATACTTTATTTTCAATAAAAATTTTCTCCAAAGAGCTAAAATGCCACTGTTCTTCCAACTCATCTTTACGGATTTCAAGTTCGCGTTTAAGTAATTTTACAGTATTGTCTGTATTGTATTTTAAGATTTCACTCACTCCAATAAATCGAGGTGTTTCTCCATCAATTATGGTTGAATTTGGGGAAATAGAAACTTCACAATCTGTAAAGGCATATAAAGCATCAATTAACTTATCAGGAGAAACATTGGGTTTTAAATGAATTAATATTTCTACTTCCGCAGCGGTATTGTCATCAATTTTCCGAATTTTTATTTTTCCTTTATCATTTGCACGTAAAATAGAGTCAATTAGAGAAGAAGTAGTTGTTCCGAAAGGGATTTCCGTAATGCTTAATGTTTTGTTATCAACTTTATTGATTTTTGCTCGTACTCTGATTCTTCCTCCTCTTAAACCATCATTATAGTTTGAGAAATCAGCCATTCCTCCTGTTAAAAAGTCAGGATATATTTCGACTTTTTTTCCTCTCAGATGATTGATTGAATTGTCGATAAGTTCAATAAAATTATGGGGAAGAATCTTACATGCCAATCCAACCGCAATACCTTCAGCTCCTTGTGCCAGAAGTAAAGGAAATTTTATGGGCAAGTTTTGAGGCTCTTTATTTCTCCCATCATAGCTTGTTAGCCATTCAGTCGTTTTGTTGTTAAAAGCAACATGTAAAGCAAATTTAGACAATCGTGCTTCGATATAACGCGGAGCCGCTGCCCTATCACCTGTAAGGATATTCCCCCAGTTCCCTTGCATATCAATCATCAATTCCTTCTGTCCAAGTTGAACCAGTGCGTCCCCTATTGATGCATCACCATGGGGGTGGTATTTCATTGTGTTTCCAATGATATTGGCTACCTTGTTGTAGCGTCCATCTTCCATTTCTTTCATGGAATGAAGAATCCGACGCTGAACGGGTTTCAGCCCGTCATATAATGCAGGTACCGCACGTTCTAAAATAACATAAGAGGCGTAGTCCAAAAACCAGTTTTCATAGAGACCGTCTAATGAAGTAATGTTCTCATCAACTTTTTTCTCTCCATTGACCATCTCACCTTCAGTATGTTCAGAATCAGATGTATTTTGGTTTTCCTCTTCAGGATTGATGTCTTCACTCATAGTTTATGATGCTTTATCAATATTTTCTTTCTCCATTTTAATCTCATTTTCGATATCTTTTTCAACCTTAAGGTTATCAATGATGAACTCTTGTCGTGTTGGTGTATTCTTACCCATATAAAAAGAAAGTACTTCATCAATAGAGGCGTCTTTACTGAGCATTACGGGCTCAAGTCTTATATCTTCTCCAATAAAATACTTAAACTCATCAGGAGAAATTTCCCCCAACCCTTTAAATCGAGTTATTTCAGAAGATTTACCGAGTTCCTTTATTGCTTCTTTACGCTCTTTCTCTGAATAACAGTAGCGGGTTTTCTTTTTGGTTCGAACTCTAAAAAGAGGAGTTTGAAGGATATATACATGTCCTCGCTTTACCAAATCCGGAAAAAAACGAAGGAAAAAGGTAAGTAACAACATTCGGATATGCATTCCATCAACATCGGCATCTGTCGCAATAACGATATTGTTATAGCGCAAATCGTCCATATCATCTTCAATATCTAATGCTGCTTGAATCAAGTTAAATTCCTCATTTTCATACACAACCTTTTTGGTTAAGCCATAAGTATTTAAGGGCTTTCCTCTCAAACTGAATACAGCTTGTGTATTGACATCTCTTGACTTTGTAATTGACCCTGAAGCGGAATCTCCCTCAGTAATAAAAAGCGTTGTCTCTCCACGTCTTTCATCTTTTAAATCCGTAAGATGAATTCTGCAATCTCGTAATTTTTTATTGTGTAGACTTGATTTTTTAGCACGTTCTCGTGCAATTTTACGAATACCAGCAAGATCTTTTCGCTCTTTTTCAGAACGTTTAATTTTCTTTTCTAAAATTTCTGTAGTTTCCGTATTCTTATGTAAGTAATTATCAAGTCTGATCTTTAAAAAATCATTAATGAATGCCCGCATAGATTTTCCTCCTTGTTCTACTTCTTTTGAGCCGAGTTTAGTCTTTGTTTGCGACTCAAAAATAGGTTCCATTACTTTTACTGCAACAGCAGCTACTATGGATTGTCTGATGTCTGTAGATTCATAATTTTTATCGTAAAAATCTTTAATCACACGTGCATAAGACTCTTTAAATGCGCTTAAATGAGTTCCTCCTTGGGTAGTGTGTTGACCGTTTACAAAAGAGTAATAATCTTCACCGTAAGTTCTGCCATGGGTAATTGCAACCTCAATATCATCTCCTTCTAAATGTATAATAGGATACAAAGACTCCCCATCTTGATTGTTTTCAAGCAAGTCTTTAAGTCCATTCTTTGATTGAAATTTTTCTCCATTGAAATAAATTGCCAGCCCCTTATTGAGGTAACAATAATTCCAAATCATTTTTTCGATATAGGGAAACTTATAGGCAAACTTCTTAAAAATCTGTTCATCAGGGTGGAATTCAACGTATGTACCGTCGCGCTCATCAGTTTTTTCACTTTTATTGTCTTGTGTTAATACCCCCCGTTTAAACTCTGCAGATTTCTTCTTCCCTTCTCGTACGGAGTAAACCAAAAAATGATCACTTAATGCGTTAACTGCCTTGGTCCCTACACCGTTTAAGCCTACTGATTTCTTAAATGCTTTTGTATCATATTTCCCTCCAGTATTAATTTTTGAAACAACATCTACCACTTTTCCAAGGGGAATACCACGCCCATAATCACGAATGGAAACCAAGCCTTCTTTCACCTTAATATCTATTCGTTTTCCTTTCCCCATGACAAATTCATCAATGGAGTTATCTATGACCTCTTTTATTAAAACATAGATGCCATCATCGGCCGAAGATCCATCTCCTAATTTCCCAATATACATCCCGGGACGCATTCGAATGTGCTCTTTCCAATCGAGTGAACGTATATTATCTTCTGTGTAACTTCCTTCTTTAGCCATAAAAATTTATGAATTATTCGTAATTAACAAATATAATATCTATTTCTTTAACTTTTAACCTTCTCTTATTAAGGTTATCCACTTATGAACGTTAATAGTGAGAAAAGAAATAAAATATTCCCTATAATATAGTGAATAAATTAAGAAAGCTCTAATAAGTCTGAAGAAAGATCAATGAAAGAAAATATATAAATTAATTTTATAAACTATGCCTGAAATCATATAAAGTAAGTAGATTTAAGGCGTGAAGAATAAAAAAATAATATATTGGATCATCCAATTTGTATCTTGGGGAGCCTTTTGCGGGCTGATTGGAATAACGGTTATTTTACAAGGAAAAGCTACAGTATACACGCCCATAAAGCTTTTGAATCTTTTTGTCCTCTTGATTCTGTCAACACAAACCATACGTTGGGTCTTTATTAAATACAAATGGCTGAACCTAAAAATGACCTCTCTTATTCCGAGAGCGCTGTTGCTTATCTTCATTTTAGCAACGATAATAATTTTAATTACCAATGTGATTATTAACGATTATTTCTTGGATGAGGGCAGTAAAACATTGGTTGAGTTTTCCATTAATGTGTTGTTAAATGCCATGTTTCTGATCTTGTGGACTACGGTGTATTTGGCTTTTCATTTAATTCAGAAATCTCAAGTGCAGGAAATGAATAACCTTAGACTGCAAGCTAAACAAATAAAAAATGAATTAAAAGTATTAAGAAGTCAATTGAATCCCCACTTTCTTTTCAACTCGTTAAACAATATAAGGGCTTTAATAGAAATCGACCCAGCAACTGCCAAATCTTCCATTACAACCTTATCAAGTTTGTTGAGAAGTTCACTTAACTTAAGCAAAAAGTCAACAATCCCGCTTCAAGAAGAGATTCAATTGGTAAAAGAATTTCTTATATTGGAAAAAATAAGACATGAGGAAAGACTCAGGTATACAATTGAAAACAATATTGTTGAAACCATTAATATTCCACCTTTCTTGGTTCAAGGAATGGTAGAAAACGCTATAAAGCACGGTGTTTCAAAGTTGTCAAATGGCGGAGATTTATTGATTCACACTTATTATGAAAAAGATACACTTATATTGTTGGTGACCAATACTGGAAAGTATAAAGCTGATGAAGACACCAGTCGTTCTGGAATTGGGATTGCCAATACCCGAAGACGTTTGGAAATACTTTATGCTGATAAAGCAGGATTTGAAATTAAAAACGATGAAGGCATTGTAAAAGCAAAAATCTGGATTAAAAAAGAGCAACTAAAACAATTTAAGAATGAGAGCAGTCATAATTGATGATGAACGATTGGCACGCCAAGAACTGAAAAGACTAATAGAGGAAAGTGCTGATACGATTCAAGTTGTTGGGGAAGCGAACAATGGCTTAGAAGGTATTAAGACCATCAAAAAGTTGGCCCCTGATATTATATTTCTCGATATACAAATGCCAGAAATGGATGGTTTTGAAATGCTGAAACACCTTGAAGAAATTCCCATCGTTATTTTCACCTCAGCTTATGATGAATATGCTTTAGAGGCGTTCAGAGCCAATGCCCTAGATTATCTTTTAAAACCAATAGATCCCACTGAATTCATCAATACAATTCAAAAAATTGAAAAGGACGTAGAGAATGAATTTTATTCTGATGTTTCCAATTATAGAGAAGATAGGCGACTCACCGCAAATGATAAAGTTTTAATTAAAGATGGAGAAAAATGCTACTTCCCTCAGTTGCAAGAAATCTTTTATTTTGAGAGTCATGGCAATTACGTAAAAATCTACTTTAAAGAAAATAAACCTATGATTTTAAGAAGTTTAAATGCTTTAGAAGAACGTTTATCTCCTGAAGACTTCTTTAGAGCCAACAGAAAGTATTTGATTAATATTCATGCTATAAAGCAAATTGAAAATTGGTTCAATGGCGGACTAAAAGTAACCCTAGAAAACAATAAAGAAGTGGAAATTTCTCGAAGACAAGCCATTCGTTTTAAGGACATTATGGCTTTATAAACAAAGTCATTACTAAATCTATTCTCGATAACCGATAGCGCTAAAAACATCGACTAAAGTTCAAGTCAATGACTCATCTTACCTTGCAAAAAATACAATTTATGAACACAACAGGTTAAAAATATTTACATATATTTAAGAATGAAATAAAGAAGATAATCTTATCTTTGCCGCTCTCTATTACAATTTTTAGTAATATTATATAAAGAAATGACGAATATATTTGTAGCTAATTTAGATTTTGGAATTACCTCAGAAGATTTAAAAACCACCTTTTCACAATTTGGTGCTGTATCTTATGCACATGTTGTTTATGATAGAAAAACTAAGAGGTCCAAAGGATATGGTTATGTTGAAATGGAAAATCCTTTAGAAGCAGATGCAGCTATATCAGCATTGAATGGTTTAGAGATTGGAGGGAGAGCGCTCGACATTAAAATAGCCACTCCAAAAGAGAAGCGTGCTCCGAGTAACGACAAAGGTAAATCAGAAGAAAGTTCAAAGAAAGTGTTCTCAAGAACAAAGAAAGTAATGCCCAAAAGAGACGATACAGGGAAAAGACGCGTCTTGCGCCCAAGAAGAAAAAAGAACAACGACTAACCCGAACCATATAGCATTTGGTCAAAAACACAACACTTCTTAACGTGTGAATAATTCTGGATGCATAGATTTATAATGTTCTAACTTTCCTTTTATGTATTGAATTAGCTCATAGTCAGATGCTGTTTTAAGGAAGTTTTCATCGATATTTAAAAAGTAAATAAAACGCTCAAACTGTTCTTCTTTTAAATAAATCACATCATAGGAACCGTAAGCGCGCAACAATTCCTTTAAAACCCGATTGATATCATCTTGATGTTCCATTTTTGCCACCAAGCGTTTGCTCCTCTCTTTTTTGCTGAATCTTTCATATAATGCAGTAATGGGACTTTCCAAGACATTAATCCCTGTAACGGTTCGGGTTTCTCGCTGACTCAAAGATTCTCGGTCTTTTTTTATTTCTTCTAAGGATTTTATCGGATAAACCTTAATCTCTTTATAGGTCTGAACATTAGGCTTGAGATAAATAAGTGTATCAACAGTACATGAATTTAATGGTGTAGGTATTGTAATGCGTTTTTTATCATATCCCTTAACAGAGAATGCAATCTCATCTCCAGGTCTGACATAAACAGAGAACTTCCCATCGGGATGTCCAAATACGCCTTGTTTGGTTGTCATGTTTATAACCATAAGATTATAAAATCCAATAGCAGAAGAAGTGTCTACGACCTTTCCTTTGAGATAAATTTCCTCACATTGCCCCAAAGCTATTGCGTTCAACATGAAAAGAAAAACAAGTATAGAAATTGATTTTTTCACAAAGACAAAGTTACAAAAATTAAATCGTTATCAATGTTTACATTTGTGTATAATAACCGATTAACCGAAGGGTGATTAGATTATAATCGTTTACAATTGTAACATAGAACAATTTTGTAAGTTGCTGAATTTGCTGTAATTTTGCAGATTATAAATTAATGCTTTCGCATTTAATACCGAAAAAAAATATGAAACGGGTTGTAGTTGGACTTTCAGGAGGTGTAGATTCAAGCGTAGCGGCACATCTCTTATTGGAACAAGGATATGAAGTTATTGGTCTGTTCATGAAGAACTGGCACGATGAGTCGGTAACCGTATCCGATGAATGTCCTTGGATAGACGACTCCAATGATGCTTTATTGGTTGCGAATAAGCTCGGCATCCCTTTTCAGGTTGTTGATTTAAGCAAGGCTTATAAAGAAAGGATTGTCGACTATATGTTTAATGAGTATGCATCTGGAAGAACGCCAAACCCTGATGTTCTTTGTAATCGAGAAATTAAGTTTGATGTGTTTTTAGAAAAAGCCCTTGAATTGGGTGCAGATTATGTCGCTACAGGTCATTATTGCCAAAGAAAAGAGAATCCAGATGGAAGCATTAGTCTATTTGCTGGAAAAGACAAGAATAAAGATCAGTCCTACTTTCTCTGTCAATTGGATCAAGACCAATTAAAAAAGGCCTTGTTCCCAATTGGGGCATTAGAAAAGCCTGAAGTGCGTAGAATAGCACGAGAGTTGGATTTGGTTACTGCCGATAAAAAGGATTCACAAGGCTTATGTTTTGTGGGAAAAATAAGGTTACCTGATTTTTTACAGTCTCAATTAAAACCAAAAGAAGGAAAAGTAATCGAAATTCCTTCAGATTTCTCTCCACTCAGTAAATTTCACGCCATACCAAAAGATTTTGATCATATAGAAGACCTGGTGAGCCCTTTAAAGTACAATGAAAGTGATGGTATTGAAGTAGCGCAGCACCAAGGCGCACATTTTTATACCATTGGGCAAAGAAAAGGATTGCATATTGGTGGTCGTCCTCATCCTTCGTTTGTACTTCAGGTTGACACAGTGAACAACCTGGTGTTTAGTGGACAGAAAGACAACCATCCTGGACTAAATAAAATTGCATTGAAAATTGATAATAAGAGTGTTACATACACAAACGTAAAGAATTACTTCAATATAGATAAAGAAATCCATTGTCTGGTAAGAATTCGCTATAGACAACCATTGCAAAAGGCAAGAGTGCTTCCCAGAAAGAATTTTACTTATGTTTTATTCGATAATTTACAAAGAGGGATTACACCTGGGCAGTTCTGCGCCTTCTACAGCAAGGATGAGGAATTGCTAGGCTCCGGCGTTATCGATTAACTCCTCAAAAGTCCCATCTTTATACAACAATATTACTTTTTTAATCTGTTTAGCTGATGGTGCTTTCTCAGATTGATGAGATAAATCGCTATTGGTGATATTCTGATTGGATGTCTTCTCGTTTGCATCTATTGGGTCTGTTTCCATTGTCCGTCCAACCTTTCTTCCTGTAACTAACCAATTGGCGTCTACCTTAGGAAAAGTGTCCAAAATCTTCTGTATAAAGTCTATGCTCGGCTTATTGCGTCCAGCAAGGACATGAGATATGCTTGAGCGCTGCACACCTATCTTGTCAGCAAAAGTAGAATTGGTCATTCCATTCATTCTAATTACCATTTGTAACCTCTCACTTATGGACATCATTTTAATTTTCTACAAATGTAATTAATTTATATAAATTATATCACATTTATACATTGATTTTTAAAACTATAGTTTACTTTTGTGAACATTATCAAAGGCATATAGTTTACTTATGTAAATATGAGTTGCTTACTTTTGATGAGCTGTCTTGTATTAAATGAAGCACTTTAGGCCCAATGTCTTATTAACCCTGAATTGCACTCCACTGCGTTGCGTTTATTTAAGGTTAAGCAAGAGTTTTTAGGCAGTGATGAGGGAAGATTATAGATACTTATGCATAAACCTTTGCTCTCACTCTGTTACGGTGTGTATTTTTGACCAAAAATCATGACAAAATATTCCTTTGAGTGTGCTAGGCGTAAAAGTGAGCTATTCTATGTTACAAAGAACACTTGTCTTTGAATGCGGGCTATTTCCTGAAATACTGGTGTGATAGATTACAAAATAATTTGTGAATGTGTAAATGTTGCAGGTTGACATTATTTTGAAGCACATCATCTTCTTTTTTGTCAATAGAGAATTAATAAAAAAAGGAGCATCTTTAAGACACTCCCCTTTTTTTAACAACAATTAAAAACTAAAAACAAACAACAACAGAAAAATTGAACAATTAATTCTTTGAGAAACCACATGTAAAGAGCTTATCTTCTTGAATCTTCTCCTTAGGATATTTGCGAACGAAGTCCATAAGTTCGGCAACTTCATATAAGGAAAGCTTACTGTTTCCACTTTGCTTATCATATTTGTTCAGCTGCTTTTTAACAATCTTCAATCGATTTAAAGCAATTACATAACGGTTCATAATTCTCTGTAATTTTTTGTGCCTATCATTACGGATATTATTTCAGAAGGTTACAGATTTGGTGAAATAATTAACATTTATAAATTATTACAAAGAGAAATAATTGATATAAATAATGATAAAAATTTGATTATTAGAAATTTATACTCTAAAGCTATTTTTTACATGTTTATTACTTTTATTTTTATGTCGCCTTTTATTTTTGCGTATCCAATCCAATAAAAGTAGTATTAAATAACAGGGGAACAACACTGCTTTTAAAGTATTTGAAAATACTCGTTTAATGCCTCTCTTTGTTTTTTTGATTTTTCTAATGAGTCGTTTTTCTTTTTCTGGATCACGTATATCAAGTCTAAAAAAGCGCAATGCACGCATCAATAAAATTTCGCCCAATCCATATTCTCGAACATTGCTTAATGAATATTCTTTATAGCTTAATAAAAATTGGTAAACTAAAATTCTGACCTGAATAAAAAATGATAAACTTAATTCTGTTCCATTTCGCTTAATTGTATAATATGCATTTGTCGCTGCATTTCTATACTCTTCTATAACCCTCCTCTGGTCTTCTGTAATTGATATGTACATGTCTTTATTGTTATTGATTGAACAAATATTTAAAAAGGAATTGTAACTTTATAGTGGATTTAGTAGTATATAGATATTAAGTTATACATTTGAATTTAATTAAGTGAATTAAGTTTACAATTCAATTAAGTTCTTAACTTTACCAAAAATGATGCGACTTGCTGGAACATATCATCCCATTCCTTATCTTTTGGAAAGGATACGTCATTATCTCCCAGGAGTAAATGAAATCAATGGTATTTGGATGGATTACGACAAGCAGCTATATACTTCGAATGAACCCAGAGCTTTACGTAACCATTTAAAAGTCAGGTGTCAAGAAGTAAGAAACACCAAAGAGCTATCTGATTGGTCTGTTGATGGACATTTGTTTGAAAAACATTCAAAGTTAAAGCGTCAACTTTCTTTGGAAGACGAAAATACCATGAATGTTCTTCGCCTCTATTTTAATTCTCCGGTTGATGGATTGAAAGATGTGATTGCAATTGTTTTTCCTGATAATGCCTTTTTAAAAAGTCTAAATATTGAGTTTAAAGGAATTTCGACACAAGAAAAACGTATTTTAAGTAACCTACTATTTTCTGTTTTATCCACAGAACACCAAAAAGTGATTGATGAAAGGGGTTTTCTTCAACGTGTTGAAAAAATTAACTTAAAAACAGAAAGGAAAATTGTTCAATTAAAGGACGATTTAAAATCTACCGAACAACTTTACTCTTCGGCTGTACGGAATATTATTAATGAATTTAAGTTAAAATATGAAAAGGTACTCTCTAAAGAATTTGTATTTCATCCCAATATTGCACATCAACTAGCGAAAGAGCGCCTCACACTCGATCAAATTGAAAATATTGTTCGCAATGCTATATATTTAGCTTATAATTTAAATATATCCACGCAAACTGTGCAAATTTCAGAAGATCATATACAGATTGACAAAAGTCAACAGTTTGAAGTTTCAGAATCTGTCAATTTTAAACGTGAAGATAAAGTGCATATTCTACTCGATAGATATGAGGCTGCTGCAATTAAAGCAATCGATAAAGGGCTTGTTTTAAATGGAAAAAACATTGCCTCCCAGTTGGATCCACCCGTAACGCCTCCAGCCATTACGGATGCCGTGAAGAAAAACAACAACAAAATTGCTTATCTTTTGCAACAGTATCCTGAAAAATGGCGCCATACAAGGAAGTCCATAAAGCCGATTCAAACGATTGATCAAGAACGTAATTTCCGAGAAGTGGTGTAACAGTTTAAACCGAACTATTAACTGCGTTGAGCTCGCAAGCTCGGTTCATAGGTTTTCCCGATGAACCCCAAAATAAGGGCATAAAATACACTCAATGATTTTTATAATAAACTGATTATACATTGAATACAATGTGTATTAGTGTGGACTTGATGAATAGTTAGGATTTAAATTTTTGATAACAAAATCACTTTTAAAGGATTGCAACTAAATAGATTCAATAAATCAATTTATTTATTCATTTTTATTTGTTGAGTAAAATCAAATTGCTATTTTTGCCGTCGGGGTAAGTCTTGTACGACTAGCTCCCTCTGAATCCCCCAGGACGGGAACGTAGCAAGGGTAAGAGGTTGTAGCAGTGCGATGCAAGTAGCTTACCCCACTTTTTTTTCAATGGTTGCTCAAAAACTTCATATATTCCCATGCATCATAGGGATTTAACAATTTTTTCTGATGAAGTGAAAAAAAAATCTAAAGAATCCGTTTATCTACTAGGTATTGTTGTAACTTTACCGCCCATTGTTACAAAACATCTTTAAAATGTCAAATTCAACGAAATATATTTTTGTAACTGGTGGGGTTGCATCGTCATTAGGAAAAGGAATTATCTCTGCTTCTTTAGGTAAACTACTAAAAGCGAGAGGAATAAAAACCACAATTCAAAAATTAGATCCTTATATTAATATTGATTCTGGAACATTAGATCCTTATGAACACGGAGAGTCTTATGTAACCTCAGATGGTACAGAAACGGATTTAGATTTAGGGCATTACGAACGCTTCCTAAACATTACTACAACAAAAGCCAATATTGTAACTTCTGGTAGAATTTATCAATCTGTAATTGATAAAGAACGCCGAAGAGAATACAATGGTAAAACTGTGCAGGTCATTCCACATATAACCAATGCAATAAAAGAAAGCATCATTGGTGCAAATGTAAACAATGAATATGACGTTGTTATCTGTGAAATTGGTGGAACTGTTGGAGATATGGAATCATTGCCCTATATAGAAGCGCTTCGTCAATTAAAGTGGGAAAATGCTGGCAATTGCATTTCGATTCACCTTACCCTTATCCCTTACCTTCGAGCAGCAGGAGAACTTAAAACTAAACCCACACAACACGCTGTAAAACAATTGTTAGAATTGGGGATTCAACCTGATGTGTTGTGTTGTAGAACAGAACATAGATTGGATTTGGAACTCCGCAAGAAAATCGCTTTGTTCTGTAATGTTAACCCTGACGCTGTTATTGAAGCTTTGGATGCTCCTACAATCTATGAAGTGCCAATTATGATGCATGATGCTGGATTAGATGATGTCGTATTGCGAAAACTTAACCTTCCCTTGAATATTGAGCCCGATTTAACTTCATGGAATGCTTTTTTAAATGACTATAAAAATCCAACATCGGAAATTACAATCGGTCTGGTGGGTAAATATGTTGAATTAAAAGACGCATACAAATCAATAAGTGAAGCATTTATTCATGGTGGAACGGCCAATCATTGCAAAGTCAATATTGAATGGCTCCATTCTGAAAATATTACAGAATCTAATGTGAATGACATACTTGGAAAAGTAGATGGTATTCTTGTAGCACCGGGATTTAGCATAAGAGGAATGGCAGGAAAAATAAGTGCAGTAAAATACGCCCGTGAAAACAATGTTCCTTTCTTTGGAATATGCCTTGGAATGCAGTGTGCGGTAATAGAGTTTGCTAGAAACGTGGTTGGATGGAAAGATGCACACACTTCCGAAATGTCTGTAGATACAAATTATCCTGTAATTAATTCGATGGAAGAAAATATTACTGCAGGGAATGATCATAGAATTATGCAACTCGGACTCTATAAAAGCAAGCTGACCAAAGGTTCAAAAATTCATGAAGCATATAACGCTGATACAATTGAAGAACGCCACCGACACAGATATGGTGTAAATAAAGAATACATAGATGAATTGAATAAATACGGGATGAAAATGACGGGAATCAATATGGAGTCAGGGCATGTAGATGTTATTGAACTCGATAATCACCCGTGGTTTGTTGGAATTCAATATCATGCTGAATTTAAAAGTACCGTTGATTACCCCCATCCTCTTTTTACACACTTTGTGAGAGGAGTAATGGACAACATAAAGCAATCCAATAAATAAAGAATTATAATATAATAACAAGTCAAAGTAAAAATAGGAATGGACAAAAAAACATTAATAGGGTTAGGAATAATTGGAGTAATTTTAGCAATGTTTACTTTTTTTAATCAACCTTCCAAAGAAGAATTACAAAAACAAAAAGAACAGCAAGAACAAAATCAGAAACAAGAGGAAAAACAACAAAAAGAAAGCGTTGTTTCCGATAGTATCACTAATGAAAATAACACTGACAGTATCCAGAATATTGCAACTTCTACAGAAACGGATTCGATTCAAAAGGAAGCTCCCCTTGAAACTGAAGAAATAAAAGAAGAAACATATACTTTAGAAAACAATGATATAAAAGTTATACTCACCACTAAAGGAGGTGGTGTAAAAAGTGTATTTCTGAAAAAACATCAAACCTATTATAACTTTATTAAAAACAAAGGAACCGATAAGATTACTCCACTTAAACTGTTCGATGAAGACAAGGCTACTAATAGCTTAAAATTCAACGATAAAGGAAGGGAGATCAATTCAAATAACTTTGATTTTGAGCTTATAAAACAAACTGATTCCTATATTTCTTTTATCGCACATTTGGGCAATGGAAAATCAATAGAACAGATTTACACCATCCAGCCTGATAGCTACGATATTAACTATGAGGTGAAGATGAATGGTTTTGAAAAGGAAGTACAACCAGGACAAGTTTATTTGGACTGGGCGCTCGACCTTCTTAAAACGGAACGATTAATGATAGAGCAACGGCGCTACTCGACCGTCTTTTATCATGCCAAAGGAACTTATGATTATCTTTCAGAACATTCTGATGACGAGGTTGTTGCTGAAAACAATGTTGATTGGGTTGCTTTTAAGCAAAGTTATTTTTCAACCATTATGATGCCGGATAATGCCTTTAAAAAAGAAGGAACAACTTTCGAAGTAAAAACCATACCTGATGATGCGCCAGAAAAAGACTCTGCACTCATAAAGTCTTATGCTTCAACAATGAACCTTGGCATAAGCAATACTGCCAATGGCAGTGCTAAAATGAAATGGTACTTTGGTCCAAATGATTACGAACTTTTAAAAACCTATAACAACGGAACAGAAGATTTATTGAATTATGGTTGGGGGCTTTTTAGATGGATTAACGTCTTTATTATTCAGCCTGTATTTGAATGGTTGGCGAGTTTTGGAATGAATTTGGGGCTGGCTATTCTCTTGTTGACCATAATAATAAAGTTGTTTCTTACCCCTATTCAATGGAAAATGTACGTCTCTTCTGCAAAGATGAAGATTTTAAAGCCTGAGATTGAGGAAATCAATAAAAAATACCCGAATAAAGAAGATGCAATGGCCAAACAAAGTGAAACTATGGCGTTGTATAGAGAAACTGGCGCAAGTCCCCTTTCTGGTTGTTTGCCAATGTTGATTCAAATGCCAATTTTGTTCGCTGTATTCCGCTTTTTCCCCAGTACTTTTGTTTTGAGGCAACAAGGTTTTCTATGGGCTGAGGACCTTTCAAGTTATGATTCTGTTTTGGATTTGAGTTTCAATATCCCATTCTACGGGTCACACGTTAGTTTATTTACCTTATTAATGGCAACAACTACGTTGATTTATACCGTAATTAACAGTTCCAATCAAATGCAACCATCACAACCGGGAATGCCTAACATGAAAGTAATTATGTACTTCTTCCCTATTATGATGATTTTCTTCTTCAACAGTTATGCCTCTGGTTTGAGTTTTTATTATTTTGTATCAACATTAATGTCAATATTAACAATGATTGCAATTAAAAACTTCTTTGTTGATGAAGATAAATTGAAAGCAAAAATGGCAGAACGACAACAATCTAAGAAAAAAGGAGGTAAAAAAGGAAAATCCAAATTTCAAGAGCGTTTAGAGGAAATGCAAAAAGCACAACAGGAAAAATTAAAAAATAAGAAAAAGAAATAATTCAAAATGTATACTATAATTGAATAATTCGTAATTGAATAATTCGTAATTGAATAATTCATAATTGAAAAAAATTCCCTATCTTTCTGTTGTAATATAAAATGAAATTCGATGCTCATAGAAATCAATCCAAACAATATTGACAGACGTCTAATTGAAGATGTAGTAAAAGCATTAAAATCGGGAGATATCATCATTTATCCCACAGATTCGGTCTATGCAATTGGCTGCGACTTAGAAAACAAGAAGGCTTTAGAAAAACTGGCTAGGTTTAAAGGCAAAAAGCTAAAACACACTCAGTTTTCAATCATTTGCAAAAATCTAAGCGAGGTGTCAGAATACGTGAAACATCTGCCTCAACCTACTTTTAAATTGATGAAAAGAACATTACCAGGACCTTTTACTTATATTTTAAATGCATCACAGAACGTAACCAAGCGGTTCGATTCAAAACGAACAGAATTGGGCATCAGAATTCCTGATAATTCTATTGTTAAGGCAATTGTTGAGCATCTGGGCAATCCATTGGCGACAACTTCCTTACACAATGAAGACGATGAAATCATTAATTACTATATCGATCCGTATAAAATTTATGAACGTTTTGATAAAGAAATTGAAGTGATTATTGACGGTGGGCAAGGAAAAATTGAGGCCTCTACTGTTATTGACTGTACCGGTTCTGAACCGTTAATCATTCGTGAAGGCGTAGGAAAGATATAAGAAAATACTCTATTTTCCTACCAGCCACTATTTAATCCGAATTATTCATACATTTTCTATTCCAAAGTTAAACTGCCTGCTATCTTTGGAAATGATCGAAATTTTTATACCCAAAAATTGGGTTACAATCCCGAACCATAAAAACTCCTGTGCTCCCCAAACCTATTGTCATTTTAGCTTTTCATCGCAAAAACCTATGGATAGTCCGGGTTAATTTCCCACATTTTTATTTTACGGTCATCTCCAACTGTAGCAAACAACTGTTCTGTAATTTTAGCAATTCTATTGACTGTATGTCTATGGCCATTGTTTTTAAACTCTATTCTTTCTATAATTGATATATCATCAGCATTCCATATTTTGATGCTTTTGTCAAAACTCACAGATATCAACTTTTGTTTGTTGTCTATAAGCTCCAAATCGTAAACGGCATAATTGTGACCCGGAACATTCAATAATTGCTTGTTTTCCTTCCAATTCCACTTTCGAATAAAGGCATCTTTCCCTCCAGTGTATAAAAAATCACCATCAAAAACAGCACAATTGACGCCGTCGGTATGGGGTGTTTTGATTTCTTGGACAAGATTAAAGAACAAAGTGTCTAAAATGCGAACAATACCATCCTCACAACACAAGGCAATATATTCCTCATCTTCATTTATAGCAATTTCTCGGATTTTACCACATCCATAAGGATAGGTAATCAATAAATCAAAATTTTCGGCTTTCCAAGCACAAAAAATACCAGATTTATCCCCTGAATAGAATTGTTTTTTTAAGGGAGAATGTTCCAAAGAAAATACAGCGGTTTTATGTTGGGTTAACAATCTTTTCTCCTCTCTTTTTATCGTGTCAACAACATGAATTTCTCCATTGTTAGTGCCAATAGAGAGAATATTGAATTCGGAAGAAAATGCAATATTATATGAAGACCTTTCAAGTTTTACAACAAAATTGGTTTGTTTGCCTGTTTGAATATCCCATTGAGCAACATATTTATCTGCACTTGCAGTAAAAAGCTGCCCATCGTAATAAATTACATCGTAAATGGCGCCATTGTGTCCACTTATTGTAAGGGTATTTTTGAGTGACTCAGGATCATCGAATAAAAATTTCTTCCCTCCTTTAGTCAGTCTCCGTTTGATCTTCTTCCTCTCCATCCGTATTCACTTGTTTTAATCGAGCAGCGTAGTCTTCAGGTAAATTTTCAAAGAAAGTATCTCCCCTTAAACCAACCCTTAAACACTCAAGTGGAATCACTTCATTAGGAGCAATATTACCTAAATTAACGTTTGCTCCAAACAATTTTATAAACCAAACTTGTTGGTTTTTCTTGGGTGCTTCCCACAATATATCATTCGGGTCGACTTTGGATGTGATTTTATTAATTAAAAAGGTATGGGCCGTTCCGTTCGGTCTAAAAACACCTACTGTACCACTTTCTCTACCTTCAGCAATGACTTTCCACGAGCCTGCTTCTAGTTCATTTTCCATCATTTTAATCCATTTATTCGGAGAAATGATGATTCCTGAATCCTTTGAGCCTACTTCTGAAAGCACTGTGACATCTTTTGATAATGTTTGAATAAGTTCACATTTTTCCTCATGTTGTAAAATGATTGAGCCATCAGATATTTCAGCCAAATCAATCCCTAGGTCGGTAATAAGTTTACGGTATTCGTTAAACATTCCTCGCGCATAAAAGGCTTCAAAGAGAGTGCCTCCAAAATAAGGGCGGATATTATTGGACTGATACAATTTGATTTTTTCTTTTAATTGATTGGTAATAAATGCTGTTCCAAATCCAAACTTTACAATATCAGTATGTTCTTTATTGGCTTCAATAAAGTCTTCTGTTTCTCTGTAACTCAATCCTTTATCCATCATCATTGTTAGCCCTTTTTTTCGGGGCTTATTGTCTCGTTCAGGAATAAAAGGCAAATTAAAATTCTTCATTATCGTTATTTTCGTCTAATTCTTGTATTTGATCAGTAAAATAGGCAATATCCTTCATCTCGGGAAAGTGCAAAAATAAACTTTTTGCTAAAATAGTATCTTCTTGTAAAAGATCTTCAAAAATTAACATTGATTCTGAATGATTCCCAATCATCCAATGACAATAGCAAAGCGTTAATTGAGAAAATTTATTTTCCCTTAAATTTACGTTTTCCTTAATAGCTTCAAAAACAAGGTCTATAGAAACATCTGCCATCAGTAAAAGATAATCAATAATCATTTCTTTTGCCTTAGGCTCAAGTTCAACAGCTTTTTTATAAGCCGCAATGGCTTTCTCCTCTTGATTGTCGTTTTCGTAAGCATTTCCGAGTGCATGCCAATAGTCACCTTTATCTGGCTCCAAATCAACAACAATCAATAATTCCTTAATAGCACGTTTATACTCTCCTTGCAAACCACTTACAATTCCTTTTCCTAACCAGGCTTCGGTAAGTTGAGGCAACAAGGTAGTACTTTTATCATACATGGTATACGCTTTCTCGGTTTCGCCAAGTTCCTCATAACATTCACCCATAGAGCATAATACCATGGGATCATCTTGGTCTAAATCCAAACACTCCTTGTACTTTTCTAAAGCCATCTCAATTTGATTGGAGTCCAGATAAGTATTTGCTAAATTATAGAGCGCAGGAATAAAACTTTCATTAATGAGAGCAGCATACTCAAAAGCCCAAATGGCTTCATTGTATTTTCCTATTTTTGCATATACATTGCCTAAATTATACCAAGTGGTATAGGAATAGGGCTCTTCATCTATATAGTCCAGAAAGCAACGAATGGCATTGTCAAAATCATTGTTCTTTTCATAACAATGGGCCAATTCATAAACCAGTAAGTCATTAAGACAACCTTCCTTGATGGCTTCCTTCAGAATGAAAATAGCTGAATTAAAGTCATCTATGTTCTCATACTCCATGGCCAAATCAATTGCAATCTCCACCTTTTCTTCACCTGATGACAGTTCAAATGCACGTTTAAAATACTTTATTGATATGGTGTTGTTTTTTAATTGACTATAGCAGGTGGCAATAGACAGCAACACATCTGTATTAAAAGGCTCTATTCGTTCAAGATCCAATAGAATTTTTAGTGCTGAGTTGATATCTCCTGTCATTGATAAAATTTGAGAATACCGAACAATAATCGTACTGTTGGTAGGAAAATGCTTTAAAGCTCCTTCTGCAGCCCATTTGGCTCTTCTCAATTGATTAGAAATAATTAAATGGTCGAGTATAAATTCAATTTCATTCGAATCGAAATAATCGTATTCATTTTGTGCATACATGCGTTCAAAATGATCCAATTGCTTTTTAAAATCAGAAGAGAACCAACCCTCTTCATTATCTTCTTCAAACATATTGCTAATTTATGAAAATCTAAATGATTTCAAATCTTTAATAGCTGATATAACTTGATAAGTTATTCAACAATTGTTAACAATTCAATATCGAAAACAAGAACGGTATTTGGTTTTATCGAACCCGAGCCTTTTTCTCCATAAGCAAGTCGTGATGGAATCAATAACATTCCTTTGCCTCCTTCTTTAAATTCCTGAATGCCTTCCGTCCACCCTTGTATTACTTCCTGTAAATTAAACGTTATTCCTTCTTGATCACTTTCATCAAATACGCTTCCATCAGTGGTGTATCCTTTATATCGAACGATAACATCATCGTTGGCTGATGGATGATTTCCGTTTCCTTCTTTAGTAACCACATAAAACAATCCACTCTCTTTTTGATGAGCATCTAAATTATTTAAAGCAATGTATTCTTTTATTTCTTCTATGTCTTTTTGTAATTGTTCTTCCGGACTTAAACTTTTATCCTTGCAACTGCCTAAAATTAAAACACCTGCCAAAACAAGTAAAATATTTTTCTTCATATTTTAATGAGAATTATAATTTGAATAGTAAAAGTAAACATATAATTTTGAACCTACCCTCTTTTGTACAAAAGAAAGACTGAAATCAAAATAAAAAAAGCCTGTTTTCATAATGGAAAACAGGCTCAATAAAATTGTATAATTTTCTTAGAAACTAAACTTCAATCCTATTTGAATACCCAATTGACTAAAGTTTGTTGGTGCCATTATTTCTTCTTTAGGCTTGTCAACATCTAAATTTGTTGGGTCACTGATATAACTTGCATTGTTAGATGAGCCATTTAATTCATCTACATATACTGTTTCAGTTCCATAAGTTGGAGCATCAGCAATTTGACTTTCCCCATTTACTTGATAAGACTCAATCGTTCTTTGCTTCGCTTTAATATGAAGTGCTGTATAAAAACCTTCTAAATTAACAGAAAGTAAATCAGAAATCTTGTAACCAACCCCTACAGACCCTCTAAATCCAAGAGAAAATTTACCTTCAGTTTTGGTTTCAACTTCTGTTTTTACCAACGTTCCTCCATAATTTGGCTTGTACTCGTATCCTTCCATATTGCCCGTTGTACTTCCTGTTACTGGAATCAATAAACCAAGCTTAGCAAATCCATAAAGCGCATTGTCTCCCCCAGTATTGAATACCAAAGTTGGTATAATTCTAACTTGATTTGAAAATGCTGTAGTTTTTGAGTGATCTATATTGTCTGGATCTGGATTGCTATTTTCAGATACTGTTGTTTTAGAACCTTTAAAGTAATTAATACCTATTTCAACACCTAAGGTTTTTGTAATCATATACCCAGGAGAAACAGTAATGTTTAATCCTGTACCCATGGTACCATTAATTGTACGGTCATAAGAGCCATCGCCCATAACAGGCATACCTGAACTATTAAGTGTTACATCTGTATAACTTTCCATGCCCAGTTGGTTCTCTCCGAGTCCCCAACCATAACCTCCACTAAGTTCTGCATAGAAGCCCTGTGCATTTGCATTGCTCATAAACAACATTGCAACACCTACACAACCAGTTAAAATAATTTTTTTCATAATATTTATTTTTTTTTAAATTTAGACAAGTATACTTATTTTAAATACAAATGTTACAATTTGGACGATATTATTTTATTTATTCCTGATTTATATCAGTATCTACCAAAAAAAAAGGAACCGTCTTTTTGACGGTTCCTTTTTTCAAATATGATGTGTAACCTATTTAAAAGTAAAAGTTAAAACTCAAAGTTCCAGCAGCACCAAATAATTTACTATTCATTGCTTTATCTGCACCAAAACCATTACTTTTTGAACTTCCTGTTTCTTCAATTTCAGAAACAGTTGGGTCAGTTGCACCATTTTTAATACCTATAGCTTCATAGTTCAACTTTGATTGACCTGCAATAGAATATGCAATTCCCCATCCAAACTCACCAGCGATTGATATTTTTGGAAGAATAAAATACTCTATACCAAAGAATCCACGTAAGCCGATTAAGAACTCCTTATTATGTTTGTGAGACAATGCACGTGAGTTAGTATTATAAGTTGCTCCAGCAGGATTAACATTTGCTCCACCGTTCATGTTGTCATCTGATGAAACAACTACAGGAATCGATGCCATTGGATCTAATGCGTTACCATAAGTATACTTATCAGACTCTCCTGATAAACCTACACCTATTTCAGCACCGTACAATAAGTTCAAACGGTTGAAGTTTGTTCTCCACTCTAATCCCCCAGCAAGTCCAAAGTTATGGCTTGAATGTTTCCAAGTGTTCTCAACTTCTTCATATAGGTCTGGAAAACCAACAGAACTTTGATCGATAGAACGATTATTTACCATATTGGTTTCTCCACTAGCCATGAAGCCAAATCTAAACTTAGCACGAATGGCCAAATTATCACTCAAAAAGTATCTTCCAACTATTTGATTGTCTTCTGTTAGATTGTTCCAAGATGGCGCAGTATTCGCAGTAGTTTTTCCGAAGAAATTACCAAAATAATTTAGAATTGGATTGGCACTGATTCCAACGCCCCAAGAACCAGCCTCAGGTCCATACTGTTTGGTGTTTTCAGAAGATGCGTCCTGTGCGTTAACATTTCCTACAAGGAAAGTAAAAGCTGCAATGCAACCCGTTAAAATAACTTTTTTCATAATCTTATGTTTTTTTTTAAATTTAGGCAAATATACTTATTTAAAGCATAAATGTTACAATTTATTCTATATTTATTTTTCTATTACTGACTTTTCTCAATATTCCAGCACGACCCACGCTTGAAAAATATCCTAATTGGCAATCATTTAAAACCTCCATCCCAACCTTAGGGTAGATTGTACACCAATAAAAGCTTCTTTGTAAGCAGGCTGTACTCCTTTTATGTCAATTGGGGTAGCACCATCAATATGATAGGTCTTTACGCCATCTTTATGACTAATTGAGTTGTAATTGATGCCTAACTCAATACCTACATATACATTTTCAACAAAATAAAAGTCTGTTCCCAAACCAAGTGTGCCTCCAACAACAGTATAGCCACCTTCTCCTTTAAAACTCAAGTCTTCTGCATAATGATCTGCAATAAAAGGCAAACCGAATTTTGGATCACCGTCATAATAATCAACAGCTTCTGCCTTTAAACTTCCAATACCTATGTTTAAGCCAATTGCAGCATAAGGATCTAATTTTTTCGTTCCTATAAAGTGATATTCAGCTCCCAATTGGAAATTAATTCCCATCCGTTTGATGTCGAGTGTTCCTACTCCTCCAGTTCCATCAGAGAACTCAGTGAATTCATGGTGTTCAGACATTGCGTCACCCGACCCATCTCCAATTCCAACTTGTAACCGAATGGCCAAATTATTATTGATAAAGTAACGCGCTCTTAAAGCGGGAGAATTCCAATTAATTCCATTCTTATTGGCATTCATTATGGTTTCTATTGCCCATGGATTAGCATCAACAGGTTTTTCAACTTCTGCAAAAGTTTGTGCGTTTACATTGCTTCCCATTATAAAAGCAACGGCTAAGCATCCTGATAAAATTATTCGTTTCATATTTTTAAGATTTAATTCAAAAGTAATGCCTATTGACGTACTTTTTATTTATCCATCATTATAGTTTCCAATACTTTATTGTTAATAAGTATATTCTAATTGATATTGCTAAGATTTCAATTAATTTTCTTAATTTTAAAAAAGAATGCCGTACAATTCAATTTTTTATTGCAGGATTAATTCATTTAATTTATGAAACTATTTTCTATATTGTGCTCAATTGTCTTACTGATTTCGTGTCAAAAAGAAAAACAATCCAAACAAAGTGTTGATGGATCTCACATTCAATATTTTGGGTTTACATTAATTGATACTTATTGGGATGACCCAACAGACAATCAATCCAAAACAAATTATATTGATGAAGTTAATGATTTTACGAATATTGCCGATATTTTAGTTGTTTCTCCTTCAGACAATATCGTTGAGAGAATGAACCAAATTAACAACTTGAACGTAAAAAATCTTCTGCATATTTCTGAACTCTTTTTTGAATGGATAGGGACTTCAAGTCCCTCTGGAAATGAATATGGTTTACGTGCTGATTTTCAGTCAAGATGGGATGAGTTTATGATGTTAAACAATTTGCAAATTAATCAATATTTAATTGGGGCACTTTATATCGGAGAAGAGCCAACATGGAATGGAATATCTTATGAAGAACTTAAATCTGCAACAAATTATATCAAATCGACCCTCCCCAATGTCCCAATAATGATTATTGAAGCCTATCCTGCTATTGCTCAACTTAAAATTCCAAATACTGTAGATTGGATTGGGTTTGACCATTATTTTATAAAGGATCCCCATTTGAATACGGCTTATTTAGAAGAGTTAAACACCTTAAAATCAAAATTTTCTACAAGTTGTCAAAAGTTAGTAATTCTAATGGATACCCATTATATAAGTGTGTTACATGGAGATTATGGTGGCATATCGTTAAATGAAATGAAGGAAGTAGCCAACAGTTATTATGAATTGGCAAAATCCGAACCAAAAACTATTGCCGTTATTGGATATTTTTGGCCAAGTGGATTTGATGTTCCCAGCTCAATTGGAGCAAGGAATATGCCATATAGCGTACAAGAAAACTATCAACGTATTGGGAAAGAGATTAGTGGCAAACCCTAGTAGCTCTATCTATTGGATGGTTTTTTGTTTTTTCATCGGATTGAGAAGGTATTTACCATAGTTCCAATAGGCCATTTTCTTTTAATTATAATAGAACTTTTTATCGCAATTCATTCATCAGTTTCTATTTTAAAGTTCTACTTTTAAGGCTTTGATCAGAAAGTAGAAAATAGTAGAAAGATGTTATGGTAAATCATTCAACAAAAATAGAAAAGTACCAAGGCAGAGGTTGGGTGTTGTCTGCTCTTATGTTTACAACCATGCTTGCTGCAATGGATGCCACTATTGTATCTACTGCCATTCCTCAAATTGTAGGTGATTTAGGTGGTTTTTCACTATTTAGCTGGGTTTTCTCCATCTATTTATTGGCTCAAACTGTAACGATTCCGATATATGGGAAATTAGCAGATATTTATGGTCGCAAGCCAATTCTTATTATCGGAACGGTGATCTTCCTTATTGGATCTGCCACCTCTGCCCTTTCATGGAATATGGTTTCATTAATTGTATTTCGAGGAATACAAGGTTTGGGTGCAGGCTCAATCATGGCAACAGTTAATACAATTGCGGGAGACATCTACTCTATTAAGGAACGGGCAAAAATACAAGGATGGCTCTCAAGCGTTTGGGGCATGGCGGCTATTGTTGGACCTACATTAGGAGGAACATTTGTTGAATACATCAATTGGCGTTGGATCTTTTTGATCAATATTCCTATTGGAATCATTTCCATTGCGCTGCTCATATTGTTTTTCAAAGAGAAAGTTGTAAAAAAGAAGCACTATGTTGATGTACAAGGAGCTGTATTGATCTTTTTAGCAGGAGGACTTATCATTTACACTTTAATGGAAGGTGGACAATCATGGGAATGGCTTTCAATAACAGGTATAGGGCTTGTTTCTTTATCTGTCCTTCTTATTGGTTTTATTTTCTATATTGAAAAAAGAAGCCCTGAACCCATTTTACCTGCCTGGGTTTGGCGCAGAAAGATACTTTTAGGGAGTAATCTTGCTGTGATTTTTATGGGTGCAATTATGCTCGGACCAAATATGTATCTGCCCATTTTTTCACAATCTGTTTTGGGACTAGGACCAATTGCAGCAGGTTTTGTTTTGGCAAGTATGAGCATCGGATGGCCAATTTCTTCCTCTTTCTCTGGTGTTTTTTATTTGAGAATTGGATTTCGAAATACAGCGCTAATTGGTACATGTTGTATTGTTCTTTTTGCCTTGGTTTTTACAGCGCTCCCCTTTGATGCCTCAGTTTGGGTTGTTGTTGCCAATCAAGTGCTACTTGGTGCTGGATTCGGTTTGTTATCAACTTCTTCAATGGTGGGAATCCAATCTATTGTTCCTTGGGAAAAGCGTGGTGTCGTAACCAGCTCCAATATGTTTTCTCGATATTTGGGACAAAGTCTTGGTGCGGCCATTTTAGGTGGGGTTTTTAATCTGTCCATCTTAAAAGATTTAAAAAAAGCCCCGAGAGACATGAAGGAACATTTACCAAAAGTAAATGATGTTGTAGATACCCTTCAGTCTGGCAAGACCATTGAATCGATTAAAGAATATTTGATTCATGCTTTCTATACAGCCACTCACAATGTGTATTTTGTCATGGCAATCTTTGGAGTACTGGCTGTATTGTGCCTGTTGTTATTACCGAGAAGATTTCCCATTGTAGATGAGAAAATTGATAAAGACATGAGAACTTAAATTGTTGCTTGTTACTTTTATACCTCCAAATTGTGGAAGCTCTAATTATTAGGTTCTTAACCTTGTTTACTGCTGAGGGTAAAAAAGTTAATTTTCAATCCATTCAATAATTTTTGGATCATTTGGTACTGTTTTTGAGTAGTAGACCCTTTCAAGCACACCATCACGACCAATTAAATATTTTTGGAAATTCCACTTTATTTTAGTGTCTTTATAACCGTTTTGTTTTCCTGTTGTAAGATATTGATAGAGCGGACTAACATCGTTTTTCTTAACATGAATCTTTGCCATCATAGGAAAAGTTACCCCATAATTTTTCTTACAAAACTCTGCTATTTCCTTATTGCTGCCTGGTTCTTGGTGCATAAAGTCGTTGGAAGGAAAACCCAATATAACGAAACCTTTGTCTTTGTATTTTTCATAAATTGCTTGTAATTGCTCATACTGTGGAGTAAAGCCACACTCGGATGCTGTGTTGACAATCATTACCTTTTTTCCTTTGAAATTGGACAAACTAATGGAGTCTCCTGTAATTGTCTCTACTTTGAAATCATAAATTGTCTTTTCTTGAGAGAATAGAGTTGTTATTCCCATGAACAAAATTGCTAATACTGTAGTTCTCATATTTATTCGTTTTGTATAATTTTATTTCACTAAATTAATTCAATTTTAGGTTATTGCCGTTAAGTTAAGAAAAAATTCACACTTGACCTATGGTTTTTGTATTTAAATCCAAACTTATAAACTGTTTATGAGGAACCTTCTGATAAGTCAACATAGAAAATTGAACTTTCTTGCAAATAACTATTCTGTGTAAAGTTAAAAAGGCAAGAATAACAAGGGTTTTATCTATAAAAAAGGTTGATTTCAGTAGCACCCTTCCCATATTCTCTAAAATCGGCATCATAAAATTCCAAATTTTCTCTTCCAGCTAAAAAGTGACGCACTTCCGACTTTAAAACCCCCTCTCCAACTCCATGAATTACTATTAACTTGCGAATATGCTTCTCTCTGGCTTCGGTGTAGCAATGTTTAAATGCGTACAATTGACGAGTTAATATCTGATTGTTTGACAGACCTTGTTCACTGTCCATAATCATGTGAGAATGTAAATCTATCTCCCATGTTCCATTCTGCTTGTTCACCCCTCTTGGGCGTGTTTGTCCAGCATTGGGCACTTCAAGAAGCTCATGAAGAGCATCATCTTTTTGCGTTATTGAAATGTCCTCGTTATAGATTTTAACCAACTCTTTTTCAAGTATTTCACGGTCAAACCCTGTTTCATCGAGGACGATTACGACTTCATCATTGATATAAGACTGGATTGTTCCTTCACCAGTTTCATTAAGAAAACTGATTCTTTCACCTACTTTGAAACGCATGAACTATCAAATTAAAATCAATTGACATTACTGCATAAATTGACAAAAAAATACTTCCTGCCCAAAGCAACATCATAAATATTTTAAACAATACAGAAGCATCTTTTTTGGTAGGAGGAAATAAAACTCCATTGACCTGTTTTGCCATCAATTGATTGTATTTTTCCTCTCCGTTATGCTCTCTTATTTCTTCTAAAACTGGAGTATGTTCAAGAATAATCTTTGTGATTTTTGAATAGGTTTTATTGGAAATCTCTTCATAATTTGCTTCGTATTTAATTTTATCAAGCTTCATTTCTTTATGAATTAAATACATCTTGTGTTTGTTTTTAACGCGAAACCCTAATAATAATCCAAAGATGATAATGATCCAAGAGTTAAAGTAAATTCCTGATAATGCTATGACTAGAGAAGATGCAATCGCAAAAATTAATTGTGTAAATTCGAACCTGTTAAAAAATAAAACACGCATTAATTGACCGCCATCTAAAGGGTCTACAGGCACTAAATTCAATACGTTGAGCAAAATTAAAATCAGTCCCAATTGAATGGACAAATCCATGGGTCCTATCCATCCAAAAAGCAAGAGCGACACCCCTAAAAGTATACCTGGCAACGGTCCTGCCATAATCATTATTGCACTTTGTATTTGTGAATATTCCTTTTTTCTGCCTGAAACCATTGCGCCCATAAATGGAATAAAAAGCATATTTAAATCTTTGTACTTGAACACTTTCATCATAAGATAGTGACCAAATTCGTGAAGAAGCAAAGCGCCTAACAATATGGATATCAAATAGTAATCATCTACAATAAAAGAAAATGTAATCACAAAAAGAACAATAGACAGAATGGTAATAGAAATATGTTTTCTATTCTGCTGCCGAATTAGAATAGGCTTTTCAGGATATGCTGATTCAAATTCCTCCATTATTGAAAACAAATTTAAAGTAATTATATAATATACACAAATTAATATTAATTTCGTAGGCTATGATTCAGACCAAGAACATCACGAAGTCCTATGCCCATGTGGAGGTTTTAAAAGGGATTGACCTTTCTGTTGATGAAGGTGAGCTCATTACCATTGTGGGGGCTTCTGGTGCTGGAAAGACTACATTGCTCCAAATTCTTGGTACTCTCGAAAAGCCTGATGCTGGAGAATATTATGTTAAGGAACAACAACCCTTTAAATTGTCGCAAAAACAATTGGCACAATTCAGAAATAAATCAATTGGATTTGTATTTCAATTCCATCAATTACTCCCAGAGTTTTCAGCACTTGAAAATGCTATTTTACCCGCCTTAATTGGAGGTGTATATAAACAAGTTGCTGAGAAAAGAGCAAAAGAATTGTTTTCTTTCCTTAATTTAAACAATAGAGATGGTCATCGCCCCTCGGAACTGTCTGGAGGTGAACAACAAAGAGTTGCTGTAGCGAGGGCTTTAATTAATGACCCCCAAGTTATTCTGGCAGACGAACCTTCGGGTAATTTGGATACTAAAAATTCTGAAGAACTCCACCAATTGTTCTTTAGTCTAAGGGAAAACTTTGGACAAACTTTTATTATTGTTACACACAATACTCAATTGGCCGACATCTCGGATCGTAAATTAGAAATGGCTGATGGTCGATTCATTTGATTTACAGTAATATATAATTTCAAAATTGAATATCAATAAATGCTGTTTGACTGAATTTTTATGGTTGTAAATTCATTTTTTACGTTTTATTGTTATAAGTAAAAAACCTTTATTTTTACGCCCAATAAAACTTTAGATTATGTTTATACAATGAAAATTGGGATAACTGGAGCATCAGGACATCTAGGAACAGCTATTTGTAAATTATTACTCGAAAAAGGGCATGAAGTCATTGCGTTTGTACACAACAATGTAAACGCTTTAGAAGAGCTCCCTATAGCAATGATTAAAGGCGATTTATTGGATTGCGTTTCCTTAAGAACATTTATATCAAAATGCGACACCATCATTCATGCGGCAAGTCAAATCGAATTAAGTTATAAGTTTAATCAAAAACTATACGATATTAACGTTATTGGTACAAAAAACGTTCTCGAAATCGCGAAACAAGAAAAAATAACGAAGCTAATTTACATCAGTTCGATTCATGTTTATAAGCAGAAACCTTATGATAAAGTTTTGGATGAAAATCGATCATTTATTTCGAATGGAGCTGTTTTTTACGACCAAACGAAGAAAGATGCTCATATATTAGCTCAAAAAGCAGCTAAAAATGGTCAAAATGTAGTCATTGTATGCCCCTCTGCAGTTCTTGGCCCTCACGACCACAAACCTTCAAAACTAGGAAAGGCTGTTATCGATATTTATAAAGGAAAGATTCCTGCTGTTGTTAAAGGTGGATTTGATTTTGTTGATGTTAGAGACATCGCAAAAGGTACTATTGCGGCCATACAAAAAGGACGTTCAGGAGAGACTTATATACTGGGCGGACAATACAATACCGTTAAAACATTTGCCGAATATATATTGGAAATTAAAGGTTCTAAGCGACGTATAATTACATTTCCATTTGCAGGAGCATACGCTGGACTGCCTATTATTAAGGCTATTTCCTACATCACAAGAAAGCCACCGATTTATGACCGACTTTACATTGATATTCTCAAAGATGGAAACAAAGTGACCTCTTCTTCTAAAGCCCAAAAGGAACTAGACTACACAACTCGACCGCTAAAGGAAACATTACAAGACACTATTAATTGGTTCAAAGAACGGCAAAAAATTTAATTATGACATTTTATCAATACGCGACTTTTACATGGCTCTGGATAGGGATTGCAGCAATAATTTTTGTTGTACTGTTATTCATTACAGCGCCTTATGGGAGACATACCAAATCAACGTGGGGACCTTTAATTAACAATAAATTAGGGTGGTTCATTATGGAGTTTTTCCTGTTGATTGTTCTGTTTTATTTCATTATTACTGGGGAAAATGAACAATCTATTGTCAATTGGATCATCATAGGACTGATCAGTGCCCATTACCTCAATCGAAGTTTAATTTTTCCTTTAAGAATTAAAACAAAAGGAAAGAAAATGCCTGTTGTTATTGTAATTATGGCACTTGGGTTTAACTTGAGTAATGGTTTTCTTTTTGGTTATTATCTCGGTAATTTTAAAGTCTATACAATTGATTGGCTATCATCACCCGAGTTTATTACAGGGAGCATCATTTTTATTGCTGGTGCTGTAATCAATAAACATTCAGATACTGTACTCATTAGCTTGCGCAAACCCAATGAAACAAGTTATAAAATCCCTCAAGGAGGATTGTTTAAATACATCAGTTGTCCCAATTTATTTGGAGAAGTCATAGAATGGTTGGGATTTGCCATTCTTACGTGGAGTTTACCGGGCTTAGCATTTTTTATATGGACCTTTGCCAACCTTGTCCCCCGAGCTATTGCTCATCACAAATGGTACCTCAATCATTTTGAAAACTATCCAAAGAAGCGCAAAGCTGTTTTCCCTTATTTGTGGTGAAAGGATGTTGCGCAAAACAAAAAAAAATGTTAAATTTGAAGTAGATAGAATTCAACTAGGGTGTACAAAGCCAACAAATGGTTGGTATCCTTGTAGTCTGATGGTAGGGATAAACAAGTTGTGGGCAAGCTGAAAAGCCAGCCGCACATCATCGAGATTTTAAAATATATAGGATCACTTGTCGGTGTATTTGTTGGATGTTTATTAGCTCACAAAAATGAGAATGATAAGATAAAATATTCCGAATTACGTCAATTGAAAAGGAGTCTATATGTTTTGTTGGAAATTATTAACTCACTTCCAGGTGCATATAGAATTCCAGGGGTAGATAGAGACTTTAAGTATGAGAAAATTCATCTCAAAAAGGTCTATGAGAAAGTATTAGGAAATATCTCCTCGCTATATTGTATCTCCTAGAAAGGATTTCCTAATCCATTGGAATTTAGAATGGATGAAAGAAATTTGCGATTTGGTACACATTGCCTGTTAATAAAGGATAATCAGTATTTTTTTGATAAGGTTAAATCAGAACTAAGAAAAAATAATTATGAATTCCAGTATGAGTTCGTTGAATATTATGACAAGGAAAAATGTTAGTGTAGCTGTCTCAAAAAAGCAAACGCTGTAATAAAATAATGGATGTTTCAAAAGTGTCGAAAATGCAAGGCATTGAAAATAAGAACGAAATGAGCATACTAAAGTATGTGATTAAGTTCGATATTTGTCAATAACGCAGCAGTTTTGAGACATCCACATGAACTAAGTAACAAACTTAAAATAAATTTGTGCTTGACTGGGTGCTCGTCATACAATCCCCTAATTCCCTAAAAGCCATTTTACCGCCCCTTCCTCTGAAGTAAACATTTTGAACTTGACCTTTGGGTTAAAGATTGTATTGTAACCATTCACAATGATTCTTGTTACGGGTGATTTGGTTATCATGGCCGCTTTAGTAGCAAAACAATCAAAGTGTTCATTCATATATTCTAACGCTTCTTTATTGACTATTCCGGTGACATAAGTATTGTCGCACATATAGAGCCGAGGTTTTCCATCTGTAATATCAATAAATACTTCGAGAAGATCTTTAAAAACATCAATGTCATAATCTTTAAAAGTCGCTATATCAGGCCTAAAAGTTAAAATATTGTCAGATCTTAACTCTATCACCCCATACTTAATTTCTTTCTCTTTCAATATTGTTGAATTTTCCTCCATGTAATTAGGTACTATTATACGTAAGAAAAAAGAATATTCAATAAACAACGACAACAAATAGCTTAATGTGGTTTTTTTTTCGGTGAAACGACTTCTTTTCTCGGTGAACAACTGCAAAAAATCTCAACAGGCTGGTTGTTAGAATATTAAAAACTGTAAATAATACGTGCTATAATAAGCTTCACAATCAAAACAATATTAATTTTGGATCTATTTAAAACACCTCATTCTGTAATGCAAAATCCATCTCAACTTTATTTTGATGAAATTAAGGAGCTTTTAGAAATGAAAGTCCAAGAATTTAACACCGTTGATTTTATTCAAAACGACCCTGTCCTCCTTCCCCATCAATTTCAAAATAAAAAAGACATAGAAATTATAGGTTTTATTGTAGCCATTATTGCCTGGGGAAAAAGAAAAATGATCATTCAAAATGGAGAAAAACTCATCGCTTTGATGGAAGAAAATCCCTTTCAATTCGTAATGAATTATGAGACGGGCATGCTTTGTGAAAAAGCTTTTGTTCATCGCACATTCAATACTGTCGATCTCGACTATATTCTTAGAACATTGCAGTATTGTTATGCAAATCATCCTTCATTAGAGGAATGGTTTTTCCTGAATCACAATGAAAAGGGAATCAAAAATAGAATTCATAACTTTCGCAATATGTTTATGGCAATCCCTCATGAAAAACGCAGTGAAAAACACATTGCCAATCCTGTGAAAGGGTCGGCAGCAAAACGCATCAATATGTTTTTGAGATGGATGGTCAGAAAAGATCCAAATGGTGTAGATTTTGGTTTGTGGAACAAGATATCTATGGAAGAACTTTATGTACCATTAGATGTTCATACGGGAAACACAGCAAGACAACTCGGATTAATTACAAGAAAACAAAATGACTGGAAAGCGTTAGAAGAATTGATGAACAACTTGCAAAAAATGGATCCAAAAGATCCTTGTAAGTACGATTTTGCTCTTTTTAACCTTGACTTATAAAAGGGTTAATCTTCTTTTTCTCTTTTCTTGTCTACTTTCTTTTTCACTTTATCAAACCATTCATTAAATTCATTGATTTGACTCCGTTTGATTTTAGGCTGCATAATTTTAAATCTTTTTTCTTTTGAAACAAAAACGTAAATACCTGATTTAAAATGTACTTTAGTTAAATCTTCAATATAAATTTTCTTATCTAGAAATGAATTCACTTTAATCCAATCATCAGAAATTTCAAAATATTTTTTTGAATATTGGTAGTAAAAATAAATTACAAATAAAATTCCAACGGCAATAAAAATATAAGGTTTATACCCAATTGAATCATCGATTTCTCTCGTATAAATCGCCCGTATGCCTAACCCAATCCATACAACGCCCATTATCAAATTTATAATGAGTTGTCTATTAGAATAAGAAAACTTCATAACAATTATTTTTATACGAAAATAACATAAAATAAACACATAACACCAGTTTATCCTCCTTTTCGTTTTGTTTTATAACCTTTGTTATTCAGCAATTCAATAATTTTATCTCGAAATCCTCCCTGAATCAATATTTCTCCATTTTTTACAGTTCCGCCTACGCCACAAGCTGTTTTTAACTGCTTGCCTAGAACTTTTATATCCTCATCCGTTCCTATAAATCCTTCAATTAAAGTCACCTCTTTTCCTTTCCTCTTTTTCCTATCTATCGAAACATATAAAAGTTGTTCCGCATTGGGAAGGGTTTCCTCTTCGGTGTTCTCTTCTTCATATTCATAATCTGCATTGGTGCTGTACACCATTCCTCCTCTATTTTTTTGTTTTCCCATAGATATTATTGATTTTTATTTTTCATCCAACTTTAAGAGTCGCATCAATCTGTTTTTAGCGTTCGTATTTCCCTCCGTAAATACCGCCCCTTTAATTTTTTCCTTTTCTCTTTTGGTCAGGTGCCAAGAGAGTGAAATTTTATCTTTATAATTCTCTTTCAAATTAAAAGTAACTACATCAACATTGTAGCTCATTGACCGTACAGCAGCAGAATACAATTCATCTTGATTGTAATCTTGGACTCTTGGGAAGTTGCCATATACATTCCCAAAAGGTAAAAACAAGCGTTCAAATAAGCTTACTCTTTTGTATTTTCTTCCAAGAAGGTTCTTTTTCTTATCTCTGATTTTCAAAATAATAACACCACTGGTATTTTCTTTGATCCATTTTCTTAAAGCAATTAAATAACGAATTGTTGTTTTTGTTCCATAATTGTCTCGGATTCCTGCATCCATAACCAGCATGGTCGGATTTGAAGGCATTGAAACCATAGGCATAATATAAGGAAATGAAGCATTCATTCGCAGTACAGAACTAAAACTTACATCCAATGGATTTTCTTTTTTAAAATATTTTAAAAATTCGATATCCTCTATGGCTGGATTCAATCCAATCATTTCATTGAGCTTATCAGGTGCCTGCAAATAACCCTGATGCTGAGCACTGATCAATAATCTCCGTCCATCATTTATAATAGTGGGGGTAAAAATCATCGTTGGAATTGTCCCCGACTGTTCTGCTTTGGTATAAAATCCTAACGTTTCATCCAATGCTCCATCAAGATTAGAAATCAGCTCTTGCTCAAAAGCATAGCCACGATCTCTCAAATAAGTATTCCCTTTGATTTTAACTGTTCTAAAGCGGAAAAACAAATCATTTGTTGCCAATGAAAGCGATAATCGATTCAGTAAGTCTTTTGAAATGTTATCAATGTATTTTTCATTTTGACGAGAAGCAATTTCCCCATTTTTTTCTTTTAAAATCAAGTCCCGGTAGTAAGCTGCTCCAATCATCCCTCCAGATGCGCCAGTAATCATTTGGATGTGCTGTGAAACTTTGTTGTTGCTTATACTGTCAACATATTGTAACACTTTAAATGTCCACATGGCACTTCTAGAACCTCCACCACTTGTATTTAAGATAATTAATTTTGGTTTGTTTTGGGCCGTGTTTTTCTTCCAATTGGCGAGTGTTTTTACATAGTTTTCATAATCATTCTGGACAATTGAGTCGGAATACCTCATATCATCTAAAGATTCAGAAGTATATTTTACCAAATCATCTTTATTGTAAGACATCCCAAAGGCATAACTTTCAAATTGAAAGAATTCAGTTTTTACACTTAAATAATTAATGAAGAAAAAAGAAGCAAGAAGCAAGGGCAAAGTCCATTTTTTAAACCAAGAAAACAAAGCACTAAAAAGCATTATTATAACCGTTAAGAGCATCATTATACTGACGCTTGCAGGTACTTGAAAAAACTGATAATCTTTAAAGAAACCAATGGATATATAGGAAATCACCAACAATACCTCAAATACGGAAGCATTAATATGGTTTTGTGAGAAGACTTTATTTAAGATCTTATTATCGTAATGGCTTGCGCTTCTTGATTTCATAATTCGGAACCTTCTTCCAATATAATAAAATTGTTTTTCGCTTCCGGGTTTCGAGGATTTATACCACGCTTCTTGTCGGTGTAGAGTTGTTTGTATGTTGCTTAATTCAGCTTGAAAGTCTTCATGTTTTTTTCCTGTAATTTTAAACAGGTCCTTATTTGTAGGGATGAAGTAAAGCAACGCCAATAAAACAAACAGCACAACGCCCAACCACAAAAAAGCAACTTGTTGTAGGATTGTCGTAATTTCAACAAATTCCTGTCCTCTCTGAAATGCATAAATACTTATTGATAAATTAATCAAAAAAGCCAAAGGGATAAAACTATTGTTGATCATGAACTTATAGAAAGGTCTTGCTAAGGTGGCAATAAAAATATACCTAGATCCCAACTGGAAATAGCTGTAGAGGTGAAAAGCCATGATAAATCCTCCAATACTAACACCGAGCGAAAGAAAAGCAATGACAGAAGAAGAACCCAAGTAATCCGGTGAAAGAAACAAATAAGGAAGACCTAAACCAACCCCTATATCGTAGTTGATAACACCAAACAAAAAAGCCCAGAATAAAACCAGAATCAAGTTGTATTTAAGTTGTGAAAAAAAGAGGTGGATTGGAAAAAACATACCCACTGCTTTAAAAAACTTAAATACCTTTTTCATCATCGACAAATTGGAAACTAAAAATAATAAATTAAATCAGATTTTAACTATGGGTACGGATAAAATCTGCTACAAAATAAGCAAGAGTTTTGCCAACAATACGTTTTTCTTCCTCGTTGTTAGGTCCTCCCTCTGTCAGATGTAAATATGCAACCTTTTTAAGCTTTGCCATTCGAATAAGATACGCACGACCCAAATCAATAGGTATACCTACTGGAGAAGAAGCGCTGCTGGGCATATGCTCTATAGCATCCAAATCCAATTCAATACCTATGGGTTTATTGGCTGCTGAAAGAATGTCAAACCAAGTTGAAAAATCATCATAATAATTCCGGTCACCCAATATATACTGCTCATGAAATGTGTAATAATGGTCGTCTTCAAGTAACTTGTTAAGAATCAACTGACTGTTGTAGCGTTGATGAAGTCCGAGTACATAATATTTATCGATTAACTTATTGTGAAAAGCATAAGAAAATGAGTTTCCAGAATGTCTTCCTTCAAGTGGACGATAATCTGCATGAGCATCTAAATTTACAACTTGAATAGGGTTTTGGTAACGGTCTGCAGAAAAATGAAGCAAAGGATATGCATTGTTATGTCCTCCTCCTATTATGATTGGGATTTGACCTTCTCCCACAAATGCTTTCAGTATTTCAAACAAGAAAGCATCTAATTCTTCTACTATAGGATATAAATCAGTATTAGGAATATTTTGTTGGGTTATTTTACCAAGTATATAAACTTCATCTCCCGCAAGTGTTTCATTGGCTTGCATATTTAGAAACGTATTTAAAAAGGCAGAGAAGCCATTTTCTGCCCCAGGTCGACCCTTGTTCGCGCGTATCCCTACAGATTCTTCGACACCAATCACAACATATTTTGCACTTTCTTTATCGGAAAGTGACTGTCCAATTTTAATTTCACCATCCCGCTTTGAAGTCATGGATCGCAATTGACCTTGTTTAAATTTTTCAAAGACAAAATGTTTTGTGTTTTTAAGCATAACTTATTCTTTTAAATTGTGAATTAGTGAGACAAAATCTTCAGGAGGAGCAACAGGTTTTCTCGACTGACTGTTTATAAAAACGAGTGTTGTTTCCGCAGTAGCAATCAATTGACTATTTTCATTAAAAATTTCATACTCAAAATAGATTCGCACACCTTTTAATTGAATAATTTTTGTTTTAACGGTGAGGAGGTCATCGTAAAAAGCAGGACGAATATATTTCACGGTATAGTCAGACACTGGCAACATATACCCTCTGTTTTCCAATTCCTTATACGACATTCCATACCTTCCTAATGCTGCCACCCTACCCACTTCAAAGTATTGTGCATAATTGCCATAATAACAATAGCCCATTTGGTCAGTCTCTCCGTATCTTACACGAAGTTTTGTTTCAGTACAGTTTAAGATTTCTTTATTTTTTATCATTATTTTAAAATGAAATATGTCTAAAATTACAAAAACTTATAGTATATTGTAAAACATTTAAAGATTATGACGAGCATCTTTATTTTGTTACGTGATTTTTGTCGAACAAAATAATATAATTTTTAAATTATGAAAGTAATAAAGCATATTTTTTTAAATTATTTATAGATGTAAATTTTTTGTAAAAATCAATAGCTGAAGATTTTTTTTTTAACTTTTTTATCCAAATATTTGCTTCACCAAAAAAACATTAGGATTTTGAAATAGAAAGATACAATTTTTAATTTTGCAATATATTAAACTAACTCAATGAGCCAATTACATGAACAAAAATGGGACGCTTGCTTAAAGGTAATTAAAGACAATATTCCTTTACAAGCCTTTAAAACATGGTTTACACCTATTGAACCTGTAAAGTTGGAAGGAGACATTCTAACGATACAAGTTCCTTCTCATTTTTTTTATGAATGGCTGGAACAACATTACATTGGATTACTGAAAAAGGTAATTAAGAAAGAATTGGGAGCCAATGGTCGATTAGAGTACAGTATTATTATGGAAAGAAATACACCCAATTCTACGCCTTATACTGTACGTATTCCAACTTCTGGAAACGCATCGCTTAAAAACAAGCCCGTTTCTGTCCCTTTAATGGTCAATAATCATGGTTCAATTCGCAACCCTTTTGTTATTCCAGGACTTAAAAAGATTGATGTTCAATCAAACCTTAACCCCAGCTATTCAATAGAGAATTTTATTGAAGGAGATTGCAATCGTTTGGCAAGATCTGCTGGCTACGCTGTTGCAAACAAGCCTGGTGGAACCGCATTCAATCCCCTACTGATATACGGAGGAGTTGGTTTAGGGAAAACACATCTTGCACACGCAATAGGTATTGAAATTAAAAACAAATATCCCAAGAAAACCGTGCTTTATGTTCGATCTGAGGAGTTTGTTCATCAATTTATCGATTCAATAAAAAATGAAACTTCTAATGATTTCGTTCACTTCTACCAAATGATGGACGTGTTGATTATTGATGATGTTCAGTTTTTCTCAAGTAAAGAAAAAACACAAGATGTATTCTTTAATATTTTCAATCATTTGCACCAAAATGGAAAACAGATTATTTTAACTTCAGATAAAGCACCTGTTGATATACAAGGCATGGAGCAACGGCTACTCAGTCGTTTGAAATGGGGATTGTCTGCCGATTTACATTCACCTGATTTAGAAACAAGAATTGCAATAATTGAGAAGAAGATATATGGTAATGGGATCGAATTATCAAAAGAAGTTATTGAATATCTTGCATACAGTATCAACACCAATGTCAGAGAAATTGAAGGTGCACTCAATTCTCTAGTCGCACAAGCATCGCTCAATAAAAAAGCCATTACTTTAGAGTTGGCGAAGAAAATGATTGATAAGTTTGTAAAAAATACTGCACGCGAAGTTTCTATAGAATACATTCAAAAAGTGGTGTGTGATTATTTTGATATTGAAATGGAGATTTTAAAATCAAAGACAAGAAAACGTGAAATTGTTCAGGCCCGACAAATTGCCATGTATTTTTCTAAGAAACTTACTAAATCTTCTCTGGCAAACATAGGCGCCCATTGCGGTGGAAAAGACCATGCTACAGTTTTACACGCCTGTAGAACAGTAAACAATTTGGCCGAAACAGACAAACAGTTTAAAGCTTACTTAAGTGATTTGGACAAAAAGCTTTCAGTTCAATAGAATAAATGCTTATTATAAGGAAGATGTGACTGTTTTAAACTGAAGAACGGTTGCGTTATTGATAAATTTGAAACACAATTCTATACTCAAATACGCTCTTTCCGTTATTGCTTTAAATTATTAGCACTTCCAACGCTTTTGATGCAATCAAAATTTGTTACAATCTTTTTCTTTTGAGATGACCAATTTTGTTCTTATATAGACTATTCACGTTTGTTGTTCATATTAAAAAAATATGTTAATGCGATATTATAGTCAGTGTCAATAATTAGCAAGAGCTGAACAGTTGTTGGCCTAAATTCGAATATAAAATACCACTACAACATAAAATGGCCAGACACATTTTGAAAACGCCACAGATATTGAGAAAACCCAAGTTAACGTTTGTGATTGAACCAGTAACTTAGCCTATTTTCATAAAAAAAGAGCCCCTTTCGAAGCTCTTTTATGGAAATCAAGAGTTGCTGTATCCAGCATTTCTCTGGGTTATATTGTTTGATTACTTTTTGGTTTATAAATACAAAAAAACAAAATTTCTTTCATTCAAAAAATGATTTTACTCTATATTCAAGTAACCATTTTATGAAATCGTGTTTTTCCTTTACGAATTGTCAGATATATTTTACAAACAGAATAAAAGTATAGACCAAATTGCTTATTTTAGTTCTGTCGAACAAAAAGATGGACTTACATACAACTTTAAAATATCGAAAAAGTAGAACGATGAAAATTAAAGTACTGCTTGTTGAAGACGAAATATTGGTGGCTGAAGACATGGCTGGCGACCTCAATAAAGAAGGGTTTGAGGTAGTAGACATTGTTATTTCTGGAGATGAAGCCTTAGTATCAATAGAAAAGAATCCTCCACATATTATACTTATGGACATCAATATCAAAGGTCGACTTGACGGTATTGAGACAGCACATCTCATCAACGAATCCTATAAAATTCCTATTATTTATATTACAGCCAATACAAGTGACCATTTTGTTACAAGAGCGTTAAAAACAGCTCCTCATGCCTTTCTTAGTAAACCTTTTAACCAAAAAGATTTAAATATTGCCATCGATTTAGCCATTCAGCGGCACAACAATCAATTGCTCAACTCAGCAAAAGAATATGCTGTTGACTTGGGTGCGGTATTCCTTAAAAATGGCAGTGCTTATGTAAAAGTAAAAATGAATGATATTTTGTTTATTCATGCTTCTGGAAGTTATTCTACGGTATTTACCAAACATAAAAAATACACCCTCTCTATGAATTTGCACAACTTCCAGAAAAAATTAAAAGACGATATGTTAAAACGCATCCATAGATCCTATGTCGTAAACCTTAAAAAGGTGGATAGAATTGAAGGCAACAAATTGATTATCGAAAACCATGAAGTTTCTGTCAGCAATGCGTATCGTGATGAAGAGATTTGTTATTTTAATCGAATTTAATATCAATTCACATCATAAAAGAGCAGTTTTTAATATGACCAAACTACTCTATATCAATAAATTGAAACTCTTCATTTAAAGGATAGGTTTTTAAGGTGAATTTTCCCTTTTCAAAAACTCCATAGGTATTGTACTTGAGCCAATCCCCGAGATTGATATACGTACTGTTCTCTCCTACTTCTAAAACAATGGGCAAATGCCGGTGACCAAATACAAAATAGTCGATGTGTTCTTTTTTGAGGTATTCTTTGGCATATTGAACTAAAAATTCTTTCTCATCTCCTAAAAACTTTGCATCAGTATCTCCTGTTGCTGCCCTGCTCGATCTGGAGAAATAATTGGCAATACCTATTCCAAAATTAGGATGTAATCGGGCAAAACACCATTGAAAAAAACGGTTGTTAAATATCTTTTTTATGAATTTATAGCCTTTATCACCTGGTCCTAAGCCATCACCATGACCCAACAGTATTTTTTTGTCATCAAGTTCAAGCAAAATCGGCTTGCGGTGCATGGTTATTCCCAATTCCTTTTGGTGATAATGAAACATCCACATGTCGTGATTTCCTGTAAAGAAGTGAACTGTTATGCCCCGATCGGTTAGTTCGGCAATTTTACCTTGAAAACGAACAAAGCCTTTAGGGATAGCGTGTTTATATTCAAACCAAAAATCAAAGATATCACCTACTAAAAATATTTCATCAGCGTCTTTGCTTACTTCCTCCAACCATTGAACCAGCAACTGCTCACGTTCTAGACTGCTTTTAGAATTGGGTGCGCCCAGATGAAAATCAGAGGCAAAATAAAGTTTTTTATTCGAGGCTGGCATAAGGGCAAGCAGTTATTCACCGTAAATTTCTCGTAGTTTATTTTGTAATCCTTCTCCCCTGAGGTTTTGATCAACAATTTTGCCCTCTGGATTGATTAAGAAAGAATGCGGAATTGAATGTACCTTATATGCTTTAGCAGGAGCTGAATTCCAGTATTTTAAATCGGAAACATGGGTATCCCAAACCAAACCATCTTGTTGTATTGCCTTTTCCCAACCACTTTTACTTTTGTCGAGTGATACAGAGAATATGACAAATCCTTTGTCCTTGTATTTATTGTACATATTCACCACATTTGGATTCTCTCTACGGCAAGGTCCACACCATGAAGCCCAAAAATCGAGTAATACATAATGCCCTTCATAATCAGATAAACGCAAGGTATCTCCCTTTGGATTTGGCAAGGCAATATCAATAGCATCAGAACCCATAGCAAGGGGTTGACGCGCTTTTATAATCTCTTTATTTGCTTTGTATTGCTTATAAATCCTTTTGATTGTTGGACTTTCTCCAAATGCTTTATTGAGTTCTTCAACTACTTTTTCATAAGTTGAAAATTCATTTTCAATATCTAAAGTTGATAAAACACCAATTAAAGCAGGAGATCCTGAATTAATTTTCATAAACTGTGCTCGATCATTGATAAAAGTTTGGTATATCGGTTGAAAACTTTGCTTTATTTGTTGTTGATTTTGTCTGTTTTGCTGTAAGTATTGATTCACTGAATCTAATTTGTGCTTATATATTGCACTTGTGCGTAAAAACTCGTTCAAGGACTGGCTTGCTTCTGAATTTTTAAAATTGGTGTAGCGAAACATATTTTTACCATCGCTATATATTTCTATAGGCTTGTCTGTTTGATCAATAACAATATTAACATTTTGATTTTCATTAAGCTGGAGAAGGTAATAATCTTTACTCGATAGTTTAATTGTTTGCGAGAACTTGCCTTGGCTATCCAACGGAATTGAAGTAATTAACCTGTTTTGTTTGCCATCATTTTGAATCAATTTCAATGTATCATTGCTGCCATTAACAATTTGACCTTTGAGTGTGACAGAAAATTGATTTTGGGACCAGCCCACCGACGTGAGTATTAAAAAAAGTAGCGTATTGTAAATTCCTTTTGTCATAATTTTGATTTTAATTTCCGAATATTTCTTGCAATTTTCTTTCCAAAGATTGACCTCTAAGGTTTTCAGCTATAATTTTCCCATCAGGGTCAACCAAAACTGTGTGAGGAATTGCATTGAAATGGTATTTTTTAACAAGTGGTGTGTTCCACTTCTTCAAATCGCTTACATGGTATTTCCAGTCTAAGTGATCTTCTTTAATTGCTTTTACCCAGTTTTCTTTATCTGCATCTAAAGAAACATTATAAATTTTAAAGTTCCTGTCTTTGTATTTATTGTACAGTCTTACGTTATTTGGATTCTCTGCCCTACAGGGTCTACACCAAGATGCCCAAAAATCAATTAAAACATAATTCCCTCGCAAAGATGAAAGCTTGAGTATTTCACCTTCAGGATTGGGCAAAGCAATTTCTGGAGCAATTTTCTTCTTTTCATAATCTATGTAATCATTATAGCTTTGTTCTAATTGAGCTACTTGTCCCCCTATATTGGCTGTCATTTCACTCTCTGGATAACGCTCCTCAAAAGCCTTGTGCATAAGTTGTAAGGCTTCAAGGTTCTTCGGGTCAAAATGGTCGTATCCCATCATGGGCATAAGATTGGTCATCAATAGAATATTTGCAGGATTGGCGGGTTCTTCTTTAATTTGATTCACTATATATTGATCCATAGGCTTTTTGTGTTCCATCACCATTTTCATCAATTGATCTTGTTGGTATTGCCGTGGATTTTTGATGGTCTTTTGCCACGCAATAAACTTTCTCAATTCGGTCATGTATCCATTGAGTGGTTTTGCCCATTCTGTTCCTTCATATTTCACACTTGTATTAAAATCGTCAAAATTCAATTGAAGGTTTAAATGATCGTCGGGAACAAGCGTTAACGGAATGGCTTTTTGATTTTGTTGTGCTTCTCTTCGGGCTTGCTGACTTTGAATATCTTGTCCTTGCTTGCCTGGATCTACTCTTAATTGATAAAGCCCCATTCCTGAAATTGCTCCATCCAATTTAAAGTTACCGTCATTGTCAGTAATCGTTTTATTGATTAAAACAGAGCCTTTATCTGTTGTGGCTTCTAACAAAAGTGTGGCATGTCCACCATTTTCAACATGACCCGTTATAAAAACATTGGGTTCAGCATCTGATGCTTGCCAAGCTGTGGTCGAATCACTTTGAGCGTTTTCATTGGCACCCTTGTTATCTTGATGATCATTTTTCGCTGAATTACAGGCAAAAAACAGGGTGCTCAATACGAAAACGAAAATACTTTTTTTTATCATTCTATTAATTTTCTAATAATTGTTTCATTAATTTATTTGTTGACTTTGGGTCAGCCTTTCCACCAGAAGATTTCATCACTTGTCCCATAAAAAAACCTGTCAACTTTTTTTCTCCAGCTTTATAACGTTCCGCTTCATCGGGATGTTGCCTTATGACTTCTTTAATTATTGCTGTCAATGAATCTTCATCGCTGTTTTGAACGAGATTCAGATTTTCAGCAATTTGTTGAATTGAATCAGTTTTGTTTTCCAACAAAACGGGAAAAATCTGCTGTGCTGCAACGGTATTAGAAACAAGTCCATTATCAATTTGTTCTATAAGTTCTGCGAGGCGCTGAGGCACAACCGGGAATTCCTCAATGTTTTTCCCTAATTTATTCAAATAAGAGCGCACTTCACCATTCATCCAATTTGCGGCTGCTTTGTAATTGCTTGTATGTTTGATAAGTGCTTCAAAATAAGCTGCAAAAGGTTTTGTTGAAATAATATTTGTTGCATCATATTCTGAAAGAGATAGTTCTTTAGTGTATTTTTCAAATAATGCTTTAGGTAAAGTAGGCATCTCTGCTTTTATCGCTGCAACTTGTTCTTTTGTTACCAAAAGCGGTTGTAAATCAGGTTCTGGAAAAAAACGGTAATCGTTGTCATTCTCTTTTGAACGCATAGCGATTGTACGCATATTGACTGCATCAAAAGTTCTTGTTTCCTGTGCAATTTCTTCTCCCCTTTCGATGGATTCAATGTGTCTGTTCACTTCAAAATCAATAGCGCGTTGAACATTGCGCATGGAATTCATATTCTTCACCTCTACCCTTCTTCCAAATTCTTTACTTCCTTTTTTTCTGACCGAAACATTGGCATCACACCTCAAGTTACCTTCCTCCATGTTGCCATCAGAAATTTCTAGATAACGCACCAGTTGACGTATTTCAGTTAGATAGACATACGCTTCATCTGCGCTTCTCATATCAGGTTCAGTAACAATTTCAAGCAACGGCGTACCCGCCCGATTCAAATCAATTAAACTGTCATATACATCTACATCATGGATGCTTTTGCCTGTGTCTTCCTCCATGTGTATTCGTGTAATTCCAACAGTCGAGACACTTCCGTCTTCCATTTTGAGGTCTATCTTCCCGTTCGTACAAATGGGGGTCTCATTTTGAGTAATCTGGTAGCCTTTGGGTAAATCTGGATAAAAATAATTTTTCCGGTCAAAGTATTGGTGTTCAGTGATTGAACAATCTAAGGCCAAACCTAGCTTTATCGCAAACTCAATGGTTTTTTTGTTCATCTTTGGCAATGTCCCTGGATGCCCCAAAGAAATAGCACTGATGTTAGTATTTGGTCGTGTTCCGTATATATTGGGGTCATCGGAATACGCTTTTGTTTTGGTGAGCATTTGTGCATGGACTTCTAATCCTATTACGGCTTCATACTGTGATTTTACGTCTTCTGATACCATTTACTTCAAATAATTAAATCCTAGAAATCAATTCTTTAATAATTGTTGTCATCTTTTTTTCTTGACGGTTGGCCACATCAATAACATCTTGAGCAGAAACCTTGACTATTTTCCCTTCCACGCCTAAATCCGTTACAATAGATACTGCAAAACAAGGAATATCCATGTGTCTGGCAACAATCACTTCTGGTACGGTCGACATACCCACAGCGTCAGCGCCCAAAATACGAATCATTTTATACTCTGCGGGCGTTTCCAAAGTTGGCCCTGTTAATCCTGCATAAACACCTTTGGCTACACGGATATTTTTTTCCTTGGCAATGGTTGTTGCTAAATCAATCATTTCTTTATCATAAGCATCGCTCATGTCAGGAAATCGGGGACCTAATTCATCAATATTCTTTCCAATTAATGGGTTGGAAGGAAAGAGATTGATGTGATCAGATATCAACATAATTTCACCGATTTCAAAAGCAGGATTTACACCTCCAGAAGCGTTACTTACAAATAACCGTTGGATGCCTAGAGCTTTCATCACGCGAACAGGAAAAGTTACCTGTTGCAAAGTATAACCTTCATAAAAATGAAATCGCCCTTGCATGGCCATTACTCTTTTTCCTCCAAGCTCTCCAATTACTAATTTACCACTGTGCCCTTTAACCGTAGAAACAGGAAAATGAGGAATATCCGCATAATGAATTTCATTAATTAAATTAATTTCTTTAGCCAAACCTCCAAGTCCTGTCCCTAAAATAACACCAATTTCGGGTTGAACAGCAGTTTCCGACTGAATGAATTTTACCGCTTCCTCAATTTGAGTTAAAATGTTCATCTATTTTTCTTAATAATTGTTCACTTTCACCTATCTCAACTGAAATTTTTTGGTAACACCATGGATAAGACTGTATTAAAGGCTTAATGTTGGGCTCTTTTAATCGCATTGCATCCTTTTCTGTTGTTACAATAATTTTTTCAGTATGGGCAAAGTTATCAAATAATTTGTGAATATTCTCTATATCTTTCTTTGTATAATGATGATGGTCGCCAAATTGTAAATGTTTAACATTTGCTTGTCCTTTTAAATGGGTAAACAATGGTGATGGATTGCCTATTCCCGTAACCAGAAGTAGGTTATTTGTTAAAGCCATTATAGTATTATTCTCAATATCAACACACTCATCATACTGAATCGAAGAAAAGAACACAGGTGTGTCCTTTTTAAGTCGCATACGTTGAACGAATTGTTTCTTCTGTTTTTCTTTTAATGTTTGGGGTGATTTTGTAACAATGACGATATCTGCTCTATTTTTACCCATTGAAAACTCTCTTAATCTTCCAGAAGGGATTACAAAATCTTTATAAAAAGGACGGTTATATTCCGTCAATAGAATATTACAATCCCGATATATATAGCGATGTTGAAAAGCATCATCCAAAACAATGAGATCCAATTCGGGGTATCTTTGAAGCAGTTTTTGTGCTCCCTCCACCCTTTTTTCACAAACAGCAACTTTTATTCTGTCTTGAAATCTGTTGTTGTAATTTAAGGCCTCATCTCCAACTTGCCGAGTGGTAGATTTTTCATTAACCAATTGAAATCCTTTTGATTTTCTTCCGTATCCTCTCAGCAACACAGCAGTGTTATATTGCTTAGAAAATTGATCGAGTAAAAAATCAACATGTGGTGTTTTTCCTGTCCCTCCGACGGATAGGTTCCCTACAGCAATAATTTTTGCGTTTACTTTTGTAACTGGAAGTATGCCCGTATTAAAAAACCAGTTTCTAAAACCAAGGGCAACTCCATATAAAAGTGCAATGGGAAACAATATAATCCTCAAGATCAACATTGAGTCAAAAATAAGAGAAATCTTAATTCTTTATTCAGTTTTATATTTATTTTCCTTTTTCCATTTCTCTTTTACAGCATTACTAATGGGTATCGATTCTCCATTTTCATCAATACAAACATAAGTTATAGAAGTGGTGCATGCAATTGTTTCTTTTCCTGTATATACATTCAAACGTCGTGCTTCAATATTCATAGTAATTGAAGTGTTGCCCAACCGTTCTATTTCACCATAAATACGAACGTGATTACTTTGTTTTAAGGGTTTAGTGAAGATAAATTCCCCTACCCGAACTGTAACCATGTGAGGCGTTTGGCAATACTCTGTAGCAAAAGCACCTGCGGCTTCGTCTACCCATCCCATTAATCGTCCTCCGAACAAATTGCCGTGTACACCAATATCACTGGTCATTACAATCATTTTATTAATCAATTCCATTGTTTAACTTTATTTTGGTTCGTAAAAATAACCAATCCTCATTCTATTTTATGAATAAATTATGATTTCCATAATAGACTTCCGTCACCATAGCTTAAAAAGCGAAAATGATTATTTAATGCATAATCGTATATATTTTTCCAGTGTACTCCAACCAATGCAGCAATCATCAATAATAAAGTAGAAGCTGGTTGATGAAAATTAGTAATTAAACCATCTAATAATTTAAAATGATAACCTGGGGCAATAATAATTTGAGTTCTTGTTATCAATCGGTCTAATTGATTGGTTTCAAGATATTTTATCAATGCTTCGACAGCCTCTAATCCTGAAAATTCATCGTCCCTTTGATAAGGATACCACTGAGAAACAGCGATTCCATTTGCTTTTTGTGCATTCCATTCATTGCGAAGAATTTGAACACCTATCCAATAAAGACTTTCTAATGTGCGTGCCGAAGTTGTTCCTACTGCAATTATTTTTTGTCCTTCCTTAATTTGTTGGACAGTCATCTTTAGGGCATCCAACCCAACTTCAATCCATTCAGAATGCATCTCATGGTTCTCCATCTTTTCCGACTTAACAGGCATAAAAGTCCCTGCTCCAACGTGTAACGTTAACTTTGCTTGTCGTATAGATTTTGCAGCAAGATCACTTAAAATATTAGAGGTAAAATGTAAAGAAGCCGTTGGCGCTGCAACACTTCCTTCTTTTTCTGCAAAAATAGTTTGGTACCTTTCTTCATCTGATTCTTCTGCTTTTCTTTTTAAATATGGAGGGATTGGAATTTTACCCGCATGCTCCAAGAATTCAGAAAAACTATAGGCTTGACCATCACTTCCTTCCCATTGAATATGGATAATAAAACTGTTTCCTTCTTTCGCTATTTTTCTTGCTTTTCCAAAAAATGATATTTCTTCGTTCTTTTCATTGGTATAGGCTGCTTTCATAGTGAGTTCCGAATCATCTTTCCACTTCCCTGCTCCTTTGAGTAAACACTTCCAATACACTTCTCTTTCCTGAAGCATTGCAGATGTAATATCAGGATAGCGTTGGTCGGGCTCCAAGCAAAACACCTCAATTTTGCCTCCTGTTTCTTTTTGAAAATAAAGACGAGCGTGAATGACCTTTGCTTCATTGAATAAAAGCAAACTGTTCTGAGGAATGCAGCCTGCAATATTCTGATAAATTGTTTCCTTTATTTGTCCATCTCGATAAATTAACAATTTTGATTGGTCTCTTTCTTTTAAAGGAAATCTTGCTATACGATCATCCGGAAGATCATATTGAAAATCCTGAATTTCAATAGAAGAAGGGTGATTTTTTGGATTGGGCATACCGACTTAAAACCTTCTTATTAATTATTTAAATTCCTCTATTTTATCGATATTCATTTGTTCGTCAAAGATATAGCCAAAAGGCTTTCCTGTTGCTATTTCTCTTTTTAAGATCTCATCAGGTGAAAGATTTTCAAGATGCATAACCAATGCCCTTAAACTATTTCCATGAGCAGAAATAAGTATATTTTTTCCTTCTTTTATTTTGGGTAAAATCTCCTTTTCAAAATAAGGGATTACCCGCTCACAAGTGTCTTTTAAAGATTCGCCTCCTGGAGGAATGACATCATAAGAACGACGCCAAAGATGAACCTGTTCTTTTCCAACCTCTTCTGCCATTTCCTCTTTATTTTTCCCTTCTAAGTCACCGTAAGACCTTTCGTTCAGAGCCTTGTCTTTAACAACAGGAATTGCTGTCTTTCCCACTTCTTCTAAAATTATATCTAATGTATGTTGAGCGCGTTTTAAAACAGAAGTAAAAGCCATATCTATCTTTTCATTTTTAAGAAGCTCACCTGCTTTTTTGGCCTCTAAACTTCCTTTTTCAGTTATATCTACATCCTTCCAGCCTGTAAATCGGTTCTCTAAATTCCATTGAGATTGTCCGTGTCGAACTAAAAATAGTTTTGTCATTTTACTTATTCTTTTGATTAAAAATGGACTGCAAATGTCGTTGATTTATTCCATATAAACAAGTACAACTATTGTAAATCATTGTTGTTTTCAATAGTACTTTATTCAATGATTGGATAAAACCTTCCCTTCTCCTCCCCAGTTCCTCTTCCAATTTCACTCCAATTATGAATCAATTCGAAGTCTATTCTCAATAATCCTCCTGTTGGAAGTCCTATTCTTTTATCCAAAAGATAGGAACCCAAGTCAGAGATGCCATTGTTATGCCCAATTAATAACACATTTATTTCGGAAGAATTGATTTTTTTTAGGAATGCCATAAGAAATTCAAAATCGGCATGGTACAACTCATCCATAAAATTACTTTTATTAATCTGTAAAGAAGCATGTATAATGCGATACGTTTCTTTTGTTCTCAATGCATTTGAGCAATATACATTCAACTCCATCCCTTTTGCCTCTTCTAATAGAAAGTCTTCTACAGCACCAATTTGTTGCTTCCCATACGTACTTAAGGGTCGCTCAAAATCTTTCCCTGTTGAAGAAGAGTATGTTGCTTCACCGTGGCGCAATAAATATATTTTCATGAATCAATAATTTTATTTTTTTTGACAAAAATTTCAATTTATTTTGGAATCAACCAACGTTTAGAGCAAAAAATACGTCTTTATTGTATAGAATCAAAATATAATTTATTAAATTGCAAGATAAGAGCAACATAAGAAGGGTAAATAATTACATGCATATCGACGTCCAATTACTCAAGGCCTGTATAAAAAACAAGCGCAAAGCTCAAAAAGAGCTTTACGAGGCTTGCTTTATGTTTTTAATGCCTATATGTAAACGGTACCACCGAAACGATTCTGATGCCCGAGCAATTTACAATCAAGGATTTATAAAAATACTCGACAACCTTTCAACTTTAGACTTAGAAGAGGTGCCTTTTGCAGCATGGGCCAAAAGAGTTATGACCAATGCTTGTATTGACGAATACCGAAAAAATAAAAATTACAATGAAAAGATATTTAGTCAAAACGAGGAGACAAAGTTGGATTATTACGCAAAAGGTGTAACCAACGATGCAGAAAGTAATTTTGGTGAGGACAGTATCCTTAGACTTCTCGATCATTTAAAACCAGATTCCAAAAGGGTCTTTATTTTATATGTTATTGAGGGTTACAGCCACAAAGAAATTGGCGATATTATGGATATGTCAACAGGGACTTCCAAGTGGCACTTATCCACAGCAAGAAAAGTATTAAGAGAGTTGATTAAAAAACAAGAAAAAACAATTTTCAATTTAGTAATATGAGTGAAGAAAATAAAAATATTGATCAATTGTTTAGCGATGCCGCTCAAAACCAAAAAGCACCGCAATACAATCCAGCTTATTGGGAAGAAATGAACGCATTTCTAAATGCGAGAGCTGCAAAAAGAAGAACCCTCATTTTATGGACGTCCTTTGGGGTTGTTCTTTGCCTATTTTTATTGTCAACATTATTTGTTATCAATGCCGAACAAGATACAGCAAGGGTTAAGTATGCCCAATCAACATTGGATTTAAACAGCAGTCCTGTTGTATCAAATTCAACAGTTCCTCAAGACAAAATACGTGAGGGCAAAGGCACTAACAATACCACGCTTGCCAATAAAAATGCCCATTCAATGCAAGGAAATGCCTCAAATACAAGTGTACAAAGTTTTGCTGAACAAGATAAAGAAAGAACAGCTGATGTAAAACAAAATTTCACCTCCAAAAGGAGTACTGCCCCCACTGCTCCAAATCTGAACTCCAAGGCAGATCATGCAACAACAAACAGCAAAAACGAGATCGCCAATACGGAAAGTGACGTGGATTTAAGCCCATCGTATAAGGAATCAATAATCAGCAAAAATGAAGTAAATGAAGCTGTTGATAAGCAATCTGTTGAAGAAATAGATGCTGCGCTACCACTAAAAGGAATTGATTTATTCGCTCAAAATCTGCCTAGAGATTTGGTAAAAGTAAAACACAAATCTAAAATACCGCTTTCATTATACGCTAGAGTTGGCGGAGGCCTGATGGAAAACTATAAAACAGCAAGTCCTTATGAATCTGGACTTATTAACCTATCTCTGAATATAGAAGCAAGGTTTAATTCTATTCTTCTTAGAGCAGGGGTCGGAACACAATATACAACCCATGCTGATTTGGTGGTCTCTCAAAGGGCTAAAGTTTATGGTTTTGGAGTTAGGAACCAACAAAATGATTTGGCTTATCAAGATCTTTTGGATATATACGTGCCTCTTGAATTGGGCTATCAAATCAAATCTACCTCTTTTGGAATTGGTGTTCAAGCCAATTATTTACTTACTACAAGTATGAACTTTAATACTTATCAAGATCAAGTTTTAACAAATAGTCGGAAATATTATGGAAACAAAAACGGGTTGCGTTCCTTTTCATCTCAAGGTTATGTTTGGTTAGAACAAAGGGTGTTGCCACGGTTCTCTGTCGGACTTAAAATAGGAACGAATATCTCAGGACGCATTAAAGATGAAAAATACTTTAACCGCTCTGCTACAATCAATCCAATATATGGTCAATTAATTTTCCGAATAAATATCTTATAATGAGAAATATAAACGTAAAATATATCTTTATCTGTTTCACAATTGGTTTGTTAACGACCAATTGTAAAAAGGATGATATTCCAGACATTCCTCAAAACAGCACTCCTGTTTTTAATGCAGTGGGTACTTTAGGTGATTTTGAAGTGAGTTTGCACGCAGGAAAAAACGATGTTTATATGCACACAATGGTTGAAGAGTTCAATAATCTACATCAATACAGTGGAGAACTCAGCAATGGACAAACGGCATTAAAAATTCAGTTTTTCCCAAGTAATGTTGATATTCCTTCTTTATACAATTCATTTATAGAAAAAGGAACGTATTCCTTTGCTAAGTCTTTTGGATCAGAACCTTTATTAAAGATTTCCAAAAATGATTTTTCAAATGCCAATGCAATTGAGCATATTACTTGGTCTGTTGACAATGAAGAACAACCGAACACTACGCTAAAAATCTATGAACCTGGGAAATATGTAGTTTGTGCCAGCATTGACTTCAATAATGGTACATCAGGAAGTGCTTGCAATACGATAATTGTAGGTTATAAAACACACGCTGATTACGAGCTCAAATACGGGCAAGACGCAAACGCAAATATAGAAGCTATTATTGATGCTCCAAACAACCAAATATCAAACATTAGTTGGTTCATTAATGATGAATTTCAATCCAATAACATTCACTTCCAAACTACTAATGCACCCGATCAATTTAAATTGAAAGCAAAAGTAGAATTTTCTAATGGTGTTGTAGGCACACGAGAAGTTTTTGTGAATAAACAAAATGCAAACAACTCTATTTCTGACTTCACCGCAATCGGAGATAAATCCAGTTTAACCTGGGACAATACAATTTTGGCAACGGCAAAATACAGTGGTAATACTTTTTCATCTACTGAAGGTTCTATTCCAACACAACTGGATGTAACTGAAATTTCTGATTATACATCCAATTCAACTGGAGACGATGTAAAGTTAATCAGCGGGAATTTAAAAGCTCCTTTTAAATATACCAGCTCTTCTGGAGATATATTGATTGGAGATTTTAAAATTGATTTTGGGATTGCCCATTAAATTATAAGATAATTTTTGTATTCTTTAATCTATAACACATAATGAACTTATGAAAACATATATTTTTTCAATTGCCTTAGTTATTTCATTGTTAATGAATAGTTCTTTATTGGGGCAAAAGATAATTACCGCTAACGATTTTGCTTTGGCAGGTGACTCAATTGGAATATCAACTTCAAATGATTTTTCAATTGATTACAACACAACAGGGGAAGGAATAACATGGGACTTTTCAACAATTGGCGAAAACAATCAATTATTTGAAATTGCTTATGATGTTTCAACCGGTGGATTTATTATTGAATTACAATTTGGTCAATTCGCACCATCAAGGTTTCAAGCCGATTACTTTCAACCTTATGATGGCCTTCCTTTAGATCAAATTGGAGGGTTTCTTCCCATAAATATTGAATCAATCAATAAGTTAGTAAAAGTAGAAAGCGATCATGTGAATATTGTTGGATATGCTTTTAAAATTAATGGACAACAAGTTGGTTTTCGAAGTGATACAATAGAAACCTACTATGAATTGCCCCTTCATTATGGAGACAGCTCATCTTCAAGAGGATATACTGTATTTGACTTCAATCCTGTTTATGACGCACAATTAATTCAATATCGACAGCACAGTAGTGTCGTTGACGGATATGGTCAACTTATTACACCTTATGGCAGCTATGATAATGTTCTTCGAATACATCACACTATTGAAGAAAAAGATTCTTTGCAAATTTCAATTGGAGCAATTTCCCAATGGGTTCCAATTAATAGAACAATCAATGAATATGAATGGTGGGATAACGACAAGAAAAGACCTGTTTTAAAGATTGAAACACAAGGTGTTGCGAACAATGAAGTGCCCAATAGAATATCATTTTTAAACAATCAGATTGCTGGATTAGCAACACATCAAATGGATTCAAGAGTTTTTCCAAACCCATCAGATGGTATACTCACCATTCAATCTAGTGAAAACCTAAAAGAACTTAAAATATGGAGTGCGGATGGACAATGTGTTTTCGAAGCCACTTCTTCAGGGAAAGTTACAACTGTTGACGTAAAACATTTGAGTTCCGGAGTCTATACCCTACAATTAATTTCTCAAAAGAGTCATCATTTTAAGTCAATAATAATAAAATAAAGACTTAACTTTGTTGTAAAGCAAATCAGCTTGTCGCTGTTTCGTTAATTCGAAAGAGAGGAAAGTCTGGGCAGTAAAGAGCGCCGTACTTCCTAACGGGAAGGACTCCGCTGATGTGGAGGACAGAAAGTGCAACAGAAAATAGGTAGTTCCGAAAACTCGGAATCATAGTGAAAAGGTGAGGTAAGAGCTCACCGCATCGGTGGTGACATCGGTGGCATGGCAAACCTTACGGACTGAAAGACCATGTAAACCAGGGTTTAAGAGTTGCTCGCTCAACTTGGAGGGTAGGTCGCTTGATCCCAATTGTGAAGTTGGGACTAGATAAATGACGAGCCACCATTTACGATGGTGAACAGAACCCGGCTTATTGATTTGCTTTTTTTTTAATTTTTAAAATATGGACTTTTTAAATGACGACATCAATGCATATTCAGAAGCACATACTTCGACTGAAAATGATGTCTTGAATGAGCTAAACCGTCAAACCCACTTAAAAACTGTAAACCCAAGAATGCTTTCTGGACATCTCCAAGGAAGGGTGTTGAGTATGATCAGTAAAATGATTCAGCCCCATCGTATTCTTGAGATTGGAACTTTTACAGGATATTCAGCGCTTTGTTTGGCAGAAGGATTAAAAAAAAATGGACAATTAATCACCATTGACATCAATTATGAATTGGAGCATTTCGTTTTGGAATACATTGAGAAAGCAGGCTTTACTAATCAAATAGAGATGAAAATTGGCAACGCCCTCGATATTCTTCCTCAACTGGATCTCAATTTTGATTTGGTGTTTATAGATGCTGATAAACCCAACTATCTCAATTATTACAATGCGCTTATCGAGACACTTCCAAATGGTTCTATAATCATTGCCGACAATGTGTTATGGTCGGGTAAAGTAACCCAAGAAACAAAAATAGACGATGCCTCTACAGCGGCATTAAAGTTGTTTAATCAAAAGATTCAAAATGATGACCGAGTAGAAAACCTCCTGTTGCCTATTCGCGATGGTTTAATGGTAATTCGAAAAAAGTAATACTAAATGATGTATAAACAAATAGCAAAACTCAATATTTACTTCATTTTTGGATGTGGTTTAATTCTATTTTTTGCTTGTTCTGGACAAGATAATTACGAAGTGGTTTCTTCGGAAGAGGTGCTCCCACAAGCCAAAGGAGACTATGATTATACTGAACAAGAAAATGAAGAGGACACTTTGGAGATGAGTACATTAGAACAAAACCTAAAAGCTAGTTTAGACGGTATTCAATTCTCAAAAAACAATGATTTACGCATAGAAGATACCCGAATATTGCCCAACCAATTGGGGTATAAAGAAAAAAAAGAAACTTTCTTTAATTATGACAGTATCCCCTATCATTTTCTAGAATGGACATTTGTTGACAGCACTCAAACAGTTAATGCCTTCTACAATTGGTTGGATTGCTTCGGGAACGATTGTCGTTCGATAAAAATTAATGAAGCGGTAAATGGTTGTAAACAAGCCTTTATAGTTTGGGTTTCTGACACTAACATTACATATTTAGAAAGTACTGACCCTATAGAAAAGAGAAAATGGGAAGAATTATTTTTCAATAAAAAAAGAGCTTGGAATTATATTATTCAACAAGCTCCTAGAAGTAAAATCAATTGGTTAAAATCTCCCTTAAAACCTTTTTAACCGAAACATTGTGCCAAGCACGCTGTAATAGAGCAGGTTAAAAAGATTCTATCTCCTCGTCTTCAGTCATTTCTTCTTTTGTCTTACAGTCTTCTATTGACTGTTCAAACTTTTCATGAAGCTTAGAAGATACGTCATTGTATTCTTTTGGATCTTTAAACGTTTCTACTGCTTTTTCAACATAACAATCGCAGTCATAACCACCATCTGTGATGCATTCATTTTTTATCAGTTCTTTTTGTTCGTCAGACCATCCGCCACCACAAGAAGTAAGCAATAACACTGAGCCTCCAAGTAATAATGTAAATAGTTTCTTCATAATCATAATAAATTTGTAAATTTGGAATAAAGTTTGCTTAAAAATACATATTATTTATTAAAATCAAAAACTATGAAAATTAAATTAATACTGCCCTTATTTTTAGGAATTATTATTTCCTTTAGCATAAAAGCTCAGGATGTTACAGTTGCTGGCGCTACTTTTCCAACAAAAATGAAAATCAGTGACAAGATTGTAAAATACAACGGAGCAGGTGTTCGAACGAAATATTTTATTAAACTTTATGTTTCTGCATTGTATGTTCCTTCTCCAACCACAAATGCTCAGACAATCATTGACCAAGACGTAGAGTCTGCCGTTCGTTTAAAGTTATTATCCAATATGGTAACACGTGATAAATTTGTTGAAACTGTTCGCGATGGATTCAAAACTTCTACTGAAGGAAAAGCAACCCAAAAAGAAATTGATGACTTTATGAAGTTATTCTCTGGAGAGTTTGCCGAAGGTGATGACATCATACTTATTTACAAACCCAATAATGGCGTCCAAGTTTATATGAATGGAAAACACTTGGGTGGAGAAGGCGGTTTGGAATTTAAAAAGGCCCTTTGGGGGATATGGCTGGGTAAAAAACCAGTCAATGAGAAACTCAAAAGTTCAATGTTAGGAAAGGTTTAAACATTAAATTGAAATCACTTTCAATTGTAGCTTTTATTGGTTATTGATCCTTGTGTCTATCCAGTAGAAGCTATTTTTATTTACTTTCTCACCATGAAAATTGGATTGCTCTCCGACACCCACAATGTACTTGATCCACGTATCTTTGATTATTTTCAAGAAGTGGATGAAATTTGGCATGCTGGTGATGTTGGAGATTATAAAGTAATTGAACAACTTGAAAAATTCAAACCCTTAGTTGGAGTTTATGGGAATATTGATAATATACAGGTAAGACAAAGATTCCCTGAGTTTCAAAGATTTTCTCGTGAGGGAGTTTCTATTTTAATGACCCATATCGGCGGAAGACCCGGAAGATATTCTAAACAATTAATTGAAGAGTTAAACAAGAATGGAACTCCAAAGTTGTTGGTTTGCGGACACTCTCATATACTTATGGTAAAATTTGACAAACGCTTTAGGATGCTTTGGGTGAACCCCGGTGCATGTGGAAATCATGGCTTTCATACTGTTAAAACCATCTTAAGATTTGATTTATTAAATGCTGAAATTAAAAATATGGAAGTGATTGAAATAGGGTTTCGTGGAGTTGTAAAAAGATAAATTTTTAATCCAACCATATCTTTTTTATTGATTGATAATTAAATATGATTATATAAAAAAAAAGTTTATTTTTGTTGACATAACTAAAACTAAAAATATGAAAACAAGAGTATTATTACTTGCAATTATTATGATTCCCTTTGTTGGGTTTAACCAAAAGATTAAGGTTATAGATGGATCTCCATCTACTTTGTCAAATGAAACCTCTTTCAATGTAAAAATTGATTTTTCGGAAGCTAAATTTTATAAAGAAAATATGTCTGAAGAAGAATACATCAAAAAAAGAATGACTGATATTGAGAATGATAAAGGTCCTGAAGAAGCTGAAGAATGGAAGAAAGACTGGGAACTGCACAAAAGTGAGAAAATGTATGAGAAATTCATCCATGCAATAGAGAAAAAGGGAAAAAAAGGAGTGACATTTTCCAAAGATGGTGATGCGAAATACACCTTAATAATCCAAGTGGATTGGATACATCCAGGATGGTACGGGGGTGTTGCCAAAAAAGCCTCTACATTAAATACAACTTTAATATTTGTAGAAACAGCAAATCCTGATAATGTAGTATTAAAATTAACGTGCACTAAAGCTTATGGAGATCAGTATCCTGTAGGAATTCCAAACACAAATGATCGGATTACTCGAGCATTTGACATGGTTGGAGTAGGCTTAGGAAAATACATGAAGAAGAAATTTAAATAGTTCTAAGATTTTATTTTAGTCAGAAAATGCATTCTTATAAGAGTGCATTTTTTTATTTATTCAACTTACATCGATTAGAAATAACCCGAATTATTCATGAATAATGTAGAATAAACAAATAAATATTCTCTTACAAATTACAATTTTTTATAAATTCGGGCGTTGATAGAATTCAAATGAAACGATTCGTATTATTTATTCTTCTTTTACCCTTGATCCTCACGGCGCAAACTGGTGGAAAAAATGCTTTCCCATTTATCGATTTACCCTATAATGCTAGAGCAACTTCCTTAGGACGTACTTTTATAACTGCCTACGACGATGATATCAACATCGGTGTTCAGAACCCAGCTTCATTCAACACAAAGATGAGCAATTCAATTGGAGTCAATCAAGCTTTATTGGCTGGAGAAATATTTCACGGAATGGCTGCTTATGCACATGACATTAATAAACTTGGAACAGGTGCACTTCATTTGCGGTATTCTGCTTATGGAAAGATGGACAGAACAGATGAAACAGGTGCAGAAATGGGGACATTCTCAGCAGGAGACTTCGCCCTTGGAGCAAGCTTAGGCCACTCCATCAATAAAAACTTATCAATTGGCGCCACTTTTAATTTGATCTGGTCACAATTGGAAACCTATAGTTCGATGGGACTCTCACTTGATTTTGCAGGTATGTATCGAAGCAATAGTGAGCGAACACTCGTTTCAGCTGTAGTGAAAAATATTGGTGTGCAGTTGTTTAATTATACGGGGAAAGACCGAAAATTTTTACCCATTAATGCCATGGTCGGCGTGTCACACGAGTTGAAACATGCACCTTTTCGACTTTCCGTTATTATGCACCACCTCAATAAGTGGGACCTCACTTATTTTGACCCCAATGAGAAACCAAAAACAGATCCATTGACAGGAGATCTAATCCCAGTAGAGAAAGCAGGATTTGGAGAGAAATTAGGTCGCCACTTTATCTTCCAAGCAGAAGTAATGATTGGTAAAATCATTAGAGTTAGAGGTGCTTTCAACTACAATAGAAGAAGACAATTATTGGTTGAAAATCGTCCAGGAATGGGAGGATTCTCATTTGGTGCTGGTCTCAATTTTAAAAAGTTCACCATTGATTATGGTTTGTATATTTTTTCTAGTGCAGGATTTAACAACATGATTTCTTTGCGGACAAACATCAATACGTGGAAAAAATAATCTCTTCTTAATGTTCTAGTACGAATATTTATAACCTCAAATCAACGGAGTGAAATGAAGTAAAATTCGGGTTAAAGTATAACCCCAGGGTCTATTTTATAACATTTTTTTGATGAGGCAAAGCTAAAATGATGACGAAGCAATTGATTGTCAAATCATAAAGCAATTGCTCTACAAATATCTCTATTCTCCATTGCTTAAATCACAATTATATGCTATCTTTGGTAATTGATTTATTTCCGCCAATTAATAGTATTGCATTGGTTGATGTTTTTTTAAAAAATTTACTTATGAAAACTTTTAAATCTTTATTCTTAATTGCTTTTACACTTGTATCCTCACTTGTATTTGGTCAATCTTTTATTGAGAACAAAGGACAAGTAATCGACTTTAATCAAAACTTTCATCCCGAGGTAAAATATTATTATTCAGGCAATGATGCAGGAGTGTATTTTCAAAAAGACAGGGTGGTCTATAATCTCATTGATGTTGAGCAGATTGACAGGGATAAATATGAAGGTAACCAAAAAGGATTGGAAGAGGCAATGAAAAAAAGAAAAGCCACCTATTTCCGAATGGATTTGGTATTTTTAAATGCCAATCCAAATGTTTCCATTGCAAAAGGGGAAAAATCAGCAGGGGTTACCCATTTCTACTTGAATAAAAGGAACGGGATAAGGGATGTAGAGTCTTTCAAGTCCATAACTTATCAAAATATTTATCCCAACATCGATATTGTCTTTCACAATAGCAATAAAGGAATGAAATACGATATTGTTTTAAAAGAAGGCGCCAATATTAAAGATGTTCAATTACAATTTGAGGGAGTTGACGCTCAACTTAAAAATAAAAAATTAATTCTTCCAACGGTTATTGGAGATGTTACAGAAGAAATTCCACTTTCTTTCATTGATGGTGATACCAAGAACAAAGTTGAAGTAAACTACAATATCGATAAGGAAGGTAATGTTGGTTTTAAACTAAAGAAAAAAATTAAATATTCTACTTTAACCATTGACCCTGTTTTGGAATGGGCTACATATTTTAATCAAATTGTTGATCCTTCGAGTTCAGGAGCAATAGACTATGTCACCAATTACATGGATGATGATGGGAATTATTACTCCTACGGCATGGGCTATAGTAATGCTGGCAACTACCCCGTAATTGGTTCAGGTGGAGCTTACACTGCTCCTTACAATGCCAGTTCAGAAGTTTATGTTTTTAAATTTAACCCAGATAGAGAATTAGAATGGGCAACTTATTTGGGTGGAAGTGGAAGTGACCAGAATTATGGAGGAAGAGTAATGGCCTTTCATGGAAACACCATGCATATCGTAGGAGAAAGGATTTCGGCAGGTGCGCCATTTACAAATGGAGGGGGCTATTTCGATAACACTACAAATTCTGCTTTTTGGGCACGATTTAATAAAAACACTGGAGTTTTAGAACATCTAACTTCTGTTTCAAAAGGTTATAAACCAAGTATTGCGATTAGTAACAGTGGTAAAGTAGCCATTATATGTGATGCTTATGATTTTAATAATCTGCCTGTAATGAATCGACCTGGAGCCTATAATCAAGCAATAAATGGTGGCTATAAAGACATCGGTTTGATGATGTTTAATGCTTCATACAATCAAATATGGGGGACTTTTCTGGGAGGTCCCAGTTCACAGGAAGGATTTACATGTGTTTTCGATAACAATGAAAACCTCTATTTTTCTGGAGGCACAGCATGGGCTGGTATTTCTGGATCAAATCCAACGAGTGAGAAATTAGTGCAACTTTCTGGAGCTTATTATCAAGATACACCTGGTGGATCATCTGATGTCTCACTTGGGAAATTTAATTCAAATGGTCAATTGGTTTGGCATACTCTGTATGGAGGAAGTGGCAATGATGCAAGAAGGGGTCAAATGGGGATTCCTGCCACTGTGGTTATTCATCCTACTACTGGAGAATTATTATTGGCTTTTAATACTACAAGCACGGATTTACCTATTCAAAACCTACCGGGAGCCTACAACAAAGGTGTTCCTGCTGACCCTAATTTTGGAGCAGGTGGGTCGTTTTGGAATTATTCTGGTTATATCTCTAAATTCTCTACATCTGGAGTGCTTAACTGGGCTACCTATTTCTATTCAAATACCAACTTGAGTGGAACATACCTTGAAAACATCATTTTTGGTGGATGTGGTAAATTTTATGTTGGAGCAGATGGTGATCAAAACACTTTAACGGGTGCAAGTAGTGGATATAATTTAACTTCTTCTTCATCCAGCTCTAGAAATGGTTATATAACAATGCTGAATGCAAATGACTTCTCTTTTGAATGGGATAGTTATTTAAATTCAGATCATTGTTTAGATTCCTATGTCGCAGCCAATATTAATCAAGCTCGATTCTATGTAGCTTCGCCATTATGGTATGAGAATTTACCTACTGTTGATCCTGGGGGTAGCTCTTTTTTCGATGGAAGCAGTTGGGACGCAACTAAAAACTCAATCGGTATTCTTCAATTTCACCCCTCTCTCCCACCCGAAGTATCAGACGAAAGCACCTGCTCTGGAGAGTCTGTTACTTTAACTGCTACGGGAGGAATGGGAACACCTTATAATTGGTACAGTTCAAACTCCTCTTCTACAGTATTGCATACTGGCAGCTCATACACAGTGAATCCTGTTGTTTCTAATGTAACCTATTATGTTTCCTCGGGTACTGGCATGTGTGCAAGTCCACGAGTTCCTGTTTCAATAGTTATAGAACCTAGTCCTGACATTACAATCAATGTCTTAAATGCAGCAACTTGTACCAATCCAAGTACGCTAGAAATTACTGATTACGACAACGCTATAACCTATAGCATTTCACCTAGTGGTGCAACTTTAAATAGCTCCGGTATTATCAGCGGAACTCCTGGGAGTTATACAATTACTGCTGATAATGGGACTTGTGATTCTATTACAACATTTGATATTGATCCAATAAAACCAACGCCAACTGCTTCCGCCTCCTACAACACTCCTGTTTGTGAAGGTGATGACATAGAATTAACAACGAGTGGAGTTCTAGGTGCTACCTACTCATGGTCAGGACCCGGAGGATTTTCCAATAACAGTCAGAGTCCTACAATAACAAACGCAGCTAGCAGTAATAATGGAACCTATACAGTTACGGTTACGCTTAACGGCTGTTCTAATGATGATGACGTTACAGTTGTTGTTAACCCCAATCCCTCAGCAACCGCAAGCGCCACAAATACTACGATATGTGAGGGTGATGACATCGAATTGACAGCAGGTGGAGTTTCGGGAGCAACCTACTCATGGACTGGTCCTAATGGATTTACGAGTAGCAATCAAAACCCAACAGTACCAAACACATCCAGTAGCGATGCAGGAACTTATACCCTAACTGTAACAAACAATGGGTGTTCCAGTAATGATGATGTTACAATTACAATTAATTCCCCCCTTTCATTTACTGTTGATTCTACGGATCCTACTTGTGGGAATAGCGATGGAGATATTACAATTACTGCTTCAGGAGCAACTTCTACAACCCTTTACAGTATCGATAATGGAGCCAATTTCAGTACAAGCAATACATTTACTGGTTTGGCTTCTGGCAATTATCAAATTGTAGTGCGAGACGACAACGGTTGTGAAGCAACCCAAACAGTGAATTTAAACAATGCTGGAGCCCCAACAATTGATAATATTGCCTCTACCCAAACCTCTTGTACAACCGATGATGGAACAATCACAATTACTGCTAGTGGAGGAACTGGAGCATTGCAATACAGCATTGACAATGGAACCAATTTCCAAAGCAGTGGATCATTTACAGGTCTTGGAGCAGGAAACTATGATGTTGTGGTAAAAGATGACAACGGCTGTGAAACCAATGGAACAATTACAATCAATCAAATGAATGCTCCGAGTTTAACCTTAGACAATAGTCAAGATGTGACCTGTAATGGAGATAGTGATGGAAGTGCTGAGGTTAGCGCAACTGGCGGCTCAATGCCTTATGCTTACAGTTGGTCGCCCAATGTTTCTACTTCAGAAAACGGTACAAATTTAACAGCTGGAGATTATACAGTAACCGTAACCGATGCTGCAGGTTGTTCCGATGCTGTAGTATTTACCATTAACGAACCCGCAGCAATAGCAATAGCAGAAACCATTACCAATACTGGATGTGGTCAAGATAACGGTTCAATTGCGCTACAAGTTACAGGAGGAAACGGAAACTATACCTATACATGGTTGCCCAATGTGAGTACTTCATCATTAGCTACAGGATTGGCTTCAGGGAGTTACGATGTTACTGTAACTGATGGCAATGGATGTACACAAACAGGGAACTACACTGTTGGAGCAGCAGGCTCATTTGCTTTAAATATTGTTCCAGAAAGCAGTTCCATTAAAGAAGGTGAAAGCATTGACTTACATTTAGAAATTGATCCAGGTATAATCGTTGATTCAATAATATGGTCACCAACAACAGGATTGAGTTGTTCAGACTGTACAGATCCAATAGCGGCACCAAAAGAAACAACAACATATTATGTTCAGGTTATTGACGACAATGGTTGCTCGGCGATGGACAGCATTACGATTACCGTAACCTCACCATGTGCGAAAATTTATATACCTACAAGCTTTTCACCCAACGGAGATGGAATGAATGATTTGCAATGTGTAATGGGCGATTGTATTGCTACATTGGACTTTACCATTTACAACCGATGGGGAGAGATTGTGTTCCAAACAGCAGATCCAAAAGAATGCTGGGACGGAACGTTTAGAGGAAAATTGGTTCAAACAGGTGTTTATGTTTACAAATTAAAAGCAACACTTGATAACGGAGATAAATTGGAAGAGTCGGGGAACATTAATGTAGTGAGGTAGGTTCTTTACTTTCCGATCAATTTCTTATCTTTAATCAGGTCGCATTGGAGTAACATACTTCATTTTATCATTATCAAAAATAAAATAGGCGAATACTTCACCTTTACTCTTAATGTTCTTAGGTGTAAAATCATTGGGGTTTTCAATTTTATCTGGTTGATAATCTGAAAATTGACCTTTATACATTACAATATCTTTAGAAATTCGAAGCGGACTGTTCTTGTGTTCAATAGCATAAACTACTGGATTCTTAGATCCAATACTATCGAATATAGGACAACTAAAAGTAAGGTATATGGTATTGTTACGAACAGCATAGTAATTTCTTTGCAGACTATTTTTTATACGATAATCAACATAAAAATCTTTATTGGCTTTAGAGGTTAGAAATAAGAATTCGGACTTCAGTGGGTAATCTACATTTGAGCCTACTGGGGTTGTAGACAATATTTCATTTGAGCCACCTAATTTCACAAATACATAATTATACGGTGCAGAATGTCCCATTCTATCAAAAAAATTTTTTGAACCCGTAGCTTTTACATGTTTATAAGCAAATTGTTTTCTATTAATTAAAATCAGTTGGTCTTTTAAGGTATCCGCATTAATAAATTCGGAATGTATTTGAATATCATATTGCTCTGCAGCTGAAATATCTAAATCATTTTCAACTTGTTCTTTTATCAATTCTTTATTGGTCAACGCTTGTTTTGCGCTTTTTGCAGGAAGCTTTACTTTTTCTTTCTTATCTGATGAACATCCCTGACAAAAGGCAATTGTCAGACAGAGTATGATAAGTCTAACCTTTTTAGATTCGATCCAAGACATATTTAATAAGTTCTATCATCTTTGGTTTGTAATTGCTGCTAAATTCCTTCTTTCTCCTATTGGCAAGCCCCAAGCAAATCGTTGTTGCATGATGCCCTAAAGATGCGGACAAAGCCAATAACGCAGAAGTTTCCATTTCAAGGTTGACAAACTGTAGTTCACTGTGTTTGAATTCACTAAATGAGTCCAACATTTGATCTTCTGCTAATTCTAGCCTTAATCTACGCCCTTGAGGAGCATAAAACCCTGAACTTGTAACGGTGATCCCTTTCCTTACTTGATTGGAATACAACCTAGAATTTAGACGTTGTGAAGCCTTTGTCAAGTAGGGTTTTATATATTTCGGTAATTTAATCTTAGCCTCAATCTCTTTTTCTAGTTTTTGGGTAGCTGGGTCACTTTTCCTTTGGTAAAAATGACCTACGTTATCGATTCCAAATCCATAAGAAGAAAGAATAAAACTATCAACAGGAATCTCGTCATGCAAGATTCCACACGTCCCTACACGCACAAGCTCAAGACTGGTTTTTTCCTTTTTTACTTGACGCGTCTTAAGATCAATATTCACCAATGCATCCAACTCATTCATTACAATATCAATATTGTCTGTTCCAATTCCTGTAGACATAACCGATAATTCCTTGCCATTGTATAGCCCAGAATGACAAGCAAATTCACGATGTTGACTCTTATGGGTTATCTTATCAAAAAATTGAGAGATAAGCGCTACCCTTTCTTGATCCCCCACAAGAATAATTTTATTGGCAATGTCTTCTGGATGCAATTCTAAATGATAAATGCCTCCTTTGGGCGTAACGATAAGCTCGGAAGGTAAAAACTTCATTTTAAATTCAATTGTTTATTGATTATCGATTGGATACTGAACCAAATACTTTAGACAATAAATCTGTTACACGTGCAGCAGGATCTTTACGAATTTTATTTTCTTCTTTCTTTACCATTGTAAATAATCCTTCAATTGCTTTTTCTGTAACGTATTGGTTCAAATCAGTATTTACTTTTTCTCCACCAGTAAAAATCATTGCCTGATTGTATTTTTTTGCAACAGGTTCCCAGTATTCTGTAAGTTTTACTTTTTCAATTGATTTTTGAACCTTAGGTGAGAACGCCTTGACCAATTCGGTTTTGGTGTTTCTTTCTAAGAAATCTGTTGCAGCTCCTTCTCCCCCATTTAATATTTTAAATCCATCCTGAATGCTCATATTTTTAATTGCATTAACAAATATTGGCGTGGCTGTTTTAACAGCATCTTCTGCAGCACGATTCAATGTTGTTACAATTTTATCAACTTGACTTTTCATTCCCCATTCTATGGCTTTTTCTTTTACTTTCTCAGCATCTTCTGGAAAAGGAAGTTTAATTTCATTGTTCTTTAGAAAACCATTGGTAACAGAAGTCACATCAACCGCATTTCTTATCCCTACATTTAAAGCTTCTTTTAATCCCGCTACAACATCCTGATTAGACAGCTGATTAACAGATTGCTGATTGCTTCCCTCTTTCAAAAACGATTCTACTTCATCACATGAAGTAATAAAGGGTAAAACAAATCCTAGTAATAATAATTGAATAACTTTTCTCATTTCTTTTGCTTTTTGTCAAACTTACAAATAATTTAGCTTTTTAATTTAAAATAATTGATTTAGTTCATGAAAGCAGGGATAATCACTATTGGAGATGAATTATTAATTGGCCAAACAATAAACACTAATTTAGCTTGGATTGGAGAAAATTTGGAGAAAGCAGGCATCTCAGTAATTCAGTCTACAACAATTAAAGATCAAGAAAAGGCAATTGTAGATGCTTTAGATTACTTTCTGAAAGATCTTGACTTGGTTATTATTACAGGTGGACTTGGCCCTACAAATGATGACATTACTAAAGAAACTTTATCAAAATATTTCAACAAGAAGCTGGTTTTAAATAAGCTTGTTTTAAATAGAGTCCAAGAGCTTTTTTATAAAAAAGGAAAAGAAATGCCCGTATCAAATATCAAACAAGCTGAACTTCCTGAAGGAATAACAGTACTTGATAATTTTCTGGGTTCTGCTTCTGGAATGTGGTTTGAAAAAGATAAAAAAGTCATTATTTCACTCCCTGGTGTACCTTATGAAATGAAGGCATTGATTACCAAGGAAGTTATACCTCGACTTCAATCTCGATTTGATCTTAAAAATAATTTTTATCAAACCCTAATGATTCAAGGGATTGGAGAGTCGAGCTTTGCCGAGCTAATAGAAAATTGGGAAGCTCGAATTACACAAGATGAACTGCATTTGGCGTATCTTCCTTCTCCTGGAATACTCAAATTAAGACTCAACTCGATAAATGGTGATCCCTCTGTTGAAAAAATAAATGCTTATTTTAAAGAGTTAGAAAACCTGTTTCCGCAATATGTCTATGGAAAAGACAATGCCTCTTTACTTGAAGTTGTTGGAGAATTATTAAAAAATAAAAATGCCACTCTCGGAACTATAGAAAGTTGTACAGGCGGAGATATTGCTCGCTCCTTTGTCCAGTTCTCAGGCTCTTCTGCCTTTCTTAAAGGGGGGATAATCACCTATTCTAATGAAATTAAAATACAACTTGCACATGTGAAACCAAAAACTTTAGAAGATTTTGGAGCCGTCTCAGAAGAAGTAGCCAAAGAAATGGCTTTAGGTGGTAAAAAACAATTAGGTGCCGACTATACAATAGCGGTGACAGGGATTGCTGGACCTGAAGGTGGAACAAAAGAAAAACCCGTAGGAACAGTATGGATTGCTGTAGCATCTCCTGAAAGGGTCATTGCAAAACATTTTTTATTTGGAAAGCACCGCGGGAGAAATATAGAAAAAACAAAGCTGTTTGCAGCCAATTTATTGCGGAAAGAAATACTCAATATTCACCAGTAATTACAAATCACTACTCTATTCATGAAAACAATTTTATTGGGCTTCAATAATTAAATTATAGTAATATAAATCATTATTGATAGGTTTAAAAGTAAATTGAACCTCCGTGTTAAATTTTAAAGCAATGGTTATAATTCCTAGTCCTGCTCCATTCTTATCTGTAAATGCTCCTTTACCTAAAATTTTCAAATAATATTCCTTCAGTTCTTGAGCACTCATATTGTTTACTTTCTTAATGATCTGTGTAAGTTTTTTCTTCATTTGAGAATCAACAAAGTTTCCAAATGAAACCCTGTAACCTTCTTTCTTCTTTATCAGTAAAATATGTCCATAAATTTTTCCAAAAGGAACTTCCTTACCATGAATACATATATTCTGAAGCCCTTCAACCATAACTGAGAACATTCTTTTTACGACAATCTTAGAAGCCTTATCATTTTTCATTACCTCTTCAGTCCGATCTGTAAAACTACCTACTAAATCAGTTGAGAATTTACCAAAATAAGACACAAGATCCTTCTCTCCTTCTTGAAGTAAATTATGATATATTTCTTTAAATACATCATCTATCTTGGATTCTATTATAATATTCTCTCTCATTCTTCAAATACTTTCTCCTTAAAGTTAAGCATACTTTTTAAACAACTTTCCATAACAATGAGGTCCTTTTCAAACAGTATCTTTTCTTTGACATATACTCTCTTCTGTCTAACGAATCACATTCACATTTCCTGATAAATTGATGGTTTCCCCATTTTCTTTGGTCCCTACAAACTTATACACAAAAGCGCCTGTATTCACTTTTTTTCCTTTATATGTCCCATCCCAACAATCTTCGGGATCTGTAGCTTCAAAAACCACTTCTCCCCATCGGTCATATATCTGAAGTTTCATTGAATAAATACAATTTCCTAATACGCAAAACGCATCGTTTAATCCATCTCCATTGGGTGAGAAAACTGTTGGAAAAACAATCTCTCCACATGGATCTTTTAACGTTATATATATTGAATCTTGTTCGGTGCATCCATTACTTGCAGTCGCTGTAACAACATACCATGTTGATTCACTTGGAGTTGCTATAGGGTCTTGACAATTAGTACAACTTAAACCTTGCGGTGGATCCCAAGTCAATATTGCATTAGAGGGGATTACAGATGTATTTATCTGAACACTTTCCCCTTCTTCAATCGTTTGATCTGATGTTAGGATATCAACATTTGGTTGCACTGGAGGACTAACCATGTATGGTCCTGAAGATGTGGTGCAACCTGCTCCATCGGTTACGGTTAATGTATACGTTCCAGAAGTTGCGCCTGTTAAATCGGTATTTGCTGAAGGATTTCCATTCCAATCGTAAGAATAAGGAAGCGTTCCTCCACTGACTGTAATGCCTGTTATACTTCCGTCATTGCCAGCACAAGTTTCATCTGAAATAGAGATTCCTGTTGCATCGATTACTGCGCCACCCGTAGTTGAAATGGTATGCGGTCCTGAAGATGTGGTGCAACCCGCTCCATCGGTTACGGTTAAT
>CAZPDT010000014.1:0-99957 GCA_964585545.1 uncultured Fluviicola sp.
TTTTCGCCCTTTATGAATAGACCTGAATTTCCTGTGTCTAAATATTCGGAATTTAATCTGAAGAGATTACAATAAGAAACCATTTATATGTTTCATACAATATCTAGTGGTTAGACAAAAATACAACAAGAAATTATATGCATTAATATTTTCTATACCTTATTAATATAAATGCATTCTCAAAGTTCAAAAACAAACTATTATGAATAATTTATAAATATTTTCATCCCAGATGCAGTTTAAAAATAAATTACTTGTATATTTGTCTCCGCAAAAGAAAAACGATTCTTAAAATTTATTGAAATAACACTATAATAGAAGGAATAGATTTCATCTTTCTTTCTTTTTATTTTTATAAAAGCGAGAGTAGCTCAGCTGGTAGAGCACAACCTTGCCAAGGTTGGGGTCGCGGGTTCGAATCCCGTCTCCCGCTCGAAGGAGGGATAAAGGGATCATTGAAAAATAATCCCGTCTCCCGCTCGAAGGAGGGATAAAGGGATCATTGAAAAATAATCCCATCTCCCGCTCGAAGGAGGGATATTATAAAATAGTTCGCCTTTTTTATTGAATAAAGAATTTATCATTCAGGCTCGGGTGGTGGAATTGGTAGACACGTTGGACTTAAAATCCAATGAACATTGCGTTCGTACGGGTTCAAGTCCCGTCCCGAGTACCAAGAAAATCGCAGCTTCTTAAATGAAGTTGCGGTTTTACATCATTTATATCAAAACATAAAATATTTAAAAAAATCATATTTTTTTATTAATACTGGTCATTTGAAAAGGAATATTTGTATTATTGTACCAACACTTAGAATAAACAACATTTTCCCTCTTAAATTACTGGTTTTTATACTATCAAAAGTTACATCTTAAATATAATCATTTCTATACTTAGAATAAATGAAAAAAGAAGAACTAGCTAATAAAAAGCTCACAGAGCTACGCATAATCGCAAAGACAATCGGTCTAAAAAAAATTGAATCCTTTCGTAAATCTGAATTAATTGATGAAATCGTGAAAGGCGGAGATGCAGAGACACCCAATACTCAAAATGAAAAGAATAAAGAGACCAAAACAGTTGATGTTAAGGGCAAAAGGCCTAGAAAAAAAATAGAGCGCTCAGCCCCCACCCCCAGCACTCAAAAAAATGATGCTGAAGCCAATAAAAAAGATACATCAAAAGCTAAAAGCTCCCTCCCTGAATCTCAAAATACTGATTTGTTCTCTTCAACAGAAAGTTCTTTTGACAAAAAGTCTGAACATAAAGGGTCGACGGAGAAAAAGAATTTTGCAAAATCTAAAGCAGAAGATCAAGTGAAGCCCTCAAATTCTAAAGAAAGCCATAACAGCAAGAGTCAAGGCAGCAAGGGCAAGAGAGAGGAGAGCAAGAGCCAAAACAGCAAGAGCAAGAGCAACGACAACAGGGACAAGAACGGCAACGGCAATGGCAATGGCAATGGCAATAATAACAGAAACGAAAAACAGAAAGTAAAGGAAGCGAAATACAACCTTTCTGGCATTATCTCGGCTGAGGGTGTTTTAGAGATTATGTCTGACGGTTATGGCTTTTTGCGTTCTTCAGACTATAATTATTTAAATTCTCCTGATGACATCTACGTAAGTCACAGTCAAATTAAACTTTTTGGATTAAAAACAGGTGATACTGTTTTTGGTACTATTCGTCCACCAAAAGAAGGCGAACGTTACTTCCCATTGGTAAAGGTTGATTCCATAAATGGTCGAGCTCCTTCTTTTATTCGTGACCGTGTTCCATTTCAGTACCTTACTCCACTTTTTCCCGATGAGAAATTCAAACTAACGGGACATAGAAAAGAATCAATGTCTACACGCATTATGGATTTGTTTGCGCCAATTGGTAAAGGACAACGCGGAATGATTGTAGCACAGCCAAAAACGGGTAAGACGGTATTGTTGAAGGATGTTGCAAATGCAATTGCAGCCAATCATCCCGAAACTTATTTAATCATATTGTTGATTGATGAGCGTCCTGAGGAAGTTACAGATATGGCAAGAAGTGTAAATGCCGAAGTGATTGCTTCAACTTTTGATGAGCCTGCTGACCAGCATGTTAAAGTTGCCAACATGGTACTGGAGAAAGCCAAAAGGATGGTTGAATGTGGACATGATGTTTGTATATTACTCGATTCAATCACACGATTGGCTCGTGCATACAACACCGTATCTCCAGCTTCTGGTAAAGTATTGTCTGGTGGTGTAGATGCAAATGCCTTACAACGTCCAAAACGTTTCTTTGGAGCAGCAAGAAAAATAGAGAATGGCGGATCACTTTCTATTATTGCTACTGCTTTAACAGACACTGGTTCTAAAATGGATGAAGTTATCTTTGAAGAATTTAAAGGTACGGGCAATATGGAATTGCAATTGGACAGAAAAATTGCCAACCGCAGAATTTATCCTGCTATAGATATACTGACTTCAGGAACACGAAGAGAAGATTTATTAATGGATAAAGATACCCTACAACGTGTTTGGTTGTTGCGCAAGCACATTGCAGACATGAATCCTATCGAGACAATCGAGTTTATGAAGGAGCACATGAAAGACACAAAGAGCAACGAAGAGTTTTTAGTTTCAATGAACGGTTAGACATGCGAGCGGCATTAAAATTTTCTTTACTTTTTTCTGGTGGATGGATTGCTGTTAAGCTTATTTTCTATTCACTTGGTGTATTTCAAGACAACATCTTTATTCCCGGAATGATCAATAATTTATTTTTATTATTGGCGATTAGTTTGGGTATACTTTTTGAAAAAAAGAAAGAAGGCTATGGAAAAGGCGGTCCATTATCAGATATCAAGAAAGGATTAACGGTTACCGCACCTTATGTACTTATCGTCGCTGCATTTATGTATTATTATTACGATTCCATCAACCCTTCCTTTATAGAACACAGAATTGAACAAAGGATGGATAATTTCTATGCTGAAATGGACAATAATCCAGACTTTATTGATTCATTAAGAGAGAAGAATCCAAAGTTCAAAACCAGTACCAAAGAGGATATTTTGAAGAGTATAAAAGTTGACTTGGAGAACAATCAATCTCCTTTCACTATGTTTGTTTTCTCTTTGCTGGGACTATTAATAATGGGTCTAACCTATTCTATATTGATTACCTTAATCTTTCAAAAAATTCTTTTTAGAGATTATTACAAAGCTACTGGTTGGAAACACAAAGATACCAAAAGAAAATAACTCGAATTCTAAGACAGCCATCTTTTGTAATATAAAGTAGCTAGCTTTTACCCTTAGCATATTCAAAGGAGGATTTTGTCATGAACAGTTCGAGATAAATCAGTTTTACTGAAAGAGACGTTCGGTCTTGTTTAAAATATGGGTATAGTCTTTCTGAGAAGCAAACAACCAATTCGAGGAATTATTAGAAGAAATCGCATAATACGTTAGTGTGCTATCAATGGGACGTTGCTCCCTTATTAATGAAATTTCAATTTTGGCTTCAATTCGTTTGCCCTTTTTAATCACCTTTTTGATATAGCCTTGATTCCATTTAACAATTTCCTTTTCATTTGAGGCAAAGTTACTGTTTTGAGCAGCAATATTGAATTTTTCTATAAAAGTTGAATCGCCTAAATTTTTGTAATACCGAACAATAGAAGGATGCATATAGTTCAAGAAAGAAAGTGCATCGCCCTCATTTCTGATCTGAATAAATTGATGTATATCTCGATTCAGGTTCATTTCTTGTTCAGTAGAAAGGGTACATGAACCCATAAATATCCCAAGCAATGTAAAGAGAAGAGAATATCTAACCATTTTAATCCACATGATACATCGCATTGTTTTATTTTAAACTATAATTTCATGAATAAAATGGGTCAATTTAAAACAATTATGGAAATATTAAGCGCTGCGGCATACAAACACCATATAAGATAAGGAACCAACAAATATGCGGCAATACGGTCCAAGCGGAAGAAATGGCGAATAAGAATAACAATAAAACCCAATATAACAATCAAATCAACCAAGGCTAGACCAGGATAGTGAAGTCCAAAAAGTAAAGTTGGATAGATAAATACAAAAAGAAAATGTAGCACAAAGACAATGATGCCTCTTTTGGCAAATTTAGTAATTATAGGGTATCGATTAATGGCTTTAATTTGCCAGATAATACCGATTGCTCCTCCCATTAGGATATATACAATCATCCACATTACCCAAGGCAGCCATCTTGGCGGAGCAAAAAATGGTTGATTTAAGGTTTTGTACCATTCCTCGTGTCCATGCATTGGCAGACGACTCGATAGAATGCCCAGACTTCCTAAGACAAGAATTGAGATCAAAACTCTAATAAATATTCCTTTTTTAAAAGAAGATGTGTTGTGCGGTCCTGAAGGTATTTGCATGTGATTCAATTATTGTTTTAATTTCTTCAGCGTAACCACCTCCCATACTAACAACAATGGGTAGATTAAGGTTTTTGGCCATCTGAAGAACGATCTCATCCCTTTTTTTACATCCCTCTACAGTTACATTGAGTCGTCCAAGCTTATCGCCCTCAATGATATCAACTCCAGATTGGAAGAACAAAAAATCAGGAGAGAATATATTTAATATACTATCTAAAGCTTCTTCTAAAAGGTAAAGATACTTAGAATCTTTTATTCCATCAGGTAAATTCACGTCCAAATTTGACTTTTCCTTTTTTAAGGGGTAATTATTCGCCCCGTGCATACTGAAAGTATAGACTTCTGGAACATCTTTAAAAATTGAAGCCGTTCCATTTCCTTGGTGTACATCTAAATCAATAATAAGGATGCGATTTGCCTTTTTACGGTTTAAAAGCCATTGTGCTGCAATGGCTTGGTCATTCAACATACAGAATCCTTCTCCTCTGTCGGCAAAAGCATGATGTGTTCCCCCAGAAATATTCATCGAAATCCCATTTTGCAAAGCATATTGAGCACATCTTCGGGTACCTTCCATAATCATTTGCTCTCTCAATACAAGATGTCTATCATGAATAAATCCTGTTTGACGCTGGGCTTTCTTATCTAAATTAAGCGATAAAAACTGGTCAACATAAGTTGCTTCATGTACTGTAAGAATATGTTTTTTCTTTATCGCCACAGGGCTAAAAAAATTGTTTTCTTCAACTGTTCCCTCCCAAAGCAATTGTTTGGGCAATAAATCATATTTTTCCATAGGAAAGCGGTGACCTTTAGGCAAAGTGTGAACAAAATCTTGATTAAAAGCAACTTTCAACATTCAATGTCAATTTTCACCAGGTTGTCGAATTGTTTTTAAAATTTCAGTTGCCCCAAACTGTGCCATAAGAACCTGAAGATGATTGATTAAAGCCTCATTCTTCTGGTTTTGCAAGGTGTAAAACTGAACTGAAATACCGGATTTCGATGTCGACATTGATTTATTAAAGGGGGCATTGATAAGTGTACGCATCAAATCTTGATTTAAATCAGATGCAGCAATGTCGACACTTAGTACAATATAGTTTTTATCACTATTTTTCAGGGCATCTTTTCTTTTCGTACCTTGTTTATTAATGATTGGATATACATAATTAAAGAAATATTTTTGTTTGAAATCATCCGAAAATGGTGGATTTTTATAACTGCCTTCAAAAACAAAACTCTTTATATGTTGGGAGATGGAATCATAATAAAACAATTGTCCATCGGCATTGTATCGATTCAATACTTGAGAAGGATAAGAAGAATAGGTAAGATTAGAAATCAGCACAGTATATTGCTTTTTATTGGCCAAGAAAGGCGTTTCATCTTCCTTAAGACTTTCTGGCGTTGTGCGGTTTATGATTTTATTTCTGTGTGCAATCGTAGGATTCTTCAATTCTAGAACCTCTTCTCCTTTGGTATCAAGAAGTTTTTTCGCTTCAGCAAGTGGTATTCTTTTTCCTTGATAATAAGCGGTAATAAAAGCATCTGTAATGCCTCGATTGATGGCGTCTATTTGTTTAGGTTTTGCCTCCTCAATCGAATTAAAAATTCCCGATGAATACCGAATTTGTCCATTAGCAAGTCGTTTTGTGATTAATGGAGTCACATTTTTTAATTGAGCGGCTGATACAGGTGTGTTATATACTCCAACTTGAACGGTATAATAAAGTCCCATTTTGGCTTCTGCTACATCTGCGCTTGCGGCATTCTTTCCCTTGTTATAGGAGTAAATATCCAATTCATTCTCAAAAGTTCCCTCCGTACTGGTTACCTCACTTTGAGCCACAATTGGAGTACCGGAGTTTTCCACAATAGGAACACAAGCCCCCGAGGCTATTAACTGAACTGCTCTATAAACAGGAATACGTTCTCCATCACAATAAGCAACGACAAAAGCATCGGAATAACCCATTGTTCTGATTTTATCTCTCGCTTGGTTAGCATTTTCTCGTTTTCCAAAATAACCAGCCATATAGCGCACCAATCCAGGACGAACAATATCTCCTGTAATAGGAGAAAACGCTTTAAAAGTGTTGTTGGGAACAGGTTTTGTAAACGCACCTATTTGCACCCTAAAAATCAATCCTTTAGGTTGCTCAACAGAAAGAGGGATCGGGTTTTTGTCAGAGTATTGTGATGCATTGGGATTCTCTGAAGTAATTAAACCTGTTGTCATTACAGGAAGAGAAGGAATTTCTTTTATTGGTGCTACATCTCTGGCAATCATATTTTCGATCTTCGCTTGCTCTTTAGGATTCTCTGAAATAAATGATTGTATATTGTTTTGCTGCGTTTTAATCGTTTCTTTTAATTGGGCAATTTCTCCTTCTGTTTGATTAATTTTAGTCAATTGACTACGAACCTCTTCCTTGTCTTGTTCAGAGAAAGACGTGCTCTCTTTTTTCATCGAACGAAGTTGTTTCAGTTCATTTTTTTGAGCAGTCAATTGTTCTTCCTTCACCTGTAACTCATATTGTGTTTGTCGCAATTGGTTGCTGCTGTTAAACAATTCTTTATAAGTTTCTGATTGTGCAATTTCGACCTCATCCTCATAACTCAATTCATTATTAATTGCATCGCCGTCTATTCCTTTATTGTTTACAACAATTTTTTCCTTTTCTATATCGGAAAGTTGTTTTTGATTTTCTTGCTGTTTTATTTCTATTTGTTTTTTGATTTCATTCAGTCTGTTTTTTTGTTGAATCAAATCTTCTTTATCTCTTTTCTTGGTACTTGGAAGCACCGCATTGATTTCGTTGATCTGATTCTCAATTTCCATCAGTCGAACCCCCAAGTCTATCTGTTCCTTCTTTAAATCATCATTGGTTACCGCTACAGAGCTAGGTGCAATATTCTTCAACTTATTGGCAGCAATAATTGAGTCAATCTGGTGATCAACTTGTTCTATTTTTTGTTGTTCTTGAATATTTTCTAATGCTTCTTCCTGTTTTTGATTTGCCGTTGTCAACAGTTCTCTTTTCTTCTGAGGATCTTTTTCTTTTTTCGCCTTTCGCAAGAGATTATCTATCTGTATTTTAGCATATTGTGCATTAACCACAGGTAAGTCCACTTTTTTCTTTTCATTAGGGGTCTCTATATTAGAAGAAGAAGTTGTTTCTATTGATGCAATTGCCTCGTCCAGAACCTCATTTTTTTGATGTACAATTTGTGATTCTACATTTACCAACTTCTTCTGGTGGCTCTTTTTATCAGCAACTTTAGGATTTTCATTTTCTTCCTTTAGCAATTGCTGTTTTGTTTCATTTAAATTCCTAATTTCTTCTTTTTGTTGCTTATTGGCTGCATAAAGTAAACGCTCATCCGCTGAAGGCTTCGTTGATTCATGCACTGTATTCTCCTCTTGCTGTTGCTGTGCTAATTCTTTCTCAGGCTTCACCATTTGCTGCTCTTGCTCTTGCTTTTGCTTTTGCTTTTGCTCTTGCACTTGCTGTTGCTGTTCCTGCTGTTGCTCTTGCTGTTGCTGTTGTTCCACCTGTTGCTGTTGCTGCTCTTGCTCACTTTCTTGCTGAACTCTCATTGCTATATCTTCATTCAGATCTGCAATCCTCTGATCCAATTCACTTTTCAATTGAGACAGTTTTTCAATATTGCGATCAATTTGCTTGGAATTCGGATATTTTTCTTTTTTCTTCATCATTTCAGAAGAAATATTATCAATTTGAATGATTGCTTTTCGAATGCGTTGTACCACATCTTCTTTTGTTTTCGCCCCTGCTTCAACCGCCAAATCCAATTTTTCAATATCAGCTTTATAATCTGCATCCGCTTTTTGCATTAACTCATCAGGCGTATATTCAACAACATCTTGCTCAACTCTCTCTTGCTGTTGCTCTTGCTGTTGCTCTTGCTGTGCTACCTCTTGCTGTCCTCCCTCTTTCGTCAAATCAATTACATTCTGTTCTGCATACAGTTGATTTTCATTCTCTATTCTCGTTCTATCGTTCTCTAAATCTTTACTTTTTTGCATTAAGTCTTCATTATTGGGCAATTCTGTATAGACATTGCCAGCAACAATTCGGGCAATTCTTTTCTTTTGTGAGGAGGCCTTTTGTTTTTTATTAATTTGACCATTCACATAATCCAATTCTTCCACTATAGATTCAAGTTGATTTTGGGCACGAGTCAATTCCAGATGAAGTTTTTCTTTCTGTTTTTTAAGTCTTGTATTTTCAATTTCCTTGTTTATACGTTCGATATTACCTTGTGTCTTTGATCGTTCTTGTGTCAATTGACGTCTACGATCTATCAATTCGTCAAGGTTTTTTATTTGCTTATTAATTTGAGCAATATAATCGTCCGCAGCATTTTCACTGGTTTCCTTGAGTAGTTCATTATTCACAAACTCTCGGTGATTACCCAAAGTTGAAACAAAAGCATTTTCATCTTCCGCACCTGCATTTTTTAGTGCTTCGTTTAATTGAGTTGCTTCATTTAAATTCTGATGGTTCTTTTCTATGTCTGCATTCAATGAATCCATAAAAACCATTGTACTGTGTACCTCTTCTTGTATTTCTTTTGCTTTTTGAATTTCTTCATTTGCCTGATGTGTAAACTTCTCGATGTTCTCTTTATCGGTACTGCTTTTTGCTTCTTGCATGGTTGCTTCGGCCTTGTTAAGATGGTTTTCAATTTTCTCATTGTCGGCAACAATACTTGATTTACTCTTGTCAATTAAAACTTTAGTCATTTTATTGCGAGCAGCAAGCTGTTCCATTTTATTTTTTACAAGATCTAGGATTTCATTGTTTGTGAAGCCTGACAATCCAATTTCATTCAAGGCATTTTTTTGAGAAATTAGATGGTCTAAAGAATCGATATCAAACTGTTTTTTGTTTACGGCCAATTTAGATTTAAACTCCAACGCCTGTGCTATAATTTCGCTTTCATTTTGGAAAGGTTCATCAAACAAATTCTGAATTACAACAATTGAGCTGTCTCCTATCGTTTTCTGAACTATTCTCTGCTTTAGTGGTTTCACCTTTTCAAGAAAAGGGACATCTACATATTGTTTGTATTCTTTCTCTTCATCTCCTACATTCATGGTGAACTCATACTTTCCTCCTTTAGGGAGAACGATTAAATAATCACCTTTGGTCGAGGTTTTAAAATTGTCGATTGCCACCCCTGAATTATTTTGGACACGAATAGAAAGTGCTTTTTCAAGTGGATTTATCTCAGAGGTAAATTGACCTTTAAGTATAACCCAATGTACAGGCATTCTTTCAACACGAATATTGTATACATCAATCTTATTGGCTTTACTTTCTCTTTGTGAAGCAAAGTACGCATGTCGGCCTATAGAGTCAACAATATATAAGAAGTCGTTATCGGGCGAAGAAATCGGGATATCCATATTCTCTGGTTTTCCAAAGCTGTTTGTTTCTGGGTTGTATGGACTCCTAAAGATATCGTAACCGCCCATACTGTTGTGTCCTTTGGACGAAAAATACAGGTAATTATTTTCTCTATCCATATAGGGATAATCTTCATTAAAATTGGTATTTACTTCTCCAAATACAGGTTGAGCCAGAGACCATTTTCCATTAGGCAATCGCGTACGTACAAAAATATCCTTATTATCACTATCACCATAACTAGAATAGTAAATTCGGTTTGAATTGGCAGGAAAATGAATAATGGGCGTGTGATTATTTTTTTTATCGTTTTTCGTTTGAAACTCTTCGGTAACCAATATTTCCCCACCAATATTTTTAAGGTCATAGATACGGAAAAAGCTCTTTTTACTTATTTTATTTTTATTGAGGACAATAACATCATTGATATCTGCCATCAAAGATTTTCCATTGATGCACATTTGTATTTGACGATCAACATTTAATTTAGCAACAGCGCGACTTCCTGCCTTCTCTTTATATATTTTATAGTATTTTATTGCTTTATCAAATTGAAAAGTGAGATGATAGGCTTTACCTAGATAATAATAAGCTTCATCATCCACTTGTTTGTTCTTTTGAACAGCATAATTCAGGTATTTGAATGCACTCTTCTTTTCATCAGAATTATAGAGCAAACACGTTCCATATTTATAATTGTATGACGGGTTTCTCGGTTCTAAGGAAAGCAATCTTAAATACAAAGGAGTGGCTTCAATAAACATCTCCTTTTTAAAATAGGAGTCAGCTTGCTTTTCAATATCTTCACGGGTTTCTTGGGCAAAAAGTTGAAACATACCCAATAGTAGAAATAAGCATATGATATTGAGTCTTAGGTACATTTAATCAAATATTATTCAACTTTATGAATATGTTTACGAATGATTCTTGAAAAGGTTCATTTTATTCTCTTCTCCATGAAGTAACCTTTTAATATTATTATGATGCAATATAATAACGGCCGATGCAAGGACAACACTAAATATAGTCAGCGATATATTGGTATTGTGAAATAAAAACTCAATGCTAATAGGAAAACTACTGGAAGCGATAATGGCGCCGAGTGATACATAATGTGAAGTAATGAAAATAATAAGAAATAAGGCGATGCAAATCAGAGCTGCAAGTGGATGGATACCCAAGATAACACCCAAAGAAGTAGCAACACCTTTCCCTCCGTTAAATCCTGCAAATACAGGAAAAATATGTCCCAATACTGCAATAATGCCACAAACAATTTTCAGGTGGATCAAATGATCCTCAGACCAACCCAAGGGCAAAAATATAAAAGGCAATAAAACAGCCAACCCTCCTTTAATTATATCTACAGATAAAACTGCTATTCCAGCTTTCTTACCCAATACTCTAAAGGTGTTTGTTGCACCAGCATTTTTACTTCCATATTGCCGAACATCCAAATTATATTTGAGTTTACCCACCCAAACAGCAGTAGGTATTGAACCCAGTAAATAAGCGAATAATCCAAAAAGTATAAAATCCATTTTAATTTAATTATTCAAATACACGTAAGAACCTGCTTTTGTATACTGACTTCTTGGTCACATCGTAAATAAACTTCTTTGATTTCTTTTGATTGGGCTTAAGATTAGCAATCTCTTCGTTAAACGCCTCATCACTAGAAAGGATATTTAACACGCCTTCTTTCCTATTGTCATAATCAAAGAAATAGAGGTAACCACCAGGAACATCCATTAATAATCCCAAACGGTCTCCGAGGTTTGCACGTTGCTCGGCAAAGAAGCGCAAAGGAACATATTTCATTACAGGTTGTTTATAGAAATTCACGATTGCTGCTTGAGCTACAGAAGATTTCAAACCTCTTTGAGCATCACCAGATTTTGTATAAGAAGTCAACCTCAATCCTGTTATAACAATTGCATTCCTAAATTCTTTGGGAACTGAACTGAATTTATTCTTCAACGTATAATCTGATTTAATTTTATCTGCTGTTTTAACATCAATCCAACTGGCCAATGCTTGCTCTAATGTAGTAGAACTAAAGTCTGCAGCTTGCAGACCTTCAATACCAACAATTTTCTCCCCTATACTTTCAAACGATTTTTGATTCACTGGCGCACGTATAGCAAGTGTAATGTTCATATTGGTTTGTTCCGTGGCCTGATTATAATCAACCACTCCAACAGCTTCAGTTTCTATAGCACCATAATCCATTCCTAAGCTAATTTTTCCATCACCGTGCATAGAGCATGACTTTGTATGGAGAGAAATGTAATTGCCTTTGGCACTTCTATTGATTAACTTCTCTTTGCTTGCAATTTGAAACTCATCTGTTCCACTATCGTACTGCAAAAATCCATTTGAAGAAATAACAACTGGGTCATTATCATAGGAAACAGCACTCAAAAAGGTAGGATATAAACTTACACTATCGGTATTCTTAGCATTTCTCCAGCGTATACCCACAGAGAGTTTATTGCCATCAAGGTCAACCATATCTTTACCAATTGGTATTTGAATATGTTCAGGGTCAATTGCAGATTTAAAGGCCAACCAATTTCGAGAAAACTTATCACAATCATGAATTAATCGGGTTGCACCATCAAAATATAAAGCGGGATCGGAAGCACTCAAATGTGTTTGTCCATAAAAACTAAACCGATCGCCCAACTTAAAGTCTTTTTCCTTACTGATGGTACCTGTTGCAATGGTTTGGTATGAGGTATCTAATTTAATATCCTCAAAATGAATCAGCTGTTTTTCAGCATCCTTTTTCCCATATTCATAATCACCCGAAGCGGTATATGCTTTCCGTCCATTAATCTGGGCATTGACATTAGTGATTGTATGGTATTTTGTAATGTAATTGGCAATAATTTTTGAATTTGTTAGAGGATCCATTTTGGCCCTTTTACGGATTACAACTTTACCGCTATCAGGATAGATTTTAGCATCGGCTACTCTAATGTATTCTACTTCCTCAGCGCTTATCACCTTGTCTTTTAAATCAAATTTCGCCTTTGGAGAGCGGAATTGTAAAGAGTCTTGTTTAGGATTAACAGAGAAGAAGTTAGATCCTGCTAAATCTAAATCTCCAGAGATGGAAACATTTTCAAGTCCTTTCTTCTCCAACGACATTTCATCGCTGTCCATAACCCATGTAAATTGGTCAATTTTACATACATATTGATTTACTGGGAACCTTACAATCGATTCCCCTTGATTGGATTTAAAAACTCCTTTCCTTTCTTTAAAATCCAAATCTCCTTTTACATTCTCTGAGGTAAAGGCAAATGGATTTTCATCAACTTCTTCTTCATCAGCATATTTATTGGTTAATTGAAAGTTAGCCGTATCTGCGTTGGCATGCCACCTTGTAAACTTGAATCCTTGTGAAAGCATCTTTGCTTCTGGAAGTTGCAATATTCCTTTAGCAGACATTCCTGTTTCTCGCACCACAGCTTCTCCACGTAAATCAGCTTCTCCATTGAAAAGTTTTATTACTTCGTTGTTGGATTGGGCTTTAAGCTTTTTATCTTTAGGCAAATAAGTTATAAATACATCAGGTCCTTCGGCATCTGGAAATTCAACACCATTAATTTGAGGTTTATTTACAAATGAAGCTACCCCAGTAGTTGAATCAGGCAGAAAAGTAAAAAGGTTTTTTGAGGTAGATGTAGAGTTTAAGAAGTTAATTGTACCCGCACCTTGTAATCCATTATTTGAAAGCAATAACTTGTTTTTATATTTTGCATCAGTATTGTAAAACTGATAACCCTCAGAAGGCACATCCTGAGAAAAGCCCAAAGAATAATCAGGCATTACTTTAAGTTCGTCTTTAAATTTTGGGAAAATACCTGCCGAGACCAATTCTCCTGGAAAACGCAAAATCTCATCGTCAAAAGCAGCAAGGCTATCTACTTTAAAGGGTGCTATTTCAAAATAAAAGTCTTCTTTTTTATATGCGCCTAAAAACAGTTCTTTCTGGTTATAGAATACCTTGGTTTTTCCTTCTGACACCAAAATGGGATATTGTTCAAAGTTTTTGTTTAATCCCGAGCGATTAGAAACGTCATCCACTAAAATTTCTCCTTCAATGCCGGTTATGCTCGATTGTAGTGGGATGTATCTTTTTCCATCTTTTGGTTGTTGCGGTTTCACATGAAAGAATGCAAGATCCGACTTATTGATATTGAATTTATTGTCTTTATAGCTGTAATTCCCAGAGTCTATTTTAACTTCCCATTTCCCACTGTTTATCCAACCCTTAAAGTCGATAGCACGGTTCTTTTTTACAGTTACTTCATGCCCATCAGGATAAATCGTAGTTCTTTTTCGATCAGAGATTGTAATTAAGTCAATTGCATGCAATTCCATATCTAAGGAACTCAAGTTAATTTTTCCGTATTCCGTAATTCGTGCTCTTTCTTGGTTTCTTTCTCTAATGCGTTGCTGTAACTCTTGGCTATCCGGCTCATTTCCACTACTTCTGCCGGCATTTAACGGCGCCAAATCGGAAACAAATGAAAGGTTATCATAATCAATTTTTCCAGAATTAGCTTTTACAAAAGTTTCTGTTTTTTCATTTACTATAACGATTCCCCTTTCTGTGTCATAACTTATAAAGCCCAAAGCAGACAACTTTAGAAGTTCGGGCTTTGCTTGTTGAATGGTTCCATGAAGGGCAGATGCCGCTTTTCCTTCTGTCATTGTAAATTGATCATATTTATATGCGTATTTGTACAGCGCCGTTAAAGGATTAATATTAGAACCTCCTTGAAGACTGCGAAACAAGCGTGCATCATAAAAATTAAAAGATTCAAACCGTGCTTTTCGTTTTTGTGCAGAAGTGTTGTGATTGTAGCCCAAAATCAGTTCTGAAGTGTTCTTTTTCCAAGAGATTTCATTGGGATAAATATTCAATTTATGGTAAGAGTCAACAAATGGGGCTTCAGAAATTGGCGAATTCCCTCTAACGAATTTAATTTTTTGATTGGGAATATCATAAGTAACATCTAATCCTGTATGGGTAATGGAATCTCCTGTATTCAAATACAATGACATTTGAGCCAGAGGTGTTTTTAGCATGGATTTGTTGACTTGAACACGATCCGAATAGGTAACGACAAATACTTGTTCGTTTCTATAATAAGTTAATTTGGCTTGTTGTTTTTTATTTCCTGACCCAATGAATTCATCAGAAACAAGAGAGAAAGCACCTATATAATCAACGCCTTCAACAATGTTTTTAATTTCAAAATCGGCTTTATAAGAATTAAATTTAGGGAAAGGGATTTCGTTAGCGCTTCGTCTAGCTGCTCCTTTCATTGCTCGGTCCATTAACTTACCCACAACAGGTTCATCGATATACGGTGTGTTTAAAACAACACTGTCAGTCGTTAAAGATGTAGATCTCAAAGAAACGCTATAAGACTTCAGTGTCGCATAGGTTTCATCGGCAGGAAGTCCAACTTTTTCCCAAGTATACAATCCTCCTTTTCCTTCCCATTTCCCTTTTCTCAAATCTGCCGTACCCTGTGTATTTATAATTTTTATCGAATCAGAGTAAGGATTTTCTTTCTTGTCTTGTCCTCTATTGATTGTTTTACAAATCAAATTGGTTTTCCCAAATTTTATAAAAGGTGTTCTATCATTAAAAAATTCAAAATCATCACCTTGACAAAACCATTTAAAATTGGGATCTTCTGAAATAATTCCTTTGTCTAAGAAGTTGGAAGAACTCGTTAAGAATTCTTCTATTCTTTTTGGATTTCTCATTTCAAGAAGTTGATTTACAATTTCATGCCATGCGTCAAAACCTTCATTAGTTTTCTTTTTCTGTATCAATGCACATACCGAAACAACGTAATTGTAGGCATCTGGAAATACTGAATGTCCCTTTTCTATAATTAAATCAGCAGTGTTGGCCATTTGTTGAAAACGGTTTTCGGGAAACACATCACTTTCGAGTACCATATCGTTCAATGTGCCATTAACAAAATCACGTGCCTCCTTTGTTGCTCTTGATGTGGAGATTGTATTGGAAAACTTCTTTACAAATTTTTTACGGTCGTATTTTTTCCCTTGTCCAAATGAAAAGTTGACCAAGAAAATGGATATACAAAAGAAAAAGATGAATGTGTTTTTCATAATTCGTTATTTTTTATTAATTTAAGTACTGCCCAATCTTCTTTATGGTATTCAACGTCATAGTCAAACCCTTTTTTTTGTGCAACATTTGAGAGGGTTGGTATATCTGTTTGAAAAAATCCACTTAAAAGCAAAATTCCATTTTTTTCGATAAGTGCAGCATACTTTTCCAAGTGGCGAAGAAGTACATTTTTATTAATATTCGCCAATATAACGTCATAAAAGTCATTTGGTACAACATGAATATCTCCTTTTAAAACATTAAAATTATTCACCTTGTTCCGTCTGCAATTTTCAATAGCATTGTCCACTGCTCCCCTATCAATATCTGTCCCTAAAACTGTCTTTGCACCCAATTTTGAAGCCAATATACCCAAAACACCAGTTCCTGTTCCTACATCGAGCACCTTTTTCTCTTGAAAGTCTATTTCTAACATTGCTTTACACAACAAGTATGTAGTTTGATGGTGTCCCGTACCGAAGGACATTTGTGGTTGGATTTCCACATTGATTTTAAACCCCTTGTCTTTTGGATGAAAAGGCGCACGTATTAAAAGTTGATCTTCAACTTTTACTGATTCATAATCAGCTTCCCAAGCAGCATTCCAGTTTTGTGAGGGTATTAATTTTTGAGAAAAAGAAACCTCTACATTTTTCTTTTTGTACTCAAGAATCAATTGTTTAAGTTCATTTTCCTTAAAATTTTCCTTATTGATGTAAGCATTTATTTGCTCATCTTCTTCATCAAAACTCTCAAAATCAATATCGGCCAATTCTTGGATTAAAATATCCGTCCATGGCTTCTTGGGTGTTATATTTAAACTGACTTGAATATAATCCATACCTTAGTTTAAGGTTTGTATAAGTTTCAAAAAATCCTCTTCTTTTAGTGAAGCTCCACCAATTAATCCCCCGTCTATATCTGATTGATTAAAAAGAGCTGTTGCGTTTGATGGTTTACAACTTCCTCCATAAAGAATAGAAGTTTTTTGAGCAACTTCTAAAGAATACTGTTCAGCAATTGCATTTCTAATGCTTTTGTGCATATAATTGGCTTGTTCTGGGGTTGCTGTTTTCCCTGTACCAATTGCCCATATCGGCTCATAGGCAATCACAATATTCTCAAAATCAGATGCGTTTAGATGAAACAATGCTTTTTTAAGTTGTTCAATAACGGTTTCTACATGATTTCCAGATGACCTGTCAATTATGGTCTCACCACAGCAGAAAAATATTTTTAAACCTTGATCTATTGCAGCGTCAATCTTTTCTTTTAAAAATTCATCGAACTCATGGAACAGTTGTCTTCTTTCTGAATGGCCAATTAAAACAGTATTTGTTCCAATATCTGCCAATTGTTTCATGCTTACTTCTCCAGTAAATGCACCATTGACTTTAGGAAAGCCATTTTGGGCTCCAATCTCCACATTTCTGGTGTTATCAATCAAATATTTTAAGTAAATAGAGGGTACAAAATGAACCACATCACAGGCAGCATCAATATTATCTAATGCCTTATCAATATTAGCGTTTAACATTTTTGCTTCATCAAACAAAAGGTTCATTTTCCAATTTCCAGCTAAAATTTTTTTTCTCATTTCTTAATCTGCTTTTATAACATTCTCGGTAAGCCACTTCCAGGATGGCGTAGAACGGAATGGATATTTCCCTTTAACGATTCCATTTTTAAATACCATTAAGGTCGGATTAGATCTTGTAATTGCCTTCATTTCCGTTTCATCATTCTGTACTGTTGGAATAAGCAATCCCGTCTTTTCCCTAAAGGTCTTAATCTGATCTTGAGATGAAGTAGTAATCAAGATAAAGGGAATACCATTTTCCTTGGCTTTTTCTTCAATCTCCTTTAAGCGTGAAATTCTACTGAAATTACCTTTATCGAGATTGCGACTAAAAACAAGAAGAATAACATCCTGATCTAGAATATAATCTTTCAAACTAATGTAGGAAAGAGATTCGTCTAATCGGGTAATGGTATCCTTAATTTCAATTTGTGATGTATCAATATCATCAATCGCAAAATCTTGTAATGGAATTAACGACGGTCCATTGGAGCTTGTGTCTTTTAAGACTACAAATTGAGATTCATTTTCTTTTAGAATTGAAGCAATGGGTGCAAAGTTCTTTTCTACCTGTGTTAAGTCGCCGACATCTATACTCGGGTCAAACTGTTGAATTGAAGGCAGAACTGCTGGCACAATGGTTTTGGTTTCACTGGATGAAAACTTCCAATTGTCAGAATCCCCCCAAATTGCTTTGGTGCTTTCATCTAAAGCGGTTAAGAGTGTATCTTGTTCTGTTTTTGTATTGGTATACACCATTAAGTTTTCATACACACCTGGTTTTCCATTGTTCATTTCTGCTCTTATATCACTTCCCACACGGTAAGGACGGTAATCTTTGATGGGCAAATACATTAAAACATAAATCACCATAATAAAACAAAGTATCGTTTCCACGAGAATCATACCCCATGCATTTCCTAGGAATCTTCCCCCAATACGTTTTATCCACAGTGCCAACAAGATGGCAACAGCGGTAAAAAATAGTGGGAAACTCCATGAGAAGATAAAAGAAAGGAAGCCGACAACGATAAGACCAAAAACAGAGAATATAACATTTTCTTTGGCGTTATTTAAAGTAATGCGCCGGCGAGAGATGAAAATAATCACAACCAGATAGAGCAAGACAATATCTTTCCAAAAACTTTCTGCCGGTGTAAGAGAGCGTCCTATCGACCCTTTCATTGCATCTCCAAAACAACCGCAATCACTTACACATTGTGTTCCTTTTACTTCTTCAACGGTAACTTTTCCATTGTTTTGATTCAGTATTGTTACATCTTCATTAAATTCTGCTTCGGCGATTTTAGCTTCACCCAAAGAAGAGTTAAGTGCATAAGTATCTACGTCCCTAAAAGTAGCATTGGGGTCACATTCTTTGGTGTGCCAAGTCAAGAAAGTAAAAAACAACATCATTAAAAGCATCAACCAAGTTGTAGCGCGCAGTTTTGCTCCCAACAATAGCATCAACCCAAGAACAATCTCAAAAACACAAATTAGAACACTGATTAATAAGGCCTGATCAATAAGGAATTCCAATGAAAATGATGGCCAATTGAACCATTCTTTAATTCTATAAGCCAGTGCCCCATCTTCAAAATACTCTTCCAACTTATAGGCAAATCCAATTGGATCATTGGCTTTAATGAGTCCCGAGACGACAAATAAACCACCGACCAAAATTCTTGAAATATAGGCATACAGAAGCCACCCTTTTAAAATAAAGACAACAACAAGTGTACTGATAATAATGCTATAGCCTAATATCTTAAACAATAGTCCATTTGCTTCATAAGAAGGATGATAACCCAGGACTAAGAAATACAGACCGAGCAAATTTAGAGCAATCGCTACAATGTTGATTACCAATGATCTTCCGGACAAGGATTCTTTTTTGTTTACAAGCATTTTTACTGTTTATTTAATTATTTCGTCATATAACTTCTCAAACATAAGATTTAAAAGCGTTCACTTAATAAATTTGGCAAAAAAAACAGAATTTTTTATTGCGTTTTCTATTCTTTCACATTCTTCAAGTGTTTTTTACAGTTAATGCTAATTACTTTTGTATATTGTTCAACTGTTTTAAAACATTTTCTTGCAGAAAAAAATTTAATGAAGTGGAAAGATAATAAATATGATTTAAATAATTACTTTAAGAGTAAGAATAAATTATTTATTTTCCAGCATCCAATGGTCATGGGTGTACTTAATATTACACCAAATTCTTTCTATGAAGACAGCAGAAATCCTTCATTTGAAATGGCCATAGCACAAGCTGACAAAATGATTCAAGAAGGTGTCGACATTATAGATATAGGCGGTGTATCAACACAGCTCAATGCAGATTTATTGACATTTGAAGAAGAAGTCGGGCGTGTTGTCCCCGCAATAAAAGAGATTAAGAGAAACCATCCCAATATATTGATAAGTAGCGATACTTTTCGTTCCGAAGTGGCTAAAATTACTGTAGATGCTGGAGCAGATATCATCAATGATGTATATGGAGGAAGATATGATAAAAACATGTTTTCAACCGTTGCTCAGTTAGATGTGCCTTATATTTTAATGCACAGTAGAGGATTCTCAAACACCATGCAAGAACAATGTAATTATAAAGATGTGGTCTCCGATGTGTGTTATGAATTGAGTCAGTCCCTTTTTGAACTTCGTTCATTGGGTGTAAAAGACGTTATTCTTGACCCTGGATTTGGGTTTGCTAAAAGTTTAGATCAAAATTATCAACTTTTTGAAGGATTGCCTTTCCTTCAAACTCTGGATTGTCCTCTTCTTGTTGGCATATCAAGAAAGTCAATGATTTACAACTATTTAAAATCTACACCTTCACAATCTTTAATAGGCACCACAGTTTTAAATACTATTGGATTATTAAAGAGCGCCTCTATTGTACGTGTTCACGATGTAAAAGAAGCTGTTGAAGTACGGGAATTGATATTAAAATTAAAAAGCAGTAGCAATGGATTTAAATAAAGACTTACACAATATTCTTTTTGAGGCAATTCGCGAAGGATTGATTATCGTGAATAGTGAGGGTTTAATTGTTGAGTTAAATAAGCCTGGAACAGAAATGTTTGGATATCAAGACAAAGAACTTATTGGACAGAGCATTGAAGTCTTGGTTCCCATGAAATCGAGAGCATCACACAAAAAATATAGAAAAGACTATAACCATCACCCTACAACTCGTTCAATGGGTGCTAATTTAAAATTAGATGGCGTTCGGAAAGACGGTAGTGAGTTTCCAGTGCAAGTGAGTCTCAATCCATTTGTTGGAAATTCAGGAGCCCATTATATTGTTGCATTGGTCTCCGATGTTACAGAACGTCGTGAAAACGAAATAAAGCTCTCTAAACTTCGAGCGTCCCTAGAACAGAAAGTAAAAGAACGCACACAAGAATTAAGAGAAAGTGAGCGATTGTACAAATCAATAGCCAGGAACTTCCCCAGCGGCATCATTAGTATATTTGATCGTTCTTACAAATATCTGTTTGCAGAAGGGCAAGGCTTGTATGAATTGGACTTAGAGACATCAGATCTCATCGGAATAGATTATTTAAAGCGAATAGATGTCAGTGCAAGAGAAAAAGTAAAGAAAGAATTGGATCAAGTTTTTGATGGAGAACCTCGGAATTTTGAAGTTGTCGTAGGTGAACGCACCTATTCAATTAATGCTGTCCCCCTTCCCAATAAAGAGAACAGAATCGATAAAATATTAGTTGTAGAGAAAAATATTACATCTCAAAAAGAGGTAGCTAAAAAATTAGAAGATACACTGAATAAAGAACGCGAATTAACGGAAATGAAATCGAGGTTTGTATCGATGGCTTCGCACGAATTTAGAACACCATTGTCGACTATAAATTCGTCTGCTAGCTTAATCAAAAAACACCATGAACGGAAGAGCTATGAAAGCATTACTAAGCATGCGGACCGGATTAAAAATGCCGTCAATAACCTCACCTCAATATTGAATGATTTTCTATCGTTTGAAAAATTAGAAGCCGATAAGGTTGGAGTTTCATTTAAGGAATATGATATACCAAGCGTTCTTTTAGAAACCTTTGATGAAATGGACGATATAAAAAAGCCCAACCAAAAATTATTGTACAAAGGTCCAGAAAAATTAACTTTAAAAACAGATGGTTTACTCCTCAAGAACATATTGTTAAATATGCTCTCTAATGCTATAAAATATTCCTATGACGAGGGGGAGATTATTGTAAGTTTGGTCAATCAGAGCAAAGGCATACAAATTTCAATTCAAGATTTTGGTATGGGAATTCCGGAAAAGGATCAAAAGAATTTATTCACACGATTTTTTAGAGCTGGGAACGTAACGAATGTTGAAGGAACTGGATTGGGTCTGAACATTGTATTAAGATACCTTAATCTTTTGGATGGAGAAATTTCTTTTGAATCTGTGGAAGGTCAGGGCACAACATTTTTAATAACTTTACCAAAACGAGAAATTGATTAAATTTGTCAACATGAATAAGATTATTGTAATAGAAGACAATCACGAGATGCGAGAGAATATCGTGGAAATGTTGGAATTAGCTGACTATCAAGTTGTGGCAGCTAAGAATGGTAAAGAAGGGGTTGAATTGGTTAAAAAAGAGTTGCCTAATTTAATTGTGTGTGATATCATGATGCCAGAACTGGACGGTTATGGTGTACTTTATTATTTAAGCAAGATCTCGGAAACCCGGTCTATTCCATTTATTTTCCTTTCGGCAAAAACAGAACGTCAAGATTTAAGGAAAGGTATGAATTTAGGTGCAGATGATTACATTACCAAACCTTTTGAAGAAATTGAACTTTTAGAGGCAATAGAATCGCGCTTAAGAAAAAGAAAGCGGTTTGAAGCTGTTTTAGATGCAGACAATAAGTGGAAAGGATTTCAAGATGCTGTTTGCGATTTAACAGGACTCGATGTTTTAAAAGAAGATGCTCAAATAAAAACTTACGGCAAGAGAGAAAACATTTACCGTGAAGGCGACACTCCTAAATGGTTATATTATGTACAAAAGGGGCATGTTCGCAATTACAGGGTAACCAAGGAGGACAAAGAACTTGTAACAGGATTGTATAGTGAGGGTGATTTTTTTGGTTATATCGATTTACTGTCCAAAGGACAATATAAAGAATACGCAGTTTCGTTGGAAGGCGCTACCTTATCTTTAATTCCAAAAGAAGATTTTGAACAACTCATTTTATCCAATAAAGACGTATCTATTAATTTTATTAAACTATTGGCTGGAGATATTAAGGAAAAAGAAGATGAGTTGGTAAGTCTTGCCTACAATACTGTAAGAAAACGTGTTGCCAATGCATTAACCAAGTTGTATGAGAAGTACCAAGAAGGATTGGCTTATCGTGTCGAGGTTACAGTCACCCGAGACGAGTTGGCGAGCATGGTTGGAACAGCTACAGAGTCTGTTATCCGTATTCTCAGTGAGTTCAAGAAAGATGGTTATATCAAATCAAAAGGGTCGTTGATTACCATTCTTGATTTTAAATCTCTCCGGGATTATCGATTTTAACCCGTATTCCAAGAGAGAGATTATTTGTAACATAAAATAGCCAAACAAAAATTATATCCAAATACGCGGTCTAGGCATTCTATTTTCCTCTCATTTCAACAAAGGGAATTAATATTTCCTCTAGTGAAATACCACCATGCTGAAAGGTATCGTTATAAAATTTTGAGAAATGATTCATATTATTGGGGTATACGAAAAAATCATTGTTGCTACAAAAAATATAAACATCTGAAATATTGTCTTTGGGCAAATAAGCGAACTCTGGTTTTTTAACCTCAAACACTTCTTTTTCTTTATACCCTAGTTTTTTCCCAATCTTATATCTAAGATTTGTATTGGTTTCTCGAGGTCCTACAACTTTTACAGGTTTATTTACTTTAACTGTACCGTGATCGGTTGTTATAATCACTTTTGCTTTTGTTTTTGCAATTTCTTTCAATATATCTTGCAGGGGAGAATGTTCAAACCAACTTAAGGTTAATGAACGGTAAGCTGCTTCATCATCAGCCAGCTCACGAATCACCTTCATATCGGTTCTTGCATGGGAAAGCATATCCACAAAATTATAAACAATTACATTGAGGTCATAATTCTTCAATTGATTGAAGTTTTCATACAATTTTTTACCCGCACTAAGGTTGGTAATTTTTCTGTAATTCATCTTAACATCATGTCCTAAACGATCCAACTGTGCTTGCAATAATTCCTTCTCGTGATTATTTTTCCCTCCTTCTTCGTCCTCTCCTACCCATAAATCAGGATGCTTTTTCTTAATTTCACTCGGCATCAATCCAGCAAAAAATGCATTTCTTGCATATTGTGTTGCCGTAGGTAAAATTGAATATACTATTTCTTCATTCTCAAAGGAAAAATACTTGCTCAATAGAGGACGTAAAACCTGAAATTGGTCATACCTTAAATTATCTATAACAAGCAGATAAACAGGCTCTTTAAGATGAGGAGCCACTTGTTCTTTAAAAAGAGTATGTAACATCTGAGGGCGTTCGCCGGAATCATTTAACCAGTCAATGTAATTATCTTCAATAAAACGAGAGAACGAAGCGTTGGCCTCTTTCAATTGCATATCAAACACCTCTTGCATGCCTTGGTCTTCTAATTTAGAAAACTCAATATCCCAATTCACCAATCGTTTGTACATTCCCTTCCATTCCTCAGCATTTAAGTTTTCGTTTAACTCCATTCCAATCTGACGGAATTCACGTTGGTATTCCGTATTGACTTTATTGGAAACCAACTCACTTTGATCCAAATTCTTCTTTAAGGTGAGTAGAATTTGATTGGGATTAACAGGTTTTATCAAGTAATCTGCAATTTTTCCACCGATTGCTTCTTCCATAATGCTTTCCTCCTCGCTCTTTGTGATCATCACAACAGGAACAGAAGGTCGAATTTCCTTGATTTTAGACAATGCATCGAGTCCAGATATACCTGGCATATTTTCATCTAAAAATACGATGTCATAAGTGGTGGCTTCGCATTTTTCGACAGCTTCTCCACCGCTTTTAACCGTATCTACGAGATAGCCTTTATCTTTTAAGAATAAAATATGCGGCTTTAATAAGTCGATTTCATCATCTGCCCAAAGAATTTTTGCTTGCATTGTCTGATTATTTTTAAATTTACATTTTTATAAAGGTATTGATTTGCATTCAAAACAGAACATAAACAATAAGAGAAAAATTATAAACGACCCAGTTTATGGTTTTATTGCCATATCAAAGGATATAATTTTTGATATTATAGAACATCCTTTTTATCAAAGACTAAGAAGAATAAAACAATTGGGACTTTCTCACCTTGTTTATCCTGGCGCTTTGCACACCCGATTTCAACATGCAATTGGAGCGACTCACCTCATGAACAAAGCTATTCAAACCTTGCGTTATAAAGGTGTAGAAATTTCTGAAGAAGAAGAAACCAGTGTTTTGTTGGCAATTCTTTTGCACGACATTGGACATGGTCCATACAGTCATACCCTTGAACGGGATATTGTTACGCGTGTTGACCATGAGAAAATATCTTTACTCTTCATGAAGAAATTGTCTTTAGAGTTTGACGGACAGCTCGACATGGCTATTTCGATATTTGAAGACAACTACTCAAAACCTTTTTTACACCAATTGGTATCGAGTCAATTGGATATGGATAGAATGGATTACCTCAACAGAGATAGTTTTTTCACTGGAGTATCTGAGGGAGTTATTGGAAGCAATCGCATAATATCAATGCTTAATGTCGTTAATAACCATCTAGTTGTTGAGCAAAAAGGGGTCTATTCAATAGAGAAATTTCTCGTCGCACGTCGCATAATGTATTGGCAGGTTTATATGCACAAAACAGTAGTTGCGTCAGAGGTCATGCTTACTTACGTACTCCGACGGGCTAAAAAACTGGTTCAATCTGGCACAGATTTGTATGCGAGTCCTGCATTTAAATTATTTCTAGCCAATGATTTTGATTTTGAAAAATTAGCGACCAATGATGAACTTCTTATTCAATTTTCATATTTGGACGACTTTGATATCATGGGTGCAATTAAAGTGTGGCAATTTAGTGATGACAAAATATTATCGATTTTGTCCAAACACTTAATTAACCGGAAGCTATTTAAGATTGAAATTTCGACCCAGCCCTTTAATCAAGAGCGAATTGAACAAGAAATTAAAACCATCAGAGCTCAATATCAAATCAACGCATCTGAAGCAAAGTATTTTGTACATACGGATATATTGCGCAACAATGCATACAATGAAAAAAAAGAAAATATTAACCTAATGATGAAAGATGGAAGTATAAAAGATGTGAGTCAAGCTGCTGATAATTTAAACATACATGCATTATCAGAACCTGTAGAAAAGTACTTTTTATGTTATCCTTCATCAAAAATTGAGTTATAAATACTAAATTGTGGAAAAATAAAGTCATTCGAGTAGTTTTAAACTAACTCTTTTTATATTTTCGAGGCATGGAATTTTCAGCGGAACAAATAGCAGGATTAATTGATGGAGAAATTCATGGAGAGAAGAACATTTCTGTCTCCGGACTTTCCAAAATAGAAGAAGGTCAACCCAATACTTTAACCTTCTTGGCAAACATGAAGTACGAAAACTACATTTACAATACAAATGCCTCGATTGCAATTGTTTCCAAAAAATTTAACCCTTCAAAATCATTGCCATCCTCCCTTACATTAATCAAAGTTGAAGATCCGTATAGTTGCTTTGCCAAATTGCTAGAGGCTTATGATCAAATGCACAAAAAGGAGCCCAAAATTGAAAAGAATGCTTTTATTGCTGAAAGTGTAAAAGTGGGCAAGGCCATTCATGTAGGTGCAAATGCATATATCGGAGAAGGTGTCGTTATCGGCGATAATGTTACAATTTACCCCAATGCTTATATTGGAGATAAGGTAACTATAGGCAACAATACAACCATACATCCCAATGTATCAATATATCATGATTGCGTTATCGGTAATTTATGTGTTATTCATGCAGGGGCTGTAATTGGGGCTGATGGTTTTGGATTTGCTCCAGATGAGAACGGAGAGTTTCAGAAAGTTCCCCAAATTGGAAATGTGATACTAGAAGATCAGGTTGAAATTGGTGCCAACAGCACAATTGATCGTTCCACTTTAGGTTCAACAATATTACGACGTGGGGTTAAGATAGACAATTTGGTTCAGGTCGCCCATAACGTTGAAATTGGTTCGAATTCAGCATTTGCTGCACAGGCAGGTGTTGCAGGCTCTTCTAAAATTGGAGAGAATGTACTTGTTGGTGGTCAAGTAGGAATAAGTGGACATATAAAAGTGGCTGATCGTACTCAAATTGTAGCACAATCTGGTGTTCCGAACAATATAAAGAAAACTGACACAACAATAATGGGAACGCCAGGAATATTAATTGATGACTTTAAAAAGTCGTATGTAGGTTTTAGAAGATTGCCTTCTATATTGAAGCGTTTACAAATATTAGAAGATAAAATTAAATAATTGGTCAATACTTAACTATGATTGAAAACCAAAAAACATTAAATAAACCCGTAAAACTCATCGGGATTGGATTGCATACTGGAGAAAAAGTTACAATAGAAATGTGTCCTGCCAAAGAGAATCATGGCTATAAATTTCAGCGTATCGATTTGGAAGGAGAACCTATAATCGAAGCTGACGCAGACTTGGTTGTAGATACACAAAGGGGTACAACATTAGAAAAGAATGGTGCTAAAGTCTATACAACAGAGCATATTTTGGCAGCCTTGTACGGCATGCAAGTGGACAATGTTTTAATCAAATTAACTGGTCAAGAAATTCCAATAATGGATGGCAGTTCATTCCCTTTCATTGAGGCGATTGAATCTGTAGGGTTAAAAGAACAAGATGCACCAAGGGAATATTTTGAATTGGATGAAAACATCAAATGGGAAGATGCTGAAAAAGGAATTGAGTTTTTAGCCATTCCCGATCCCGAATACCGATTAACAGTAATGGTAGATTACAATTCGCCAGTTTTGGGTACGCAACATGCCACCATATATAATATTAGAGAATTTAAAGATGAAATATCCAATTGTAAAACCTTTGTTTTTCTCAGAGAGCTTGAACAGCTTGCTAAAAGTGGACTCATCAAAGGAGGCGATATCGATAATGCAATTATACTTGTAGAACGAGATGAAGTTAAGCAGGAAGAATTGGATCATTTGGCAAGGATTTTAGGAAAAGAAGAACTAAAAGTTGAAGTTCAGGGAATAGGTACATTGAACAATTACAAAATGAAGTTTGAAAATGAACCTGCCCGCCATAAATTACTTGATATTGTTGGAGATTTAGCTTTGGTTGGAAAACCCATCAAAGCACATATATTGGCGGCTCGACCTGGGCATTCGGGGAATACACGATTTGCAAAAGTTTTAAAAGAGCAAATTGTAAAGCAGAAGAATGCTCCTAGGAAATTTGACCTTTCGAAGGAGCCGTTATACAACATTACAGAGATTCAAAATATGTTGCCTCACCGCTATCCATTTCTTTTGGTTGATAAAGTTTTAGAAATCAATGAAGACAGTATTATAGGACTGAAAAACATCACCATGAATGAGCCTCAATTTACAGGACACTTTCCCGACAATCCAATTTTCCCAGGTGTTCAGCAAGTTGAAGCAATGGCACAATGCGGAGGCATATTCTCTTTGAGTAAAGTTGACGAACCCCACCTCTACTCTACCTATTTCATGAAAATAGACAATGTTAAGTTCAAACAAAAAGTAATTCCTGGAGACACAATGGTTTTTGAGCTTAAGCTCATCTCTCCTATGCGAAGAGGACTTGTTAATATGGCGGGAAAAGGATATGTTAATGGAAAATTAGTTGTTGAGGCAGAGATGTTGGCTCAAGTTATTAAAGATAGAGTAGAGAATGATTAGTAAATTAGCTTCTATTTCACCAAAAGCGATTATTGGTGATAATGTAACCATTGATGCCTTCACATCGATTGATGAGGATGTCATTATTGGAGATGGTTGTCATATAGGCCCTAATGCCACCCTGTACGCCGGCACAAGAATAGGTAAAAATTGTAAAATTTTTCCTGGCGCCGTGATTGGTGCTGTACCTCAAGATTTAAAATTCCATGGCGAATACACCACCGTAGAAATTGGTGACAACACAGTGATTCGAGAATGTGTCACGATTCACCGCGGGACATCAGACAGAAAAATAACTAAAGTGGGCAAAAATTGCTTGATTATGGGCTATGTCCATATTGCCCACGACTGCATCTTAGGAGATCATGTTATTTTAGCCAACTATGTTGGTTTATCAGGACATGTAACCATTGACGATTATGCAATCCTAGAAGGGAAAGCAGGTTCACAACAATTTATTAGAATTGGAGCACACGCTTTTGTAGCAGGGGCAAGTTTAATTCGCAAGGATGTGCCTCCATTTGTTCGTGCTGCACGTGAACCCTTAAGTTTTGCAGGAATCAATGCAGTTGGCATGCGCAGAAGAAACTTTTCTGAACAAGACATAGAAATTATTGGGGATATTTATCGTATTTTATACGTTCAAAACAACAATGTTTCCAATGGAATTAAAAGTATTGAAGAGGAAATTAAGAACAGTGACCACAAGAAGACAGTAGTGGATTTCATAAAAAACAGTGAAAAGGGTATTATTAGAGGATTAATGTAAATGATTGGTATTTTTGCCCAAGTCAATTTCACTAAAAATCATTTCAATTGGTTAAAAGAGGACAAACAATTAAACTCCACATTGAGGACTTTGCTTTTGGAGGAAAAGGTATAAGTCGAATTCAAAGTGATAACGGAGCATATATTCTATTCGTTCAAAATGCCTTTCCAGGTCAAAAAGTACTGGCTCTGGTCAAGAAAAAACGAAAAAAATATGCCAATTGCCAGCTCATTAAAGTGCTGGAACGTTCTCCTTATGAAGAGATATCATCCTTTCAGGAAATCAGTGGAGCTCCCTACATCTATGTACCAACTTCAGTTCAGGAGGAATACAAAAAGGCTACTACTATAGAAGTTTACAGAAGACTTGCAGACCTTCCAGAAATTGAGGATTTAATGGATGACATGATTTCATCTCCTGCCCATTTTTTTTACCGAAATAAGATGGAGTATTCTTTCTCTTGCATCGAACATGATATTGTAAATGACGAAGATATTGATGATGCCTTCGCTTTAGGATTTAAGCACCGTGGCACCTGGTGGAAAGTCGAAAATCTAAACAAACCTTCTGGATTATTTGATGAACAATGGGAAACATTTCTAAGTACATTTAGAGCATTTTTATCTAAAACGGGGTTGCCAGCTTGGCATCCCCCCAGAAAAAGAGGGTTTTATCGACATATTGTGGTGAGGAAATCATTCTTTGAGGATCAATTATTGATTAATCTTGTCACCTCCTCACAGGGGATTGAAGATTTTGATTTAAAAGCAGTTGGTGCATTTCTTCAGGAAAAAATGGGTAATCGAATTGCTGGATTTCAACATACAATAAATGACAATGTTGCAGATAGAGCAAAAATAGAAAATGGCAATTGTACCTTAGTTTTCGGAAAAGACCATGTAATAGAAAAGTTAAACGGCTTGTCTTTTGAAATCAGCATGGAAAGTTTTTTCCAAACCAATCCCAAAAGTGCAGAGCTCCTATACAACAAAGCCTTAGATTATGTATTTGAAGGCAATCGTTCCTTAAAAGGAAAGGTTGTAATGGACTTATTTTGTGGTACAGGAACAATAGGACAACTTTTAACACAACGCACCGAGAATGTAGAAGTTATTGGGGTAGATATTGTTGAAGAGGCTATTAAAGATGCCAAACGCAACGCAAAAAGAAATGGTATTCATTCAGGCATTCAATTTTATGCTTCCGATGTGGGGAAATTTCTTAAAACATATCCTGAATATGAAGGGAAGATAGACACTGTTGTGCTCGATCCACCGAGGGCAGGAATCATTCCAAAGACCTTACTAAAAGTAATTGCGCTCAAAGCAGAGCGGATTGTCTACATATCTTGTAATCCTTCGACACAGGCAAGGGACATTAAAACGCTGGAGGAGAATGGCTATAAAACAAAGAAAATAAGTCTTGTTGATCAATTTCCTCACACCGGACACATTGAAGCTATTGCCTTGTTTGAAAAATAAATGATGATTTTTTTAGTTTTAATATCTCCTCTAAGATTCGCACAAGTCAATTTTATTTTAGATGGTAGAGTTTAGATGGTGATGAGAGGCGTAATTTACAGAGAATTCATTAATGGAAACTATTCGTCCACTTCTCAAAGAGCGAATCAAATAACGCAGTATTGTCATTAATAAATGTATTTCCGTCAGCTACTAATGCCTTTATATTTTCTGGAGTTGCATTATCCATTTGTGGTTTTGCTGTTCTCAAATTAGGTTGAAAACGATAGTATTTTAATCGCTTATCCTTTAATGCCATTTGTTTTAGGTTTTTATCTACTCGATCTACCTCTTGCTCAACATCGTCATACATCTCACCTTCCAATTGACCAGTTCCAAAACTCAAAAACAAATAATCATCCTCAGGGAAATACTTTTTCAGGCGATTGTACGCTATTTCTGAAGGATTTTTTGCTGTCATAAAGCCATCAATGAGAACATACTTATCCTCAATATTTACAGCAGGGAAATAGCCTGGAACAGCACTACAAGCCGCCAAAGCGGTGCTCAATGAAAGATTGGGAAAATAAGAATTGTCTTTTTCAAAGACCAAAGTAGACTGCTGCTTTATATCATAACAAACAAAAGCGTAATGCACTTCTAAGTCAGACAAAAGTATCCCTTTAAAGTTGCGTTTTAACAACAGTCTAAGTCCTTCTGATTGTGCTCCTTCTGGTTTTGCTAAATTAAATAATTGTGCACCTCTGTGGGTATACATCTGAAGCATTTCATCGATTGTGTGTAGGTTTTGTCCATTTTTCTTAACAACCAACCCCGAAGATATTAAGGCTCCTGTAGAGGTACCAGCAACCAAGTCTATTGATTGACTAAAATTGTTGGACAGTTTCTTCTCTTTTGCTAACTGATCAATATGTTTCAAAATCAGTAGAGGAAGAATCCCTCGAATTCCTCCACCATCAATTGACACAATAATTCTCAGTTGACTTCTTTTCATATTTTCTTGGAAGATAGTTTTAATTTGATTAAAAACCAAATGATAAAAAGTCTTTATAAATCTGTAGGCTTAAGACTTAAATGCGACACAACCATTTTTCTGTTGACTAAGTTATAAAAGAAATCAATGATTTTAATTTTACTATCGCGTCAGGTTAAGTACTGCTTTTGTCGTATTTACTAATTGAACCTACAACCATCTGTCTTTGACCAGCGATTATACACAACTAATTAACTTGAACAGTAATTTTTAAAAGCGCATCACTAGACAAATTAATTGTTTTGTCATTGAGCAGAACTTCGGCAGAATTATCAAAGCCAAATCGTTCTTTAATTTGAATTTTAGCGCCTAATTGAATATTATTCTTATCCAAAAAACGCAAAAATGAGACAGAGCTATCAGAGACACCAATAACTTGTGCTACCTTACCTTCTTTAAGTTCAGAAAGTTTCATTGTTTCTTCACGGTGGATAATTTGACCTTCTTTGTTTGGGATGGGATCGCCATGCGGATCAAATTTCGGATAATCGAGAAACTCTTCTAATTTATCGGTCAGTTTAGTCGATTGAACATGCTCTAATTGTTCGGCTACATCATGGACTTCGTCCCAACCAAAATTGAGTTTTTCGAACAAGAAGGTTTCCCAAAGACGGTGTTTACGAATGGTTTTTTTAGCTACTTTTTTACCGCTATTGGTCAATTCACAGCCTTGGTATTTTTCATATCGAATAAGTGATTTATCCGCCAAACGTCTTACCATGTCCGTAACTGAACTGGCTTTTGTATTCATCTTATTGGCCAAATCATTGGTTCCAACAGATCCTTTTAGCTTTTTCTCTAAATGATAAATCGCTTTTATATAATTCTCCTCACTTTGTGTCAAATGATTCATGGAAGATTATTTTGTATACAGCAAATATAAGGAGTTCATTAGATATATCACTTTAAAGTAACAGAAATATAATCGTATCGCATTGGAAAACGCTTTTTTTGAGTTAACCCAATACAATACCTCACTTTATTTGATAAGATTAATTTGGCCTGTAAAGTTTCGCTTTTGGTCTATTCTCTTGTCCTTCGCTGTAATTTTCCAAATATAGGTTCCACTAGGCGCAATTTTATTGCCATAGGTTCCGTCCCATTTCCCACTTGGATCAAAGGATTCGTAGACCGTCTCTCCCCATCTATTAAAAATTTGCAAGTGGAAGTCATAAATATCAGCACCCAGTATTTGAATCTTCCAATAATCATTAACTCCGTCGCCGTTGGGGGTGAAAGAATTGGGCGTATACAAGACCAAATCACTTTCCATTCTTACTGTTTTCTCTAAAGAATCGATACAATTGTATTGATTTTCAACAACAAGTAATAAAGGATAATTCTTAATATCATTGGAATATTCAAAAGTAGGGTTAATTTTTGTTGAGAAATTGGGTTTTGCTCCTTCAGCAAACCATTTATGAGAAACAACATCATTACTTGATTGGCTAAACACTTCGATTATCGGTTCGTAGATAGATCCTGGATTGGGCATAATTGTGAAATTGGCTACTGGATAGGAATAGCCATGAATCAAGTGTGGAAATGTTTTTTCATATTTACATCCTCTATCGGAAGTTATTTCCATTCGAATATCAAAAATACCTTCTCCAAACTCGTGGATAGTAGAACCACTTCCCAAAACAGTATCTACATCTCCATCACCGTAATCCCATAATGTATAGTCTATATTCTCAAGTGTATTTGTTGTATTGTCAAAATGCACTACCACAGGATAACAAGTTCCTATTGTATCGGGATGCAATTGGATATCTACTTCAGATGGATAATCTACAGTAACACATTTGGTTGTTCTTGGCGAACCACATTGTTCAGTAAGCGTTACACAATATTCGGTTGATGCAGCATTTGGAGTTACATGAACTGTATCCCCTTGTGTAACAACATTATTGTCTATGCTCCACTCGAAAATATAAGGACTGCTTCCTCCTTGTCCAACAGCAAACAGTTTCACAGAATCGCCTATGCATATAATGGTATCTTGAGAAATATTTCTGATTTCCAAAGCATCAGGTTGATCAATATCAACATCTTGCGTAATTACACACCCATTATCGTCGGTGATTGTTAATGTATGCGTTCCAAAATTTAAATCCGTTGCAATACTATCTGTAGAAGAGGAACCCGACCAACTGTAAGTATAAGGGGCGGTACCTTGGGTAACTATAATCTCAGCGCTACCATCATTCCCACTATTGCACGTTACATCTGTTTGATTGGCTATCTGTGCTTGCATTCCAGGAATTTCAGTAACCTCTACTTGGATGGTATTTAAACAGCCAATATCCGAAGTAACAATACATTCATAAACCCCAGCTGTCAGACCAGTTGCTGTTTTTGTTGTTTGATTGTTAGGGTCATTCCATTGATAAGTCACATTTCCCAATTCAGGACTCATCATAACAGAAGCTGTACCATCGGCACCTCCTGGGCATGAAACAACCGTAGAATCGGTAATATATTGAGCTGGCGTATCACCAACTATAACATTAGCTGTCGACGTACACCCCTCACCATCAGTCATTTCAACTACATAAGTACCTGCAGATACATTGTGAACAGTATCCGTAGTTGCATTTCCTAATCCTGGCCAATTGAATGTGTAGGGAGGTGTTCCTGCAGTTGGAGTTGCGTATACAGTCCCTATTCCTGCAGAACAAATATCATCAATTGCTGTGGCGGTAACACCAGATTGTAGACCAGTAATAAAAGATGTATCAGAAACTGCACCCACTTGAGATTGACAATTGGTTGACGAAACTGTTAAGAAATAACCAACTGTTCCCGATTGAACGTTATTTACGTTTAATACACCATTGTTATATGGAAAGGTTTGACCATTTGTATTTTCCCATTCATAATTAGTATTATCTGAGATAACAAGTTTAAAAGGTATGTCTGAAACCGTATATGCATTAGTATTATTAGGTGCTGTTGGCTGATATAATTTTCCATCGTTGGTGGCGGTCCATTGAGAAAGGTTTCTTCCCGGTGTAGTTGTGGCAACATTTCCTGCTGCATTTTCTACGCCTTGAATGGCTAATCCTCCATTCCATGAATAATTGATGGTCTTATTAGAAATATGAAATTCAATATCATTACTCCCTTCTTTTAAAATAAGCGCCATATAATTACAGTCTTGCGCTCCAAACATTGGAATATTGGAATATACTACATAAAACTCTCTATTGGGAGCGGAACCAATTGTTTCATAGAATATTTGACCTCCTCCTGAAAAAGAACCTGGATTGATATCAGAATAACAAAGCATGGCAGCATTTTTTGCATCATTAAAAGATGTGTTGGGCAAAGGACTTGTTCCGGAGAATGACCAAGTATTGTATCCATTGGCATTGGAAGCGTTAAAAGAAACCACTCCATTTGAACCAATAACACATTGGTTGTATGTGTTTCCGTAAAAATCAAAAGAAAAACCAATGTTGATTAGTCCAGACCATGAATCATCCGACAAACTAATATTTGTTGGGTTTTGCAATACAATTCCAGAACCTCCAGGAAGTTGTGCTCCTCCACAATTATTAATTTGTACAGGTGTGCCTACACAAACTGAGATATCATCACCAAGACAAATATTGGTTTGACCTGAAGCATAATATACTGAGCTAAGGAGTACTAAAAATAATAAATACAGTTGTCGGAAAATTATCATCGTTTTTTTTATTGTTTAAAATGGGTTAATAGTTTGCAATTAAGACGAATAACAATAAAGGATGGTTGCTTGAACCCGTATTATTCATCGCATTATTTCACTTTTTAACTATAATGATATGTTTTTCAAGTTATTGCTGTTTTTTTTTTGATTGATAATGATCTGCCTTAAATTATGTGTATCAATTATTCAATTGGATTTCAAGATAAAAGAAAGAACACGTTCCTTATAATGCTCAAACCCCATAAAAACAGGGACATTACTATGTCCTGCTCCAACGACTTCATCTTTCATTTTCCAACTCTTTGTATGCTTATTATACACAACCCTACCATGGGTTTCAATACTCAAAAAATCATCATCAATTCCATGCATCCAATACAGTGGAACAGTACAACTTTGTATTTGTTCAGCATTATTGATTTTAGAATTTACAAAGTAAGAAGAGGGCATGTTAATTAATGCTGCATCTTGAACCATAACTTGACTATTGGCGAATGGGGATTCTAATATAATTTTATTGGGTTGTAAAACAAAGCTTTTAGCTCCTACAGCCCTACATGCGGCAGCACTTCCTAAGGAAAATCCATAAATTACCAATCTATCATTTGTCAATCCTTTCTTTTGAAGCCATTTTAAGGCTCCATTTGTCGCCTCATACATATTTTCTTCGGTAGGTTCTCCATCAGACATTCCATATCCAGGGTAATCAAACATTAAAACACCGAACCTGCCAAGTCCTCCAACATAACTTAATAGTTTTTGCCGTGTCCAGTAATGATCCATATTGTCTGCATTCCCATGACAATATAAAATCACGGTATCGGTGTTCACCGTATTGACGTCGCCTACATAAATGGCTGCAATGTTCAAACTTTCTCCATCGTCATTGATTTTATATGTAAATTGATGAATGGCACTCTCTGGCACATAATATCCTGTAGGCAATTCAATCTCTGGGTCATCGTAATTGTCCAAAAGGTATTGGTCTGTTTTTGTATTGTTGAAAAGAAAACTATCCAATCTTTTCCTACAACCCAAAGAAAGAAAGACAATACTTGCCAATAGTATCAATTGCGTTTTTTTCATTGCATTAAAATTTTCTTATGAAACCGATATAAATCCCAGTTGCCCCATGTTTTCCCATTGCGCTGACGTAGTCAACTACTTTATCTTGATTTGAAGAAAACGGAGCAATGAACTTCACTTCTGCCTTGAACGTCCACCTTTTCCAATTCAAATCATGTCCAATATTGAGCATCGGAACAACAAAAGGTCCTGTTCTTTTTCCTTCAACCTTAACAGGATTCATTTCCCACCAAGAGCCTATTCCAAGATACAAGAGATTGGCTTTGGATCGACTACCGTCCAATAGATCAGATTGAACCATTGGTTTTAAATTGTATTTCCAGTAGTAATGTCCATCTAATTGCGGCCAAAGTTTAAAATTATATTCAAAAAAATCTAAAGCAGTATTTACACCCAACATTCCAGAAAAGCCATGTTTTTCATTTTTGCTTTCCCAAAACCTGTAGTGAGCACCTGCTCCTATTTGAGCCACTCCAAAAATTGCAGCAGTAGAGTACCAACTACCATGGAGGGTTAAATTGTTGGTCAACCCTCTGCCATAAGTTATTGAAGTAAAAGGTATAGGCAAAGTGGATACGCCTGGTACTTTAACCAGTGGTCCTCCCAAATCGACAGCAATTGCATTTTCATTTCTCGCTAAAGGATCTACAAACCTTGCAGGTCCACAAGCGCTCAATAGAAATAAAAACACTGTAATCCAGACGAAAGAGATGATATTTTTCATGGTTGCAAAGATAAAGGATTTCTTGTAACCTACGTTCCATAATAGCAATTTTTATAACGACTAAAAGCCTGTGAAGATATGCTTTTCAATACAATGAGTGAGATAATAAATGAGAAATACATTCTAGAGAGATGGTATTGCAATTTTCGTTAGAATATAATTACGGATTTATCAACGGTTTTGAAATTTATGGAGCTTCTAAATAGATCTCCTTAGCAAACGCTCGAACTTTAACTCTAACACAAATATATTAACTAGCTGTCAAATTGCACTTTACGCCCTATTAGTTCTGTATTGAATTCCTCTACATTTTCATATTTAGAAAAATCAATCTGTTGGGACAACTCATACATTATACGGTCAATTTTATCACCTTTTTCTAAGTTCATTCCTGCATTAAAAATAACACTACCACAAAAGTTTAATAGGTTAGCTATATTTTTCCAGAAACCAATTGAATAAAAAGGTTCTGGTACAATATCATCAATAAAAATATCGACAATAATTAAATCAAAATGATGGTCACAGTTTCGGACATAGTTGAAAGCATCTCCTTCTACAATCTTCAATTCTTTGTATCGATCCAATTTAAACTCATCAATTGTTAACTGAATCACAACGGGATCAAATTCAACACCAATTATTTCTTTTGGTTCAAAATGAAACTTTTCCTCTATACTTTCAACAACAGAGCCACCTCCCAATCCAAGTATCAATATTTCAGGATGATCTTTAAGGGTGATTCTCTTCAATCCAAAATCTAAAACTTTCTGCAATGTCCCATAAGAGTAATTGGCATGTGGGCTATCCAGTCGCTTTTTGCCATTGATATAATTAATTTCTAGTGTTGGGTTCAATTCAGACTTAAACTTTTTAGTAAAAGGTACTAAAAAGCTCATTATCAACTTAAAACACTCTGCATAAGCGCCAAACAAACTGTTCTTTCTATTTGTTTTTGTCTGATCTACACCAGACTTCTTTGGTTGTATATAATGCTTACCCATCTCCAAAAGTATAAAAATCAAAATTTAAAGTCAACGGTTTTTATAATAAATTCCTTCAGGCAAGTCCAAGAGATATTCAAATGCTTACCCTATAACTCCAACTATTCAAGTGCTCTGTTTTATGTAACAAAAAATAGCTGTCTTGGAATGCGGGTTACATCAACTTTTCAAGAAAGGAAACCAGTACAGTAAAGGAGGCATTATCTATGATTTATTCCAAGACTTCGTAAACTATACTTGGGAGTTTTTTGATGATAGTAGTCTTCAATTATTGTTAATAACTTTCATGTTGAAAGACATTAATTATTGCTGTAAAACTGCCTTGTGCCAATTAAATTAAGTTATTTAAAAAAAACATAAAAAGAGTAATTGTTTAAGATTGACTAGAATTTTTCAACAAATGAAGGGTTTTATTTTTATTGAAATCAAATACCATTAACTTTGTGTTTCGTCAAAAATTTACAAAAATGTTAACGATAGACCCAAAAAGCACACCAATACCCAAGCTACATGGTTACTTGACCTCTGGAGTGGGACCACGACCAATCGCTTTTGCTTCTACCATTGATGAAAAAGGAGTACCCAATTTGGCACCTTTTAGTTTTTTTAATGTCTTTGGCGCTAACCCGCCTGTATTGGTTTTTTCTCCTGCACGAAGTGGAAAGACCACCAAAACAAAAGACAGTCATGAGAATGTTAAAAAGGTAGCCGAATGTGTTATCAATGTCGTAACACACGAAATTTTAGAACAGATGAATTTGTGTTCTTCTCCATTCGATGAAGACATTAGTGAATTTGACAAAAGTGGTTTAACACCGATTCCATCAGACATGGTTCAACCTTTCCGTGTAAAGGAATCACCCGTACAGATGGAATGTAAGGTGTTACAAGTAATTGAAACTGGAGATGGAGGCGCATCTGGCAATTTAATTGTATGTGAAATCATTAGAATACACGTCAGCGAATCCATTTTGCAAGATGATAAAACCATCGATCCAGAAAAATTAGATTTAATTGGACGATTGGGCGGTGACTGGTTTTGTAGACCCAACACAAGCTCAATGTTTAAAATCCATCGGCATGCCCGTGAATTGGTCATTGGATATGATGCCATCCCAAAAGAAATCAGAGAAAGTACAATACTGAGTGGCAATGACTTAGGAAAGTTAGGCGGTGTATTAGAATTGCCCGACGAAACGGAAGTTAATGAATATAAATTAATGGAATTATCCGAACTTTTTATATCTTTAGAAGACCAGCCTGCTCAATTGGAGTCAGAACTTCATCAACTGGCCAAAAAGCACATAGAGAAGGACGAAATAGAGGAGGCTTGGAAAGTATTACTCACATTTAATAATCAATAAAATAATAAAACAGCATTATGTTTAGCATTTCAGGAATTGTAAAAGTAAAAAAAGAGACAGAGCAAATAACTGATTCATTTAAGAAGCGAGAATTTGTGGTTACGGATGCATCTGGAAATTATCCACAAGACATCTTATTTCAGTTGACACAAGATCGCACCAATCTCATTGACGACATCAACGTAAATGACGTTGTTAACGTAACCTTTAACATCAGGGGGCGCGAATGGACCAGTCCAAAAGGCGAAGTGAAATATTTTAATTCACTAGACGCTTGGAGAATAGAAAAAAGTCAAGGTGGTGGAAATCCTACTCCTCCCGATGTTAAACCAGTAAAATCTGATGATGCAGAAACTTTGGTTGACGAAGGAGATGATGATTTGCCGTTTTAAGAAATAAAACGCACATTTTAAATTGTCAATTCGAGTGAATTTCGGAATGCAGTGGAGAAATGAGAGCGAAAGGCGAAGTTTATCCTCTATTTTCCTGCATTCTGTTCATTCACTCTCGCTCTGCATCGCTGCGGCACTCGAACTGACGTGCGGGTATTTAGTCATTTCAGCCCTCCCCATAGTTAGAATGCAAATTAAGCCTTTTCCAATGCCTGTTCAATATCAGCAATAAGATCATCTGCATCTTCTACACCAACAGAAAGGCGAACCAAATTAGATGTTATCCCAATTCTTTCTTTTTCTTCTGGATCAACAGCACAATGGGTCATCGTTTGTGGATGCTGTGCCAAACTTTCTGTACTGCCTAGACTAACTGCAAGGTGCACTAACTTTAACCGATTCAGGAACTGAAAAGCTTCCTTTTCTCCACCTTTAACATAAATTGAAATCATGGCGCCTGGAGAAGAATATTGCTTTTTATAAAGTTCATATTCCTTTGTACCTTTCTTTATTAAACCTAAATAATGTACTTCATCTATTTGTTTGTGGTTATTCAAAAAATGGGCAATTTTTTCAGCACTTTGGGCTTGTCTTTCCATTCGTATTTTCAACGTTTCTAAACTCCGCAACATCAGCCATGCAGTGTGTGAACCCGACATGTTTCCTAAAAATGTACGCAAAGTTTTTACGCGTTCCATCGTTTCAGTTTTTCCCAAAACAGCTCCCGCAACCAAATCGCTGTGTCCACCGATGTATTTTGTGGCAGAATAAACAACAAGGTCTGCACCTAGTTCCAAAGGTTTTGACCATACAGGTCCCATAAAAGTATTGTCAACACAAACATACGTTTTATCCTTTCCATTTCTATATTTGCTTGCAATTTGAGCACACATTTCAATATCAATCAATGAATTCGTTGGGTTGGCTGGCGATTCCATATATATCATTCCCAATCGGTCCGCTTTACCGGTCTTCTCGATTATATTTTCAATTTCTTCTCGGGTAGAATGGGGATAAAAAGCCACTACTTCAACACCAATTTCATGTAAGAAATCATGAATAAAATGGTCTGCTCCACCATACAATGGAGAACTGTATAACAACAAATCTCCAGGTTTAAGAAAACCCAATAAAACCGTACTTATGGCAGCCATCCCGCTTTCAAACACCGCACAATCATCTGCTGCATCCCACAAGGTTAAACGTTTTTCAAGCACATCTAAGTTAGGATTATTGATGCGACTGTATATAAATCCCATTTTCTCCTCCTCCTTCTTCGCCTCTAATCCATACGCCAAGGAAAAAAAACGTTTCCCTTCTTCCGCTGTTTGAAAAACAAAAGTTGAGGTCTGGAAAATTGGTGGTTTTATTGCTCCTTGTGTCAATTCAGCTTGATGTCCATAACTCATCATCAGGCTTTCTGGTTTAAACTTTTTATCCATTGTTATTTTAAATTTACACGTCTGATTAATTTCTATAAAACTAAGATATAGCACATTAAATTCCTAATAAATTTATATATTTAGGAAATTATACTAATTTTTAACTAATAACAGAACAAAAAGAATATTACGCTTCTGTATCATCATTAAAAAGAAAATTTTACTATGGTTAATTTAGACGAAATAGACAAAAAAATTATTCAGCTGATGGGTGAAGATGCGAAACAGAGCATCAAGGAAATAGCAGAGAAAGTAAACATCAGCAAAACCCCTGTGTATGAGCGCATCAAAAAGCTAGAACGTTCAGGTATAATTGAGAAATATATCGCTGTAATTGATAAAAAGAAACTCATTGGTGGAATGTATGTCTTCTGTTCCGTTTCTTTAGACCAACAGAAATTAAAAGAAATCGAAGGTTTTAAAAAAGAAATTAAAAAAATCCCTGAGGTATTGGAGTGCTACCTTATGGGTGGAGGCATTAACGATTTTTTATTAAAAGTTTTAGTAAAGAACCTCGATGATTACCACCAATTTGCATCAGGTAAGTTGGCGGTTCTAGATAATGTGAGTCAAATCAGAAGTACATTTGTTTTGGATGTAGTGAAGAAAGATTAGAGAAAAATAGAAAGTACAACATTCTTTAAATCGTTCTTTTTGAACAAAATAAAAATGATTACCTTTAAGAAGTGAATGTTTAAGCGCAGAGTTACGCAGTGGTTTTTGTGATTTTGGCAAAAACTTAGCGGTCTTGATGGTTAAGAAAAAAGACAAAACTGATTTTTCTCATTTTTAACAAACTCCCAATGTGATTGGAAAAACATATCTCATTTTCAATTGTATTAGAAAAGAAAAGAGAAAATTAATTATGGAAAAGAATATGATTACTTGGAAGGCATACCTCAATAAATTTGAAGAAATACTTCAACAAGGAACACACACATCTCCCTATGATGATCCAGATTTTTTAGATTATGTGAAATTAAACTACAGCCGACTCAATCGGTGGTTAAAGAAGGGAGAAATCAATACGGCATTAAAGGAGAAAATCAATCACATTGACCAAAAACAGACGTGGTATTTAATTACAGAGCCTTGGTGTGGTGACGCTGCACACAGTGCGCCTTTCATATACCTTATGACGAAAGAGAATCCAAATATTACACTAAAAGTTGTTTTAAGAGATACACCTCCATTCATGATTGACAACTACCTTACCAATGGAGGAAAATCTATTCCTAAATTGGTCATTAGAGATCAGGATGAAAAGGATATTTTTGTTTGGGGTCCTCGTCCTGAAAAATGTCAGGATGTATATCAAGAATTAAAGAACGAAGGTGCTGAACTCGATACAATAAAAGTAGAATTACAGAAATGGTACAACAAAGACAAAGGTGTTTCGATTCAAAATGAATTTTCTGAAATACTGTCGCAAATAAAGGCAGAAGTTGAGAAATAGTTTATCCCAACAAACAGTCTTGGAATGTTGACAATTTAATATCATCGCTGTAAAACTTTCCTTGCTCAAAAAAATATCCAGTGTAAATCCGTATTTTCGTAAAAATGCAATCAATACATGGAAATACAATTTAGTGAATTAAAAGGAAAACGAATTTTAGTTACAGGAGGTGCAGGATTTATCGGTTCAAATTTATGTGATGTGCTTTTAAAAAACGGTGGAATTGTTACTTGTCTAGACAATCTCTCTACTGGTTTTCTTCACAACATAAATCACCTGATAGAAAATCCTAATTTTATTTTTATAGAGGGGGATATCCGCAATTTACAAACTTGTAAGGCTGCATGTGGAAATCAAAATTATGTTCTGCACGAAGCTGCTTTGGGTTCCGTACCACGTTCAATCAATGATCCCATCACAACAAATGACGTTAATATTGGAGGTTTTCTTAATATGCTGGTTGCTGCTAAAGACGCTAAAGTAGATCGGTTTATATATGCTGCCAGCAGTTCAACTTATGGTGATTCTAAAAATCTGCCTAAAGTAGAAGATACTATCGGCAAACCATTATCGCCTTATGCCATTACAAAGTATGCCAACGAACTGTATGCAGAGAATTTTGCAGACATTTATGGATTAAAAACAATCGGATTAAGGTATTTTAATGTTTTTGGGAGAAGACAAGACCCGAATGGCGCTTATGCCGCTGTAATTCCATTGTTTGTTAAGCAGTTCATGAAACATGAAAGTCCTATTATTAATGGTGATGGAAGTTATTCCCGGGATTTCACTTATATCGACAATGTTCTTTTGATGAACCTATTGGCATTGACAACCACAAATGAATCGGCAATTAATCAAGTGTACAATACTGCTGTTGGCGATAGAACAACCTTGGTTGAGTTGACACAATTACTTAAAGAGAACCTTTCAAAATTTGATACCAAGATTGCTAAAGTAGAAGTAATTCACGGCCCCAACAGAGAAGGTGATATCCCTCATTCTTTGGCCTCAGTGGAAAAAGCAAAAAAATTACTCGATTATCAACCTACACATAAAATTGCTGATGGTATCCAGGAAGCCGTAAAATGGTATTGGGAGAATTTAGATTGTAGAGGGTAGATTTTAGATTGTAGAGGGAGAAGAATGCAGGAATTTAATTGAACCATTCGCAATTGAACCATTCGCAATTGAACCATTCGCAATTGAACCATTCGCAATTGAACCATTCGCAATTGAATCATTCGTAATTGACTTCGCTCACGGTGTTGAGGTGCTCACGGGAAGAATTTTACCATTGAAGTACTGTCCACCATTCAAAGCGAAATCAACAATATACTCAGCCATTTCTGAAGGCGATACTGGCGCTTCGCCCTCTGGAAAGGCAGTTTCAAACATTTCGGTCTGAACGGCACCCAAACAAAGGCAATTCATCTTTATTCTAGAAGTTTTAAATTCTTCGGCAAACAACTCTGTAAAGCTTGATATTCCAGCTTTAGAAGTCGAGTAGGCAGAAAGTTCTGGAAATTTAACGCTGCCTTGAAATGCGCCCATGGTCGAAATATTTACAATATGTCCGCCTTTCTTAAGCATTTTAGGCACAAAATACTGTGTTGCATACATCGTCCCAACGGCATTTGTTTGATAGGATGTATTTATCTCCTCCCGGGATAATTCTAAAAATGGTTTTTTTATAAGTTGACCTGCATTGTTGATTACAATATCAATATTAGGAAATTGGCTTAAGGTCTTTTCTAAAGATTGGTGTAAATCTAACGCCGTTAAATCGGCAAAACCACAATGGATGTTTTCAGCGACAAAATTCTCCTTCATTCGTTCCACATTTCTGGACAATGCTACAACTGTATTAGATTGATCTTTGGAGAATTGCAAAACCAATTCTTTTCCTATCCCCCTACTTGCACCGACAATTACAATAATTTTATTCATCGTAACTCACTGTTAATTCCTCGCTAGTTGGATGTGCCTGACAAGTTAAAATATAGCCTTCTTCTATCTCCTCATCGGTCAGTGTGAAATTCTTATCCATCTTTGCTGATCCTTTTAAAACCTTTGCTTTACATGTGCAACAGATTGCTCCACGACAAGAATAAGGCGGTTCTATTCCATAACTTTCGGCCTCTTCCAGAATTGTATCACCGTCCACTGCCAAATCAAAAACCTCTTCTTCATCATCCAGAATCACGGTCACCTTAGAAGTCCCCGTAAAATCAGATGCTGTAGATGATGTAGTCGATGTCGTTGATGACTCCATCTTCACAGGAGTTGTAAATAATTCAAAATGGATTTTCTCCTCAGGAACACCAAATTTCTTTAAAACATTTTGCGTGTTTAGAATCACTTTCTCTGGACCGCAAATATAAAAACCATTTGATTTCAGCAAATCCAAATTACTTTTAATGAGGCTATTGACCATATCTTCTGTCAACATCCCATAATGAAATCCTTCTTTCTCTTGTTCAGAAAAAATATGTGTAATCTTCACTTTCTCTTCCGATAAGGCCTCCAACTCCTCTTTAAACATTATTGAGTTTTCATCTCTATTGCCGTAAAACAAGTGAAGTTTTCCATCTTCAGTACGATTAATTAACTTAGCAATCGCTAAAACTGGTGTAATACCACTTCCTCCAGCAAGTGCAAAGTATTGACCTTCTACTTTAGGCAATGTAAACTTACCCATGGGAAAGCCCACTTCAATTTCATCCCCCACTTTCGCTTTTTGATTAAGGTATTTAGAAGCATATCCATCTTCTGTTTGCTTCACTCCAATTGCAAGTGGTTCATCAATATCACTGCAAATAGAATAAGATCGCCTTACATCTTTCCCATCAATATTGAATACAAAGTCCAAATATTGTCCAGGAATATAAGTGTATTGTTCTTTTAATGCTTCTGGCACGTCAAAGATTATCTTAACTGCATTTTTAGTCAAGCGTTCTATCTTTTTAATTTGCAATGTTGCACTTGATTGTCTACTGTCTTGATTTTCAACCGAACTGGCATCTTTTGAGCCGCCGAAAATTGATTTTAGAAACCCCATTTACGTTAATCCTCTATTTTATTCATCATACGATACAACCAGTTTTTTTGTGGTAGGGTGAGACTGGCAAGTAAGAATATACCCAGCGTTTACCTCATCCTCTTCCAAAGCATAATTGGCATCCATTTCTACTTCTCCTTCAATAATTCTTGCTTTGCAAGTAGAACATACACCACCTTTACAAGAATACGGGGCATCAGCTGCTGCATCATTCGCAGCATCCAGTACACTTCTACCTTCTCTGCTCAGCTTGAAAGAAATTTCTTCACCGTCAATTATAACAGTAACATCGCTACCTTCAGTTTGTTCATTTTTAGGGTTTACTTTTACTTTTTGTTTTTTATCATCCTCTGGAGATGTAAACAATTCAAAATGGATACGATTGGCGTCATATCCTGATTCTTCAAAAACTTCTTTAACTGCAAAAATCATAGGTTTTGGTCCACAAACAAATACCTCATCAAATTTTTGTTCTTTAAAAAAGGTCTCTCCGTAACGTTCAATTTTCTCTTTATTGAGCAATCCTTCTTGCAGTTCATTTCCTATTTTTTCATCACTAAAAACATGCACCACACTTAATCTGTCCATGTATTTATTTTTCAAGTCTTCAAACTGATCCCGAAAAATAATATGATTGAACCCTCTGTTTCCATAAACCAAAGTAACATCACTTTTGGGGGCAGTATGCAAAATAGTTTTGATAATAGAAATAACAGGTGTAATTCCACTGCCACCGGCAAAGAATAAAAAAGACTTTTCCGTATCTTCTTTGATTTCGGTTGTAAACAGGCCTATTGGTGTCATAACGTCAACCTCATCTCCCACTTTTAACACTTCATTGGCAAATGTTGAGAATTTTCCAAAAGGTTGTTTTTTTACTGCCACACGTAGTTCATTCTCATACAATCCCGTACAAATAGAATAAGACCTTCTTACTTCTTCTCCATTGATTGTAGCACGGAAAGTTAAATGTTGTCCTGCTTCGTATTGATAGGCAGACTCAAGTTCTTTGGGTAAATCTAAAGCAATAGAAACAGCATCTTCTGTCTCTTGGCGGATATCTTTTACTTTTAATTTATGGAATCTTGGATTCATATTTCAAAAAATTCTATTGCTACAAAATTAACAACTAATGCCAAATTTCTTTGTTATGAATGTAAAAGTTTATATTTTAATGATAAAAGTCAGAAATTTTAAGGTCAAATGACAAACAATAAGCGATATCACAAATTATTTCATAAATTTGTAGAGATGGAAATTATTATTTGAATACCTTGATGTAAGAAAATAGAGAAATTATGGAGAAAGACAACTTTTCAGTTCAAGACAAGCATTTTCAAGAAAAAGTAGATGCTGAGATTAAAATTGAACCTAAAGACTACATGCCTGATGCATATCGAAAGACGTTAATTCGGCAGATATCTCAACATGCACATTCAGAAGTGGTGGGACAACTGCCCGAAGCCAACTGGGTAACGCGTGCACCCAACCTGACAAGGAAAGTAACCTTACTTGCAAAAATTCAAGATGAGGCGGGACACGGCCTTTATTTATACAGTGCTACCGAAACATTAGGTGTGGATAGAGAAGATACCATCGACGATTTACATGCAGGAAGAGCAAAATATTCAAGCATTTTCAATTATCCAACATTAACGTGGGCTGACATGGGAATGATCGGATGGTTAGTAGATGGTGCCGCTATAGTAAATCAAGTGCCTTTATGCCGTTGTTCTTATGGGCCTTATGCACGTGCAATGATTCGTATTTGTAAAGAGGAATCTTTCCATCAAAGACAAGGATTCGAAATTGTTAACTTATTGGCGAACGGAACACCAGAGCAAAAGGAAATGGCACAAGAATCACTCAACAGATGGTGGTGGCCAGCAATTATGATGTTTGGTCCCCATGATGAGGATTCTAAACATACCGAACAATCCATGAAATGGAAGATAAAACGGCACACCAATGACGAACTCAGACAATTGTTTATTGATAAAACAGCACCTCAAGCTGAAATGATTGGACTTAAAATTCCTGATGATGATTTGAAATACAATGAAGAAACAGGACATTACGATTATGGTCCTATCGATTGGGATGAATTTTGGCAAGTTGTAAAAGGCTACGGAAAATGTAATGTTGAACGTATTGCAGAACGTAAAGCAGCAAAAGATAAAGGAATGTGGGTGAGAGAAGCTGCATCTGCTTATGCCAAGAAGCGCAAACAACGAGAAATAAAAGTATCTTAAAAAACTAAAATTAAACTTAGAAATTATGGGAAATAAAACAGAATGGCCTTTATGGGAGATCTTCATAAGAAGCAAGCAAGGTTTAAGTCATAAACATGTTGGCAGCCTTCGCGCCCCTGATGAAGAAATGGCGATCAGAAATGCACGTGATGTATATACTAGAAGAAATGAAGGCGTGAGTATATGGGTTATCAAATCCATTAATGTAATTGCTTCCGACCCTTCTGAATCAGGTCCATTATTTGAACCAGCAAAATCAAAAGTTTATAGACATCCAACGTTTTATAAGATACCTGATGGTATTAAACACATGTAAAAGAGAACCATGACAAAACAAGAAGCATTATTTGAGTTTTTATTGCGCAAAGCTGACGATAGTTTAATTATCGGACATCGTTTATCTGAATGGTGCGGGCACGGCCCCATAATCGAAGAAGACATTGCTCTAACCAATTTAGCACTGGATTTAATTGGCCAAGCTACCGAGCTGTATAAGTATGCGGCAGAAGTTGAAGACAAAGGAAGAACAGAAGATGACTTGGCTTTTATGCGTATCGAAAGAGAATATAAGAATCTTCTTTTAGTGGAACAAACCAATGGAGACTTTGGAAAAACAATTACGCGTCAATTCTTTTTTGACAATTTTGAACTTTTGTTTTATCAAGGGCTTATGAAAAGTACAGATCAACGCATAGCTGAAATTGCAACAAAAACAATCAAAGAGATTAAATACCATATTAAGCATGCCAGTGAATGGATGATTAGATTGGGTGATGGAACAGAAAAATCACACAATAGAGTGCAAGAATCCGTAACGCTCTTGGCGCGCTATATTGATGAAATGTTTTATCAAGATGAAGTCGATCAATTGCTTATCCATGAAGGCGTTATTCCCGATACATCTCAACTTCGTGAAGCCTTTGACACCAATGTCAATAATGTATTGAACGAAGCCACATTGGAATTGCCTAAGGAAATATACCCAATGTATGGAGGAAGAGAAGGCGTTCATTCAGAGCATTTGGGATATTTATTGACAGAACTACAATACATGCAACGCACTTATCCTGGAATGGAGTGGTAAAATAGCAGTAAAGCAGATTTGTTTCATAGCAACGCTGTATTATAACAATGAGTACAATGACAAAAGAAATAACATCAGAAGAAATCTGGAGCATCCTTGAAGATGTTAAAGATCCAGAAATCCCTGTGCTTTCTGTTGTTGACTTGGGAGTAATACGGGATGTTATTCACGTTAAGGAAAATGAATGGATAGTCAAGTTAACACCGACATACACAGGCTGTCCAGCAACACAATTTATGGCCTTTGATGTGGAATCTAGACTTAAAAAAGAAGGGCTTAAAGTAAAGGTTGATATTGTTCTTTCTCCTGCATGGACTACAGATTGGTTAACGGAGGAAGGCAGAAAAAAACTAAAAGAATTTGGGATTACTCCACCACAAGAAGGAGGAGACAGTACAACTTTATTTGGAAAAGGTCCGGATGTACCGTGCCCACTTTGTGATTCAACCAATACAGAATTGATTTCACAATTTGGGTCAACAGCATGTAAAGCCTTATATAAATGCAATGTTTGTCATGAACCATTTGATTATTTCAAATGCCATCGTTAAAATAGATATAAATATAAAAAAACAGAAAATGAAAAAAGCGAAATTTATTTGTGCAATTGGAGTCTTCTTCCTCGTAGGAATGACGTTTACATCTTGTAATTCAGGAAGCACAGAAAGTCAGGAAACAAGCCAAGAGGCAACGACAAATGAAGCGGACAGTGAGACAGAAACTGCCGCAAAAGTTGAGTACAAGTGTCCTATGAATTGTGAGCCAGACAAACAATATTTTGAGCCTGGCGAATGCCCAGTTTGTCACATGGAACTTAAGAAAGTTGAATCTGATAGTTAATTATTCCGCATTATTAATCCTTAATTAAAAACAGGTTTGTTAGAAATAACATTCCTGTTTTTTTTTTGGTTAAAGCGGGTTATTTCAATTCTGTTGTAATCGACAGTTCTAACCCTTTTTCTAGTCCATTGTATTTTATTTCTACCTTAGCGACAATGTGCCCCAATAAACCTTCTGTATTAAATGTTATAAGAATGGGTACAGTTTCATTAGGCTGTAGTTCTTTGTCATCAATGTCAAAAGTAATTGCAGCGTTAGAAGGGACAATTTGATCAATTGAAACAGGTTGCTCTCCTATATTCCTTAAAACAAATTCTGTTTTTATTTGAGTTCCCGAAGGCTTAATTCCAGCATCATAAACCAATTGATTGGCGGTCAACAAAGTTGTAAGAGAATCTCCTTTTCGGATAACGTCTACACTTTGAATCTCAATTTTTCGTTCAATAGCTGCGGCGCGGGAATAAACTGAATTCTTAACATCATTTGGGTTATCACTTGTAATTTGATCAGCTTCATATTCTCCAAAAGGAACTTGCGTTATCTGGAGTCTTCCTCCATTGGCTGCAGTCCCATTCATATAGGGTGCAAATTTTCCACCATTATAGGCTTTTAAATAATTCTTTAGTGAGGCAATCCTTCTTTTTGTCAGATTGACATTATACTCTGTTTTTGCTAATGGACTTGCAAATCCTTTAACAGTCATTTCAATTTTGCGTCCCCGTTCTAATTCAACCAGTAACAGGTCTCTAAATTTTTGTAAATCTTTCACGCCTTGTTTCACATATTCCAAGAAAAAATCATCAATATCGTCTTTTGCATCAGCAGCATCTTCTCCCTTAAGTCCTGAAGAATATTCCTTTTTATATTTGTCAATCATTGCTATATAGTCATTATAGCTATTGATATAATTCACCCTTGTTGTTGAATCCCAAGAACGTGGATTGGGTATATCATTATGGAAGTATAGTGTTACAGGCAATCTTTGATTTAAATCCTCTAGCGACTCTTCAACCGTTGGAGGAGGCAAAGCCAATTCTTTTCTCAGTAAGAAAATATCACTACAGCACGTAGGGTTTTTACTGTAATTGCTTCCCAACCTGTTTGAACTTACAAAAGCAGAATCTTTGGTTGCAGTTTGAAAATAATAAAGATCGTTTGCAGGAGAATTAATGGGTTCCATAAGGTTTTCCGGTGCTTCAAAAGACGTGTTGTAATGGGATTTAAAAACATCATATCCTCCAAATCCATTATACCATGAACTACTAAAATAGAGCGTTGTAGATTCATTATCCCAATACGGTGATAATTCATTGTCCATAGTGTTCAATCTTCTTACGTTTCTCGGTTTTTGAAACTGATTTCCATTTTTAATAAAGCTATACCATATATCCATTCCTCCTTTTCCTTCCTCACGGTCAGAGGAAAAAAACAGAACTTCACTTCCCTCCCATTCTCCAATAAAAGGCATTGTAGTATTGGCACCATCGGCATTTATAATTGGACCTAAAGTATCGATATCTACAAAACGATCTCCTTCTACATAAGCCACTAATATTTTACATTTATAATTGTAGCTGTTGTCTTTACAATAACTAAAGTAAAATCGTTTTCCATCCAAACTATATGTTCCATTTCCCGAGCTGTAGTCTTCTCCATTTAAACCTTCTATTATTTCACCTTCATTGAATGTACTGTCTTTTATTAACGAGGAATAAATGTGGGTATGGTATGAAGGATCGTACACTTCCTCCGCTACACTAATTGAGTCTGCGCGTAAAGATGAAAAAATAAATTTATTTTTGTGGATACGGTGTCCAAACTCTGCGTTTTGCGTATTGATGATCTCGGGTAAACTCTCAAATACATGCTCTACAGAGTCCCCTATATTTGCTTTTGCCCAAATACAAGATTGCACTTCATTTCTACTTTTCCTATACAAGTACCCTCTCCTATCCAATCTCCTATATTTTTTCTTGGCTTTTTTAAAAACATCGAGTGCTTTTTCATATTGTCCCGACTGTTTTAACATTAATCCATAGTTTAAAAGACTAGACGGATAGAGTTCTGTGCTTTCTCTGCCATAAACCTTTCCATAATAAAAAGCAGCTTTTGGATAATCCTTATAAGCTTTTAAAGTTTGGGCATATTCCCAAAGTGTATTGATAGAATTGGAATCAATAGCCATCGCTTTTTGATAATAATCCAATGCATAAACATAGTCCCCTTGCTGGTACTTTTCTTGCGCAAATTTCAAATATTGCTTCAATTCTTCTTGTGAGAATGAAGTTATTGAAAACAGTGCCATGAATAGAATTATATATAATCTGGACATGCTCTATGTTTTATTACTTTTGGTTTAAAACGTTTAATGATATAGCGTAAACTAAATTCAATTCCACCTCTTGCTCTACTGGCAGGGATCAAATCAGAAGTATTTATGTCGTAAGATATTCCGCCCCACCAATTTTGATATTCCATTCCTACCAAAATACTAACCGCATCTCCTGTTCTCATATATACGCCTCCCATCAATGCTCGATATTCTCCTAACCGATCTTTTAAAATATAACGCACTTGTGAACCCAAAATAAATTCTCGGTATTTTCCTTGTAAATTCATTTGGATGCTCGGCAGTACATCCCAGTCAAAACCCACCTTAAAAGTCGCTCTGGTAAAAAAATTAAAACGTAAATCTCGTTTTACTTTCTGTCCAAAAAAACCTTGATCTGGTCGGTTAATATTGAACAATCCTGCCCCTGCAACGATATTATGCCGTTTGCCTTTTTGATATTCATAGCTCGCTCCAATGCCCCATGTGAAATTCGTCCGGCTCTCTGAATCAAAAACTTCGTTGGTTGGCAATGATGGATCGTATTGTTTTCCATTCCATTGATTGTCAAAATGAAAAGCATCCGCATTTAATGACCTGGAATTGATGCCAAACTGAACACCAGGACGCAAAAGATGGGTAGAGTCTGAAGTCAGTTCTAGCGTATAAGAGATCGAAGGCAAAAACTCAATTGTTCTTAGTTTTCCATCTCCCTCCACATCGTGCATAATGAAAGCACCTACATTAAATCCCTTATAAATTTGTTTGGCTTCTCCTGAAATTGAAAAAGTTTGAAAAGGAACTGTTACACTCCTCCACTGGTCTCTGTAATTGGCATGAATACGATAATCTCCTTGAAAACGACCAACATTGGCAGGATTTTGAAAGACAGGATTGTGGTCAAATTGCGTCCAATGGATATCTTGTGACCAAACAAAATTCCAACACAACAGTAACACGAATATGTATTTAATTGTTTTCAATTATCGAATCAGTGTAATGTTACCTTTTATTAAAAAATCTTGCCCATCTATACAATGTCCCTCAATATAATAATCATACACATCGGGTTTTAATAATTTATTTCTGAAAGTTCCATCCCAACCACCGTGCATAGAATTAGACTCATAGACTTTTTCTCCCCAGCGGTCATAAATTCTAAAAATCATATCACTGATGATTAGGCTTCGGACATATAAAACATCATTTTCACCATCTCCATTGGGTGAAAAAGCATTAGGAATATAAATAAAAGGCTCTTCACAAGTATAGGGGAAAGTATTTACCCATACAGAAGATGATTTCGTACAAATACCATCCGACACACCCACAGTAAATAAAGTTTTGTGATACACGGTAGCATCAGTTTCCTGGGCATTTGGATGGTCAATATCTTCTGCAGGTGACCAAGAATAAGTATAGCCACCAGGTTCAGCTGATAAAGTAACCGTTCCTCCCTCTGGAACAATTGAATCAGAAGCAAAAGCCAAAACACTCGATTCATCAATATCACTAACCAAAATCATAATACTGTCCAATACGGTACAACCATTGCTTGAAGTTGCCGTTACATAGATATATTGAGATGAATTGGGTCGAACAGTTACACTAGTTGTTCCATCACCAGAAACAATTACTGTGTCTGGCGACCAATCAAAATTTGAGAATTGAACCAAAGGGTTGTCTGAAGTAGCCGTTATAACGGTTTCATCTCCAAGACATAAATTGGTAGTTCCACTTAATATGAGGTCTGAACTTATAAAATGAACAGCAACACTGTCTATTTCACTACAACCATTATTTGAAACTTTGACATAATAATAGCCTTCAACAGGGTTGTTTACAAGCGCTATTGAATCGGTTAAAGGCTGGTTAAGTGTGTCAGTAAAATTCGGATTAGACGACCAAATAAAATGAGTTGCTGTTCCATTTGTATTGGCTTCCAGAGTTATTGGAATAGGTTCACAAATATTTATATCAGCATTGGTAGTTAAATCAATGTCTGGATATACATCAATGGTTATATATGCAGTATCAGTAATTAAACAAGTTGAGTCTGTTACAGTAAGCATCACATTATATGTTCCTGGAGTTGTATATGTTTTTACAGGATTAAAAGTAGTCGAATCCAAATCTCCATTACCAAAATCCCACATATAAGTATCTGATATCGAAGAAAAATTATCAAACTGTACCTGAAAAGGTGAGCAACCAATTGATTGATCAATTGTAAACTCTGCATTAGGTAATAAATTAAAGTCAAACTTAAATAACAATGCATTACAATTTGAGTTTAAATTCAGATTTGACCAAGCTCCGGGTGTGGTTGGAAAGTCACTATGTCCGCCGCATCCACCACATACACATTGATAAACAACACCATTTTTATCAAACCGGCTCGTTCCTCCATCAACATGCTCACTTGCGAGGTTTCCACCAAGGTAAGAGCCATATAACAAACCGTTAAATCCTTTATCAATCACTGTTAGGTAAAAATCATACCCGTTGGGAGGGGTGGATTGGAAAGCATTGGAAGTAACCGGCATTCCACCTATAGGTGGAGATCCTTGTAAAACATTCCCTCCCCATCCTGAAACATACATGTTTCCACAAATATCAACCAAAAAAGCAGAGGGAGAAATATCAAAAGTCGAGCTACCACTTCCAAAAACAGTAGAATTCTCAATAACACTTAAATCTGAATCTAATTTTGCTATAAATTGACTTGAATTGGGGTTGCTATAGCTGGAATTAATAACAGGAAAAGTACCTCCATTACTTTGTCCTAAAACAAAAACGTTATCCAATCGATCAATTTCTGCAAAAAAGGTTTGGTCATAATTCGAAGTCCCTATATAAGTAGAGTAGGTTAAGGTAGAGCCATTGGGAGTCAGTTTTCCAACAAACCCATCGGCCACTCCCCCATTATATGAATTCTGATAAGCTCCGATTGAAATATTTAAATCAAGAGAGGAGGTTCCACCACAAAAGACAATATTCTGGCTTGAGTCAATTTTTGCAGAATATATAGCATCTTTATCTGATCCTCCAAAAAAACTAGAAAAAAGAAGTGAGGAAAAATCATTTTTTATTTTGAATATTACACCATCTTGTTGTCCTCCAAAAGTATTTTGAAAAGCATTCGAAGTTGGAAAATTTGAAGAACGAGAACAAGATCCAACAAGAATATTATTTACAGAGTCTAACATGATTTCTCCACGAAATTGATCTCCATAATTTGTAGAAAGGCTATCATAAGCGGCTGGATTCGAATAACTCCCAGCACTCACCATGTAATTCACTCCATCATTTTGACTTCCTCCAACATAAGTTGAACCCAATAAATTATGTCCATTAGAACTAAATTTTGCAACATAAATATCGGACCCTAAAGCTCCAAAATTCACTCCATTATAAAGTATTTGAAGAGGAGTCCCTCCACCATGAGTCGTTTGAAAACCATTAACAATCGGGAAGTCTGTTGAGGAGGTTGTTCCAAAAACATAAATATTATTATCATAATCACAAATCAAAGAATGAGGAAGGTCTGTTCCTTGAGTATTGTCTCCTCCGCCAAAAAAGGTGGACCATAGCATCGTAGTTCCATCAGCAGAATATCTCGAGATAAAGGCGTCGGTTGTAACAACATTTACATTTACTACAGTCATGTTAGAATTGGGATCATAAGTATTAGGGTCAGGCATTGGAAAAGAATTCCCATATACTGTTCCACCATTATAAGCAGTTCCATCATAGCCATAAGTTGCCGTCATGCCAAAATTATCAGAAATAGCTCCACTATATGTGGCAAATACCAAAGTAGGATCAATAATTAATGGTACTCTTTTGTTGTATTTACCCAATTTGAAGGTTACAGTCCTCCCTTTTAGATCGTATTCACAAGGTATTTCAATAATTTTACCATTTACAATTTGATAGGTATAAGGTTTTTTTTCAATAATATCTCCCAATTCAGATTGAATTACTAAATCTCCATCACGATTAATTTTTAAATTTTTAGCATAAGCGTATTTCAATTGAATTTGATTAGGGTCAGATTTTGGTGAAACCCTAAATTCATATTTCACTTGTTCTTTCTCTTCTACAAAATGGAGGTCTATTCCAGAATAAATCTCTTTTAAAGTGAATTCATTATAGCCGTGGACATCCGATGCCCATTTACTTTTATCATTACCTATAAAGTAATTGTAGTAATGCTCAGTTCTTCCCTTTTTCTTTATCTCACTTACTTTCAGAGCATCGACAAATTGCAACTGTATCAATGTCTCTGTATAGGTTAAATCCCCTTTTATTGGCTTCATTGAACCATGCGCCTCCTTTAATTTTGAAAAATCTTGCAGTTGAAAAAGCACCCCTCCTTGTTCAATCCACATATTTCCTCCATTAATTTTATTTTTAAATAAAACATCTTTTGGCCATTGTCCTTTATTTTCAACAAAAGAACGGTTTATAGCATATTCATAGACGACTTCCTGTCCTTGAATCAGGAGCGTGGAAAAGAGCAGCGCAATAGATAGTAGAAAACGTTTCATAGTATAAAGATAATCAAATCATCTTGAGTTTGCCGTATTTTTCAATCAATTTAACCTTTGCTGTTTATCAAATTTTTGTTAAAAGCTATGTATTTACTTGATAATTAACTTAATAAATTTGTTTAGGCAGTTTATAAAGCCTTTGATTGAGTTCGAAATTTGTCAATAACGCAGCAGTTCTACAGTTTTATAATATCTTTTGTTTTTCTAATATATTGTATTAACTTCCAATGACATACACTATTTTTATGAACTATGACACGCCTTTTTAACCATATTACCAACCTGTTCGAAACAATTTTCGTTACTATTAATACAAAAGGATTAATAGGAGTAAATTAATTACCTCCACCCCTCTCATTATCAGCAAGTTACAAGCTAAAGCAAAATAATTTTAAATATATTAAGCGAATTGACAATGAAGTGTTTGGTTTTACTTAGCTGGGTTGTCTTCTTCAACTACAATCAACTAAATTTTAGTTGGATCTTTTTTAAAGATAAAAACTAAACGCTTTACTCCTGCGAAATGGAGATAATTAATTAAATTTAAAAAACTAAAATCTTATTCATTTGAATAAAACCGTTTTTTATATTGTCTTTTGTTGGTTTTCTATTTCTCTATATGCCCAGACCGTACCTGAAAGCGAAAATCTAGTGCCGAATGGAAGTTTTGAGGAGTATGAGGAATGCCCTGAATATTTTAATAATTTAGGCGTTACATCTCTTGAAGCAACTGGTTGGCTTGTCCCTACACTTGGATCTCCTGATTATTTCAATACATGTAGCACACAGGAGGTAGGTGTTCCTCAAAATCTACTAGGATATCAAACTGCAAGAGAAGGAAAAGCTTATGCCGGATTTATGACTACTGGTTCAATCCCTAATTATAGGGAATATATTGCTACAAAATTGAAAAAACAATTGACAGCAGGTAGAAGATATTTTTGGTGTTTGTGGGTGTCTCTTGCAGATAGTGTGTCTCTTGCAACAAATAATATAGGGATTGCACTCACAAATGATTATATCACTAGCAACGATGACAATGTATTAAATTTAGAAGTATTTGGTAATTCTAATAATGTAATTTCTGAATCTGAACATTGGTTTCTAATCTCTGGTTCATTTATTGCAAAAGGAAATGAAAAATATTTATATATTGGAAATTTTTATACTGAAAATAAAACGAGTATAATACAAATACTTGATCAATCTTTTGCTGGCAAAATCTCTTATTATTATATTGATAATATTTATTTAGGGACTCAGCTTTGCACTCCGATAAAAATTGATATACCTAATGTTTTTACACCAAACAATGATGGCATGAATGATTTCTATAGTATAAATTTAAAAGGAATAGACAGTGCTAAAATTGAGATTCTAAATCGATGGGGTAATATTGTTTTTAGTGGAAGAAACAAAGAGTCTTGGGATGGTCAATATAATGGAAAGCCTTGTGATGATGGTGTATATTTTGTTATTATAGAATACTTTGATTATACTCAAAATAAAAAAAATAAAAAAACAGGTTTTGTTCATTTGATAAGGTAAAACTTAACAATTATGAAAAAGTTATCATAACAGTGCTGGCTTTTACTTTTATTAGTACCGTCAGCAGCCAAAGTACTACAGACAATAATAATGGATTTGGAAATAAATATCTTGGGTATTCAAATAACTTCCCCTTGTTATTTAAAACCAATTTTATCAACCGCCTAAAGCTAAACGGTAACACCAATTATTCCATTGATGGCTATAATGGGAATCGCAATGGAAATTTATTGCTCGGATGGCAGAATACCGGGACATTGTATAATACCAATCGGGGAGCTTATTCCCTATTGCATCTCAATGGCGAGGGAACACTTTTACAAGAAGGTGGGTATCGCTCGTGGATGAAAACAGGAATAACTTTTACAGGAAATAATGACATGAGTTATATGGGAATTAGAAAGGTAGGTACAAGTACCGATATCACCGAAACAACCATAACCTGGTCTGATAATCAAGGAACTAGCTCTGTCGGTCCAGATGATATGGTATTTCGATTTACGGGGAGTGGAAGTGGAACAACCTTAATCTCATCTGACCTCGAAACGGTTAATGATTTAGATGGATTGCATATTGCACGGTTCGTAGCTACAGCTTTAAAATAAATAATCCATTTTACAGGTAGATTGTTTATCCCAAAAAAATATTTTTATAATATCTTTTGTTTTTCTAATATATTGCATTAATTTGCAATGACATACACTATTTTTATGAACCATGACACGCCTTTTTAACCATATTACCAACCTGTTAGAAACAATTTTCGTTACTATTAATACAAAAGGATTGATAGGAGTAAATTACTTGCCCCCCCCTCATTATCAGTAAGTTGCAAGCTAAAGCAAAATAATTTTAAATATATTAAGCGAATTGACAATGAAGTGTTTGGTTTTACTTAACTTAGCTTATTCCTCAACTTCAATACCCTAAATCATAACAAGAAATTAAAAATTTATTAAAAATCTTAACAATTGTACAAAGCTTTTTTAATATTGTTCATAACACTAATTTGTTTATCACAAAAAGTACAGGCTCAACAGAACCTTGTGCCTAATCCTAGTTTTGAGGAGTATGATTCCTGTCCAAGTACTCAGGATCAACTGGATCTTTTTCTTCAAGATTGGTATCAAGTGATTTATTCTCCTGATTATTACAATAGTTGTAGTTCACAAATGAATATTGGAGATCAAATCCCTAGAAGTGGGAACGCTTATACTGGAGCCTTTGAATTTCTTGATAATGGTTCTATTGGCAAGGAATATTTTCAAGTAAAGCTTAAAGAGAAACTATCTTCAGGTAAACGTTACTGCGTAACGTTTTATGTCAGTCTATCAGACAGTAGTATGCACGCAATTAAATGTATGGGCGCATTGTTTACGAAACAAGCTGTTATAAATGTTAATTTTGCAGAAGATGGCTATACCCCGCAAGTTGCTTATAATGGAACGAGTTGGTTAGACAGTAAAACGGATTGGATGGAAATAGCTGGAAGTTTTATTGCCTCAGGAGGAGAAGAATACCTTACATTAGGATGTTTTGAATCGAGTTTGACTCTCGCCAGCAAAATTATGTCCTTTTATTCTATTTTCATAAATGGAGCATATTATTATTTCGATGATGTTTCGGTAACTTTATGCGATGAAGATAATTCGACAAACTTTCAGTCAGGTATTTCTATTCCCAATGTGTTTACGCCAAACGGAGATATGGTTAATGATCATTTTATTTTCCAACTCCCTCAGGGAGCAAAAGATGTTCATTTTTATATTTACAACCGATGGGGAAATACAGTTTGTGAACAAAGGAATACGACTACAATCAGCTGGAATGGAACAAGTAAGGACAATAGACCATGTGTAACAGGAACCTATTTCTATCTGCTAAAATATGAAGATAAAGAAGGTCAACACATACAGAAAAATGGCTTTGTACAGTTGTTAAGATAAAAACTTTACAACTATGAAAAAGATAATTACATTATTGCTTTTTGTGCCATTAACAACGATGGCACAAGACTGGCATTTAGGAGGAAATTTTGTCCCCTTATCTCAACAACCAATATTAGGAACAAATAACAATTTTCCATTAAGAATACGAACCAACCAAATAGAGCGCATCCACATCAATGGAACTGGTACGACCCCTAATCCTTCGCCGGGTTTCCCGGGACCTATCACCACCACAGGTTTTGTAGGGTTTAACAATGCACTACCTATGGCACCAATCCATATTAAAGGGTTGAATGGTGGAGGAGCCATTGGTGGATATCGCAGTTGGATGAATACTGGAATGCTAATTTCAAATTCAACAGATAATATGTATTTTGGTTTAATGCCTACAGGAGTTAACGAAGGAAATGATGCCATTATTAACTGGGGAGACAATATCGACGATGGGTTTGGTCCAGATAATATGCGTTTTATATTTACCTCTTATGCCAATTCAGGTGTGCCAAGTTCCGCCCAAAATGGGTTGGAAATAATGCGGTTAATCTATAATGGGAATGTGGGAATAGGTCCTGTATTTTCAAATACGGGTCTGCCCGCTTCTTTGCTACACCTTAATAGAGAACTAAGTAGGGCAACCTTTATCCAATTGACCAACCAAAACGGCACGGGCCAAACTGCTAATGATGGCTTGCGCTTTGGTATAGAAGCAGGAAATAATGCTTCGGGTTATTTAAGATGGCAAGAAAACACCCCATTTATTGTGCAAACCGATTGGAACAATACCCCAGGGGGTATTAATGCAGGTGAGCGGATGCGCATTACCAGTATTGGAGCTCCAGGCGTGCCCAATCCTGCGGGGGCATCCAATAATAACATCACCCGTGTAGCCATTAGCGAAAGTGGCAATAATCCAATAACCAAACCGAGAAGTTTATTGCATTTGGGCTATAATACTGGTCTCAATTCATTAGTTTTCTAATATCAACCTGTTTTATTCATCTAAATCATGCTTAGTCAAAAACAAAACAAGTTCAAAATTGATTCTTTTGAGCCTATTTTGTTTTTTTTCTTGTCATATAATGCTGAGGATCGTGGTTCAACTCACCAACACCACTGACAATTTAAGACAAGTTGTCAGACAAATTGACGTGTATTTCAGCAAAAACATGTCAAAATGGAATCAAACAATACTGATTTTGCGATGGCATAGGAATTGAACAATGCAAAATGAATTTGAATATAAAAATAGAAAAACAACAGATATGGGAAAAATAATTGGAATAGACTTAGGAACTACCAACTCATGTGTTTCTGTAATGGAAGGGAATGAACCGGTAGTAATTACTAATGCAGAAGGAAAACGAACAACGCCATCAATCATTGCTTTCGTGGAAGGAGGTGAGCGGAAAATTGGAGATCCTGCAAAAAGACAGGCCATCACCAATCCAGAGCATACAGTTTCTTCTATTAAACGATTTATGGGTAGAACTTATGATGAAATTAAAAAAGAAACCGAAAGGGTTTCCTACCAAATCGTTAAAGGCGATAACAATACACCGAGGGTAAAGATTGACGACAGATCTTATACACCACAAGAAATATCTGCTATGGTACTTCAGAAAATGAAAAAAACAGCAGAAGATTACTTGGGTCAGGATGTTTCGGAAGCAGTGATTACTGTTCCCGCATACTTTAACGACTCTCAACGTCAAGCAACAAAAGAAGCTGGAGAAATTGCTGGATTAAAAGTAAAACGAATTATTAATGAACCAACCGCAGCAGCTTTGGCTTATGGACTTGATAAAAAGAGTGTAGATCAAAAAATTGCTGTGTTTGACTTTGGAGGGGGTACTTTCGATATTTCTATCTTGGAATTAGGAGATGGTGTATTTGAAGTATTATCTACTGATGGGGATACACAATTAGGAGGTGATGATGTTGATGATACAGTCATTGATTGGTTGGCTGAGGAATTTAAAAAAGATGAAGGTATTGATTTGAGAAAAGATCCAATGGCACTTCAAAGATTAAAGGAAGCCGCTGAAAAAGCAAAAATTGAATTGTCATCGTCTTCATCTACAGAGATCAACTTGCCCTATATTATGCCTGTTGATGGCGTTCCAAAACACCTTGTAAGAACTTTGCAACGTTCTAAATTTGAACAATTAATCGGTGATATCGTGGAAAGAACAATTGCACCTTGTCGTTCTTCTTTAAAGAATGCTGATTTATCCACTTCCGATATTGATGAGGTGGTTTTAGTAGGAGGTTCAACACGTATCCCAATGATTCAAGATGCAGTGAAGAATTTCTTTGGCAAAGACCCTTCAAAAGGAGTGAATCCAGATGAAGTCGTTGCAATTGGAGCGGCTATTCAAGGTGGTGTATTGACTGGAGAAGTAAAAGATGTTCTTTTATTAGATGTTACACCGCTTTCCCTTGGAATTGAAACAATGGGTGGTGTTATGACCAAATTAATTGATGCCAATACAACAATCCCTACCAAGAAAGCACAGGTGTTCTCTACGGCTGCAGACAATCAACCTTCCGTTGATATTCACGTGCTTCAAGGAGAGCGTTCAATGGCTACAGACAACAAGACATTGGGTAGATTTCAATTGACTGATATTCCACCAGCACCTAGAGGTACACCTCAAATTGAAGTAACCTTCGATATTGATGCCAATGGAATTATGAATATTTCAGCAAAAGACAAAGGAACGGGGAAAGAACAATCAATTAAAATTGAAGCTTCTTCAGGATTAAGTGAAGAAGAAATCGAAAGAATGAAGAATGAGGCTGCAGCCAATGAAGAAGCTGATAAAGCCAAAAAAGAGGAGGTGGAAACATTGAACAAAGCAGATTCTCAAATCTTCCAAACCGAACGTCAATTAAAAGAATACGGAGACAAAATTCCAGAAGAAAAGAAAAAGCCAATTGAAGATGCTTTAGCTGAATTGAAAACGGCTTATGAAGCAAAAGATGTAGCTAAAATTAAAACGGCTTCTGATCAATTGAATGAAGTATTCCAAGCTGCTTCACAAGAGATGTACCAACAACAAGAAGGTGCTCCAAACCAAGGCAGTACAGACCAAAGTGCAGACAGTTCAAATGGTGCAACGTCAGATGATGAAGTAACAGATGTTGATTTTGAAGAAGTAGAAGAAGACAAAAAATAACATTGTGTTATTATAAAAAAGTGATGAAGAGGAGTTCGCAATGGACTCCTCTTTTTTTTATGATTGGGGAAATCGGGCATGAGGCAAATACGAATGGAAGAATTATGAATTAAGGAATTTATCAATTGGGGAATGGAGATTATTCATTAAAAAAATCTCACTACATTTGCATTCCATAAAAAAAGGAAATTCTAATTGTCCAATAATCTTCTAAAATTTATGACAAATCAAGCAGAAATAAAAAAAAGGCGCACATTTGGTATCATTGCCCATCCTGATGCTGGAAAGACAACACTTACAGAAAAACTGCTTTTGTTTGGAGGCGCGATTCAAACTGCTGGTGCGGTTAAGAGTAATAAAATTAAAAAAACGGCTACTTCTGACTTTATGGAAATAGAAAAACAACGTGGAATTTCCGTTGCTACATCCGTAATGGCTTTTGATTATAAAGGAAAGCACATTAATATTTTAGATACCCCTGGACACAAAGACTTTGCTGAGGACACCTATAGAACATTAACAGCTGTAGATAGCGTAATTTTAGTTATTGACAACGCCAATGGTGTAGAGAGTCAGACTGAAAAATTAATGGAAGTCTGCCGGATGCGCTCTACTCCTGTAATTGTCTTTATCAACAAGATGGATCGATTCGGAAAAGACCCAATGGATTTATTGGATGAAATTGAATCCAAACTCGACATCAAGGTTCGACCTTTGGCTTGGCCTATTGGTATGGGAGATGATTTCAAAGGTGTATACAATATGTACACTCATGAATTAAGTCTATTTCATGGGAACAAAACTAAAATAAGTGATGAGCTTTACAAGTTCAAAGACATCAATGAAAAGTTGCTCGATGAGATTATTGGAGAAGACAATGCAGCAGAACTCAGAGAAGAGGTAGAACTAATTGATGGAGTTTATGACAGCTTTAATCAAGAAGACTATTTAAGTGGGGAGGTTGCGCCAGTATTCTTTGGAAGTGCAGTAAATAATTTTGGAGTTAGAGAATTGCTCGATACCTTTATTGACATTTCTCCCGCTCCTCAAGGCAGAGAAACAGACAAAAGCTTTGTAGATCCCTATGATCCAAAATTTTCTGGTTTTGTTTTTAAAATACATGCCAATTTAGACCCTAAACACAGGGATCGGATTGCTTTCTTACGTATTGTTTCAGGAAAATTTGAACGCAATACCTTTTATAAGCTTGTCCGGAAAGATAAAAAATTCAAATTTTCTAATCCTACTTCCTTTATGGCAAAGGATAAAAGCATTGTAGAAGAAGCATTTCCTGGAGATGTTATCGGTTTGTATGATACAGGTAACTTTAAAATTGGAGATTCACTCACAGAAGGGAAAAATTTTAACTTCATAGGTATTCCCTCTTTTTCTCCCGAATTTTTCCAAGAATTGCGCAATGACGACCCCATGAAGTCAAAACAGTTGGAGAAAGGGATTCGTCAATTAATGGATGAAGGAGTCGCACAATTATTTATTCAGCAACCTGGAAACAGAAAAATTATTGGTACGGTTGGTCAACTTCAATTTGATGTTATTCTTTATCGTCTGTTGCATGAATATGGGGCAAAATGTTCTTTTACACCAATGAATTATCATAAAGCATGTTGGATTACCTCAGAAAAACCAGAAGCATTGGATAAGTTTATAAAGGCCAAAACAGGAAGTATTGTTAAGGACAAAGACGAAAATCTTGTCTTCTTAGCTGAAACCCCTTTCTTATTGAGTATGGCAGAAAAAGATTATCCAAAAATTACTTTTCATAAAACCTCTGAATTTAAGGTGAAAGATAAGGTTTGATTTTTTCCTTAATAAAAAAAAGGCTATTCAAATTGAAAAGCCCTTCAGTTTTTAATTTATATAAATTCGTTCTATTTCTTTGCTTTTGCTTCTTTTTTGTTCAGCCATTTATCATTCTTTAGCTCTCCCAAAACAGTAACATCTTTAATTCTTTTGTAATTCTCAATAGCCAAAAGCATTTCTTCTTTAGAATCCCTTCTAATCTTTATTCCATTCGCTCGAGATCCTTCATTCCTCACTTCTATATAAAATCCATCTTTAAGTTTGGCTGGTCTTGTTGGCGGTCTACCCATAATCCAATATTAATTTTTACTATTTCAAAACTAGGATTTTCCTAATTTTTACTAAGATAGTCTAAAACATAAATATATCCTAATTTTAGACTAAAAATCCACCTTAAATTTTAAAAATTTTAAAAGAATTAACATTTATCCCGTTGCAGAATGAAATTACGGAAGGCATCCATTAAAAGGAACTGGAGAGTACCGTGGGAAGCTGGTTGTATGAAATGAATCTGAAGAATTTATAGCGCTAATAACAAATCATTTCTCTATCCCTAACAAATCATTAAACAACTTATTGTCAAAGCTTTAGATAAAAAATGAAATAATTTGCCTAATTTCTGGTATCTATTCTCTATAAAAATACGTATTATTAGAAAATTGATTTGTTAAAACAGACATTTTTGGGCTTAGGCATGGTTCTTGAACTCAAAATTGTAAATTGGTAAAAAAAATGAAATTATGAAGAATTTACTTACAGCTATTATTGTATTATTTGTTTCAACAACGCTATACTCACAAAAATCCTACGAAGATTTACTCATCTTAAAAGCGGATGGTAATTGGGATAAATTGATTAAAACTTCTGAAAAATATACGTTAAGTAATAAAACGGAGAAAGATCCTGTACCCTATTACTATCTTTCTTATGGTCTATACAAAATATCATTTCAAGCCGATCGAGATGAGAAGTACAAAAATGCGTACAAGGCTTCATTTACTGCTATGAGTAAAATGCTTAGATATGATGAATCTGGAAGTGTACAAGAAAAGTATGGAGAATTTGTGAGCGAATTGAAATTATCGCTTTTGGAAATTATCCAAAATGAATTGGGCAATGATGACTACCGAAGAGCATTTGGTTGGGCAATGCGCTTTTATAAATTTGGAAGAGATTATATACCTGCCTATTTCTTAGATGGTGCGCTTCGTGCCAGAAAAGGTGACAATTCTACAGCCCGAACAAAATGGGAAGTAGGTCGTGCTTTATTGGAACCAGATGATGAGAATGTGAGAAATAGTGTTGCGCAAGGAATTCGAAGAAGAATGAATCCTGAAAAACGGGACATTAAGCAATGGAGTGCTGCCGACAAAAAGATTTTTATGGTTGCACTTTATCAATCGGCTTTGGTACTCAAAGAAAACCTTCAACCAGATAGGGCAAAGGATTTCATGAATATAGGAGCGCCTTACTTTGAGGATAACGAAACTTGGAATGCATATTACGATGAAATTGTAAATTAACCCGAACTATTAACTGCGTTGAGCTCGCAAGCTCGGTTCATAGGTTTTCGGAATGAAAAGATAAAATGGCAGTAAGTATTGAGGGAAGACTATAGATATTTGTGCATAAACCTTCCCTCTCTCTGTCTCTCTCTGTTTCGGTGTGTATTTTTACCAAAAATCATGACATAATTCTCCTTATGAATATACTAAGCGTAAAAGTGAGTTATTTTATGTTACGAAAGACCTCTGTCTTGGAATGCGGGTTAAATGCTTTTGCCAAAAAAACAGTGGAATTTTCTGCATTTGAAAAATAAGATTAATTTTGTTGCTTTAGTCTTAGAAATAAGAATTGTAAAGTTTAATGATAAAACAGGTTTTAACATATTGTATCCTTCTCAATTTCTTTTTGATTCTTTCGCCTCGAACGATTTGGCATAGTCACGATGCTACTTCTCAAACAAGTGAGCACCATAAAGACCATAAAAATCTACCTGCTCACCAACACGATGATTGTTATTTGTGTACTTTCTCCTTGCAACCTGCATTGACGCCAACCTTTTTAAAAGTTATTGCTCCTCAGTTGGATTATTTTATTCCAGTACCAATACAAAACCCTTTGCACCTTATAGAAGTACAACTATATTTTAGTTTGCGCGCCCCTCCTTTTGATACGGACTTATGTTGATTGACTCCCTCAATCAACTTTCACAATTTAAAATAAATTTGATGTTCAATCCTTCCACCCAAACATCACTGTAGAGGAATTGAGCTCAAAATCAATATTCATCGTATCAATTATTTATAATGTTAAAGTATTTTATTTTTTCTTTGCTTCTTACGTTTGGAGTACAAGGTTCTGCACAATCTATACAAGGTATTGTTAAAGACAAGTCAACCAATAAACCACTGCCCTACGCTAAAATCACGTTACCCGACTTCAGTACGGGAGCCATCTGTGATGAACAGGGAAAGTTTGAAGTTCAAGGAAAGTTCCCCGAAGAAGTTTTGATTCGGGTATCATTAATTGGCTATAAAACCATCGAAAAAAGAGTATTATCTTCAGATGATCTTCTCTTTTTAATTGAACCTATACACATTAACCTCAACTTTGATGAAGTCACTGTATCAGCATCAAAGGATGAACTCAAACGCAACAGCGTAAGTCATGTTGAATTGAAGTCCATCCAATCCATTAATAAACTCCCAAAGTCCAGTTTAGGAAACATGCTTGAGCGTTTACCCGGTGTATACAATTTATCGACTGGCCCTGGGATTTCAAAGCCGGTTATACGTGGTTTGCAAGGCACACGGGTCGTAACTTTATTAAACGGCACCCGAATGGAAGGTCAGCAATGGGGGGGCGACCATGGAATGGGCATCAGCGAATTAGGTATAGGCACCATCGAAGTCTTAAAAGGACCAGCGTCTTTGCAATATGGTGCTGACGCCCTTGGAGGGGTGCTCTATTTATCGAATGAGGACTTTAGTAAGCAAGGACACCACAAGATTACCGCTTCTTCCATGTTTGAAAGCAATACTATGGGAACAATTAACACATTACTTTATAACGGATCTGCCAAAAGCATCAACATTTTAGTTGGTGGTCGATTCGCATCCCATGCAGATTATCAAACTCCAAATAAAAAATATGTTCTCAACACAAGGTTTCAAGACCAAAGTGCTAAACTCGCATTGAGCTGGCACAAAGGAAGGTGGGTGAGTAATTTACGTTATGATTGGTCTTCAAGTTTTCTGGGTATCCCCGGGGAGATGGAAGAAGACAATGGAGTCTCCTCAAATTTCCTAACCGACAAGCAAGTGAGAAAAGTCAATTTACCCAAGCAACATCTTTCCAATCATATAGCTTCATGGGAAAATAAATTTGTACTTAACAAACACACCTTAACGCTATTGACCTCATTTACGATGAATAAATTGATTGAATATGGTGATAACGAGACCATTCCTGAAATGGAAATTAACACATACAATATTCCTTATAAATTCAATGTAGAAACGCGACTAAAACACCATTTTACCTTAAATTATGGACTTCAAGGCATGTATTTGGTTCAAAAAAACGGAACAACTGCTGAGGAACGTTTGCTCCCCGATGCTAATCAAATCAACAATGGGCTTTACTTTATTTCCTCATGGGATAAAAAGAAATGGAAACTACAAGGAGGTGTTCGCGGCGACATACGTTCTATAGATACCCAAGAAGATTTCAAGTTTACAAAACCTTTTTCTAACACATATACAGGGTTTAATTTTTCACTTGGCGCCAATTATTCTATTTCTGACCGCCACATCTTAAGAATCAATGCCACATCGGGTTACCGCATTCCTCATTTGACCGAATTGCTTTCAGATGGTGTACACGAAGGAACGTTTCGTTATGAAAAAGGAGACACTGGACTGACCACCGAAAAAGCTTTACAACTGGATATTGCCTATGAATTTAAAGGCGAGCATTTGTCTTTGGTGGCCAATCCTTTTATCAGTGAAATTATAGACTATATCCACATTCAACAACAAGACGAGTTTATTAATGGTATACAAGTATTTCAGTACAAGCAATCAAAAACTCCTGTCACCCAAACTGGTGCAGATTTAGGCATTCACTGGCATCCCCATTTCGCCCACTTTTTTCATTTCGAAAGTACATTCTCTTATTTAACTGTCTTGTCGAAAAACAACAGCCAATTCTCTCTAATTCCACAACCAAGATGGACCAATTCAATTATTGCACGATTTAAAATGGAAAGCCTATTTAAAATGGACAATATTGTACTCCAATACAATTATTACCTGCCCCAAAAAGAGGTTTCTCAGTTTGAAACACCTTCTGTTGATTTTAGCGTTTTGGACTTGGGTATACAATTCTCAATAGGCGGTGCTGTTCCATTAAAGCTAAAGGTAGGTGTAAGAAATTTGACAAACTCAAGCTATATCAATCATCTTTCAAGATTAAAGCCAATGGGTATTCAAAATCCAGGGCGGTCTTATTATGCTAAATTGATTATGAATCTCAAGTATAAACAGTAATTTTTTGTGCATGGTCAACAAAAGGAAGCAACACAAAATCTGAATTTTACAATGAATATTCAAATATTCTCTTTAAACTTGTTTGATTAAAATCAATGCACAACAGAAAGTATGTCAATCATCAATAGGCAAAAATTACAATCTATACTATGGATAAAATACTAGAAATTAGCCATCTTACGAAAAAATTTAAGAAATTAACTGCTGTTCAAGACTTAAATTTGTCGGTTGAAAAGGGCAATGTTTATGGGCTTCTAGGGCCAAACGGAAGCGGGAAGTCCACAACATTAGGAATGATTTTAAATGTCATTAATCCAACCTCGGGCACTTGGCGGTGGTTTGGAAAAGAACATACAATTGATTCTTTAAAGAAAGTAGGTGCCATCATTGAAAGTCCAAACTTCTATCCTTACTTGTCTGCGCAAAAAAATCTAGAAATTGTAGCACAAATAAAAGGGGTTGCGTATTCAAAAATTGATGAGAAGTTAAAACTTGTAGGAATGTATGACCGCAAAGACAATAAATTTTCTACATACTCTCTTGGGATGAAACAGCGCCTGGCAATCGCCTCTGCTATGTTAAATGATCCTTACGTTTTAATTTTAGACGAGCCCACCAATGGTTTGGATCCACAAGGAATTATTCAGATTCGTGGCATTATCCAAAAAATTGCAGCAAGTGGAACAACAATCATTTTAGCCAGTCATCTTTTAGATGAAGTGGAGAAAGTTTGCTCCCACGTTGTAATCATAGAAAATGGGAAAACGCTTTACAACGGCCGTGTCGACAGTATGACAGCCAGTTTTGGTTATTTTGAATTGTCGGCTAAAAACAACAATTTACTTATAGAAACACTTCAATCGCTTCCTTCTTTTGAAAGTATTTCGGAAAAGAACAACCAAATAAAAGCCATTTTAGCAGAAGATTTAAGTGCAGAAGCACTCAATAAATTACTTTTTGAAAAAGGCATTGTCTTGAATCATTTGGTAAAACGAAAAGAGAGTCTTGAAACCCAATTTTTACAAATTACTCAAAAGAACAATTAGAACATGAAACGACTATTTAAAATCGAATGGAATAAAATCTATTTTTATAAAACGACACGTATTTTTACATTGATTTATCTGCTGATGTTATTGGCGATTGGAGTGGTTTTAGCACTTATTAACCCTACGATTGGCGGAGTAAGACTAGACATATCAAAATTGGGAACTTTTAATTTTCCAGATGTATGGAAAAACATGACCTATATAGCTGCCATCGCCAAAATATTTATTGGCGTTATTGTCATCACCAATGTAACAAACGAGTATTCAAATCGGACAATTAAGCAAAACTTCATTGATGGATTAAGTAAAAAAGAGTTCCTTAAATCTAAGATAATGACCAATGAATTATTTGCCGTTATATCAACAATTTTTGTATTTATAGTTTGTTTGGTTTTGGGTCTTCTTTTTTCTGATACTACGGATAACATTTGGCACGGAATGGTATATATTGGGGCATATTTTATAAAGCTGAGTTTGTTTTTTTCTATTTGCTTGTTCCTTGCAGTACTCCTTAAGAAAACGGCTTTTGCTTTTTTAGGATTAATTGTTCTTTGGATAGGAGAAGGAATAATCTCTACTGTTGAAGTATCAATAAAAGCTGCACAAGTTGGTGGTTTCGATAAAGTGGACGGTGCGGGTTTTTACATCTCCAATTACCTTCCTTTAGGAACATCTTCAGGACTTATTAAGTTTCCTCAAATTGACGTTCAAAGCTTCGTTATGGGGGGCACCATCTATAACTACACCTCAATCGACTGGTCTTATGTTTATACTGCACTAGTTTATATGGTTCTCTTTACATTTTTCTCTTATCGGTTGTTGAAAAAAAGGGATTTGTAAAGAAGGAGATGGAGAATGGATTCAAGTCCACGTGATGGAATCTCTCCTGCTTGGGGATTTAAGACGGTTTTTAGATAGAATACAACTATGAACTAATGATAAAAAAAACTAAACTACAAAACATAGCACTCAAAAAATTAAACAAAAGTGTAGTTCGCAAAGAAGCTCTAAAACTCTTAAAACAAGGGACATCTATACAAGAGGCAATTTCAAAATCGTTGAAACTGTTAGCGGAAAAATATATACTTCCAACCCATGCACCCCAAAAAATTCCACAAACTCAAGAATTTAACGGTCGCTGAAGGCCTTCGAACGCTTTTTCTGCTGGATACGCATTAAAAACACCACTTCCCTTGGCAACTAGAGTTCCTTCTTGGTTGGTTACAGAAGCTTCAACGTAAATTAGGCGCTTACCGGCAGACAATACTTTTCCTATAGAAATCAATTGGTCTCCAATTTTCACTGGCTTTAAAAAATTTACTTTTAAATCGACAGTGCTAACAACATTGTGCTTTTTTCCAGCGATGGTCATTGCTGCAACGCCCATCGTGCCATCAATAACACCTGCTACAACTCCGCCATGGGCTGCAATAGGGGTTGCCAGATGCTTTTCTTTAATTTCAATCGTATATTTTGCTTCGCCTTCTCTGAGAATTTCTAAATCCATTTCTAAGAAATCACCATAATTATTAGAGGCTTTATATAAATTCAATACCTTATCGTCAATCATTGTTAATTTTTCCTACAAAAGTAATGGATTAAAAGGAAAGAATCGATAAAAGGTTTAAATTTGAACTTCTAATTGTAAAGATAAAATTGAATGATGAAGTTCTTTAACCGTTGGAGGAAAAGAGGACGTTCCTCGGCAAGAAAAAAACCGTTAAAATTCACTCCTCCTCCTTTCAATTATCACCCTAAAATAATTTTGGCTTGGGCAAAAGGTATTGAAGGAGAAAGTCAACTTTTAGACTATCTTTATGAAAATGGCTATAAAGAATTGGTGATGGCTACACATGCTATTCGATTAAAAGATGAAGCCACAGAATGGTTAATGAAAAACGGTTACCCTCATTTTGTGGCAATGATTAATGCTGCTGAAGGGAATCAACAAGCTTTAGCATGGTTAAAGAAAAATAATTTTAAACTCTTTTACAATATGGCACTCGCCATTGAAAGTGAAAATGAAGGTTTTAAATGGATCAATCAAAACAGCACACAGGAAATTTTTTATTTGACCAAATGCATAAAATCAGTGAAGGATGAAATCGAACGCAGAAACAATGACTTTCATAAATACAGCCGCGATTAACCAAGGAGAATTTGATGAACCAAATAAAGAGAAAAAGTGGGAAAGAAGGTAAATATATACGAAGCTGGTGAAGGATTAAAAGCGGGAAAAACACTGCTCTACCCTACAGATACTGTTTGGGGCTTAGGTTGTGATGCAAGCAATGAAAAAGCCATAGAGCAACTCTATAAAATCAAGCATCGTCCAAAAAACAAATCCTTTATCCTTCTTGTTGAAAGTGTTGCAATGTTAGAACGTTATGTGACATATTTTCCAGATGTTTGTTATGACTTGATTGACCTTTCTACACGTCCAACGACCATTATTTATGATGCTCCTGTTGGTCTTCCAGAATCATTACTAGCAGAAAATGGAAGCATTGGCATTCGAGTTACTCAAGATTTAAACTGTCGGAAATTAATTCAAAAAATTCGTAAACCCTTGGTTTCAACAAGTGCCAATTTATCCTCACGTACTACACCAACTTGCTTTGATGAAATAGAAGATGGAATCAAAAATGCAGTTGATCTTATTCTTGATGAACGCCTCCATGAAAAAATGAGCAGCCCTTCTTCAATTATTAAAATAGGAAACAATAACAATATTAAAGTTATACGCTAAACGATTATTTTCATCCCTTAAAATCATTACTTTTGCAAACATGAAAAATAAAGACGACAAGCTAAAAAAGGTTATATCACACGCCAAAGCGTACGGATATGTTTTTCCCTCTTCAGAAATTTATGATGGATTATCTGCCACTTATGACTATGGACAATTAGGGGTAGAGTTGAAAAACAACATCAAACATTATTGGTGGACAGCGATGGTTCAAATGCACGAAGAAATCGTAGGGTTGGATGCTGCAATATTTATGCATCCTAAGACTTGGAAAGCCTCTGGTCATACTGATGCTTTCAACGATCCTATGATTGATAATAAAGATTCAAAAAAGCGGTATCGTGCTGATGTTTTGGTTGAAGAACACATTGAAAAATACCGTGATAAAATTGCCAAAGATGTTCAAAAAGGTAAAAAAAGATTCGGAGATGATTTTGACGAAAAACAATTTTTAGCAACCAATCCCAACGTTAAGAGAAATCAAGATAAAATTGACAAATTAGAAGACCGTCTGCAAAAAATATTATCAAAAGATAATTTGGAAGAACTTAAGGAAATGATTGTAGATTTGGGTATTGTTTGCCCTGTCTCTGGCTCTAAAGAATGGACTGATGTTCGACAATTTAATTTGATGTTTGCTACCGAATTGGGGTCGGTTTCAGGAGATGCTTCTAAAATATATTTACGTCCAGAAACAGCCCAAGGTATTTTTGTCAATTTTTTAAATGTTCAAAAATCAGGGAGAATGAAAATTCCTTTTGGAATTGCTCAAATAGGTAAAGCCTTTAGAAATGAAATTGTAGCGCGTCAGTTTATCTTTAGAATGAGAGAGTTTGAACAAATGGAAATGCAGTATTTTGTCCGACCAGGTGAAGAATTAAAGTGGTATGAATACTGGAAAACAGAACGCAATAAATGGCACAAGGTCTTGGGGTTAGGAGAAGAAAATTACAGAGACCACAACCATATTAAATTGGCTCATTATGCCAATGCTGCCTCTGATATTGAGTTTAAATTCCCAATGGGATTCAAAGAACTAGAAGGTATCCATTCAAGAACAGATTTTGATTTAAAAAGACACGAAGAATATTCAGGTAAAAAGTTACAATTTTTTGACCCTGAAATGAATGAAAGTTATACGCCTTTTGTTATTGAAACATCTATTGGTTTAGACCGTATGTTTTTAGCCGTTCTTTCTGCAAGCCTGAAAGAGGAAACACTAGACGATGGCTCTGAAAGAATTGTTCTTTCTATTCCTCCGGCATTAGCGCCCTATAAAGTTGCCATAATGCCATTGACAAAAAAAGATGGTTTACCAGAGAAAGCAAGAGCTATTATTAACGATTTAAAGTATGATTTTAGCTGTCAATATGATGAAAAAGATTCTATCGGAAAACGCTACCGTCGACAGGATGCCATTGGTACACCATTCCATGTAACAGTGGACCATCAAACACTAGAAGATGATACTGTTACAATTAGAGACAGAGATACAATGGAACAGGAAAGGGTTGCTATTGATCAACTCAATCAAATTATTGACAAGAAAGTAAATTTAAAGAATTTGTTACGTTAAGATTTGATGATATTGAAATTGAACGCCCAATAAAGGAAATATATTGAAGCTTATTTAATTAAAGATGATTTTGTCTTTTTATTCTTTTATTACTTTGTAACTTTGCGAAAAAAACATAACCATGGAAAGAGTTCCAGTATCGATATATGCAGCAATCACACCAAATCCAAATGTAATTAAATTTATTACCGATATAAAGGTAATTGATCCTCCCACAGCATCGGCTGAGTTTGAAAATCGAGAAGAAGCCCAAGGACACTCCCCTCTAGCAGAGGCACTCTTTGACAAATATCCTTATGTTCGTCGTGTTTTCATCAACGATAACTTTATTTCTGTAACCAAAGATGAAGCAGAAATGGATTGGGGGTATTTGGTGAGAATAGTTCGTGACTTTATTTACCATCACATTCAAGAGGGACATCCAATTGTAACCAAAATCCCAGGCCCAAAAGAAAAAACCTCCAATTATGCACCATCAGAATTTGATGACAAGATCAAAGAGCTAATGGAGAAATTCGTGAAAGAGCCTGTACAAGGTGACGGAGGAGAAATTGTCTTTAGAAATTTCAAAGACGGTGTCGTTACGGTATTGTTAAAAGGCGCATGCGTTGGCTGCCCAGCAAGAAACAAAACACTCAAATCGGGCATTGAAGATATCCTTAAGAAATACATTCCTGAAGTCGTAGATGTTGTTGCAGAAAACGGGTGATACTTCTATTTCTATAGAATGAAGTGTTATTTAGGTGCCAATCGGTAAAGAATAATACCCAAAATACCAAATATAATATTGGGTATCCAAACAGCTATCAAGGCAGGAAAACCAACATTTTCAGCAGCTACAGAAGTTACCTTCATAGCGAAAATATAGATAAATACAAGCAACAAACCAACGGCAATGTTTACACCTATACCTCCTCTTGATTTTCTTGCGGAAACCGCCAATCCAATTAATGTAAGCACATAGGTTGCAAAAGGAAAAGAGGTTCTTTGATAGAGTTCTATTTCATTGTAGGCCACATTGCTCGATCCTCTGGCTTTTTCTTTCTTTATAAAATCCTTCAATTCATAAAAACCCATGGTTTGTACAACAGAAGCACGTTGCGACATCTCACTGAGTTGGAAAGGAAGTATTGTGTCCAAACGATGACCAGCAGATGGGGACACAACCAAACTATCATTTGGGGTTCCAATATATCGAATATGATAACCCACCAGTTCCCAATTGTGTGTGCTGTCTGGATTATAAGCTTTATCAGCTTTCAGTACAGAAATTAAATGGTTGTTTTTGTCTCTATTTTCTATCACAAACCCAGACGCTCTATGTTTATCCGATCGATACTTGTCAAAATAAACAATCTTGTTGTTGGGAAACTCAGCAAAATAATCAAGAACCGTCCTGGTATTTCTATAATAATTCTCTTCAAATTCAAGTCGGATTTTATTTGATTTTGGCAATACAATATGGTTCATGGTTAATGAAATTAACATCAGAATGGTTGCGCCAATCATGTAAGGACGTAAAATCCTTAGAAACGGTCGTCCACTATTGATCATCGGAATAATTTCAGTGTTTTGTGCCATCTTCGCTGTAAACCATATTACAGCCACAAAAACAATGAGTGGGGAAAATAGATTGCCAAAATAAATAACAAAATTAAAGTAGTAATCAAAGAGAATACTCTTCAATGAAGCCTGTTTATCAATGAAATCACCTAACTTTTCGGAAAGATCAAAGACCATGGCAAGAATCATTATCACTCCTAACATAAAGAAAAAAGTGATTAAAAACTTTTTAATAATATACCGATCTAAAATCTTCAACATGATTCTTCTACAATCTTTCTCCGAGTATTTTTACTTGTTTCTTCTTCCATTCTATAAATGTTCCGTCAATTATTCTTCTTCTCGCTTCTTTTACCAACGACAAATAAAAGGCTAAATTATGAATTGAAGCAATTTGTATACCCAAATATTCATTTGTTTTCATCAGATGTCGTAAATAAGCTTTAGAATAATAGTGATCTACAGAAGATGTTCCTTTGCTGTCTAAAGGCGAAAAATCATATTCCCACTTTTTATTTTTAATATTCATTATCCCATCACTTGTAAACAGCATACCATGGCGCGCATTTCTTGTAGGCATCACACAATCAAACATATCAATCCCTAAAGATATACATTCTAGAAGATCTATCGGTGTTCCTACTCCCATTAAATACCTAGGTTTTTCTTTGGGTAAGATATCACAAACTACTGCTGTCATGCCATAAAGAAGATCTTTTGGCTCGCCAACGGAAAGCCCTCCAATTGCATTACCAAAAGTATTTGTATCGGCAATATATTTTGCTGACTCTTGTCTTAAATCCTCATAGACACTACCTTGAACAATACCAAATAAAGCCTGTTCATGTCTGTATTTAGCAGGTTCCTTTCGAAGGTATTGAACACATCTGTCGAGCCAACGATGAGTCATTTTCATTGAATCTTTTGCATACTGATAATCACACGGATAAGGTGTGCATTCATCAAACGCCATAATGATATCGGCACCAATAGAACGCTGTATCTCCATAGATTTCTCAGGAGAGAAAAAATGATAAGATCCATCGATGTGTGATTGAAACTTTACACCTTCCTCACTGATGTTTCGACGATCAGCTAAAGAATAAACCTGATAACCACCACTATCGGTCAGCATAGGTCGTTTATAATTGATGAACTGATGCACCCCCCCTGCTTTTTCGAGCACGTCTGTTCCTGGTCTTAAATATAAATGATAGGTATTCCCGAGAATAATTTGGGCTTTAATTTCATTCTCAATCTCATATTGATGAACACCTTTCACGCTACCTCCTGTGCCTACAGGCATAAATATCGGAGTTTCAATCGTTCCATGGTCGGTAACTAATTTTCCTGCTCTTGCTTTTGAATTTGTATCTTTGTATATTGTCTCAAAGTGCATAAAATTGTTGAAAAATAATTGCCACAAAGATAATTGGATTTAAACAAGTGTGTCATATTTGTACAAAACTATATAAATGGAACTTATTCCTGATTTCTCAATTTATTCTCATAACCTGCTCTTTGTGCTTTTGTTTTGGGGGTTCGCATTCATTCAATTCTTTTGGATTTTCTTTTTTTATATCCGAATTGTTAACCACAAAGACAGAAAAAATACGCATGAATCTGTCCCTGTAAGCATCATTATTGTTGCTAGAAATGAAGAAGACAATCTGTTTGAACTCCTTCCCTCTGTTCTGATGCAAGATTATAAAGATTTTGAAGTTATAGTGGTCAATCATCAATCAATCGACAACACAGCGTCTATTTTAAAAGCTTATAAAGAAAAGTATCCCCGACTAAAGGTGATTAATATTGAACGCAATAACCATTTGGGTTACGGTAAGAAACTACCACTTACTGTGGGTATTAAAGGCGCAAAACACGAACATATCTTGCTTACTGATGCAGATTGCAAACCTGCTTCTAGTCAATGGCTAAAAATTATGGCCAATCAATTTACGAAACAAAAGAAAATTGTGTTGGGCTATGCTCCATATCTCAAAACACAAAGTTTTTTGAATCGAATAATACGGATAGATACCACATTTACGGCTTTGAATTATTTATCATTTGCAAAAGTGGGCAGACCTTATATGAGTTCGGGAAAAAATTTAGGGTATACCAAAGATCTATTTTTTAAAAACCGAGGATTCAAATCCCATTATCATATTCCCGCTGGAGATGATGACTTATTTATCCAAGAAATAGCAAAAAAGAACAAAAAGAACTATACGATCTCTCTTTCACCGAAGGCATTTTGTTATTCTAAGGCAAAAAACAGATGGTCGAGCTGGATTTCTGACAAGGCTATAAACCATGCTACTTATAGCAAGTACACACTTTTCAATAAAGTATTGTTAGGAATATATCCCACCTCACTGATTTTACTCTATATATCTTTGCTTACTTTGATTATCAATAATTGGATGTGTTGGACTTCAATAATCATTGTTTCCATGCTTTTGATTTCAAAATGGCTCGTATTGGGCTTTGGATTTAAAAGGCTGGATCAAAAATCATTGATATGGGGAATATTATTTTTTGACGTATTTTATGTTTTGTTTATGCCAATAATATATTATACTTCTGACCAATCAAAAGTAAAATGAAAGTAGGAAAAGACCTGTCAGAAAAAGGAAAAAAAGATTTAGCAATTGTAGAACGTGCAAAAGCAGGAGATCAAAGTGCCTACGCAGAATTAATGAAGCGGTATAGAGAACCTGTATACTACATGCTGCTCAAAATGATTAAAAATACAGATGATGCAGATGATTTAACAATTGAGGCATTTGGTAAAGCATTTAATCGCATTCATCAATATTCACCTACTTATGCCTTCAGTACTTGGCTTTTTAAAATTGCTTCTAATAATTGTATTGACTTTATTCGTAAAAAAAGAGTATTCCTTACTTCAATAGACCATGCCTACACCAACAAAGATGGTGAAAGCATTGGGATTGAATTCGATAGCGGCAACCCTGATCCAGAAGAAGTTTACATCAAACAACAGAAAGTGAAAACCATGCGAGAGGTTGTTGAAAGATTAAAACCCAGATATCGCGACCTCATTGTTAAACGGTACTTTGAAGAACTTACTTATGACGAAATTGCCGATGAAATGGAACTTCCATTGGGCACGGTTAAAGCACAACTTTTTAGGGCAAGAGAATTTTTGGCCAACCTCATGAAGAACACCAAAGATAAAATCTAAATTTGAGTGGTGTGCCTAAATGAAAACCAAAAGAATTTTGAATGCCGTCTTGAAGTTCTTAAACAGATAATCTTAATTTTGCAACATGGATCTTATTCAAAAGTACTTCCCCCATCTTAATGATAAGCAATTGACTCAATTTAAGCAACTCCAGTCACTATATGAAGATTGGAACAACAAAATCAATGTCATTAGTAGAAAAGATATGGAACACTTTTATGAGCACCATGTTCTCCATTCATTGGCCATTGCCAAAATCATTCGTTTTAAAGAAGGAACTTCTGTTTTAGATGTTGGTACTGGAGGCGGCTTCCCTGGAATACCTTTGGCTATAATGTTTCCCGATTCTCAGTTTCATCTGGTAGACTCAACTAGAAAGAAAATAAAAGTTGTGCAAAACGTTGTTGAAGCTATCACTTTAAAAAACGTGAAATACAGCCACGAGCGCGCTGAAAACTTAAAAGGGAAATATGATTTCATTGTGAGTAGAGCCGTTACGAAAATGCCGCAATTTATCCCTTGGGTCCGTAATAAAATCGGTAAAAAACAGAAAAATGGTCTGCCCAATGGAATTCTTTACTTGAAAGGAGGCGACTTGACTGAAGAAATGAAGACTATAAAATCCTTTTATGAAATTTATAATATATCAGACTATTTCCAAGAAGATTTCTTTGAAACAAAGAAAGTAGTTTACCTTCAACTTTATTAGTACAGGAGTAAATTTGTATCGCTCTCGTGAATTTCTGATTACAAATCGTCGGGAACGCTCACCCTTTGTAAACTTTTATGCTTAGGTCTTAATTTTTCTGCAAAAATAATCCTTAACTTCTGACGGTCTGCATTTTGAATCATTTCTGATATTCCATTTGCAATTGTTGGGGGTTCGTTGTTCATATTTGAAAATTTCTTATCATAAAGTTCTACACTACCATCATCATAATAGTAAAAAATTGAGGTAATGTACCCTTGTTCTACACGAACTTTTCCTTTAATACAGAACACATCGTCACTATCAAAAAAGGCAATAATTACATTTCTATAAATATTATCAGAAATAGCGTAAGATCCTCGTTCTGAAAAGGCCCTCTCATATTTTTGGAAACAATTTAATTCTTTTTTTTGTGCAAAGGAAAAATTCGTTCCCATGATAATAATCCCTACTAAGGCAAGTTGTAATATTCTTTTCATATTTTAAAGTTTAGCACAGCAATTTTTCTAAAGGTTTCCAAATATAACAAATTGGTTCAAATCTAGAGCGTTTTTGCTGTATTTTTTATAATTTAATTACTTTAAGCCGAACTGTATAAACCCTTTCGTTTTTGAGTTTTATGAAGTTTCTAACTTTTCAAGAAGAAAATGTTATAAACAGTTCAGATCAATACCATGCCTTAAATCAAATAGCAGACCAATCTAAAACAGTTTAATAAGTTTTGCAGAAATTTAACATTTTCCTTTGTTTTATAAAAAAAGAGTCCAATAAAGCAATCGGACTCTTTTGTGCACTAACCATTTACTACAAACAACAAACTAAAAATTATATTTTCCTGCTTCAATAACGCGTACAGCAATTTGTTGGCGCATAGCTTTAGCATTCAATCCATCAATTTTTGTAAAACGTCTTAGCCCCATCAACATCATCTTTGCTTCATCAGCTTCTGCGAAAGAATTGATTGCATCTTTGGCTGCCTTATTTATTTTATCGGCCATATCATAGAAGTACGTTTTAACAATAGCAATTTCATCTTTACATGCCTCCTCTCCTTTTATTTGAATCAACTTCTCAACTCGCAATAAAACAGATTCAGCCATATAAGTGTCAATTGACATATCAGCTATATTCATCAAGACCTCTTGCTCTTTGGCAAGGCTTTGCATTAGTTTTTGAACTGCAGATCCTGCAACCATCAAAATTGATTTTTTAAATCCAGTAAGAGCTTTATGCTCTCCTGCAAAAATGCCCTCTTCTCCTTCATCAAAATCAGGAATACTCATCAATTCATCGGCCACTTTTTGTGCTGGTCCCATTAAATCAAGCTCTCCTTTCATTGCTTTCTTAAGAACCATATTCACGGTCAACATTCTATTGATTTCATTGGTTCCCTCAAAAATTCTGTTGATTCTAGAATCTCTATATGCCCGTTCAACTGAAGATTCTTTAGAGAATCCCATTCCACCATAAATTTGTACAGCTTCATCTACAACATAATCCAGTGCTTCCGAACCTGCAACTTTTAAAATTGCACATTCTGGGGCAAATTGCTCAATTCCCTTTAATGTCGCTTCTTGCTCGTTCATTCCTCCATCAATAAAAGCATGAATCGCATCATCTATATTCTGACCAGCTCGATATGTTGCAGATTCTAAAACATAAGTTCTTATCACTTGTTCTGCAATTTTGTAACGAATTGCGCCATATTTTGAAATCGGACGACCAAACTGCTCTCGTTCATTTGCATATTTGATTGATTCATCAATTCCTGCTTTGGCACCTCCTAAAACACCTGCTGCCAATTTGATACGACCGATATTGAGAATGTTTAATGCAATTTTAAATCCATTGCCTTGTTCAGACAACATGTTTTCTGCTGGAATCTTTACATCGTTAAAAAACACTTGTCGTGTAGACGAGCCTTTTATTCCCATCTTATCTTCTTCAGGATTTAAAGTGATTCCATCTAAACTGGCCTCCACCATAAAAGCAGATAAATTTTTATCGTCTCCAACTTTTGCAAAAACAGTAAATAAATCAGCAAAGCCAGCATTGGTAATCCACATCTTTTGTCCATTAATGATGTAATGCTTACCATCATCGGTTAATGTAGCAGTTGTTTTACCAGAATTTGCATCAGACCCTGCCGAAGGCTCTGTTAAACAATAAGAGGCTTTCCATTCCCCAGTTGCCAATTTTGGAATATACTTTGCCTTAAGTGCATCTGTTCCATAATAAAGAAGAGGTAGTGTTCCAATTCCTGTATGCGCCCCATACGCAACAGAGAAAGAATAGCCCTTACCCAATCGTTCAGTAGCCAGTAAAGTGGTTTTAAAATCTACCCCCATTCCACCGAGATCATCTGGAATAGAAAGTCCCAATAACCCCAATTCTCCAGCTTTATCAAGAATCGATTCCATTAATCCTTCTTCCTGTTTGTCTATTCTATCCAAATTGGGTTCAACCTCTTGTGCAATAAAATCATCACACATCTTAGCAATCATCTCTTGCTCTTCTTCCCATTCCTCAGGGATGAAAATATCCTTGGGATCGGTGTCGCGAATAATAAACTCGCCACCTTTAATTACTTTTGATTTCGTCTCAGACATAATATGTATTTTAATTTAATGAATATTCAATTTTTTCAATGAGGTAAATATAATTAATTTATTTTTGTTATGCAAGCATATAAAAAGGAGATTTAACTTTTTTTGGTAATTGATTTCTAAAAGAGTCTAAATTCGATGAATTACTCAACAACTTAACCCGAACTATTCTTGAATCTATATTAGAACGAAAATTTCTATTCAATTTGTTGAATAAAATATATCTTTGAAAAAAAAGAAACACACAAGTGAAAATTTACCAAGGATTTGATGATATAAAGAGCATTCCGCACCCCGTTTTGACAATCGGGACTTTTGATGGCGTGCATTTGGGACACCAAAAAATAATCAAACAGCTCAATGCCATAGCCAAAAAGAAAGGAGGGGAATCTGTGTTATTTACATTTTATCCACATCCCAGAATGGTTCTATTTCCCGATGCTCATGGATTACAACTCATTCAAACACAAAAGGAAAAGCTAAATAAATTAAAAAGAATGGGGCTACAAAACATTGTTGTATATCCTTTCACAAAAGAATTCTCACGCCTTCCTGCTCCGCAATTTGTGCGCGATTATCTTGTCAATAAACTGAATGTAAAAACATTGATTATTGGTTATGACCATCACTTTGGGAAAAATCGAGAAGGCGACATCAATCTTTTAAAAGAATTGGCTCCGGTTTATGGTTTTGAGGTTATTGAAATCAGTGCAAAAGACATTGACGAAGTAAATGTAAGTTCCACCAAAATTCGCGATGCAATAAAAGAAGGAGATATTGAGCTTGCGAATACATACCTTGGAGAGCCTTTTGAACTGAATGGTACAGTAATTCATGGTCAAAAATTAGGCAGAGAACTGGGATTTCCAACCGCAAACATGGATTTAGAGAGTGAGATTAAGTTAATTCCAAAATATGGTATCTATGCAACCTCCGTTGTACACGAAGATGGAACCTCTCATTTTGGATTGCTCAGTATTGGCGAACGGCCAACGGTAGATCAATCGGGTAAGATTTGTATTGAAGTGTATTTATTGGATTTTAGTGGAAATCTATACGGTACAAATTTAACCATTAAATTACTCCACCGCATCAGAGGAGAGAAAAAATTTGATAATTTAGAGGAACTCAAAAATGAAATGCAAAAGGATGAGAAATATTTTCGCAACTGGATTGATCGCAATAATTTGTAGCTTTACTTATGGTCAAATTCCTGTAGATACTTTACATTATCTCTCCTTAATTGAGGCTGAAAATGCCAATCCTGATACCGTATTTGCAATTGATTTAAGTACTCCTTTTTTACGTAAAGGACTAAAAGAGGTGCCTTCTGAACTAAAAAAATACACCCACCTCAAAGGATTAAAATTAAGCAATAATAAACTTGAATCTCTCCCTGATTTTTTCTCAAATTTTACATCACTTCGATTTCTCTATCTCGAAAAAAATAAATTTACCCATTTTCCACCACAAATATTTAAACTAACCAACTTGGTATATTTGGACATCTACCGCAATAAAATGGTACGTATCCCTGATGGTATTAAACACCTCAAAAAATTAAAATACCTGGATGTTTGGGACAATCGATTTGTCTCTTTTGCACCTGCCTTTGCTACATTAAAACAATTAGAATATATCGACTTTAGAGGTACTTCTTATCCCCGAACCTTTGAGGAAAGATGGCGAAAAGCTTTTCCTAATGCAGAAATTAAGTTCGACCCGCCTTGCAATTGCCTTGAATAAGAAAGCTACTTTAATTGACGGTCTATTAACCTTTTATAAATCGGATTCTTTGTAATATAAAAACCAGTCTGTATAAACTCAAACAACTGTTCTTGTGGTGACTTCGTGATTGTATCTTTCTGTACCTTGACTTGATGTTGGTCAATATCAATTAAAACCCGGTCAATTTCCTCTTGCTTTGTTAAATCTGCATTTTCAATATTCGACATAATGCTCAACGTAAGCAATTCATCCTTATCTACATGACAAATCGTTAATTTTGAAACACTTCTGTGTTCAACCATTGTTGTTTTTCTTAAAACACTTTCCCAAACAACATCACTGAATTGATCGATAATTTTTTCAACCTTTTGCATTTCTGTTTTTTTCATCTTCTCCCATTGTTTGGCTTCAATCCCATTAACAATAAGAAATTCAATGAATTCCTTTTCTAAGTCCTTTAGGTCTTTCAATGACAGTCGAGCATATTTCATTCTCCTTCAATTTTAAACGCAAATATAGTGGATTATAAACTCTTTCCCCGAACAAAAATAAAGAACAAGTTTCACCGCTTGATAGCAACAATGAGAAACACTGGCCTGCTTCATTAACTCCTATGGTTGTTAAGCATAATCGCTCGGTTCATCAACATCCTACTTTTAAAGTAATTCACTCAAATATGAACAATCCCGATTAAACAGAAAAAATAGCCATTGCACATACGGCAACAGCTATATTTTCAAAATAAAATTAAGAATTTTATTATTTAACCAAACATGTAGAGGTAGTGGTATACTTTGTACCCAAACTATCTTCATACGATATATTAAATCCTGAATCTTTACATGCGGCTCTTACATCATCTTCCTTTCCGGTCATCGACGAATGGGTAGCCTCTGTATATTCGGTGTGAATATTATACATATCATTATTTGCTTCTTGGCGAACTGTACATTCACAGTTATAATCTTTGGAACAAGCAACAAGCAAAATACCTGTTACAGCAACCAAACCTATTAATATTTTTTTCATATCCGTATTGTTTTTATAATTAAAAAATAAATTAGTTGTCCTTAAAGGTATAGAAATTAATTGAATTTCCATAAAAACATAGATGAAATGCGAACAAAACTGTATTCTCTCTTTATTTCTTGATGAATCGATCCGTTTTAGGATCATAACCGTAAGGACAATGTTTACACCCATTTTTACAGCAATATCCTCTTCTTAAAAGGTATTGCTCGGTAAAAACAATGTACCCTTCTTTTGTTTTGTATGAATCGCCTTCTTGAAGCTTTAAATTGTTGTTGTACATCTTCCTAATCTCTGTTTAAAGGAAAGAAAAATGCGATTCGATAAATGAGCGGGATATACTTCCCATAATTGGGTTTTTCAGGGTTAGAAACCTTAAGGAAATAGCCTCTACTCAACGGTGATTGGTTGGTGGTATAAGGGTCTCTTACTGCATCCACAATATCATAAAGTATACCTACATTTAAGACAACTGGTCCAAAATCCTTAGCAATTCCTCCACCTACAAAAGCTGTTAATTTCCATTTTTTTTCAGGATGATAATACCTAAATGGATTCCTCAATACTTCTATCTCTGTCCCGATAAAAAACCATTCTAAAAACCGGTAATGAAAAAAACCTCCTCCACCGATTGTGTATGAAGACCCTTCTGTTCCCAAGTAGGTGTTTTTACTCCAATTGTATTGGTAACGAAAGCTCGGTCCAAAAGCGATTGCATCATCCAAAACATAAGCGTATTTTAATGCTCCTCCAACAGTTCCTCCATGCGTAGAAAATGAAGCTGCTTGTATTTCTACCCCTATTTCAGAATGGTTGTTGTTGTATTGTCCTAGACTTAAAAATGAAAGAAAAACAATGTTGCTCAAAAAAAGTAAGTATCTCATTAATTTGCTTTTATGTATTTGCAACGAAGGTAATGATTTTTGTGTGGTTTTCAAAAAATAATTACAGCTCCCCACTTCCATTTTAATTGTGTTCTTAGAGCGGTTCGGAAAATACAGCTTTCAACCCTTTTAATACTTGATGTTCTGTGAGTTGCTGATCAATTTTTGCCCGTCCAATTGCTTGTAATAATGTGAAATTAATGCTCGAGCCTTGATTCTTTTTGTCTTGATGCATCAATGCAATCAATTGATTAAAATCAGTTGGAGCAATCGGTAACTCTTGGTATTCTCCTCTTATTTTGGTGGCAATATCCTGAAACGCCTCCTTTGTTAAACCTGCACATTCCATAGAAAGATACGATTCCACCAGCATTCCCCATGCAACACACAGTCCGTGAGAAGTTTTTATTTGCTTTGCCATTAAAAGACTTTCCATACTATGTCCCACGGTATGTCCAAAATTCAATTTTTTACGTTCTCCTTGTTCCTTATAATCAGAGGACACAATATTTGCTTTTATCTGCATGGCTTCTGAAATCAATTGATCGCTGGGGATAAGCTGTTTTTCTTTGCTTAATTTATTAAAAAGCTGTTCAGATGCAATCAATCCATGCTTTAACATTTCAGCTTTTCCTGACTGAATTTCCCGTTCATCCAACGATTGTAAAAAAACAGTATCACAAATTGTGAAAACTGGTTGCGAAAAGACACCCAATTGATTTTTATAGTTACCCAGATTAACTCCTGTTTTACCACCTATTGAAGCATCAACCATTGCTAAAAGTGTTGTTGGAATATTTATAAAATCAAGTCCTCGCATATAAACAGAAGCAATGAAACCACCCATATCAGTTATGACGCCTCCTCCCAAATTAATCACCAAATCATTGCGTTGAACGGAGTAGTCCAAAAAGGATTCCCAAACTTGAACACATATCTCTAATACTTTATTCTCTTCTCCTTGGGGCAAAACAACAATTTCTGCACCTTTTAATGCATCAAATGAATTGAGCAACTTAGGCAAGCATTCTTGCTGTGTGTTCTCATCGACAATAATGATTTTTTTACTGTTTTTATATTGGCTATTCAATAACTGGTGAAGACTGGAATCAAGCAATGATTTTAATTCATATTTTGTCTTGTTTTGTGTTATTTTTCTTTCCATCTCTCAACAAGTTCATGATTAATATCACAAAGCAAAGATAACTTTTAACAATTTGAAAGAACTTTTGAAAAAAATGTGTAAAATTGACCAGTAAAAATTAAATCTAATTCTTTTAAAAATTTAATTTTGGATTATGATATCTTTTGACAATACAGAAATTGCCTTTAATTATAAGTCAGACAAAGACCTAAAGCGTGCATACAAGTTGTTTAAACTGGTTGGGAAAGCGTGGTTAGTGCGCATGGGAAAAGCCATAATGCCGATTGCCTTTAAATTAAGACTGCCAATTAAAGGAATCATTAAAAGCACCATTTTTAGACAATTTTGTGGTGGAGAAACAATTGACGATTGTGACCACACAATTAAAGTACTTTATGAGAACAATGTGGGTACAATTCTAGACTATTCCGTAGAAGGACAAACCAATGAGAAGGATTTCGATTTTACCAGAGATGAAATCATTGCGACCATAGACAAAGCGACAGGAAATAAAGGAATCCCTTTTGCTGTTTTCAAAGCAACTGGACTTTCACGACATGGTCTCCTCGAAAAATTGAATGATGAAAGCGTCGTTCCTACAAAAGAGGAAAAGAAAGAATTCATGAGAATTGTTCAAAGAGTTGATGCCATTTGCCAACACGCTGCCAAAAACAATGTACCTATTTTTATAGATGCTGAAGAGTCTTGGATACAGAATACTTTAGACCGTATTGTAGAGTCTATGATGGCCAAATACAACCAAGAACAATGTATTGTTTTCAACACCTTTCAGATGTACAGGCACGATCGATACGAATACATTAAGAACGGAATAGAAAAGGCAAAAAAAGGAGGCTATTTATATGGGGCTAAAATCGTTCGAGGCGCCTATATGGAAAAAGAAAGAGAACGCGCTGCCGAAATGGAATACCCCTCTCCCATCCAACCTGATAAAAACAGTACCGATAAAGACTTCAACCAAAGTCTTCATTTGTTGATAGACAATATTGACCATTGTTATTTTTGTTGTGGCACTCACAATGAGGAAAGCTCTCATCTCTTGGTTCAGTTAATGAAGGAATTTAAAATTGATAAGAAAGACAAACGCATATTCTTTGCCCAACTTTTAGGGATGTCTGATCACATTTCTTTTAACCTTGCTCATCATGGCTATAATGTAGCAAAATACGTTCCCTACGGTCCCATAAAAAAAGTGATGCCTTATTTGTTGCGACGTGCAGATGAAAACACATCTGTAGCTGGTCAAACCGGAAGAGAATTGGACTTGATTTCTAAAGAATGGCACAGAAGAAAAGGGTAGTAATTATGCGTTTCAACCTTATTTATTTTGACCTTTCTTCAATGCATTGTCACGTTCATCCGATGGTTTTATAAATTGAACTAACCCGCTTTTGTATCTCACATTTTTCAAGGAGTGATTATTGAAAAGAGAGAAAAAAATGGAGGTTATAAAAGAAATATCCCAAATAAGCTCTTTGTTCAATAATTTAATTATGTTTGTGAGCTACTAATTTTATTACTTAATTAAAAAACACATTTAGACATGCAAAAAAGCACCTACTTTTCGATTATTATTACACTATTATTTAGTTCTGTTTCCTTTTCTCAAGCTTTAGTGCTTGACCCAACCTTTGATACTGGTGTAGGCATTGAAGATAACTTTGTTTTAGCAACAGCCATTCAATCCAATGATAAAGTCATAATAGGTGGAGCCTTTAACTCCTTCAATGGGAATGCAGTAGGATCTATTGTCCGTACTAATCCTGATGGTAGTATTGATAATTCTTTTAATACAGGTATAGGCTTTAAGACATCACATGTTAATGCTATCGCCATCCAAAATAATGGAAAAATATTAGTCGGAGGCAGATTCAATAAATACAATGGTGTTGATATCGGAAAAAAAATAATCCGCCTCAATTCTGATGGAAGTGTAGATAATAGTTTTGATACAGGGACAGGATTTGATGATGCCGTAGAAACAATTGTTCTTTCGCCCAATGGAGAAATTTTCGTTGGAGGGGATTTTACGACGTATAAAGGAACGAGAGTTGATGGGATTGCAAAAATTAATCCAGATGGAACCTTGGACACTTCCTTTGATACAAATCCTGTAGGATACATTAATCTTCCTGAAATTGAAGCAATCGCTGTTCAAAGCGATGGTAAAGTTGTTGCAGGTGGTGAATTCACAAAATTTGATGGTGTCACATTAGGTAATATTGTACGCTTTAACACCGATGGAACCGTAGATAACACTTTTAATACAGGAACAGGCTTTAATAAAAGAGTAGAAGAGATAACAATTCAAGATGATGGAAAAATTCTAATTGGCGGACGTTTTGATGATTATAACGGCACATCGTCAACCCGAATCATTCGTCTTAACACTGATGGATCTGTTGACAATTCTTTTAATACAGGAACGGGATTTAGTAATACGGCTCAAGAAATCGTAATTCAAGATGATGGAAAAATATTGGTGGGGGGTTGGTTTGCTTCTTACAACGAAGAAGCGGCAAAAAGGCTCATTCGACTAAATACGGATGGAACGCGCGACAACTCTTTCAATATTGGAGCTGGATTTGACAGTCCTGTAGAATCAATAATAATACTTAATGATAAAAGAACTCTTGTAGGAGGTTGGTTTGAAAGTTATAATGGTACACCTGTAGGTCGGATTGTTAGATTAATGACAGGTCCCTTGGATTTGAATAAAGAAAGTCTAGCTGACAATATCAAAATGTATCCCAATCCAACTTCGGATCAAATTCAAATATCAGTTCCAAGTACTCAAACAGAGGTTCATATTATAGATTTAAATGGAGAATTAGTTTTTTCTAAAGTCTTGAATAATAAGAACGAAATTATTACAACCAATGATATTCCTAACGGCATATATAATGTGCAATTTATTCACAATAATGGTATGACCAACAAGAAGCTTGTAGTCAACAGGTAATATAGTTTAGTTGAGTATTATAAACGCTTTTATTTAAAATATCAAGGTTTAAAGTAGAGGTTAAGCATATTGTCCATGAATTTGGACACGTGCTTTGGTAACTGTAAAGTACATTCTTTTTTTAGTTCATTAATAGAAGAAATGGAAATACTTTTCAAACTTTTCTATCACTCTACTCTCCTTAACCCTATTCTCTTTCGCTCTCTATCCAATTGAATTATTTCCACCTTTACATGCTCATGTAGCTTGATAAAATCTGCAGGATTTTCCACAAATACATCTGCTAAATTCGATTTGTGTATCAATCCATTCTCTTTGATTCCAATATTCACGAAAGCACCGAAATTCGTTACATTCGTCACTATCCCATTCAGTTCTTTACCTATACTTATATCCTCGATTGTTTTGATGGTGCTGTCAAACTCTAATACTTTTGTCTTTCCCCTCGGATCGCGTCCAGGCTTTTTCAATTCATTAACAATATCCTCGAAAGTATAGACATCAATAAATTCAAAATCTTTGTGTTTCAATTCAGAAAGTAATTGATCATTTCCTATGATATCCCTCACTTCCATTTGAAGTTGCTTGGCCATTTTTTGAATTAAAGCATAGCTTTCTGGATGAACAGCAGAATTATCCAACGGATTTCTTCCATCAGTTATTCTCAAAAATCCAGCAGCCTGTTCAAACGCTTTGTTCCCTAAACGTTTTACTTTTTTCAATTCCTCTCTCGATTGAAATGCTCCATTTTTTCTTCGATAATCGATAATGTTTTCTGCTAATTGAGCACCTAAGCCTGAAACGTAACTTAACAAATAAGGTGAAGCAGTATTGAGATTAACGCCTACCTCATTCACACAAGATACCACCACATCATCCAATCGTGCCTTGAGTAGTTTTTGATCAACTTCATGCTGATATTGTCCTACTCCGATAGATTTTGGATCGATTTTTACCAATTCAGCCAATGGATCCATTAAGCGCCGACCGATTGAAACTGCTCCACGAACAGTAACATCGTAATCTGGAAACTCCGCTCTTGCAATAGCACTTGCACTATAGACTGAGGCGCCATCTTCTGAAACTACAAATACAGAGACCTCAGACTTAAAGCGAATCCGTTTAACCATGTACTCCGTTTCTCGACTTGCAGTGCCATCTCCAATAGCAATTACTTCAATTTTATAGGCTTCAACCAATTGTGCAATTTTACTTTTTGCTTTTCCTACATCATTTTTAGGAGGATGAGGAAAAATGGTTGTATTGGTCAGCAATTCTCCTGCCTCATCCAAACACACGACCTTACATCCCGTTCGAAAACCAGGATCAATTGCCAGGATTCGTTTTTTTCCAAGCGGAGGTGCCAAAAGCAACTGTCGTAAATTATCCGAAAACACATCAATTGCTTTTTGATCTGCGTCTTTTTTCTTTTCCTGAATGGCTTCGTTTTCAATCGCTGGATGAAGTAAGCGTTTAAATGCGTCCCGATATGCTTTCTCAACCTCAACAGCACATAAATTATCGTTTTTCAAATAGAATCGCGACAGAAAATCAAAAATATATTCTTCGTCGACTGCAATTTTCATTCTTAATAATCCTTCGTTACTAGCACGGTAAATTGCCAAAAATCGATGGGATGGACATTTTTTCAATGAAGAAGTGTAATCAAAGTAATCACGGTACTTCTCTGCTTCTTGTTTTTTGCTTTTTACTACTTGTGAAGAAATGCGACCGTAAATAAAATAGGAATTTCTTAATTTACTCCGCACAATGTCATTTTCATTTACCCATTCGGCAATAATGTCACGAGCTCCTGCCAATGCCTCTTCTTCATCTTTTACTTTGCCTTTTACAAAGCGACTTGCAGCAGTTTCAGGTGCTTGATTCCCTTGTGACATCAATAGTTTTGCCAAGCCTTCAAGTCCCAGTTGACGCGCTTTTTCAGCACGGGTTTTTCGTTTTTTCTTATAAGGAAGATAAATATCTTCTAATTCATTATTTTTAAAGCAATGATTGATTTTTTCTCTAAGTTGATCAGATAGTTTTCCTTGCTCTTCAATAGCATTAAGTATCGTTTCTTGTCGCTGTTTAATTTGATTGTATTTCTCTGAAGCATCTCGGATTTTTGCAATTTCTACTTCATCCAGTGCTCCTGTAGCTTCTTTTCTATACCGAGAGATAAAAGGAATCGTCGCTCCATCTTCCAACAGTTTTAAAGTGGCTCGAATTGAACGCTCTTGAATTCCTGTTTGATGAATGATATAGTTTGCTATCTGCATTACGTCTTAATATTTGGTAAATAAAAGCAGAAAATTATAAAATTATTGCTTAAAAAAAATAGCTGTATCAAGGATTGATACAGCCACCTGTTTCATGTGATCGCGACAGGATTCGAACCTGTGACCGCCTGCTTAGAAGGCAGGTGCTCTATCCAGCTGAGCTACGCGACCTAAAAAAAAAGGGGATAAAATTAATTATCCCCTTTGTCGGGGTGGCAGGATTCGAACCTGCGACCTCCTGCTCCCAAAGCAGGCGCGATGACCGGGCTACGCTACACCCCGAACTGATTTTTTATTTGTTTATTTTAAAAAAATCAAAACCTATTCCGGTTTGCTCAATAATTTCAAAGTAACACTTACAATTCCGCCTTAACGGACGGCAAAGATAAAACTCTTTTTTAAGTTAACAAGAAGTTTTTTGAGAATATTTTTAACTGTTAATTTCGGCTGCGCTCAACAGAGCGGTAAACACAGATTAACCTGCGTTATTAATTGCGCTGAAATCACTCAATATAATATAAAATCATTCTTTTAATGGCCTGTTGACATACATGACAAAATGCAGGCGCTCGATTTGTTTTCATGCGACAGTCTAAACTGCTAGTGTAAATCGCTTTTCCTGGCAATCCTTCGTAAACTCCTATCGGATATTTTGCTGCATCGGATAGCGGTGTGGGAATAGGCGTTCCTTCTTTTAATTCGTCCTTCCACTTCCGGTCAAAATGAACCAAAGTTGTGATGTTGGGTTCCCAAGGTTCAGAATGACTTGATATTAAATTGCTCAAAACATCGCCAGGATAAAAATATTCATCACCTAAACCGCCAAAACTATGGCCAAACTCATGAACCACAACAGGTTTGAACTGCTTACTCCCAGTTGACACCAAAGTGTATAAATTAAATATACCACCACCGCCATAGGTTTTAGTATTGGCGAGAACAATAATAAACTGGTAGGGAATCCCCGCCAAGACATCATGTACTTTTTGAACTTCATTGGTTGTCAAATAACGTTCGGCATAAAAGGTGTCAAAATGAGCATTCACAGCGGTATTTTTCCAATTGTTTTTATGAGGAACACTCACCCCGGCATCCTTTGAAATACTTTTTACTGCAATGAAATTGAAACAATCTGCATATTGCTTAAACGGATAATACGACAAAATTTCTTGAGTAGCTGTTTTTGCTGCCTTCAAAAATGCCTCCATATCTCCTTCTCTATATCCTTCTGCAACAAAGGCAACATTAATGGGAGTTTTGGATTTTTTAGCTTTATGAATGTACTCAAATGGAGTGATGTTTTCTCTCCCCATCTCCTGAACCTGTATCTCTTTAGGATTAAAATTTTGAATAAACTGTTTCATTTGATTTCCCAAACCATCATTCAAAACTACTTCTATGCGCACATTATTCTTGGGAAAAGGAACTAAAAAAACATTTTCAAAACTCCGCTTAGTTTGTGTTGCTTCTTCTGTTGAAAGCCATTCTTGAAATAAAGTACTAAAACTTTTGGTGTAAATGAGCTGATCAGAATCCACATCATAGATATGAATTTGTCCACTTCCCTTTAAAACAGTCGTTGTTAAATGGTGTTTTCTTCCCGACCACTGAGGGTAGGAGACCATTTTATCCAAAAGAATTGTTTGCTCCTCACTATTTCCTCCAAAAATATAATCCAAACGCAGCGTTTTGTTTTCAAAAAACTGGTTGAAATCTTGGGCTTTGAGTTGAAGACCAAAAATAAATACAAAAACCAAAAGTAAAAAGCTATAGTTTTTTCTAAATCCCATATCCAAAAGTAATTTTGTAAAATTATGTATTTTATCCCGCAAACACATACTGATGTTTATTATAGACTCAAACTGTTTATTGTTTATTATTGAGCGTATTCTTTCATTTTAAACTTCAATATAATGACATTCGGCTAATTTACGCTAAATTATAAAGTGGATTTTTTACATAATTAATCAAGATTAATTGTATTAAAATTAGTAATAATTATGGAAAGAGAAAGTCGAACATTCAGCAAAGAGGAGAAAACAAAACAAGACATCTCCGATGACATCGTTGAGATAACACCTCTTTTTTCCCTATTCCCTTAATGAAATTTGTTGTCTTTTTGACTGAGTGTAGCGATGATTTTTTTACGTCTGTTTAGGAATTTCAAATATTATAACAACAAAGCGTTTCCTATTCACAGATATAATTCGCTTAAATTCATCAAGTTAAACTAAGACAATATGCCAAGTAAATATATTTTCATCACAAAAGTCAAAGAATTTACTGACTATTATTGCTAAAGTATTTTAAAAAAAATTTTGGTCTTTTTAAAAAAAGTACGTAAATTATACCCATCATATATTTTAAAGGAGGAAAGTTATATATGAATTGTAAACATATAAAATTATTATTATTTTATTGAAACACACTACAAAATAAAAGATATAAGACTTATGAACGTTTCATTAAAACGTATTCTAAATTGGATAACCAGCAAAGAAATTGTTCTTTCTCATAGACTTTGTGGATCTGTCTCAAATACTGCTTATGATTTAAGCTATACCGATAATGGAAACAATGTAGGTCCTCAAAATGAAACCACTAACGCTTCTGGAGAAATTCTCCTCGGCAATTTGCCCCAAGGTGCGTATGGCGATTTTACTGTAACCAACGCAAATGGATGCAGTGCTTCCGCACCAAATACCATCAACCTTAATGACCAAGGTGGGCCTTCTGTTACTGCCCCCAATGATGTCGAAATTTGTATTGGGCAAAGTGTAACATTAACGGCTACAAACCCAGATGGAGCAACAATCACATGGGACATCAGCATCAATGATGGTGTTGCGTTCACTCCAACTTCTAGCGGTACTACGGTCTATACTGTTACGGCTACTGATGTCAACAATTGTTCCGCCACAGACAACGTTAGTGTTATCGTTCATAACTTACCTTCAATAGATGCCGGACAAGACCAGTCCATTTGTAATGGGGAAAGTACAACCCTTTCTGCTAGTGGAGCGGGTGCTGGAGGCAATTACGTATGGGATCAAAATGTAACCAACGGAAGTCCTTTTATTCCAACTGCCACCGCAACTTACGAAGTAACTGGAACTGATGCCAATGGTTGTGTCAATACAGACCAAGTTGAAGTTACTGTGAACGAAAACCCTGTTCCCGACTTTGAAGGCGATAACCTTAGAGGTTGTGAACCGTTAATTGTTAACTTTACCAACAATACAGGATTGACTGGAGCTACTTGTTACTGGGAATTCGGTGATGGAAATACAAGCAGTTTGTGTGATAATGTATCCAACACTTATGCTTCAAGCGGACTTTATAGTGTAACTTTAACCGTAACTGATGCCAATGGTTGCTCTGGAACATACACAGCACAAGATTACATTGAAGTCACTCCAAAACCAGACGCTCTGTTTACTGCCGACCCAATGGTGTCAGGAACTAGTAATCCTGAAGTTAATTTTACCAATGAAACCCAAAATGGCACAGACTTTACGTGGATTTTTGGAGATGGCTCACCCGCGGAGTATACATTTAATGCAACACATACTTTCCCTGATGATAAAGATGGTGAATACATTGTTACACTTATTGCTTCTAATGGTCCTGACTGTAATGACACAGCAAAAGCGGTCATTAAAATAGAAGAGGATTTGATTTTCTATATTCCCAATTCATTTACTCCTGATAAAGATAATTTTAATGAAACATTTAAGCCTATATTCACTTCAGGATTTGATTCTCAAACTTATACATTGACCATCTACAATCGATGGGGTGAAATTATTTTTGAATCACACAACACAAATGTTGGTTGGAACGGAACCTACGGTGAAAACAGTACAAGAATTGTCAAACAAGGGACATATGTTTGGAAAATTAAGGTAAAAGAAACTGGAAAAGATAAACACAATACGTATACGGGTCACGTTAATCTGTTGAAATAGATGCTTGCTGTAGTTCAAAATACAGGATTTTATCAATACTTCTGTAAACAGGTTAATTTTAATAAAACAATAATTTAAGAATGCTAATCCAATAGCTTGACGAAGTGAGTTCGCAAGGCGGTTCATGAATTTAATTTTGAATCTGTTTTAAAAGGGAGTTCTAAAAATTGTTTTTTTATCCCATTTAATTTTCATACCTTTGAAATAACTACATACGTGACTTAAACGTCCAAAAATTAAGGTATGATTAGAAAAACACTCTATACTCTGGCTTTTGTCATGAGTGCATTTGTTGCGAATGCTCAAAATTGTCCTGATTATTCAAATACTGTTCAAGCTGCTGGAGAAGCTTGTGGTGGACAGAACTATACAATGACTGTGGAAAACACAAATTGTAATGGGGAAATCTTTATTGATATTGAAACTAATTTTGATAATGGCTGGGGTTTTAACTGGACTTTAGAAAGTGTTTCTACAGGAAGTGTTTTAGGCAGTGGTAATAATGGTAATACGACAGTAACTATTGGTCCTATAGACCCCAACACTCAAGGAAATTCCTTTGATTTGATTGTACACGACCCTTATGGATACGGTTTTTTACCTGGTGATGTGGATGCACTTCAAGGAGGGAACGTCCTGGCGCATGTAGACAGCCCTGGACACGCTATGTTTGCGGCCAATATTTCTATTAGCTCGGCAACAATCACTATACAAACACCTTCTGGACCTGTTACTTCAACTGTTGGGAATTGCAACGATTTCATTGTCCAAGTCCCCTTATCAAACAACAATTATTGTAATATATTAAATGTCAATCTTCCATGGACAATTACTTGTGATGTCACAGGAGCAACACTTGCCAGTGGGAATCACCCTGTTACAGTTTACCCTCAAGTTCCTACTGACCCTAGTGATCTCGTTGATATTACATGGAATACAACTACATGTTCTTGGGACGTTTCCGCAAATTTCGACTGTACTAATGCTGATATAGGTAGTATATTCGATATTTCTCCTAATCCAAATACTGGCCCAAGTGATGTATGTGTGGATGGTAATGAAACTTTTACAGTAACTTATAACGGAATCCCGGGAAGTCCAAACTGTTGTGAAACTGCAGGACCACTAGTTCCTATAACTTATGATAATACGATAGATCCCTCCGGTGTAATTCCAAGTACTTCCCCTTTTTGGTCCAATTCTAACCATGCAGGGTATATAAATTTCCCGCCAAATGGTACGGGTGGAAGCGCTACATCTATTGATTTATGTCTAAGCGTATCAAACTTTTGCTTTGAATATCCTTTTTCTAACTCATATTGGGTTACTGTTTATGTTGATGGTATGGTTATTTATGACCAAAATTTCCCAACTGGTGGCAATATGAACAATTGCTTTGATTTAACAGATATTCCTGGATATAATCAGACAAGTGAAGTAGAAATATATGTATATCCTAATCACTTTTCAGATGGTTGGGGTCATACGATATTTAATCCGAATACTACTTGTGGGAATTGGACAGATTATAATGAATGGACTGCAGATATTTCCGCCTCCATCGATGTAACATTTGAAGAGATGATTGGTTCGCCCCTCTCCTGCGTTGATGATTTTAATGTTTCTTTTATTAACTGTAATCCACCAGTACCTACTTTTTCAACTGTTGCTCAAGCAGATTGTGATAATCCAAGTACGCTAGAGGTAACCAATTATGACAATTCATTTACCTATAACATTTCACCTTCTGGGGCGTCAATTAATAGCTCAGGAATCATTAGTGGAACCGCTGGGAATTATACTCTTACCGTTAACAATGGAAATTGTGATGAAACGGCAACATTTACAATTAATTCTCAATTACCCAACCCAACCGCTACTGCATCTTCGAACAGCCCTATTTGTGAAGGGGCTACAATCGCTCTTAATGCTTCAGGCGCAGGAACAGGTGGTTCTTACAGTTGGTCAGGTCCTAATTCTTATACTTCTACGGTGCAAAATCCTTCTATTCCAAATGCCACACCTGGAAATAGTGGAAATTACACCGTTACTGTTACCAATAATGATGGGTGTTCAGATCAAGAATCAGTAAATTTTACCGTTAATCCACTTCCAACGCCTTCCATTGATCCCGTTGCTGCTTTATGCATTGACGCTTCTTCTGTAACTCTTGTTGGTAATCCATCTGGTGGAACGTTCTCTGGAACAGGCGTTACTGGAACTTCATTTGATCCTACTGCAGCTGGTGTTGGAA
>CAZPDT010000015.1:0-60438 GCA_964585545.1 uncultured Fluviicola sp.
AGGACATCAGGTTTTCATCCTGGAAACAGGAGTTCGATTCTCCTATGGGCTACTTGTAAACAGTTTAATAAATAAAGTTATGGCAAATCATAAATCATCTATTAAAAGAGTTCGCTCAGATAGAAAGAAGACAATTATCAATAAGTACCAGCACAAAACAACACGTAATGCAATACGCAAGTTGCGTGCTACTGAAGACAAGAAGGAAGCAGAGAAGCAATTTCCTCTTGTTGTTAGCATGATTGATAAGATTGCTAAGAAAAACATTATACATAAGAAAAAGGCAGCCAATCTAAAATCTGGCCTAGCGATGCATATTGCACAACTATAAGCAAAACACATTTTTTTATAAAAAGGGAAATTCGAAATCGAGTTTCCCTTTTTTTATAAACTTTTTATCCCTTAACCCGAACTATTCGTAATGAAAAGCTAAAATGGCAATAGCTTTGGAATAGAAAATGTATAAATAGTTTAGGTTAAAATTACGACATATCAAGAACCAATCACTATATTTGTTCTTATGAATTACAAAAATGATTTGCTTTTAAGAGCAGCCCATGGAAAGGCCATCGAAAGATACCCAGTTTGGCTAATGCGACAAGCTGGTAGAATTCTTCCCGAGTACAGGGCAGTGAGAAATTCTTTGAGTGGATTTAAGGAATTGGTTGAAACACCAAAATTAGCCGCTGAGGTTACTGTGCAGCCTGTCGACTTGCTTGATGTGGATGCAGCCATCATATTTTCCGACATTCTTGTTGTTCCCGAAGCAATGGGCTTAACCTATCAAATGGTTGAAAAAGTAGGTCCTCACTTTGAGAAAACTTTTAAATCAGAACAAGACCTGGAGAGATATGCCCAATCCGATTTTCAAATTGAAGAGCGTATGGGATATGTAAAAGAAGCCATTGAAATCACAAAAAAAGAATTAAACAATCGGGTGCCATTAATTGGTTTTGCAGGTGCTCCGTGGACGATATTTTGCTATATGGTTGAAGGTGGCGGTTCAAAAACTTTTTCTAAAGCAAGGAAAATGTTATACCAAAACCCAACTTTGGCACACGAGTTGTTAAAACGTATCACAGATGTGACAATCCGTTATTTGAAAATGCAAATTAAAGGCGGTGCCGATCTCGTTCAGGTCTTTGATTCTTGGGCGGGAATACTAGGAGAAGCTCAATACTATGAGTTTGGACTAAAATACATGAACCAGATTGCTGAAGCAATTCATGAAGTTCCTGTAACCCTTTTTGCAAAAGGTGCGTATACATCGCTAAAAGATATGGCACATTCCAATTGTGAAACCATTGGTTTAGACTGGAATATGAATATTAGAGAGGCCAGAGCTTTATTTGGCGAAAAGAAAACTTTGCAAGGAAATTTAGACCCTTGCGTTTTATATGCAGATCACAAAAATATCGAAATGCATACCAAAACAATGTTAGATAGTTTTAAAAGTAAAAGACATATTGTAAATTTGGGCCATGGGGTTTATCCTGATATGGAACCAGAAAAAGTAAAAACTTTTATTAAAACCGTAAAGAATTATGAAATTTAAGAGCAAAAGATTCAATCGTGTAATTTCTACACTTCCTATATTGCTGCTTACTTTATCAGTAGCCGCTCAGGAAGGAGAAAACCTAGTCCCCAATCCAAGTTTTGAAAATGCACAAAGTAGAAAGTTAAGACGTGTAGGAGACATAAAAAGAGCTGAAGCATGGACTTCTGCTTCTGGTAACAGAGCCGATTTATTTTCAGCAGATGCAAAAATGCCCGATGTAATGACTCCAGATAACATCTATGGAACAGAAGAAGCTAAAGATGGGATCAATTATGCAGGAATAATTACTTACTCTTATCGAGAAAAGGAAAACAGAACTTATCTTCAAGCACAACTTAATGCACCCTTGAAAAAAGGAATGCGTTATAAAGTACAATTCTATGCTTCTTTAGCAGAACTCGCAAAATATTCCAGTAATCGTTTGGGAGCAGTGTTTTCTAAAAGACCAGTAGGAACAGACAATAAAGTTCCTGCAATTATCCTTGACAAGACCGATGTTGAGCATCCCAAGAAAAAAATGATTGACGGAATGTACGGTTGGGACTTAATTTGTGGAGAATTTGTTGCAGAAGGAAAAGAAAAATACATTACCATTGGTAACTTTTCTAATGAAAAAGACATTTCTACCGAACGCAACAGAAAGCCAAGGAATGTGAGAGGAAAACAAATTATTGCGGCTTATTATTATATTGATGACGTTTCTGTTCAACTCTTAGGACCAAACGAAGAATGTAATTGCAACTATCCCGATGAAGCAAAAACACAAACATATACACTTTATCAACGTTCTCCACAGATAACTAAAGACAACACGCTTGCAGAAAACATCCAAGAATACAATATATTTTATGGAACAGGTCGGTATGATGTACGTAAAGATGGGAAGCAAACACTTGATCAATTGGTTAAGCTTTTAAATGAAAATCCAAGTTTATCACTTCAAATAACTGGTCATTCTGATAATGAAGAAGCGGAAAGTCCAGAAGATAAAGTGGTTTCTCAAAGAAGAGCTGAGTGGATTAAAGAGTTGTTGACGAAAGAAGGTATCGACAAAGGACGTTTGATAACGAAAGATGCAAAAAACAGCACCCCATCTCAATATATTACCGATGAAGATACGGACGAGTTAAAAGCAGCTAAAAACAGAAGAGTTTCGTTTAAAGCAATTTAATCCGAATTATTCATGAATCAATTATGATTTTTAAATATATTCTACAAAAATGCACTCTTTTTTAAAGGGTGCATTTTTTTTGAGTATCGGTTTGTTCACTTCCATTCTTTATAAAATTGATCCAAGAAGTTTTCCATAAAATCCGTTCGCTCTTCTGCAATTTTTTTTGCTGTATTCGTGTGCATTCGATCTTTTAACAAAAGTAGCTTTTCATAAAAATGATTGATGGTGTGACTTTTATTCTTGACATAATTTTCAACTGACTGATTTTTTTGGGGTGGTAATTTAGGGTCATAAATAGGATATCCCACAGATCCACCATAAGCAAAAGTTCGAGCAATTCCAATCGCTCCAATAGCATCAATTCGGTCGGCATCTTGAACAATTTTACCTTCTAAAGTTATCATTTTATCTGCTTCCCCACTTCCTTTAAAGGAGACATTTTTCACAATCCTCGAAACGTGATCTCTCGTTTCTTTATTTACATCAAGCGACAAAAGAATTTCATTTGACAACGTTGCCCCTAAATCAAAATCTCCACCATTAAATTTATGGTCTGAAATATCGTGAAGCAAAGCTGCCAATTCAATAATTAAAGGGTCTCCTCCCTCTTCTTTTTGAATCTGTAAGGCCATTGTACGTACCCGATCAATATGATACCAGTCATGTCCAGTAGCTTCATTTTCAAACTTTCGTTTAATTATTTCTTCAATTTCTTGAATTACTAACGCCATTTGCTTATTTTAGATTACTTCATTTCAAGAGTTGTAAAACAGATTCTTGAATTGAATTTATAAATTTAATACAGTTCTTAAAAATACAGCATGAAATATATAGTAAATAATCTTCCCGAATATTTTAAATACCAAGAAATTGCATTAAATGATCCAGAAAGGTTTTGGGGCGAGATTGCGGAAAGTTTCATATGGACAAAAAAATGGGATAAAGTGCTTAATGCTGACATGCACAAGGCTGATATCAAATGGTTTGAAGGTGGTCAATTGAACATTACGGAAAATTGTATCGATCGACATTTAGAAAAACGTGGGAATCAAACTGCAATTATATTTGAACCCAACAATCCTGAAGAAAAAGAACAGTATATTACCTATCGCAAACTGTATGAGGAGGTCAATAAAATTGCAAATGTGCTAAAAGCAAAAGGTATTCAAAAGGGAGATCGGGTCTGTATTTATCTTCCCATGATTCCAGAATTGGCATACACCATGTTGGCGTGTGCTCGAATTGGCGCAATCCATTCGGTTATTTTTGCTGGTTATTCATCCAAAGCAATTGCTTCAAGAGCAAATGATGCTTCATGTAAAATGCTTATCTGTGCTGATGGATCATATCGTGGAAAAAAGGAAATTAACTTAAAGAATATTGTAGATAAAGCTTTAAACGATTGTCCTACAGTTGAAAAAGTATTGGTTGTTAAGAGAACAAATTGCGAAATCACAATGCAATCTGAGAGAGATGAATTCTTGGCCGATTTAATTAAGAATTCCAGCAAAGATTGTCCTCCTGAAATTATGGGTTCCGAAGATCCTTTGTATATTTTATACACCTCAGGTTCTACAGGTCAACCCAAGGGTATGGTACACACCACTGCTGGTTATATGGTTTATGTCGCACATACTTTTGCCAATGTATTTCAATATAAAAAGGGGGATATTTATTGGTGCACCGCAGATATTGGCTGGGTTACAGGTCATTCCTATATCCTTTACGGTCCATTATTGAATGGAGCTACCACAATTATCTTTGAAGGTGTCCCCTCCTATCCAGCATATGATCGATTTTGGGAAATTGTTGAGAAATACAAAGTGAATCAATTTTATACTGCTCCAACTGCAATTCGTTCTTTAGCAAAACAGGATTTAGAATATGTGGAAAAACATGATTTATCTTCGTTAAAAGTTTTAGGTACTGTTGGCGAACCTATAAATGATGAAGCATGGAGATGGTATCACAAAAATATTGGTAAAGAGCGCTGTCCGATTGTCGACACGTGGTGGCAGACAGAAAATGGGGGAATTTTGATTTCTCCTATTCCTTTCACCACACCTACAAAAGCAACTTTTGCTACATTTCCGTTATTGGGGATTCAACCTGCCTTAATGAGTGCCGAAGGCAAGGAACAGGAAGGCAATTTAGTAGAAGGAAGCTTGTGTATTAAAAAGCCATGGCCTGGAATTGCCCGAACGATTTGGAACAATCACCAGCGTTATGTTGAAACTTATTTCACCACTTTTCCAGGATATTATTTTTCCGGTGATGGTGCACTTCGCGATCCTGCAGGATATTATCGAATTACAGGAAGAGTCGATGATGTAATTATTGTATCGGGACATAACTTAGGAACGGCTCCTATCGAAAATGTAATTAATGAACATCCTTTAATCAGCGAGTCAGCAATTGTGGGGTATCCACATAACGTAAAGGGCAATGCGCTTTTCGCTTTTGTATCATTAAAAAGAAAAGTCTCTGACAAAAGGAAGTCAGATCTTAAAGAAGAAATCAATAATTCAATTGCTGAGGAAGTCGGTCCAATTGCTAAATTGTCTAAAATTCAATTTACAAAGAGTTTACCTAAAACGCGTTCGGGTAAAATCATGCGGAGAATTTTACGGAAGATTGCTTCAAATGAGATAGAGAACATGGGCGATACATCTACATTGCTAAATCCAGAGGCCGTTCAGGATATTATTGATGAGCGAGAGGGATAGGCTTTTATTCCTGTCTAGATAATAATTTTATAGAATACAATTCATACTTATTCTCTCTCATTCTATTTTGTCAAAGTGATATTTGTAAGATCATGAATTGTCCAATTTTTATATTCATAGTTATTATTCGTGAAAAAATAAATGAACTTTTTGTCACTAGAAATATTATCTGAAAGCTGACTGGGAGACTCAAAGTCCCTTAAACTTTCCCATATCGCAATATCTAAACTTCCATCCCCATTAATATCCCAAATCCAACTATTTCTAATTTATATAAATGTAAAATCAAAAGAAATCTCATGAATACATTTAGGGGAATTCTAAAAATTGCTTTCTTTTAAAAACAATATGAATGAATAATAATGTGGGGTAATAGACTGTCGGAAAGAAAGGAATTATCAAATGAATCCATTTCCTTAACTCTTAAATGTATAGTTCGCTTATTTCTTATCCGATCACTGGTGTTACAAGGTTCTGAATAATCTCTACTAATCCTGAAGGGAACATTCCTGCCCAGAAAAGGAAGATGAACAAAACAATGAGAACAATTCCTCCGAAAACCGAAGCACCAACTGGAGATGTATCTTTATTTTCTGATGTTACTTTGTCCTTATCGGCGAATAAAGCTACAACTACGCGTAAATAGTAAAACAATCCGATGGTACTTGAAACAATTAAAACAATAACCAGTGTCCAAAGAGATGCGCCAACTCCTGAGAGCAATAAATAGAACTTTCCGAGAAATCCTGCAGTTAGTGGAATACCTGCCAATGACAATAACACACCTGCAAATAAAGCTGCAATCCATGGTTTTTTCCAAAACAAGCCTTTATAATCATCAATATTTAGGAGTTCTCCGTCTTTATTTGCGAGGTAACCAATAATTCCAAAGGCTGCTGTCATACTGATAAAGTAAGCCACTAAATAATAGGCTACTGCCTCAACTCCAGCCTGACTCGAAGCAAGCAGAGCAACGACCATATACCCCAAATGTCCAATTGAAGAATAAGCCAATAAGCGTTTTACATTATTTTGCTTGAGCGCCAACCAGTTTCCTATAAGCATCGATGCAATTGCAAAAACAGCAAATGTTACCCAAACACCGTTATGAACTTCTCCATTTACATCAATAAAGAGACGAATTAAGAAAGCCATAACACTTCCTTTTGAAATGGTAGCAACAAAGGTTGATACTGGCGCTGGTGCACCTGCATAAATATCGGGTGTCCACATGTGAAAAGGCACCAAAGCCAGCTTAAATCCAAGGCCTACAATAACGAGAGCCATACCAGAGACAAACAAAACATTTGTTGCATCGGCACCTGCGGCTGTCAGCATAGCACTGAGTTCCATTTCTCCGGTTTGTGCATAAATAAGAGCAAATCCAAACAGTAAAATCGAAGAAGAAACCCCTGCCATTATTAAATATTTTATTGCTGCTTCAATAGCAAAAGGTGATTTTTTAAGGTAACCAATCATGGCGTATAGCGAAACACTCATTACCTCTAATGAAAGGAAGAACGCAACAAAATGATTGCTTATTGTCATGGCAATCGCACCAAAAGAAGCAATAAGTAACAAAACATAATATTCTCCTTTCTTAATCTTTCCTTGACTTTTTAAGTAAGGATAAGAAAATACAAGAATAAAGAATGTTGCAAGAAGAACAAGTCCTGTAAAGAAGGTACTAAAGCCATCTACTACAAACAATGTTGTAACGCTTTCTCCATGGGTAGGCAAACAAAATAGCGAACCAAAAGCAAGTGCTGTTCCTATTAAAGACAAGATATAGGTAAAAAGATGGTTCCTTTTAATCGCAATAGACAACATTACAACTATTGCAGCAGCGCCTAAGATCATCAAAGGCAATAATAAATATAGATTTTCAGAATTTAACATTTTCAGTATCTTGTTTATTGTCGTTCAACATGCTTGAATTTACATTCACTTGATTTTCTATTGTATTAATCATTGGCTTTGCCGTACTAATGACCTTTTGAGGGAAAAGTCCCAACCAAAAAATAGCAACAATCAAACAGCCCATAATAAAGTATTCTCGAAAGGAAAAATCAACCAGTTTTTCTTGATTCGAATTGTTCTTTCCATAAAATATTTTTTGAAGAATAACCAAGGAATAAATCATGGCAGAAATCAATCCCAATGTTGCTAAAACCGACCACAAAATAGAAACCTGGAAAACTCCTGCAAGAATTAAAAATTCAGCAATAAAATTTCCCAATCCCGGTAAACCTAAAGAAGCCATGACAAAGATAACGGTGATTCCACCCATACCTGGCATTTGTTTCCAAAATTGTCCCATTTTATCCATATTGCGGATACCTGTTCTTTCTCGAATTGCTCCAGCAATAATAAACAATGCACTAATACTGATTCCGTGAACCACCATTTCCATCACCGTACCTTGGTAAGCAAGGGTATTAAACGAGAAAACTCCAATTACAATAAAGCCCATATGACTCAAACTTGAGAATGCAATTAAGCGTTTAAAATCAGTTTGAGCAAAAGCCATTTTAGCACCGTAAAGAATACCAGCGACACCCAAAATCATCATCAGGGGAGCAATTGTTTGAGAAGCTTCGGGGAATAAAGGCAATACAAAGCGCAACAATCCATAAGCTGCTGTTTTGGTCATTAAACCTGCAACGATAACACTTCCCGCAGTTGGGGAATGGGTATAAGCATCAGGCAACCAACTATGGAATGGGAAAGCGGGCAATTTAACCAAAAAGGCAATTAAGAAGCCACACATTAACCAAAAAGCCAGTGATGCTGACATTGATGTGCCAACTAAAGCTGAATAATCAAAAGTAAATTCTCCAGTATTGCTTCCATGAACAAAGTAAAGTCCAAGAATAGCCAACAACATAAAGAGTCCACTTAATTGGGTAAACAAAAAGAATTTAATGCCTGCATGCTTTCGCTTTTCATAGCCCCAAATGACAAGGACAAAGAACATCGGAATCAACATTATTTCCCAAAAGAAATAGAACAGTAATAAATCCATGGAAAGAAAAACTCCAATAATTCCTGCCAATAGCCAAAGAATATTAAAATAATAGAAACCTATCCTTTTCTGAATCTCCTTCCAAGAAGTTAGCACGGCCAAAGCGCCTACAAAAAGCGTTAGCGCCACCATAATTAAACTCAATCCATCGAGAGCCAAGTGAAAACTTGCGCCCCATTGCGGAATCCAATTGATTTTTAAATCAATAAGCCAAGTTGTTTCATTTTCACCAATTTGAGCTATACCATTCGGGTGGTTGATCCAAATACCAATTACCAAGAATAAATCAATCATTACTGTGGCAAATGCCATCCATTTACTGGCATTAATACTCCACTTGCTAATCAACCAAGAAAGTGCTCCACCGAGCATTAAAATGATTATGAGGTCTAAAAGTATCATAAAAATAAAGCTATCATTAATGCTACAATCGTACCTACGGCAAGTCCTCCAACATAAAGTTTAAGGTAACCGTTCTGCGTTCGACTGAAGGCTTTGTTAATACTAAGGTTTACATTTCCAATTCCGCAATATATTTTGTCAATAAAATCATGTTGATCAATTTTTGAAAGCCAAACTGTTGGTTTTACGAACAAAACATCGAAGAGTTGGTCAAATTTCCAGCCTTGGAAAAAGAAGTTATACAATCCAGATTGCTCAAAAGCATACGTTTCCTTTCGTTTCTTAACGTATACAACATAAGCAATCCAAACACCTATAATTGCAACAGCGGCGGTTAATACTTGAAGCCAAATCTCAATGCTGTGCATCCCATCGGCAATTTCTACAGCAGGCAATGTCCCTGCCAATAAATCAGAAAAGAGGTGAAAATGTCCCCACGCTTCTGGCAATTGAATAAACCCAGCTACAAGCGAAAGGATACCCAGTATTATTAATGGAATTTTAAAACTCATTTTGGGTTTGTGATCCACTTCCATCTTGGCTTCTCCAAAAAAGGTAATAAATACCATTCTAAAGGTGTAGAGTGCTGTAATAAATGCACCAACAAATCCACAAATCCACAACAATAAACTTCCTTTTGTGGAAGCCAATGATAGGAACAAGATTTCATCTTTACTGTAGAATCCTGCGGTAACCAAAGGCAATGCAGCAAGTGCAGCCGACCCAAATAAGAAGGTCCAATAAACCACAGGTATTTTCTTACGCAATCCACCCATTTTAAACATATCTTGTTCGTGATGCATAGCCAAAATAACAGCACCTGCTCCTAAGAAAAGTAAGGCCTTAAAGAAAGCGTGAATCATGAAGTGGAAGATTCCAGCAGACCATGCGCCAACACCTAAAGCAATAAACATGTAGCCTATTTGACTGATGGTGGAATACGCTAAAACCTTTTTAATATCGCGTTGTGCTAGGGCCGAGAATCCAGCAATAACTAATGTTGCCGCTCCAATAATGGCCACCAAAGTTTGAATAGCAGGAGCCATTTCAAACAATACGTTTGTTCTCGCAATTAAATACACTCCAGCGGTTACCATGGTTGCCGCGTGAATTAAAGCACTTACAGGAGTAGGTCCTGCCATCGCATCGGGAAGCCAAGTATGGAGTGGAAGTTGAGCAGACTTTCCGATTGCTCCAGCCAATAACAAAACAGAGGCCCAAGAGACACTTGTCCCTCCCATTGCATAAACATCAGGCGCTTGAGAAAGAATATCTTGAATGTTTAAAGTTCCAAAATCTTTAACCAGAATAAATAACCCAATCAACATGGCTGTATCGCCAATACGGGTCACAATAAATGCTTTTCTCGCTGCATAATTGTTAAAAGGATTTTTATACCAAAAACCAATAAGCAAATAACTACAAAGACCAACACCTTCCCAACCGAGATAAACGAGCAATAAGTCATTCCCCAATACGAGCAACAACATTGAACAAACAAAAAGATTCAAATAAGCAAAGAATCTTGAAAACCCTTCATCGCCCTCCATGTATTCTATGGAGAACCAATGAATAAGGAATCCAACAAAAGTAATTACAAAGATAAAAACCAAGGACATTGGGTCGAGGTAAAGCGAAATTTCTGGAGAGAAATCTTTAATACTGAACCAGGTCCATAATGTTTGTTCATAGAAATTTCCATCGGGAGGGGAAGACAAGAATCCGATTCCGATAATTAATGTAAGCAAGGCAGAAATCCCGAGGGTAGCTGTTCCGATATAACCACTCAGTTTACCTAACCTTTTTCCGTAAATAGCCAAAACTATAAAGCTAATTAAAGGCAATGTGGGGACGAGCCATAAAAGGTTCAACATACTTTTAAATTTTTATTTTGTTATAATTTCTAATTCTCATTTCATCAATATTGCACACTGTATTATCAGTCTTTCAACTTATTGAGTTCTTTAATATCAAGCGAATTGTATTTTCTAAATATCTGTACAACAAGTGCCAACCCAATAGCCACCTCTGCTGCTGCAACAGCAAAAATAAATAAGGCCATCACCTGGCCATCTACATCGTGCAAATGTGTGCTTGCTACGATAAAAGCCAGTATTGTGGCATTCATCATAATTTCAATGGAAACCAACATAAAAATAATATTTCGTCGAATCATCACCCCAGTGAGTCCGAGCAAAAATATAATTGCGGCCAATAACAAACCAGTTTCTAAAGGTATTTGTGTCATAATTCTAAATATTAATCAAGTTCTTCTTTCTCATCTTGTAAATAACGATGGTATTCTTTTTGTTTTACTTTACCAATATGGTATGCTCCAACAGTTGCACTCATTAATAGCATCGCCACCATTTCAACACCAAGAATATATTTTGTATAAAGTGCTATTCCAACCTCTTTGGGTTGAATAGGAATTAGTTCAGCATCTACTGAATTGGATGTCACTGCCATATAAATAAACTCTATCAACAAGATCAAACACAAAATAGAAGGACCAATCCAAGCCTTAAAAGAGAGCCATTCCTTTTCTTTTTGGGCAGTTTCTTTGCCCAAGTTGAACATCATAACAACGAATATAAACAAAACGATAATTGCTCCGGCGTAGATAATCACCTCAAGTGCTGCAATGTAAGGCGCTCCTAAAACGAAAAAGATAACCGCTAGAGCCAAGAATGAGGCAATAGAATAAAGCAATGCATGTACTGCATGTGTACGCGTAATAACCATCAAGGTAGAAATAATCGCTACAATAGCTGAAATGTAAAATATTATATTCATGGCATCAACGATTTTGGATTTACTGGTTTATCTTCTTTTTCTCCCTCTCCTTTGGCTTTAACACCCCAAGCAACACCAGCTTCTTTATAATAATGGTAACCGTGGTATTTTCCTTCCCCACTAATCAAGAGATCTTCTTTTTCATAAACCAAATTCTGACGGTTGTATTCTGCCATTTCAAAATCTGGAGTCAATTGAATTGAATAAGTTGGGCAAGCCTCTTCACACAATCCACAAAAGATACAACGAGAAAAGTTAATCCTAAAGAAATCTGGATAGCGTCTTCCATCTTCATCTTCGGTTGCTTGAAGTGCAATACAATCTGTAGGACAGGCTTCTGCACACAAGTTACAAGCAACACAACGTTCTTTTCCATCTGGATCTCGCGAAAGAATAATTCGCCCTCTATATCTGGGCGCTAAATAGGCCTTTTTTTCGGGGTATTCAACAGTTATAGGCTTTTTGAACAGCCTAATAAAAGTGAGCCAAATCGTTCTTAAATTACTAAAAAATACACTCATTAATAATAATTTTTATATATTAATCACACCATTTATTCCTTACGCCAATGCCAAAACAATCGCTCCTGTAACCATAACATTAACCAATGCTAAAGGCAGGAGAACCTTCCAGCCGTATTGCATCAATTGGTCATACCGCGGTCGTGCAAGCGCAGCACGAAAAAGTATAAAAAGTGATATGAAAATAAACATTTTAATCAAAAACCACGCTGCTGGTGGTAAAAATGAAGGCCCTAACCAGCCTCCAAAGTACAAAACAGTTACCATTGAAGAAATAAGCACAACACCTAAATACTCTCCTATAAAGAACATTCCGAATTTCATTCCTGAATATTCTGAGTGGAAACCTGCCGCCAACTCACTCTCAGCTTCGGGCAAATCAAAAGGTGCACGGTGCGTTTCTGCAACTCCGGCAATAAAAAATATAATAAATCCTAAAAATTGAGGGACAATATTCCACATTCCCTTTTGTGCTTCTACAATATCACGCAAATTAAAACTTCCTGCCATAACAACAACCCCCATTAAAGCAAGTGCCATAAATACTTCATAAGAAATCATTTGTGCTGTTCCTCGAATCCCACCAAGAAGAGAATATTTATTGTTGGAAGACCATCCTCCAAGCGCAACACTATAGGCCGCAAGAGAAGACATTCCAAGAATAAACAAAAGTCCAATATTGAGATCTGCAACAGAAATAAGAGGGGTAAAAGGAATAATAGCCAAAGAACATAAAGTACATATCATTACAATCATTGGCGCAAGAATAAATACCTTTTTATCTGCAAATTTCGGTATCCAATCTTCCTTAAAGAACATTTTAATCATATCTGCTAAAACCTGTAGCAATCCAAAAGGTCCTGTTCTGTTTGGTCCTAATCGATCTTGAAAAGCAGCGAGTAATCTTCTTTCCACGTAAATTAATCCTGCGGCAATAGTGACCATTATAAGAAGGACGCCAACAATTATTAAAATTTCTGTACCGACTTCACTCATCTTTTATTCAGTTTATAGTTTTTTAAAATCTGCCCAAAATGGATAGGTAAATCCTGCGGTTTCTTTGAATCCTTTAGGAATTCCAAGTATACCTTTAGCAAGAGAATTATCCAATTTAACTTGTAAACTTATTGTATTGTCATTATAGTTAATTTCTATCTGATCTCCATCTTCAATTGAATGCTTCTTTGCATCTTCATCATTCATAAAGAACTTGGTTTCTGGAATTTGTTTTTCAACCGCTGGAGATTGGGCTGTCAATTCCTCAGAACCGTAGATATAATAAACAGGTAATGCAAACAATTGTCCTTCTTTAGGAGCAAAAGCTGTAGGAACAACGTTAAAATCTCCTGAATCATTCTTAGAAGCCTCTAAAAGCCGTTTACCTGGGTTTCCACCATGCAACTCCCCTCCTACCTCGATTTGGTATTTGTTAATTGCTTGTGCTGAATTCCACCCTGGTGCCCAATAGAATGATGTAGCCGATGAAGGCTGTCTGCCTTGGAAACCTTCCATGGTATAAGTCATTGGCGAATCCTTATCTACTGGTGGTTTTTCTTCACTCACATCCTTGTTTGCACGTTTCGATGTTCTTCCAGAGAATCTGTGTGGAGAACGTGGGATTTTTTGAGTTCCTACTTCTAAATCTGCATTAGGACCTGCCTCTTCAACAAGCTTTAGATCGGGATAATCCTTTACTAAATCTGCTACCACTTGATCAAAATGATAATCTTCTCCTTTTTCAAGCAGTTCTGCTAACCAAGCCCAACTGCTTTGCATATCATTTTCAGGCACAAATGTTTGATAAAAACGCTGTGCTCTTCCTTCATTGTTTACAGCTGTACCTGTAGATTCTGCATATGTTCCTGCAGGCAAGACATAATCGTTTAATCTTGTTGTTTCATTGTGTAAACTTTCCAAACTTATCGCATGCTTTGCATTCGTATAAAGATTTTCGATCTGCTTTGCATCTGTTCTGTGAAACAAATCATTTTCTAAAGTAACCAATACATCAGCACTTTCTTTACAAGCATCTTCTAAATAATTTTCTGTCAATAATGCCAGTCCCATAGAGTTCACCTCAGGAACATTATAGATAATACCCGTTTCTTCATTTTGTCCTTTAAGTGCATACGCCAAACTCGCTGAAGCATCCACAATTGCTTCACTAAACAGACTTACACCAGAAACAATTAAAGGTTTTTGTGCTGATTTTAGGTTCTTAGCGATGGCCTTTACTGATTTTACAGTTTCAGCATCAAGCCCTTCTACTTTAGGATATTTACTGTCTATTTCATGCGCTACAGCCTGCGCCAATCTCGCAATATCATCAGGTGCACAATAAAAGCTTTCAGTAGCAATATTATTGAGTTTTGTTTTATGCGTTGTAGCCACATAAAATGGCCCTTTCTCATTTTGTACCAACTGTTTAACAGAATAGTTGTCCCACTCCGAAATCCGCATCTCTCCTGCTTTCTTATTGGGTGCAGTTTTTGCTGTTTGACGCAGTGCCAACGCCAGCATTGGTGCAGTATTGGTTAAATCTTCTCCTATTACAAAAACAGCGTCAAAGGATTCTGCTTCTTTCATTGATGGTGTTCTCACTTGTCCATCCTTTAGAATATTTTTAACCTTATTCACCAATTTTCCTTCTTGTGCAGATACTCCCGCATAAAAATTGTCTTTTCCAACCGCTTTTTGAAGTAAGAAATTGGACTCAAGTGATGCTCGGGGAGAACCAATACCAATGGTTTTCTTACTAGAAGATAAAAGTTTTTTGATTTCTTTCAAGGCCACTTCTTTTTCGATTTGTCCTTGCTCAGCATCTCCCTTCTTAACATCTAGCTTTTTGAAAGGATGTAGAATTCTGTTTTCACTGTTGGTATATTCATAACCAAATCGACCTCTGTCACAAAGGAAATAACCGTTTATATCACTATTGTAACGCGTAAGCACCCTTCTAATTGATCCATACCTTTCACTCACAAGAATATTGCATCCCAAACTACATCCATGACAAACCGAAGGTGCTGAGGTCAAATCCCACTTTCTGGTATAATGCTTCTTTAATGTCTTGTCTGTAAACACACCTGTTGGACAAACCTCAACTAAATTCCCACTAAATTCACTTTCTAGAGTTCCTTCACTACTGCGTCCAAAGAACACAGAGTCATGAGATGAAAACACGTTAAAGTCGGTACCATCTGCATAATCATTATAAAACCGGACACAACGGTAACATTGAATACAACGGTTCATTTCATGATTGATAAATGGTCCCAAATATTGATTGTTATGTGTTCTTTTATTGAACTCATAACGTCGGTAATTGTGACCACTCATTACAGTCATATCTTGTAGATGACATTCACCACCTTCGTCACAAACAGGGCAATCATGTGGATGATTGAGCATTAAAGCTTCGATATTTCCTGCTCTAAATTCTTTTGCTTTCGGGCCTTCAATAGAAATTCTCATTCCATCAGAAACACGCTCCATACAAGCCATTACGAGTCTTCCACGTGTGTCTTCTTCATCTTTGAAGTTAAGGACGGCACACTGACGGCAAGCACCAACAGAGTCGAGTTCTGGATGCCAACAGAAATAAGTAAGATTCAATCCTAAAGAAAGACAAGTTTCCAGAAGATTCTTTCCTTCTTCTACCTCATACTCTTTATTATCTATATATATTGTCGCCATTTTCGCTATATATTTAAATACATTTTATTAATAAGGGCATTTATGATCGTGAATATGTTGTTCAAAATCTTCCTTAAAATACTTTAAAGCACTTTGAAGCGGTTCCATTGCTCCAGGTGCAAGCGCACAAAAGGTATTACCAGGCGCCATATAATCAGTTTGAAAAGAAAGAATATCAATATCCTTTTTACTTCCCCTTCCCAATTCAAGTTTATTCAGCAATTTCGCCGTCCACGGTAAACCTTCACGGCACGGTGTACACCAGCCGCACGATTCTTGAGCGAAAAAGCGTTCCAAATTAAGTACCATACCAACAGGACAAGTTTTATCGTCCAGAACAATTAATGTTCCTGTTCCCAAACGACTCCCTGCTCCCGCTACACCTTCATAATCCATCTTAATATCGAGGTGCTCCTCAACCAAGAAATCCGTTGATGCACCACCAGGTAAAACACCACGGAATTTATATCCTTCTTTCATTCCTCCTGCATGCTCTTCCATAATTTCTCGAAGTGTAACACCCAACGGAAGTTCCCAAATAGCAGGATTTTTTACACGACCACTTGCACCATAAAGTTTTGTTCCTCCTCCTTTATCGGAATTACTAAGATCTTTATACCATTCTGGTCCTTTATGTAGGATTGGGGCAACATTACAAAATGTTTCAACATTATTTACAATTGTAGGTTTACCAAAAAGTCCACTCACTTGTGGAAAAGGAGGCTTACTTCTAGGATTGGCACGTTTTCCTTCGAGTGCATTCAACAAAGCAGTTTCCTCACCACAAATATACCGTCCCACACTGGTGTGCAGCATCATTTCCAAATTGAAATCATTGCCTAAGATCTTCTTTCCCAAATACCCAGCATCGTAGGCTTCCTGAAGTGCTTTTTCAATCACGTCGGCTCCTTGATGATAAGCATACCGCAAGAAAATAAAAGAAGAGCTTGCTTGAATAGCATAAGCACTAATAATCATCCCTTCGATTAATTGATGGGGATTTCCTTCAACCAATAAACGGTCTTTAAAAGTCCCTGGTTCCATCTCATCACCGTTACAAACGATGTATTTGGGTTCGGGTGAACCCTCACCAGTAGGGACGAAACTCCATTTTAATCCAGTAGGGAATCCAGCACCACCACGACCGCGAAGGTCAGATTTCTTCACTTCTTCAATGACCTCTCCAGGTGTCATTTTCATGGCTTTTTTTAGTCCTTGGTAGCCACCTACTTTTTCGTATTCTTTAAGTGTTAGCCAAGAGCCATCACTTTTTATATGTCCAGTTAAAGGTTTTTCCATTTTGGTTTATTTATATTTATCCAAAATATCGTCTAGTTGTTCAATTTTAACATCACGATGTAAATCTTCATCAATTAGAATTGTTGGAGCGCTATCGCAAGCACCTAGGCAAACAATTGGCAATAATGTAAACCGATCGTCCTCCGTAGTTTCTCCTAAATCCAATCCCAACTTTTTCTTTATCGCTTCTATCAGCTCTTCATATCCCATAATCCAACAGCTCACACTATTACAAACAAAGATAACGTGTCGACCTACGGGTTCACGAAATATAATGTTATAGAATGTTGCTACTCCATCAATTTCCGACACGCCCATTTCTAGAACAGGTGCCAATTCTTCAAGTGCCTCATCTGATACCCAACGGTTGTACTTTTGAACCACTTTTAAGGCATCAATACATGCATTTCTTTTTTGAGGAACGTGTTCAAAATACGCCTCAATCTCTTTCCATGCTTCTGCTGATATAACGGGTTTTTTCTCTTCCATTACCATTTATTATTTATCTATCAACATCTGATAATACATAATCTACACTTCCCAAAATCGCCATTAAATCGGCAATTGTATATCCCTTACTAATATAAGGAACCATCTGAATTCCAGGGAATGACGGAGTTCTGATTCGAGTTCTGTACGAATTGGTACTACCGTCACTGGTTATATAATATCCATTATTTCCTTTTGTTGCTTCAACAGCCACCAATGCTTCTCCTGCTGGAATAACAGGTCCCCAAGTAACGCCTAAAAAATGATTGATTAAAGTTTCAATATCTTTCATTGTCCGCTCCTTTCGAGGAGGTGTTGTAAGTGGGTGATCAGACTTATAGTGACCGCCCGGCATATTTCGCATACATTGCTCAACAATTCTTAAACTTTGTTTCATTTCAGCCATACGCACTTTACAACGGTCATAACAATCTCCATTTTCAGCTGTTGGCACATCAAAACTAAAATCTTCAAAACTGGAATACGGTTGTTTTTTTCTGAAATCCCATTCAAATCCAGTTGCTCGAAGTCCTGCTCCAGTAATCCCCCATTCTATGGCTTCTTCTTTTGAGTACACTCCAATTCCTTCAGTACGTGCGATAAACACACCATTTTTCATAATAAGTTTATCGTACAACTTTAATTGCTTTGGAAAATAATCTAAGAATTCTTTAACCATAGCTTCCCATCCATTGGGTAAGTCTTGTGCAACTCCACCAATTCTAAACCAGTTAGGGTGCATTCGGTCTCCTGTAATGGCTTGAATAATTTCAAATAATTTTTCTCTATCGTTAAAACACAAGAACACAGGCGTCATCATTCCCAAATCTTGAGCAAAAGTTCCTAACCACACCAAGTAACTGCTTATTCTAAACAACTCACTCATCATGACCCTAATGTACTGCGCTCTTTTTGGGATTTCAATTCCTCCCATTTTTTCAAGCGTCATTACATAAGGAAAGTTATTCATTACACCTCCTAGATATTCTACACGATCAGTATAAGGTATATATGTATGCCAAGATTGTCTCTCTCCCATTTTCTCAGCACCTCTGTGATGAAATCCAATATCGGGAGCGATGTCTACAATCATTTCTCCATCCATTTGAAGAACAAGACGAAGCACACCATGCGTTCCGGGATGTTGCGGCCCAAGATTAAGGAACATATACTCTCCATTCTTAGACTTACTTCCCATCCCCCATTCTTCAGGCTTAAACTGCATCAGGTCATAGTCTCTGGAAAGATCCTCTTTAGGCAATTGGAAACGCCCCATTTCAGTTGCTCTTGCTGGATGTTTCTTTTGAAGTGGATGCCCTTCCCAATAAAGAGGCATTAAAATTCTTTTCAAGTTGGGATGTCCACTAAATTTAACACCAAACATATCAAATACTTCCCTTTCATACCAATTGGCTGCTGGAAATACTTTTGTTATCGTAGGAATTGAAGGCCCTTCTCCTTGAAGCGCCACTTTAATTCTTATGTATTCATTTCTATCGAAAGACAATAAGGTATAAACAACGGTGTAAGTACTATCGGGTTGTCCTTCTCTATGTTGCCTTGCCTGTTCGTCTATAGCAGTTAAATCGTAGAGCATTTTATATGGCTTTTCTATTTTATTCTTGAGAAAAGCTATAACTTCAACAATATTATCGGATGTAACCCAAAAAGTTGTAATTTCATCCAATGTAGGTTGAACCGCAATTACACCACCTTCAAAATTCTGCTCTATAATCGATATTACTTTATTCTTATCTGCCATGGTTAATATTAAAAGTCATTCATTTATTTAATATCCACTTTACTCGTTCATTCTCATTAAACACCATCAGGTGAACGCAATTTAGTCACTTTCATTCTTTCTTCTCGCTTCAAGTCTTTTTGAGAAGGCATTTCAGGAACTTCAACTCCTTGCGGTCCTATAACCCAGTTCAACGGTCGTTTTTCTTGCCCAATCTGATCTCTTAATTTCACAAGACCTTCAAGGAAAGCGTCTGGACGTGGTGGACATCCTGGGACATAAACATCAACGGGTAAAAATTTATCCACGCCTTGAACAACACTGTAGATATCATACATTCCTCCAGAATTGGCACAAGCTCCCATAGAAATTACCCACCGTGGAGCCATCATTTGTTCGTACAAACGTTGAATAATTGGTGCCATTTTCATAAACACTGTTCCAGCTACAATCATCATATCCGCTTCACGAGGTGTTCCGCGAATCACTTCTGCTCCAAAGCGTGCCATATCATATTTACTGGTGATACTTGTTGCCATTTCAACATAACAACATGACAACCCAAAGTTAAAAGGCCAAATGGAGTTTTTCCTTCCCCAAGCTATTAGGTCTTCCATGCGTGTTAATGCTACAGATTTTTTAATTGTCTCTTCAAAAGAATCATCCCCACTCAGCATGGATGTAGGTTGTACTTCATTTGTTTCCCACCACTTCATAATACTTTATTTTTTAATTTTTTTATGGTAAACTTTAAGAATTTTCTTCCCATTAGGTCCAAATTCTAAAGCACCTACTCTCCAAAGATAAATCAGTACTGCTAACAAATCAATTACAAATGTTAACACCGCTAAATAGCCAGCCCAACCTACATCCAATACAGCTATTGCCCATGAAACGATAAATACCGTTTCTAAATCAAAAATGACAAAAAACATGGCGACAATATAGAAATGAACTGAAAATTTAATCCGCGCTGAACCTGTAACTTTTATACCCGACTCGTACACCTCTTGAGTCGAATCTTCTTCGTGCCGTTCTCCTAGGAATTTAGCCAATAACAGCATAATTACCGCTAAAGCAACTGCTGCTATCACATAAACTAATAGAGGCCAAAGCGTTGGGTATGAAGAATCCATTTTTAAACGAATTTATAGTTTCACAATACAGCAACAAAATTAACTAAAACCTCCTTTTAAAAAAGGAAACCTATAGGAATAAGAGAAACAACTGCTTATTTATAATCAATTTAAATAACTTTTACCAAATCTATTCTTTTAACCCCTTCTGATTGAATGAAAATGAGTTGCTATTTTATGAATTATAAAAATCCCATGAATGCACCTTGCGAGATTATTTTAGAAAGCTCAATAATCACAACGCCGTTAATAGTTTGGGTTAGGGTTTCTCTTCCTTTACAGCGCTTCCTTTATTATAATACTTCTTAGGGATTGGAATTTTCCGTTCATTCGGATCTTGTAATTGCACCCAATTCTCTCTTTTCCTAAACATGTTGGCAAAGAACTGTAATAACTTAAAATCTCTGGTGGTATGAAAGCTTTCTTTATAGCTTACTCCCACTCCTTGCGTGTAATGTCCACGTCCTTCCACTTGTAATAGGTAGTCATTATTGGATTTATTGAAAGCATTCATACGAAATGTACCTTTTTCATTCAATAAATACTCAATCTTTACATCCCCGATAAATGTGCTTTGATTGGGAACATCCTCTTGTCCTCCATTTTTTGAAGATTTTGTTCCGACACCTAAGGAACCCGAAACCAATAGCCGGTCATCAAGAAATGATTTAGAAACGCCAAATTGCCCTGAGAATTGCCCAGTGTAATCATCATTATCTAAATTCACATTCATCTTATAACCATCTGCCATGCTGTTTAAAACGTTATTAATTTGCTGGGAAGCAATATCTAGAAATGCCCCACTGTTTCCGCCTCTTCCTCCTTTTTGACCAGCTAATGGCATAAACGATTTAGAGATTACAAGAGAGAAAAACTGTTTGTTTAATTCAGAAGGGTTACTTCTTATCCTAGAAATAACAGCCTTTCCTGCTTCAGAAGCATTGGGTGCAACAATATCAAATGAAATTTTGGGTTGATTTACATTTCCAACAATTGTCATATAAGAATAAACATCTTCATTATTTGATGATTGATTGCCAACAACGTCAGGCATGACCACCGAAAGGTTAGTATTGGTCTTATAGAAAGCAACAAGATTTAGATTGGGTTCAATCGGATTGCCATCCCATTGCACTGTTCCACCTGATGCAATATTAAATTTCTGAGTATAAGGCCCAATAGCAAAATTATAGACTCCATCTGAAACAGTGTAGGTTCCATCCATTTCAATTTCATTGAATTTATCCACCGCTAAACGCAACTTCCCTTCCCCCCGACTTGTCAATTCGTCTCCTACTTTCTCATCAAATATTAGTTTCACCTCTGCATCATCTGTCACATCAAAATTCAATTGAAGATCAACTCCTGTCAAATCAATTTTAGGTTCTTGTTTTTTATCTTCATTCCCAGATTTCTTAAAAGTTATATAGCCCTCATCTTCAATTGTTGTTGGGCCATATAGTGGGAAGAATATTTTTGTCCCTTTCTTTGTCGTTGCATTAACAACAATAGATAAATTGTCGGCATAACCTGAAATTGCAGCTCTACCAGTAACATAGGCTGTTCCATAATAAGCTTTATCAATAACATAAGTTGTATTCATTACCAGAAAACGATCAAGTGGTAACGGCTTAGAACGGTCGCCCGGCATTCTTTTCACAGGGTCTTCCTCTAGATTAACTACAACCTCAAAATAAAAGTCTTTAAAATTGTTATGAAATAATGATCCTGTAATGAACCCTGTATTTCCTTCTTCGTCTTTTAGAGGCATCTGGTCAATATAAATACCATCTTTAACCGACCTGATTTTACCATTAAAATACATGTTAGCGCCTAAAATAGCAAGGTTCAGCATTCCACCATCAACGTCTACTTCCCCAGTCAATAAAGGTTCTTTTATTGTACCTCTCAATTGAAGACTTCCATTTACTTTTCCCCGTAAATTTTTAATTACCTCTGGATCTAAAAACTCATTTACCACCGCAATATCTGTCTGCTTAAACTGCATATCAAAGTTCAGATTGTTTTTCTTCTCTTCCTCTCTTAAATCATAAAATCCTTCAAAGTGAAAGGTTCGATTGTTGCGATAAAAGATATCTCCAAACATATCTACTTTATCTGTTTCTGATTCAAAATTAGCTCCAAATCCAACATCACCTACTTCCGTTTCATTAACATATAAATCCTTTAAGGTGGCCTGACCAAAAAATCTTAAATTGGATAAAGGAGTTGTTGCGTAACCTGATGCATTCACTACTCCAGAAAGATGCATATCGGGACCAAGAAGAACAGAGAACTCATCTAAATTAAGATCCATTAAATCCAAATACAGCCTGTCTTCCATTGATTTGGATAATGTTCCATCGGCAGAAATATATTGGTTTTCATGTTCTAGCTTTAAACTGTCAATAACAAAAATACCTTCCGTATAATTGAGATGGGCCTTTTCATTGATTTTCCATTGTCCTCCATTTAAAGCAATATAAGAGGGATAAAACTTAAAATCAAATGAATTCTTCTTCTGCATGTCTGTATACCATTGGAGGTTAGAACGAACACCAGAAGGATCGTCAAAAAGCAACTGAGAATCCAGCCCACCATTGAACGCTAAACCAGTAAAATGAATGTCTGTATACGTTAGCGAGTCATAAATGACAACAGATGCTATATTAATAATTGACATCAATTCTTGATTTGAAATCTCTTGATTTGAATAGATGGTATTGAATCTAAAAGATTGATATTCTATATAATCTGAAGATAAACTTAAACTGAGATTGTTACTCTCTCCATCATAATACCCTTGTAAATAAGTATTTTCTGATATTTTAACTGAGGGATATAAAATTGTTAATAAATCATTCACTTCATTTACTGTAATACTGTATTTGAAATTCGTGATCCCATCTTCTACTCTTTCTCCTTTTTCAATGTTAAAAGCAGGGAAGGTTTCAGCCAATAACATCTTAACATTCTTCCCAATTTTCCTATAATCGATACGCCCATATACATTAGCATCTACTACTTCTGAATTGATGGCTATACTGTCACTTTTGGCATTGCGTTCCACAAAACTATAAAAATTAGAAGTATGAAAAACATCTGCTCCTTCTTGATAAAAAAGTGTGTCAATGAGGAAATTACCTTTAAAATCATTGAAACTTTTTCCTTTGGCATTAATATCCATAGACGTAATCAACTCTCCTCTGCCTTCAAAAATAGGATTTAACTCCGCTAACATGGCACACTCAACATCAATTTTGGCTTGCATCTCCAAGTAATTTCCGTGACTTATGAATCCTTTAAAAGTCAAATCAAAATTTTCATCTCGTACATAAATATTCCCTTCTGCTTGGTTTTGTGGTATATTGTTTTGATTATTTAAAGTATAATCAAGATGATCCAAAATAATGTAATCGTATGTATGACTGTATAATGTAGAATTATTCAGTGTACCATTAATATTTTTAGCCTTCAACCCATTTCGATCAAATTTTATCGAATTAAATGCTATATTTCCATTAATTCTATCAATATTTTTGTTATTAATGATTTGATTTACTGCAAATTGATTTATTCTAATTTGTTTTCTAATCCCTCTTTTGGGTAAAATCGTTAAAGTCGAAAAGCTGGTATCACTTTTCACCCGATATTCATCATTAAAAACAAAGTTACCAACATTAGAGTTGAGTCGATCCAAACGCACATTTAAATCGTGTAACGCTCCATTTATCGACAAATTATATCCTTCGATTGTTTTAATGTTCACCAATGATTTTGGCCATTTTATGTACGTATTTGAGGCGCTATCAGGCAATTTTAAATTGGTTAAATCATCTACATTAAGCAAGAAATAATCTAAATTCTGATGAATATTTTCTTTGTTCAATTGCTTAAAGTCGGGCAAATAGAAATCACCCTGAATTCTTGACACTTTCCCAAACTGCAAATCAATATCATTCAATGACAATTGCGCAACCACATCGTGTGAGCTACCTGTTAATTCAACTGTTTCATCCATCCCTTTTAGTTGTGGCGCAAAATAGGCCACATCCTTTAGAGACACTAGAGAAGGAGTAAAATGACTTTCTAACTTAACAGCATGGACAAAAGAAGAGAAATCAGAAAGGGAAGAGGAAACCAATTTAAATGAAGACAAATGGATATCCGATAGATGCGTTTTAATCGAGGCTGCTTTTAAATCTAATCCTTTATCACTAAACACAGCCTTTCCCTGTAGTTTATCCAGCTCAAACCCACTTTTTTCTTTCAAGGATATAGTTTTTATATCTGCCTGATAACGGCGGGGCTCTATTTTTACGTTGTTGGCAAGAACCTTAATTTTTCTTGTATCAAGGTTGGAAAAATCAATACCTGAGGGTTTCAATTCTTTATTTTCATCTTGAAAAGTAAAATGAGAATTGGTAAGTGCTAAACGTGTAATATTGATGTTAAAGTCTACCTTCTTCGTTGTATCCTCATTTTTAAAGGCATCAATAATAAATTGGAGATTGAGATGTTCTTCATTTTTATATTTTTTCAAATGAAATACAGCTTTATCAATACCTACTTTATCTACATTAAAATTAAGTTGTTCAATGCCTTCGAGACTGTAATTGACATAAAATTCGTGAATGTACCCCAAAGTATCTTTATGCTGATCTTCAATGTAAAGGTTATCAAAATAAATCCTGTCAAAAAAAGCAATATCAACTTTACCTATAAACACTTTTGTTTGCAACTTATTGGAAACATAAGCAGCCCCTTTTTGAGCCAAATACGTTTGGAATTCAGATGTGCGAATGAAAAATGCCAAAGCAATAATCAAGACCAACACAATCTCCATTAGAATCAGGAATGAATTCCCTAATATTTTCAGTATTTTTGCCATTCGCAGTAACAAAGATATTCAAAGTTGAGTAAAAAAGAGACAATCATTTTAGGTATTGAATCATCATGTGACGATACATCAGCTGCTGTACTCAAAAATGAGGCTGTTTTAAGCAATGAAATTGCAGGGCAAAAAGTCCATGAACACTATGGAGGCGTTGTTCCAGAGCTTGCATCAAGAGCCCATCAGCAAAATATATTACCCGTAGTTGATACTGCTATAAAAAAAGCTAAAATTTCTATTCAAGATATCGATGCTGTTGCTTTCACCCGTGGCCCTGGCTTATTGGGTAGTCTTCTCGTTGGCACTTCATTTGCAAAGGGATTTGCCTTAGGATTGGATATTCCATTGATAGAAGTCAATCACATGAAAGGACATGTATTGGCACATTTTATTGACGATAATGATAAGACAAAACCCAAGTTTCCTTTTCTCTGCCTTACCATTTCAGGAGGTCACACACAAATTGTATTGGTGAAAAATCATCTTGACATGGAAATTGTCGGTACAACAAAGGACGATGCTGCAGGCGAGGCTTTTGATAAAACTGCAAAGCTACTGGGGTTGCCCTATCCTGGAGGACCTTTAATTGATAGATATGCCAAAGAAGGCAATGAGCACGCATTTACATTTACAAAACCCAATGTGCCAAATCTTGATTTTAGCTTTAGTGGGCTAAAAACAAATGTTCTGCAATTTTTACAAAAACATACACGGCACAATAAAGATTTTATTCAACACAACAGAAATGACATTTGCGCAAGTCTTCAAAAAACAATTGTAGACATTCTTTTTGATAAACTTATCCTCGCCACTCAAAAGTACAAGATAAGCGAAGTTGCTATTGCTGGAGGCGTGTCTGCAAACTCTGGTGTAAGAGCAAGATTGCAAGAAGAAGGAAAGCTAAGAAATTGGAAAACCCATATTCCTCAATTTGAATACTGCACCGACAATGCCGCAATGATTGCGATTGCTGGACATTTCCTTTTTCTAAATGGTGATTTTACTGACCAAAGTGTAAGTGCTGATGCACGATTAAAGTTATGATTTATCTTGTATCCAAGGTAGAGGCGCATTACAGCTTCTTAAAATAAATCGATCATTTGAAATCAATTAACCCGAACTATTAACTGCGTTGAGCTCGCAAGCTCGATTCAGAAGTTTTCGTAATGAAAAGCTAAAATGGCGATAAGTTTGGGGAGCACAGGAGTTTTTATAATTCGGAATTGTAACCCAATTTTGGGTGTTTTTTCTTGTGTTCAAGTAAATTGTTACGGATGACCTTTAAACCAGAATATAAACAATATCTTTGAGTATACTAAGTAAAAAAGTGAGCAACTTTATGTTACAAAGAACTCTTGTCTTGGGACGTAGGTTAAAGACCAATATGTCCGAATTTCTATTGCTGACTGTTTCAATTTCAATATTTTATTTCTATATTGTCGGAAAATTTTAAAAAACTACTTTTTGTCTAAGACTTTTCACCATTCTGATATTACTACTGAGGTTGAGTTATATGCTAAACGTCTTAGAATTGAGTTTGCATTTGTTATCACATTCACGTTTGTAATTATATTTTCAATCCTAACTGTGGTTTATTACTTTGGTTCGATTAAAAGTTTTGCTATTCAGGCCTGTTTCCTCATTTTATGTATTTGTTGCCTGCTCATTATACGTTCTGCAAAAAACCACAAACTGGTCTTTATACTTTACAGTGTAACGGGAACAATTTCTCCCTCAATAGCATTGGTATTCTTTCACGACTCTATACACTTTGTTGAATTGCTTTGGATGCTTGGCTCAATTTCAATGGCTTATTTCTTTATTGGAAAGAAACTCGGAACTATTTTACTAATTTTTTCATTAATTGCAATATTCACCTTTATCTTTTTCACATTAGACAATTACATTGTTATCATTGCTCAGCCCAATACCTATCAAAAATTTATGCTAGCCGTTGAAATGGTTTTCGGCCTTGGTCTCAATGTCTATCTGTTCTATATCTACAATAAAATCAACAAGTTTACAACATTAAAATTAAGAGAGGCAAACAACAAATTAATTTCCAGAAACCTAAAAATACGGCATCAAAACTCAGAAAAAACAATACTGATTAAAGAGGTGTATCACAGGGTAAAAAACAACCTTCAAATCATCATCAGTTTGCTCCGAATTCAAAGTGAGAAAATTAAAACAAAGGAAGTAAAAAGTTACTTCCAAGAGTCCATTAACCAAATAATGGCTATATCATTGGTACATCAAAAATTATATAAATCAGAGAATTTATCTCAAATTAAGTTTTCAGAATATGCGAACGAACTGATCAGTACAATCATTAGTACAGATGCTAAAAAAAGAAATATACAGTTTAAGGTAACTTCTAAAATTGACAAAATAGGTCTTGAATCACTTGTCCCAATGGGTTTAATCATCAATGAACTAACATTGAATTCATTAAAGCACGCCTTTACAGATGAAGATGAAAACGGTGAGATTGAATTAAATGTTCGCGGTGATACCCATAACAAATGGATTTATATGATGTATGCTGATAGCGGGCATTGGACTGAAAGTAAAACCACAAAAGATGGTTTTGGTCAAATTCTAATGGAAGCTTTGGCTGAACAACTCGACGGGGCTTTTAAAATCAAAAAGAAGGAAAACAAAACCATTTATCTATTCAGGTTCAAAAATACGATAGATACTACTGACTTTTATCAACCTGATTAATCTCAAATATACAATAACTCTCTACCTATAAATTAACCCGAATCATTCAACCAATTCAATCATAGCATTAATGGCATTTGCTATATTGTTGCGAATGGTCACCAAATCCGAATCCATCATATAACAAGGTGCTGTAACAATCTTATTGCTTTTATCTATATTTACTTCATTCTTGAGTTTCATTTCAGTTTGCACCCCTGTTGCTTCAAGTCCTTGAACAAATCCTTTGATATCATAAGGCGATGCCGCTTGATCTGAACCTATTGTCATTGTTGGCTTAATATCAGACTGTTCCAAAGCTTTGGCCATTACCACAGGGCTTACACAAAGTGCTGCAATTGGTTTTCCTACGTTAATCATATTTACAATAAGTAATTTCACTTCAGGAAGAATCTCTCCTTCGGGACCTTTAAATGCCCAATTGGTAAAATTCTTTGCACTACCAAAACCACCAGGAATAACCAAAGCATCTATATCTGCAGGCGTTATATCGTTTACTTCTGTAATTTCTCCTCTAGCAATACGAGCGGCTTCTTCCAACATGTTCCTGCTCTGTTTCTGCTCCTCTCCATTCAAGTGATTAATTACATGATGTTGGTCTTTATCCACACCTATACAAACCGCTTCATGACCCGCTTCTGCAATTGCCAATAAGACAAATACTGATTCATGAATTTCGGCGCCGTCATATACACCACAACCTGATAAAAGAACTCCTATTTTCATATTTATATCGTTTTAATCTTGTATTTTATATTATAAATACCAATATAAAATATTAATTTCGGATTTAATAGAAATAGGGAATGAATTTTCAAGAAATTTTAAAATTAGACCATATTGTTTTCTACGATGGTGAATGTGGATTTTGTAATAGAATTGTAAAATTTATCCTAAAATACCGCAAAGTTGATTTCTATTTTATTGCACTACAATCAAAGACTGCACAAGACCTTCTTGCAAAGTACAATGTAAAAATGAGCATGAACACCCTCTATCTCATTGAGAACCGAAAGTTATATGATAAATCATCTGCTGGACTCCGAATTTTAAAAGGTTTAGAATCATTCTATCCTATTCTCTTCTTTATAGGTAATCTGTTTCCAAAAAGATTAAGAGATTTTATTTATATGAAAATTTCAAAATACAGACACCAAATACATCCTCAATCTTGTATTCTTCCAAGACAAGCAGAGCAAAAGTTTTTTATTGCATAGTGGAGGCTCAATCTTAACAATCCAAGCCACATACTTTACCTTTGATTTCTTTCAAAGTAACGTTTGATACTAAAAAAAGTATTTTCTATTGTTTTGTATTCATTATTAGGACGTGGCGATAAGGCAGGTGCAGAAATAACAATCCCCGTAGCATCCATTAAAAGATAATATGGGTACTTTACCACTTGGAGTTGTTTTATAATCGGGTCATCCTCTGTTATTACAGAAAAATCCCAAGCTATCTTATGCTGCTTTATAAATGGTGAAGGATCTTGTAGCAGGGCATCATTGGGTGCAGTAACCAAAACCGTAACAAAAGAAATGTACTTTGAATACTTTTGCTGGATGGGATAGAGTAATCTTAGATCGTCTATTGATGTTTCATCGTTCTTATGAATAAATTGGATATAGGTGTGCTTCCCTTGATAGTCTTTTTTCGTCTTTGTTTTCCCCTGAATTTTCAAGCTGAATTTTGGCATTGTGGATCCAGGCTCTAAATCCAATAAGCGGAACTCAATATTTGATGCAATAGTCCTGTTTTCCTTAAATAGAGCATGGGTAGAAAGACTGTCTAAAATGGTAATGATATTGGTCTTAGAATAAGTGTTTGAGTAAAAAACCTCTGAAAGCATCTTAATCATTATCAACTCCCTTAACCGAAGGTTTTTCAATGCATAATCTCCTCCTAACGCCCTCATAATAATCGTAGGACTACTGCTCACAACACCTTGGTAAAATTCTTCATCTACCTTGTTGGAAAGCTGAGATTCATACAACTCATAATAATGTTTTATGTATTTCATATATTGGTCGTTTTGATACCAGACCGACTCATTTTTAATATAGAAATCATATTTTTCGTAGGCATTCCTTTGTCCAAAAAATGGCAAATTATCCAAAAATGCTACAGAATATTTGATGTATGTTTTTAAATATTGGCTGGTGTCTGCTTTATACTCCTCAGTCACATTGAGCTTAAAGGTATCCAACTTCTTAACAAAATTGATTTTTCGATTTGATTTGTTTTTGTAAAAGTCTTCTAAAAAATCAATTTTTTGATTGTTAAATAAAAGTATCCTATAATTGATATCAGTAGAATCCAAACCAATAAAAAGATATTCAACACTAACGCCAGCTGATTTTTTACCAAGATAAGTAGGGGGAGCAATAATATTTAAAGTATAACGTCCCTTTGGTTGAGCGTATATATAGAAATGATTTTTCCCAATTTGAACATACAGCTTCCGTGTTTTATAATTAAAAAAACTCACATTAAAGGTTGAATCTTTCTCTACTTTAGAATAAGCTACTCGTGTCTTCATATTGCTCAAGTAGTCATCAATAAAGAATACCTCTACTTTCTCTCCAACAAAATCTGGCGCAACACCCTTTATGATGTTCAATGGTTTAGAAAATACATTTCCTCCGATAAAAAGGAAAAAAAGAAAAACAGTAAAGTATTTTATGGACGAGCTTAACGATTGTTTCATTGTTTTGGGCAAATATGGTACACTTATTTAACGAGCTTCTCCGGATTTGTTACAAACAACCCTATATCTCCTCCACTCTTGTAAATTTCTCTAACAATGGTTGAATTTATAGCGGTATATTCCGGCACGGTCATAAAGAATACACTATCTATGCCAGAAATTTCATAATTCATCTGTGCAATGCTTCTTTCATAGCCAAAGTCTTTTGAATCCCTAAGCCCTCTAACAATAATATCCGCATTTATAGACTTACAAAACTCTACGGTTAGTCCTGTAAAAACAGCAACCTTCACTCGCTTTTCGTTTTTAAAAAGTGACTCAATATGAGTTTTTCTGCGTTCGATATTAAAAAGATAATTCTTTGAGGCATTTTGTCCAATCCCTATAATCACTTCATCAAAAAGACGCAATGTTTTTTCAACGATGCATTCATGCCCCTTGGTAAAAGGATCAAATGAACCTGGAAATACTGTAACTTTTTTCATCTATAAGCAAATATAAATATTAAAAAACAATAGTATCTATAAAAATTATATTTTCCATTTTTTTGTCTCTGCTTGAAAGTAAACGTTCTTTTTAAAAAAATTTATAAATTTTGTGGTAGAAAAACCATAAGAATCAACTGCTGTGTTTGAAAAAACTAAACAGAACACCACCATATTTTCTTTGACTTTGAAAAGTTTTATGAACACCAATAGAGTGATGTTTGTTGTGTTCTAAAATAAAGAGTCCGTCTTTATTTAACAAGTTGCCTTCCATTACTTTATTTATTAATTCATTGTGGATATCGGTATCAAAGGGAGGGTCTGCAAATACAATATCATAAGATTTGCTCTGATTTTGAATGAATTGGAATATGTCGGATTTTACAACATTAAAACTGTGTTCTAATTTGAATTCTCTAACAAATTGTTTAATAAATCGCGTGCATTTATAGTTTTTATCAACCGCTGTTATATTCCCTGCCTCCCGCGATGCAAATTCAAAAGAGATATTTCCCGTTCCCGAAAATAAATCAAGAATTTCTAAGTTTTTTAATGGCCTTTCATTCATAAGAATATTGAACAAACCTTCCTTTGCAAAATCGGTCGTTGGGCGAGAAGGGAAACCTTTTGGTGGTTGGAACCGAAACCTTTGCAATTTACCACTAATTATACGCACAGCGTCTGCAGTTTTAATTTTGATGTTATGGTATTCACTTTAATCTTTTTAAAGGGACGCAGTTGTGATAATTGACGTTTAACTTCTTCTGCTTTATTCTTTGTTTGAGCATCCACATACAAGAAATTGATTTCACCTTCTTCATCCGTCAATCCCTCACGCTCAATAACAAATAAGAGATGGTACAAAATATCCTCTTCCGTTTGAAATTCGAAACTATTTGAGAATGTTAAATCATTTTTACTGATGATGCAAATATTCATGTAATTGTCGCAACAACAGACAACAATATTTCTATTGAACGTCTTTTTCTGAAAAAGTGCACGCAATGTCATGGCATGCTCATGTTTAAAAATAATATGGGGAAATCTTCTGATAAAAAATGATTTTACCCAATCTGGAATTTCGTAAACACTGACCATATTCAACTCCATCAAACGATTAAAGTCGATGGTTTTACTGTCAAATTCTTCTCCAAACATTAAATTGAAAATCGCTTCAGATGACGACTCATTAAAAACACTTAATGGAACCAGGGTTTGTTTTGGTGTTGCCCAAGCCATTGAATATTCTGCATATTCATCTTTTAAGTCAAGTTCATCAAAGATAGATGCTAACTTTTTCTTGTATCTCTCGTGAGAATTTTCGAGCAAATCAAATTCAAAATGACGTATAAGTTCTTGATTCGAACGAAAAACCTCAGCAATTTGTACTGAGGTTCTAGAAATATGTATTACAAGTTGAATGTTATCCACATCAATTTATATCAATTACTCCCACGTTCCTTTGTCGGAACCTGTTTCTAGATTACCAAACCCGACAATTCTCTGCTTCCCACCTTCAAATCTTGGAATGGGTTGCTTTCCATACACATGAATTGTAGAAATGGTATCATTATTAATGTAAGGTACTTGATCTCGAGTTTCAATCGTCCACTCAACCTTAGGGTCAGTCATTGGAATATATCTCAATTCATCAATATTAAACTCACCTAAACCAAGTGATTCTCTTTTGGAACGTGTAGAACTCGTACTTAAATATTCATTCTTATAGGGTACCATTACAGTATCTCTTTTGAATCCATTTAAATCAGCACTATTAGTAGGGTTTCCGAGTGCAGCCAACCGTGCAGCTTCTCTTTCAGTCATATTTTGATCCAGTGCTCTTTTATCGGTATAAAGAACATCTCTTTCTTCTACAGTTAATTTCCGCGTAGGCACAGTTCCTGCTGCATCAATTTTACGTATACTGTCGTTTTCATAGAACTTTTTAAGTTCGTCAAAACTTGAAGCGTAAACACCATATTTAGCATGGTAAGCCCGTTCAATTTCTCTAATTTGTTTCAATCTAAACTGGTACAACTGTTCAGATATCTTAAAGTCTTTATCATGTTTAATTGTGTTTTGAACAGATATTTTAGCTTGGTATCCAATAAAGATAGTAAGAGCTATACAGATAACACCAATAATTAAAACCACATTCCGCTTTAATATCCCAGCACTAAATAAGATTGCCAATCCACCTCCTATGAATAAATTGATCGCAGCCATCATAAAAATCCCATCTTGATTTGTTACCAAACCTAAAATGATTAATACGATTCCGCTTATTACTATTATTCCAGGCAATAAATACCGTTTTACGATTAAAGACAATTGATTATTCATTACTCGATATTAGTTTAAAATATATGTTATCTCCACAAAACTACAATAATTTTGAAATGTCGCTATATTATAGAATAGAATTTTTATACAGTTTACTCAATAAATAGAAATCTAAAGTTATAAAAATATTTAGAGTTGTTCTGATTTTTAATTATTTATTTGGCTGTTTTGTTTAGCATTGGTACAAAACTAAAATGCCCATGCTCTTCAGTTTCCCACTCTTCATCTCCCAATCTTATTATTCGTGACATGGTTTGTACCTTATCTCCACCAATTGGAATCACAAGTCGTCCCCCTACCTTTAATTGTTTCTTCAAGGCTTCAGGCACCGATGGCGCTCCACAAGTCACCAAGACAGAGTCATACGGTGCAAATACTGCTTTTCCTTTATAACCATCGCCATAATACAGTTTTGGCGTATAACCCAATTTCTCAATAATTGTTTTAGCTTGAAGATAAAGCTCCCTTTGTCGTTCAATTGAAATAACCTTTGCTCCCATTGCACAAAGTATCGAGGTTTGAAAACCACTGCCTGTTCCTATTTCCAAGACCTTATCCCCCCGTTTTAATTCGAGCAAAGAAGTTTGAAAAGCAACAGTATAAGGCTGACTAATGGTTTGGCCTGCTCCTATACGAAAAGCAATATCCGTGTACGCCTGATGCACAAAAGATGAGTCGAGAAAAAAATGTCTAGGGACCTTGTCAAAGGCTTCGAGAACAGAGCGGTCTGTAATTCCCTTTTCCTTGAGGGTTTCAATAAGTTGCCTGCGCATCCCTTTATGTCTATAACTATCTTTCATTTTCACAAAGATAAAAATAATACATTCAGGTTTGTTCTGTTTAACCCGCATTATTCACTACTCCCTTCTTTTTAAAACCGCAATTGAATAATTTACAAATAGTTGATGTTTTTTAAGAAAGAATAAAATCACTTCAAATTTGGGCTTCAATTGAATTATTGAAAACCTTTATAATGAAGTAGCATTATATCTTTACAGTTCCAAGAAGTTATATGTAATTGATTTGAAAGTCCTTTTTATTGAAATGTTTTTTTACAAACATGTGAACTGCTTTTGCATCCTGTTCGGTACAAAAAACGGATAGTTTACTCACGGTTTTAAAATCTATATCAACACGAATAATAGAAGACCTTTCGTCATCAATTTTTATAAAAAGTGGTTGACCTATTTGTATACAAGCATCTATCCATTCTTTGATTTTTTTCTTTGCCTTTTCGATGCGTATCTCTTTCAAGTTATTGATCATCGGCTCAAAGCCGTTTTTGACCGTTTTTAACTGAACAATAATATAAAATGGAACATCAGGCTCATAAAAAGAACAAAGCTTCTGTTGAAATTCTTCCGTTAAATCAGTTTCCCGTATGTACAATAAATTGGCTTTCACAGTTGCAAAACTCAACAATTTATTGTTCAACTAAAATGATTAAAATCAGTAATTAGGACTTTAAAAACTAAGAAATAACAAGGTTAACTCGTGGCTGGTTGAAAATAGGTGATTCTTCTATACTATGTAAATCTTTAAAAATATATTCAATTGTAAAAAGCCGTCTGTTCCCAACCAACAACTATATCGGGAAATTACAAGCACAATATAAAATCAAAAGATACCCCAACATCAGCCGATAAGAAAAAAAAGCAAAATAAACTCAGAGGAATCAGTTTTAAACCGGATCGTCTACACAACGCAAAATAAACTAGGACTCAATTACAACACGTACTGCTGCCCATCCCTTTGCACCTTTCTCCTTTTCAAAACGAACTTTTTGACCTTTTTCTGGCTTCCCTGCTACATTATTCATATGTACAAAGAAGTTTTCATCATTCGCAGTTTTGATAAAGCCATAACCTTTAGACTCGTCGAAGAAGTTAATAACACCTGTCAACTCAAAAGGATTTCCTTCATCCTCTCTTTTTGGCACTCCAAGTTCTATTTGTTGTGCCTTTACCTCTTTTTTTGTAGATGGATCTGGTGGCGTATCTCGCAAAACTCCATTTTCATCAACATAAGCAATCATGTCATCGAAATCATCCTTTGCATTTTCTTTGCGCGCTTCTCTTTTGACCTGTTTCGCCATCTTGCGTTGTCTTTTTTTCTTTTCTCTCTCTTTTTTATTGAAAGTATCTGCCATAGCTTATCAGTATATTTTTAATTGTTTTTTATAAATTTATATTTTACAGATTTACCTGTAAGTCCATTCCTTATTATTAGAAGTAGATAAGTAATTATCGCATGAGAATATTCAATCAGGTAATGTTGGTCTTTTCTAACAAAAAGATACCGCAATGACGAGAAATTGTTTGGGAAAACTGCTTTACTCGCTTTGTATGTTTGAATTTGTTTAATTTTTTAGCTCCGTGTTTTAAGCACTTTTGTTTTATTCATATAACTGTAGTCATTTCAAAAATGACTTTCCTACCTGATAAAATTCTGAAATAAGATAAACTATAAAGAAAAGGAAAACGGGTGCGTTTTGAATAATATTATAGCATCAATTTATTTAATAGAATCCTATTTATTGCACAAAGATAGGCTTTTTATTCCGGACTCTAAAAGGTTAAGACAAAAGAATTTTTCTGTTCTTCCTAAAATTTATGTACATTTGTAGATACATAAGGTAATTCTCTTGATTTAGAAACAATCATTTGAATATTGTTTTAGAGGCTTATACAAAAACGATTGATTAAGGCTTCATTATTTTTTTAGAATTTCCCAATAGAAAAGACAAGTGCATTAATAAGAAATATATTTAAAAATATAAACCCTTAGCATAAAAAGAGTTATATTTGCACAAATTATAAATAAAACCTATAAGTAAAAGGATATTGAACAAATGTTCAATACAATTAAAAAAAGGAAAACCAGGTATCGTCTATTAAAGTTTTAGATGGCCTATTTCGATAAATAAATAATCAATAATTTAAAGTAAAATGCAAGAAGGAACAGTTAAATTCTTCAATGAAACAAAAGGATATGGTTTCATTAATGATTCACAAAGCGGAAAGGACATTTTCGTTCATCTATCAGGTCTAATTGACAAAATCAATGAAAATGATAAAGTTAGTTATGAAGTAGAAGAAAGTCCAAAAGGATTAAATGCAGTAGATGTAAGAGTGATTGAGTAATCACTATATTTCATAGCAAAATTCAAAAACCAACCTGCTTTTCTTCGGAAAAGCTGGTTTTTTTTTTTTACTTTATGCAGTTCCAGATTAAATTTATGATTCCTTTTTAAAGTTAAAAACACATTGGATTCACTATGGACAAAGCAAAAGAAAAAATTGCCATTAAAACAAGTTACTTCAGTATTGCGAGTAATTTATTATTGGCAATAATCAAGGGGCTTGCTGGAGTATATGGAAACTCACATGCTCTCGTTGCTGATGCTGTTGAGTCTACAACAGATGTCTTTTCTTCTTTTTTGGTACTGCTGGGTCTTCGTTATGCAAAAAAACCTGCCGACAAAAACCATCCATACGGTCATGGACGAATTGAGCCTCTCATCACTTTTATTATCGTTGCCTTTTTAATTGGCTCCGCTGTATTTATAATTTATAACAGCATTCAAAACCTTCAAAATCCGCATGGTCTACCAGAAAGTTGGACGTTATACATACTTGGAGCTATTATCTTATGGAAAGAAATCTCTTTTCGCTTCATTTCGAAAAGAAGTAAAGAAACCAACAGCTCCTCACTAAAAGCTGATGCATGGCACCACAGAAGTGATTCAATAACTTCAATTGCTGCTTTTCTCGGTATTTCCATTGCGCTCTATTTTGGAGAAGCGTATCAAACAGCTGACGACTGGGCAGCGTTAGTTGCTGCAGGAATTATTCTATACAATAGCTATAAAATTTTTAGACCCGCTTTAGGCGAGATTATGGACGAACATACTTTTGATACTTTAATTCTAAAAATAAGAACTGTTGCCAATACTGTTGATGGAGTTGTTCATACCGAAAAATGCTTCGTTCGGAAAGCTGGATTAGAATACCATGTTGAACTGCATGCTTGGGTCAACGGTGCAATTTCTGTTCGACAAGGACATGCAATTGCACACCAATTAAAAGATACATTAAAAAAAGAATTGCCCGAACTGGGGCATGTACTTATTCATATTGAACCCAATCAAGAAGATGCTAAGCAAAATTAAACCTTGCTGGTGAAATCTTTGGTGCAACAAAAAATTTGATGCATGAAATAGCCTAATAATTCAATCTTTTCAAGTTCCAACTTTTTAAAACACCTTCAGCTTGTTTTCGGTCTAACTTTTTCTGAACAGCATATCCGCCTTGTTGTCCTGAAATTTCATAATTGAACCCGAGGGAATAACGAGAGAAGTCTTTCACGGGCAGATGCAATTGTTCATAGACATAAATAATATTCAAAGCTTTGTACGTTTCAAGTGGTGCCTCAAAAGTATCAGTATGCTCAAGGGAAGATGTGTCGGGTTTTGATGATTGCTGAGACGGATTCAAATAAGTATCAATCTCGGCCACCAAAGTATCTCCATTAAAACAAATGGTTTTATAAGCATAGTAAGGTAACGTTTTGTCTTTTGTTCTTCTGTTTGTATACCAAATCGCATTGTCTTTAGGTCCAGAATAGAAAAAAGCGCCATCATACATTGCGCCTTGCTTAAATGTCCAACTGTCTTTTATTATGGGTAATCCTATTTTTTTTCGCTCTTTATTGTATTCCTTTCCAAATTTATTATTCTGTGGTTCAACACAATAAGTCATTGTGAAAATAAAAATAAAAAGTGCAGTACTTTTCAAAAAAAACAACAATATTCTATTGTTCAATAGCATTTAATATTCGTTTTTTTTTGGATTCAAATACGCAAGTGAATAGACGGAAACAAAAAACAATATTTGCAGAACATTATTTATCTTTTTGAATATATGATTTAATCTCATTAACTTGTTTTTGTATTCCTTTAACTGATTTCAACATGTCATCTTCTGAAATACGAACTTCTGGCAGATCGTGAGAGATATAGTTCACAAATTTCCAAATCTCAATAACATCATTTACATTAATCAAATACGGTGCATATAAAGGATTTGTAGAAGAAAGTTGAAGAACGCCTTCTCTTCCTTCTATTTTATTGACCATTTTAAAAACAATTCCCTCCTCTTTGGTAATTACAATATAGGGGAAATTATTTTTTAGCGTTTCCCAGTTTTGGAGATATTCTGCCACAACAAAAGAACCCGGTGAAACAGGTGGCATACTATCGCCTTGAATAGGGAAAGAACGGTACTTCCTATTTTTACTTAAGAAAGGTAGTTGAAAAGTGGGCAATACTTTTAGATAATCAGGATCGGCATACCCCATTGTATAACCAGCACTGGCTTTTTGTGGTATCATTTCTATAACATCTTCATTGGTTTCACTTACCATTGTGGTAAGAATACGCAACTTTTGCCCTTTAACATCTGCAAAAACTCCCTTTTCTATCTTTTCCCACTCTGCTTCTGATAGATCTTGAAGATTTTTTTTCAAAATCGAATCCAATGGCACCTTATAAAAATCACTCAATTTTACCAAATTCTCTATTCCTGGCTCAGCCACCCCATTTTCATATCCAGAATAGGAAGATCGGGTTAAATCAAGCTGACGCGCTACATCTTCTTGTGATAATTGCCGTGCTTTCCTTAGCAATTTCAAATTCGATGATAAAAAAACTTCCATACTGTTTTACGATTTGTTTAAATATTAATCAAATATAATCAAATATTTTAATCAAAAAGGAAGGAGTTTAGTTTTTTTTACGCTATAGTAACCTTTTTGGCTGAAATAAATTTTGTCTCAATTAATAAATCTCTTGAAAGCGTTATCTAGCTTAGCACAATGAAACAGTGTGAGAGCAGGTAAATTACTCAGAATTATACCAGATTGTTCAATTCATAATTCCACCATTTTCCAATTCGTAATTCAATAATTCGTAATTCAATAATTCGTAATTCAACAATTCATAATTTCCCCATTCATAATTGAACACTAAACTATTTCAATATTTTTTGTATTTTGTGAAAAATCAAAAATAAAACGACGAATGTTAAAAATTGACATGCACACACATATTCTTCCCTCTGAACTACCCAACTGGACCAAGAAGTTTGGATATGGAGACTTTATATTCCTAGAAGACCGAGACGATAGTAAAAAAAACATGATGCAAGGCGGAAAATTTTTCAGAACAATTGAAGAAAACTGTTGGGATGAAGAAATACGCATCAAGGAATATGAAGAATGGGATACCCAAGTCCAAGTCGTTTGTACTGTTCCTGTAATGTTTTCCTATTGGGCAAAACCAAAAGATGGTCTCCAAGTTAGTGAATTTTTAAATGACCACATCATTGATTTGACTGTCCGATATCCCAAAAACTATATAGGATTAGGAACACTTCCTCTTCAAGATATTGACCTCTCGATTCAAGAATTAGAACGGATTCATAAATTGGGAATGAAAGGCATTCAAATTGGAACAAACATTCAAGGTTTAAATCTTAGTGAAGAGCGATTCTTCCCTATATTTAAAAGATGTGAAGAACTTGGAATGGCGGTTCTGATTCATCCTTGGAACATGATGGGCTTTGATGAATTAAAAAAATATTGGTTGCCATGGCTTGTTTCTATGCCTGCCGAAACTTCTCGTGCTGCTTGTTCTTTAATTTTTGGAGGGGTATTTGAAAAATTACCTGATTTGCGTGTTTGTTTTTGTCATGCTGGCGGTTCTTTTATTCCAACCATCGGAAGAATAGAACATGGTTTTAACTGTCGTCCTGATTTGGTGGCCATTGACAATGATGTTAATCCTAAAGAATACTTGGGAAAATTCTGGATTGATTGCATCACTCATGATATTGACATGCTAAAATATTTCTTAAAAGTTCAAGGCAGTAAGAAAATATGTCTCGGCTCAGACTACCCTTTCCCGCTGGGCGACCTCACCATCGGCAAGTTTATTGCTGATAGTGACTTGTCTATTCAAATAAAAGAAGATATATTTGCAAATTCTACATTGGAATGGTTGCAATTGGACAAAAGTGACTTTACTTAATTTTATATACATTTTATGAAGAAAAAGAAATCAATATTATCCTTTTTATTTATGGGAATAATTCTATTCTCAATAGGCTGCAACAATTCAAAAGAAGCGGTTACAAACAGTGAAGCAATGGACAAATCAAACGATGATATAATCAAGATGCCCGACCTATCAACTGTGGATTATTATGCTGCTGCAGATGACAGCAGTTGGATATTTACTGTTGCTTATGGTCAAGAAATAACATTTATTGACAAAAGAAATAACATCGAATACCATTCCGATACCAATGAAAAACAACTTGCTGGAGGCGCTGATATTGTAAGTATATACAGCAAAGGAAAAACATATTTGATCAGTGCAAATATTGGAATAGAAGATTGCAAAGGAAATGGCAAACATGTAAATATTTATGTGCAAAGAATAAAAGACAAAAAAGACTTTGATTATTCTGGATGTGGGTTTTACCATGGCTCCCCAAGGCTAAATGATATTTGGGTACTTGAATCCATTAATGGTGACACACTTTCTGCTGAACAATTCCCTAAGGAATTCCCTCATTTAGAGTTCAATCTCAATACGCAGAGAATGAGTGGTTTTGCCGGATGTAATCAAGTCAACGGTAATCTTAAATTCGACTACAACAAAATAATTATAGAACCTTTGGTGTCTACACGAATGTATTGCAAAGAAACATCTCCTTTAGAAAAAGAAATTTTAAATATTTTGCGTTCTAAACCAATATATAATTTTTATGACTTACATTTATATATTGAAACTGCTGAAGGTAGCCTTAAATTTAGAAAGGTAGATTAAACAAATACATAAAATTGAGTTATGAACAAAGTTACTTCTGAAGGAAAAAAGGCAAAAAAACCATTTTGGAAACGTCATTTTCTAAAACTCTTCTTGCTTTTACTTCTTATCATAAGCATTGCTTGGGGATATTTTGGTAAAATAAATGCAGTTTCGGATTGTAAAGAACAACTCGAGCAGCTAAAAAGCAATCGAGAAACTGAATTGACTCAATTAAAACAAGAAAATACGAGAAAACTCGCCAGCACACTCGCCTTGTCCATTCGACAAGCAATGATTGATGAAAACAAAAGTCAAGTCGAATTATATTTGAACCAATCACTTAAAACTTTTGAGGTACAAAAATTCATGCTGGTCAATCAAATGGATGGAAAAGTGATCATGAGTACCAATAAAAAAGATGAAGATGAAATATTTAAGTCTGAAAAGTTGGTCAAAGCCCAAGATGCGATAATTGAAAAATATGAAGATCACACCTATGCTGCCACTCCAATAATGGGGCTCAATACTCAATTGGCGGTCTTAATCATACAATTGGATTGATTTATTTTTTCTGACTCTACTTCCATCTTTCAATGCTATTTTTTAAAAAAAAACCAACCTACAGCGCAATCTCTACGTTATATAATTAAGTTTGGAACTATTATTGATTCTAACTTAACAAACTTAGAAATCATGCAAACACAAGATTATAAAATACCAAAGTGGAAGAAAAAGAAAGATGCAATCAAAAAACAATCTTTTGACGATGCCTTTGAATCTCTAGGAGCACGACAAGAGTTTTATGCAGCCAAGAAGAAAAAAGAAATGGTTTGTGAAGAAGTTAACTCTTAAAAATCAATTGCTTGCCAAAGGTTTTTCCAGCAAGTAATTGTCTATAAACTCGCGAACACAGCCTTCTCCTCCTTTTGCCTGTAGAACCAAATCTACCTGTTCTTTAATTACTGGAACTGCGTCGGCGGGAGCTGCTGAAAAACCAATGTTCTTCATAACCTCAAGATCGTTAATATCGTCACCAATCATCCCAACTTGGGAGAATTCAATATTCAATTCCCGGCACCAACCCGCTAAAATGTCAATCTTCGGTTCTCTCCCTACATAAAAATGCTCAATTTGTAAGAGATTGGCTCTTGCTTTGACCATTTCAGACTTAAATCCAGATGAAATAATTCCAAAATCAATTAATCCCTCCTTTTTAACTGCCATTATTGCCATTCCATCTTTGGTGTTGTACTTTTTCATTTGGTCGCCATTCTCGGTAAAGTACATTCCTCCATCAGTCATTACGCCGTCTATATCTAAGATGATTAACCTTAAATTTTTGATTTTCTCTCGACTTATAAAAGTTGAATATGATAAAAGATGAATCAAACTTAATCCTTCTTGGCGACAAACCTCCTCAAGTTGTTGTAAAGTCAATTCAGAGACATTATTCACCTTATGTTCTTTAAGGAAAGACATCAAATCACTCCCTCTCTTTTGCAGAATATTCTTAAGATTGGATTCAAGTGTTTTCATTTTTGGGTCATTTTTTGTAATTTTAATAATTATACAATTTTGTATCCCACACTTTTAGCTACTGGTTCAATACTTTCTTTCATCGCTTTAAATTGCTCATGTGTCAATTGTTGTTGAGCATCTGACTTTGCAACTGAAGGATCGGGATGAGCTTCTATTAACAAACCATCGATTCCCATGGCAACACAGGCTTTTGCTAATCTTTCAACACCATATCTTGCACCCAATGCATGACTGGGATCCAAAACAATCGGTAAATTGGTGTATTCTTGAAGATAAGCTACTCCGCATAAATCAAGGGTAAATCGCGTATTTGTTTCAAAGGTTCTTATCCCTCTTTCACATAAAATAACCTGCTCGTTTCCACCCGATAAAATAAACTCTGCAGCTTGAACAAATTCTTGCAAAGTACTCCCAAATCCTCGTTTCAATAAAACAGGTTTCTTGATTTTAGCACAAGCTTTTAAAATCCCTTGGTCATACATTGCTTTTGCTCCAATTTGAACAATATCGGTATGTTCAATCACTTGATCTACATGCGTGGCATCGCGTACTTCGGTAATTACATTTAACCCGTGTTCTTCTCGCATTTGTGCCAACAACTTCAACCCTTCAAGACCCAATCCCTGGAAACTGTAAGGACTTGTTCTCGGTTTGTAACATCCACCACGCAAAGTGGTTAGTCCCAATGACTTGATCAGGTGTGCACTTTCTTGAATTTGTTCCAATGATTCTACAGAACAAGGTCCCCCGATTAGAATTGTATTTTTGGTGTCTCCTCCAATAGATACGCCCCCCAAATTGATCTCACGGGTTGTGCTCTGAAATTCTCTCGAAGCCAATTGCATATCATTTTTAAAGACCCAACTTTTATCGACCTGATCTGCCAAAACAGAAGGAACTTCTTTTACCGACGAAGAAGTTATTAAATGGTAACTTCCATCATAATGGATTTGAAAAGCTTTTGCATTTTCAGCCAATTGATCTGCTGTTTTTCTGTCAATTTCACTTTTTAATCTTAAAATCATATTTCTCCCTTAATTAAGTTAATAAAGGTAACAATTCCTTCCGCTTTATTGTTTGAATTAATCACTGGTAAATACATTATTGGAAAATGCTGCTTTCGAACCAAGTTGAGCATATCATCTACATTAGCTTCTGCATCAACTGTTATTGGATGACTGTTAATCATTTGGATCACCTCTAAACCAGGAATATTATCAAAGTTGTTTATCATTGCTCTTCTAACATCTGCATTGGAAATAATTCCCGCAAATGTATCATTTTTTTCGATGATTGTAAACCCTTGTCGTCCTTGTTCGATGGATTCCAGAATCTTTTTAAAAGATATGTTTTCAAGGTCAACAACAGGACACTCATCCAAAGGAATCATAAAATCTCTTATTTTGAATCGAGATTGAATATTTCGTTTGGTTAAATCCATAAGTGCCTGACCCACACTGGCACCTTTAAAAAGAAAGCTTCCAGAAACCGATGAATGCACCCCCATATTCCTTAAAATAAAAGAAACTTCTCCATTCACTCCTCCATCAACATGAACATTTTTATTGGGATACTTCTTTTTAAAATCTCTAATTTTTCTGAAATTTTCTGGATCAAATTTCCCGCCACTTTGTCCAGGAATTGTTGCCATAAAAAGAATGAAATCAAAATCAGCGTATTCATCAAATGCTGTTATTGGAGTCGGAGTGATTATAGCTAAGCCTTTTTCCCCTGTAATGTCATTGGGGATTTCTAACTTTTCGCGCAACTGTTCAACTTGAAAAGTGATATACTCAACAGGATATTTTCTCAAGAGATCAAAATACTTTTCCGGTGTTTCGGTAATGATATGCAAATCAATAGGTGTGTCACACCATTCCCTAATTTGAGCAATATCGTTAAAAACCGCCAAATCGTCATTGCAATCAACGTGGAGCATATCCACTTGATGAGCTTCTAAATCAAGAACAGTTGCTTTAAGATCTCTGTTTTTATCTGAGTATATTGAACCTGAAATTTTCATCTATTTGTCTTTAATAATAGGTCTAAAAGTATTGTCTGTAATTACGATTGCTGTTTCTTTATGAAAAACGGCCTTTTCTAAATCCCGACCAAGTTGTTGAAGCATAGCTTCTTCAGTTATTGTTAACCCATCATCTTGATACATTTTCCGTTCAATAATATTGACAAGAATAACACCGTCTTTACTTTCCAATTGAATGGTTTGTTTTCGATCACCTATAAACCCATGTTTGTCCCAATATTTAACAAATTCAATAGCTTTTTCAGTCGATACACCTTCAAGAAAAAACACAGTTAAATTGCCATGGTCAATCTGTTTTCCCATGTTCACTCCACATCCCATTATCAGCAATGGTAAAAACAATAGTACAATCAATTTCTTCATGAATGCCAAAAATATAAATATCTATCTTATTTGGTTCAGGTTTAATCCGTATTATTAACTTCAGTATAGTAAAATCACTGCATAGTATTGAACTCGTAGGCTGTATAATCTCATTTTTTCATTTTAACTATACCTGTATAATACTCAAATTGTTGTTATGTTTCTAAAAGAACCTCAACAACTCCTAATAGCTTACCCTATACTCTTCTTAACCAACCAAATCGATCTTTTACCTTACCGATTTTTATATTGTTCAATTCTTCATAAACACGGCTAGAGAAAGTACGTGCTTCTTCACCAGGCAATTCATAATTCTTACCTCGGTATCCAATCGTACTAATTGGTGCAATGGTTGCGGCAGTTCCAGCTCCAAAGGCTTCTTTTAAGGTGCCATCTTCTAACGCTGTAATGACTTCAGCAACAGACACCCTGCGCTCTTCGACTATCATGCCCCAATCTTGTGCCAATTCAATTACACTGCGCTTGGTAATACCGTGAAGTACAGTATCTGAACTTTCTGTAGGTGTAACCAATTTATCTCCAATTACAAAGAGTACATTCATTGTACCTGATTCTTCAATGTATTTATGGGTTTTGGCATCTGTCCACAACAATTGGCGGTAGCCTTCATCTTTCCCTAATTTAGCTGGATAAAGAGAAGAAGCATAATTTCCTGCGGCTTTTGCTTCTCCTGTTCCTCCTTCTGCTACACGAGAATAGTGCTCCTCAATCTTTACACTTAACGGCTCATTGTAATAAGCACCAACAGGACAAGTGAAAATCATAAAACGGTAATTGTTTGATGGACGAATTCCAATATATTCATCTGTAGCAAACATAAATGGGCGGATATATAAAGAATATCCTTTCCTATCGGGTACCCAGTCGCTATCAAATTTTATGAGTTGTTCAATGCAAAATTCGAATAACTCTTCTGGAATATCGGCCATACACATTCGTTCAGCCGATTTCCTAAATCTTTTGGCATTTCTATCAGGCCTAAAAATTACAGGATCTCCATCTACAGTTCGATAAGCTTTCACCCCTTCAAAAATGGATTGCCCATAGTGAAGTGCCGAATTGGCGGGATGTATCTTAAAGGCCTCGAAAGGTTTTATTTCTGGAGTTTTCCATTCTCCATCTTCATAATCCATAACCAAAATATGGTCAGAAAAAACCTTTCCAAATGGAATATTGTCCCAATCTACATCATTAAAAGTGCTTTTGGTTGTTCGTGTTGTTTTAATTGTATATTTTAATGTCTCCATAGCTCATTTTTGTGCTGCTAAATATACGATTTTTTAGCGACAAAATTACTGTATTTTTAAAATTGCGACATTTTTAACTAATTTTGTAGTATAAAGAAATTTGCCTTTGACTTCATCCGAAATACTTGAGAAATATTGGGGCTTTAACAGCTTTAGAAAACAGCAGGAGGAGATTGTTACAAGTGCAATTAACGGTCATGACACTTTTGCTTTACTGCCAACTGGTGGTGGAAAGTCGATATGCTTTCAAGTCCCCGGCATTGCTAGAGACGGAGTTTGTTTGGTTATTTCTCCGTTAATTGCCTTAATGCAAGATCAAGTCAACAATCTAAAATCTAAAGGACTAAAAGCTGCCGCAATTACCTCTGGCATGAACAGGAGGGAAATAGACATTACCTTAGATAACGCAAAATTTGGAGGACTAGACTTTCTATACGTTTCCCCAGAACGCCTAAAAACCGATTTATTTATTGCCCGTTTTAAACAAATGAAGGTAGCTTTAATTGCTGTAGATGAAGCACATTGCATTTCTCAGTGGGGCCATGATTTTCGTCCACCTTACTTGGAAATTTACAAACTCCGAGAAATTCAACCCAATATTCCCATAATTGCTGTTACTGCAACAGCAACACAAGAGGTAAAAGAAGATATTATCAAAAACCTGCAATTGAAAGACCCCAATTACTTTGAAGGGAATTTTGCAAGAGAGAATATTTCGTATGAAGTTTACGCAGTTAAAAATAAAAGGAAAGCCATCTTAAAAGCATGTCAAAAATTCAGCACATCCACAGGTATAGTTTATTGCCAAACACGTCGTGAGACCAAAGAAATTGCTCGATTACTGATTGCACACAATTTATCAGCTGGTGTTTATCATGGTGGGATGACTGGTGAAGAACGCACACAGAAATTGGAGCATTGGTTGAACAATAATATCCGAATTATCGTTGCTACTAATGCCTTTGGAATGGGTATAGACAAACCTGATGTTCGTTTTGTTTTACATTATGAAATCCCCAATAACATTGAGGCTTATTTTCAAGAGGCTGGACGTTCGGGAAGAGATGGTAAAGCTGCCCGTAATATGGCTTTTTACAATCAAGTAGATGTCGTTAAAATCAAACAACGCCTCGAAAAACAATTTCCCTCTTTTGATTTTATCAAAAAAGTATACCGCGCCTTATGCAACCATTTGAGTATTGCCATAGGATCGGGGAAAGATGAGAGCTATAACTTCCCGATAAAGGAATTGGTCAATAAATATGATTTTGACTTAATTTCCACATATAATGTTTTGAAAATACTCGAACTCAACAGTACATTGGTGTTTAACGAAGCAGCTTTTCATCCAACAAAATTGAAATTTATTGTCAACAACAAAACTTTATACAATTTTCAAGTTAAAAATAAAAAGTATGACCCCGTTATTTCTTCTTTGTCAAGGAACTATCCTGGTATTTTTATGAATTTCCTTGAAATTGATGAAAAGAAAATAGCTCGTCAATTAAGAAAATCAACCAAACAAGTTAAACAAGAACTGGAGTTTTTGGAAAAACAAGGTCTCATCGATGTAGATTGGCAGTCAAAATTGCCTCAAGTTACTTTTCTTCATGAACGACTTCCCGATGATTATATGCGCATTGATAAAGCTGTTTATACAACCCGTAAGGAAGTAGCCTACAGAAAAATGAATAGCATGTTGGAGTTTATTCAAAAACCAATATGTCGTTCGATTTTACTGCTCAATTACTTTGGTCAAGAAGGTGATAAATGTGGAAAATGTGATGTCTGTTTGGCTGAAGAGCAGTCCAATTACAGCATGAAAGAACTCCAAGGAATTATCAAAGAGATACTTGACGAGAAAGAAGCTACAATCGATGAATTGATGTTAAAAATTAAAGGAGTTGAACGCCACTTTCTTGCTGGATTACTCAATTGGATGCTCGATGAGGATTTGGTTGTATTTGACGACGGGACTTTTCGATTAAAGCGTTGATGGTTCGGGTTATCCCACATTATTAACTGCGTTGAGCTCACAAGCCCGGTTCACCGAATTTATTCATTTTAAACTAGGCCTCAATGATTATCAAATCATTACTCTATTTTAAGAAATTATAAAGCTACCTCAATTTTGAGTATCAATTAGCTTAATGCTTGGATTCTTTTGATTTTATATTTCGCTTGTAATTTCGTGATATAGATTACTATTAACTGTAAATTACGCACCTCATCTAAAATCAAAAATAATCTCATGAATAATACGGGTTAATTTCCTATTGGATCTTCTGGTACCTGCTTAAAAAATAAATACTCAAAATAATTTTCAAAGTCAATTCCTGTATAGTAAAAACTTAAAATCTGTTTGAAGTTGTACCCTTTTCTTGCCATGCTCATAGCGCCTTCTTGACACAGACCAACGCCATGACCAAAACCACGTCCTTCGAGAACCACGTAATTGCCTTCAGGGTGGCAGGAAAAGAAAGTTGATTTCAGTTTGAAGTGATACCGAATATCCCGCAACGGAATTCCATATTGTGGTCCTAAATAAAATGCTTTTCTGTCCTTCTGTTCAAAAGTATATATTTTTGATTTTGCTTCACGATCATGAATCGGATAGAAGAAGGTATTGACCAAATAATTACGCCATTTTACCTTAGAAATTTTCTTTTTCCAATGGGCGTTCATTGAATAAATACAAAAAGTATCTTTAACGGGCTGTAGGTAATGTATTTTTTCGTTCCAAACATAATCAGGACTGATAGTTTCCCCACCACAATTGGAAAAGTACAATCCATTAACCAATTTATGTGTAACGGTATCTACCATTGATATTCCATGTGTTGCCTTTACTGCTGTTGCTATATTCTCTGTATATCTCAATTGATGGAAGTAGGCCTGACAATGCACTTGATCGCACAAAGAAAAGCCTTGAGATTGATGTCTTGAAATATTTTTCAAAGCATACGTTCTAGAAATCACGGCTTGGGCTTTATAATATTCCATAGGTTGTCCGCCTCCCCCTTCCGATTCAATCACGCCTTCTAAATAATGATCCATCGAAACATTATTAACAATTGTGAGCCCTTTATTGCCCGAATAAACAACGAAAGCATCTCTGTACTTGCGCCCTTTAATTTTCGGTCGTTCAGGAATTAATCTTAAAGACCGCCCATTTTCTACAGGCTGCAATTCTACCTTTTTAAAAACACCCAAGAGGGTAACCCCTTTTTTTAGTTGTACACTGTCTCCATATTTAGAAACAGAAACAAATTCATTGCGTGAAATAATTCCGAGTGGAAAAGCATCACCGTATATAGAATAGTTTCCATTGTCATAAGAAAAATTAATTTCTTGGATTGTATTCCCACGGTATACCCCAATGCGAATTGTATTTCCAAATAAAGTTTGGAAACTCAAAACAAATAGAACTGCTAAAACAACTTGCTTCATAATGCGAAAATAAGATAGTTTTAGAAAGCATCTGTATCGACAGATGGCAAAACCAAAATTCACCACGGATTTTATCAACACTTATCTTTAAACCTCAATTTTAGCGTCCAGTATTTTTAACACTTCTTCTGCAGCTTTTTTACTCGCCCCGCCCGCTCCTAATATTTTGAGTAAATCATCATAATCTCTTTTGAGGTCTTTATGTTTTCCTCCATCAGGTAAAATCAAATTCAATTCCTTTTCAATTTGTTTGGGATTGCACTCTTTCTGTATCAATTCTTTTACTGCTTCTTTTTCTAAAATCAAGTTGACCAAGCTGATGTATTCCACTTTGATAAGACGTTTGGCTATTTGATAGGATATTGATGAACCCTTGTAGCAAACCACTTCTGGAACTCCAAACAAAGCCGTTTCCAATGTGGCTGTCCCAGACGTCACCAATGCTGCAGTGGCAATCGACAACAAATCATAAGTTTCTCCATGAAACAAATGAATATCCTCTGAATATTTTAGAAATGGTTCATAAAAAGAAGGTGATAAAGCAGGAGCCCCAGCGATTACAAATTGATAATCCTCAAAGTTGGCTATACTTTTTAGCATTATCGGTAATTTGGTTTTTATTTCTTGCTTTCTACTTCCTGGAAGCAATGCTATAATCGGTCTTTTATCTAAATTGTGCTTTTGATACAAATCAATTTTATCTGTTCGGGCAATAAATTGTTCTATAGCATCGAGTAGTGGATGACCAACATAGATCACATCAAACCCAAACCGTTCGTAAAATGCTTTCTCAAAAGGTAAAATCACCAACATCTGATCAACAACCTTTTTAATTTTATAAACTCTATTCTGCTTCCATGCCCAAACTTGTGGAGAAATGTAGTAAATTACTGGTATATTTTTTTCTTTTGCCCATTTGGCAATCCTCAAATTAAAGCCAGGATAATCAACGAGAATAAGCGCATCAGGTTGATATTCTTGAATATCGTTTTTACAAAATTTAATGTTGTTCAGTATGGTGCGTAGGTTGGCAACCACTTCAATAAAGCCCATAAAAGCCAATTCCGAGATGTGCTTAACGGGTTTCCCTTGAACTTCGGACATTTTATCCCCTCCCCAATATCGAAAATCTATAGAAGGTTTTTTCGCCAATAATGCCCGCATTAAATTGGACGCATGTAAATCGCCCGAAGCCTCTCCTGCTATGGTATATACTTTTTTCACAAAAGAATCAATATGGCAATAACAACAACATAAACAACCGTCACAACGACTAATCCTTCGGTAAAACGATTCATGCGCAACCTAAAATTACTAAAGTAGAACAATATCAAATTGGGCAATATAGGAAAGATAATAAAATTGTTTTTATTGGTGGAACTTTGTTTTAAAAAATGCAGTATTTCTCCCAATGAATTTTCTCCATACTTCAATTGCCACAATATCGTTAGTGTTATGATTGGAAACAAAAGTCCAAAAATAAACCCTACAGAACGTTTGTCAATTTTTTGAGCAGCCCTACTTATTTTTCCCATTTTATGTGTTTTAGATTTCCCATTTCTTAAATTCATTAATTGTGTTGTGTGCTGTCATGTCAAATTGTGTGGGGACAATACTTACATAACCATTGTCTAAAGCCCAAATATCAGTATCTTCTTCCAAATTTTCTCGATTAAATTCTCCTTTTAACCAAAAATAAGGTTTGCCAAATTGGTCTTCTCTCCTATCGAAACTGTCGTTCCAATAAGCCTTTGCTTGTCGGCATATTTTAAGTCCTTTGATTTCTTCCTGAGCTAACCGAGGAATATTAACATTCAAACAAATATTTTCTGGTAACGTTTGTCCTAAAGCTTGCTTTACAACATCTTGAACAACTTGTTGAGAAGCAGTAAAATCAGCATTTGGATCAAAGTCTAATAAAGAAAAACCAATAGAAGGAATGTTAATCATTGCCCCTTCAATTGCAGCAGACATTGTTCCAGAATACAATACATTGGTTGCACTATTTTCGCCGTGATTGATTCCTGAAAGCAGTAAGTCGGGTTTACCTTGAATAACATCTGAAACAGCAATTTTTACACAGTCAACAGGCGTCCCTGAACAAGAAAATGCATTAAAATCACTGTACATTCTCGATTCTTCTAGTCGCAATACATCATTCACAGTTATGGCGTGTCCCATTCCCGACTGAGGCTTGGTTGGTGCTACAATTACAATATCTCCAAAAGAAGCCGCAGCCTCAATTAAATTTCTTAAACCTTTGGCTTCTATTCCATCATCATTGGTGATCAATATAAGGGGACGATTTTTCGACATAATATGATATTCTAGTACAATATATTGCGAAAATAATCAATAGTTTTCAGTTTTTACTGTTTCTTTTCTTTCCATTCAGTATTTTACTTTAAAATAACGCATGAATAGTTTAAGTAAAACAATTTATGGAATTTTATCAATAAAGCACTCATAAAAGGAAATTGAACACGAATGTTTATATTTATCAAAAAAAATTAAACTATCTTTAATGATGATCAAGTTTAATATTGGATAAAGATTAATGAATACTGGAAACAAATATCAATCCCTCTCTGATGCAGAACTTCTGCTCCAATACCGTTCGACAAAAGATAAAAAAATCATTGGAGAACTTTATGGACGATACGGACACCTTGTTTTTGGTATAGGACTAAAGTATTTTAAGAACAAGAATGATGCAGAAGATATAGTAATGGATATTTTTATGACATTGGACAAAAAGATTGAGAAACACAATATCAAATATTTCAAATCTTGGTTATATATGGTTACCAAGAACAATTGTTTGATGGTTTTACGTAAAAAAAATCCACATTCCGTTCCTATAAACGAAGAAATTATAACCTCTGAGAACACAGACAGTTCAATCGAGGAGAAAAAAATAACCGAAGGAAAAATAGAGAAGTTAGAAGCGGCTATAAAGGAATTAAATCCGCCACAAGACAAAGTAATCTCACTTTTTTATATTCAACAATTGACTTATAAGGAAATTAGTGAACAGCTCAGTATTACCATAAATAAAGTGAAAAGTGCTATTCAAAATGGAAAGAGGAATTTAAAAATTAAATTAAAAGAACATGATCTTTTTAAATCTGCTTAATCGGATATTTGGTCCCAAAAAGCCCTTAAGTCGTCAAGAAATTGACGATTACAAACAAGGCAAGGGAAATCTACATGAAGTGGAAGTAAAGGCGTCTGGTTCTCAATTTGACGATGAAGCCTTAGAAGGATGGAGCAATACCGATACTTCTGTCCATGATGGAATGCAATCAAGTGATAGAAAAATAGAAGAATTTACCCATAATGAAACGGGAGACAATACAAAAAACAACAGTGGTTTATTCCTCACTTTTGCTCTTTTTACTATTGCAATGATTGTATTGATTATCTTTACCTATCAAGGCAACGAAACCTTTGAAGAGCAGGTTCAAATAACACAAAAAGAACCTTCTTCGCCTTCTCAAATCGAAGAGGTAGATTTTTATAAAGGCCTTCCTTCAGATAAGCAAATAACAGCACATAATTTAATTCCATCTGTGAATAAAGACAAGGTTGAAAATAAAAAACAAGATCGTAATCTTGATGCAAAAATAAAAGAAGAAACCACCAATGATCAAATGATTACTGACAATGAGCAAGAAGTTATTGAACTGCCTGTGAAGTCAAAAAAGGAAGTTCCAAATTCCTCAAAAGACAATTTAATCTACTACAATGCCAAAGAGGTTTATCTTCATAATTTAAAAAATGTGGACTATCGCTCTTATAGGAATCGCCCCATAAAGACGGACATTGATTTAAACATTGGAACGCCTGCGAATCAATCGTTGCGAAAAGAAAGAGAGGAAATGCCTATTGTTCGAAAAAAAGATATACCCTATATCGACTACCTTACAAATACTGCTGAATTGTTTAGTCTTGGAAAATATAAATTGGCTTTAAAACGGTATTTAACCATTCTTGAAACCTATCCAGATGACGTAAATGCAAACTTTTATGGAGGATTATGCTATTATAATTTGGGGCAGTTTGAAAAAGCAAAAGAACATTTAAAAAATTCTTTTGCAGTAGGTTATGGCAATTTCAGACAAGAAGCTATGTGGTTTGGTGCAAAAGCCAATTACGAGTTACACAACGATATAAAAACAAGGTATTTGCTTAAAAAAATCATTAAAGAGGATGCCTTCTATGCTGAACAAGCCAAGGAACTATTGAAAAAATTAGAATAATTTGGACGGTATCAACAGACACTTGACTTCCCGATCAGCCACTGATAAAACCGAGCATTTGGTCTTCTTAGCCCACAGTCAATATTAGTAAAACGTTTTTCCTTCCCTCGCCATTCTTTTTAACAATGGACTTGGACGGTAGCGGTCTTCACCATATTCTTCAAACAAAATTTGAATTTGCTGTAACACCTTATCAATCCCTATTTCTTCTGCCCATCTCAATAAACCTTTAGGATAATTGACGCCTTTGGTCATGGCCAAATCGATATCCTCTTTGGAGGCAATATTCAAAAACAAAGCGTCAGCGGCCTCATTGATTAACATGACCAAAATACGATTGAGGATTTGTTCTCCTAGTTCTGCAATTTTCTGAGGCGTTTGTTGGGGAGCGTTTTCACTATAATCATAATATCCTCGCCCTGATTTTCTGCCGAGATAACCAGCCTCAGCATGGCGCTTTTGTGTGAATGATGGTTTGTACCTTGGATCGTAGTAAAACGCTTTAAAAACAGTTTCAGTCACAGTATAGTTCACATCATTTCCTATGTAATCCATCAAAGTAAAAGGTCCCATCCGAAAACCTCCTAATGCTGTCATTGCCCAATCAATTGTAGCAAAGTCAGCAATTCCCTCTTCATAAATCCGAAGTGCTTCACCATAAAATGGACGCGCTACCCTATTCACAATGAAACCAGGCGTATCTTTTGCTAAAACAGTTACCTTATTCCACGAATCAACAATTGATTTTGCTTTTCCTGTGACAACTTCATCAGTCTGAACTGCTGGAGTAATCTCCACCAAAGGCATCAACGGAGCAGGATTAAAAAAATGAATGCCTATAATTCGATTTGGAAACTCTAATGCCCCTCCAATAGACGCTATAGAAAGTGAAGAAGTATTTGAAGCCAAAATGCATTTTTTATCGACGATTTTCTCTAACTGCTCAAAAACAGAATGCTTTATTTCAATATTTTCAACAATGGCCTCAATAACAAGTGCTGAACCAGCAAAGTCATTCATATCTGTTGAAAAAAATATTCGCTCTAACAATTCATCTCCAAATGATTGTGTCCATTTTCCTTTTTCTATCAACCGATCGACGATTTTATTTAGCTTGTCTTTTGCATTTTCAATTGCTTTTTTATTGACATCCACAAGTATCACTTCATGACCAGACTGTGCTGCAACTTGAGCTATTCCCGTACCCATCGTTCCTGCCCCTAATACACCAACCTTGAATTTATTTGTCTCTTTCATTTTTCTTTAATTTTGTAATTCCCCCAATTCGTAATTGAACCATTCATAATTCGTAATTCCCCAATTCATAATTCGTAATTCCCCAATTCATAATTCGTAATTAAACCATTCGTAATTAAACCATTCCCAATTGATTCTACTTTCCTTTAAACTCGGGTTTCCTTTTCTCTAAAAATGCCGTTGTTCCTTCTTTATAATCTTCTGTTCGACCCGCTTCAGCCTGTAACTTTCTTTCGAGTTCCAATTGAAGTTGTAGTGTATTATCAAATGAAGTATTTATTAATCTTTTGGTTAATCCCAATCCTTTGGTAGGCATGTTTGCCATTTTTGCACCCAATTGATTAACGTACTCATCAAAATCTTCGTCTTCAATGGCCTTATAAATCATATTCATTGCTTCGGCTTCTTCTGCCTTTACTTTATCTCCAGTCATCATTAATGCTGATGCCTTTTGGACACCGATAATTCGAGGCAAGAAAAAAGTACCCGCCGAGTCTGGAATCAATCCTATAGCAGAAAATGCTTGAATAAAGGAGGCGGATTTTTTAGCCACTACAATATCACATGCCAGAGCGATGTTCGCCCCTGCTCCAGCAGCTACTCCATTAACAGCAGCTATAATAGGTTTTTCTATTTCACGTAGTTTCATTATAATCGGATTATAATACTCTGTAACAATACTTTCCAATTCTGGTCCATCTTTAGCTGTAGCCTCTGCTAAATCTTGTCCTGCACAAAATGCCTTTCCTTCTCCCGTAATAATGATTGCGCGAACAGTATCATCATTCTTACATTCATCCAATGCTTTTTGAAATGCCTTTGCCAATTCATAATTAAAACTATTGAACTTATCGGGACGATTCAATTTGATTGTTACTAACCCTTCCTGTTGTGAATATTCTATTACCATTGTATTTCTTTTTTGCTAAAAATAGAAAGAAAGCTTTATAATTTAGAATAAACTGTAGTGATTTTTATTAAAATCTATTCATCTTTGAAATTCCAAAGAAACAACAATGAAAAAAAAATATTTTGCCATCTATAAACCGTATGGAATGCTCAGTCAATTTACAGGCGGTGCGGGTGCTCATTTGCTCGGCGACTTAGCTACATTCCCTAAAGATGTTTATCCTATTGGTCGTTTGGACAAAACAAGTGAAGGTTTACTTTTACTAAGCAATGACAATCATTTTATCAATCGGGTACTGGAGCCCAAGAAAAAACTCGAAAAAACTTATTATGTTCAAGTGGACAATACCATTACAGAAGAAGCGTGTCAAGAATTAGAAGCAGGTGAAATCACAATAAAGCACAACGGAAAACAACATCAAGTTTTACCCGCACTATGCAAAAGAATAGAGCCACCTCATTTACCAAAGCGCCGTGTTCCTATTCGTTACCGTAAAAATATACCAACCAGCTGGATTGAATTGCGCTTAAAAGAAGGGAAAAATCGTCAAGTTAGAAAAATGACTGCTGCTGTGGGTTTTCCAACTTTGCGTTTGGTACGATATGCTATTGGAAATTTCGAATTGGGCAAAATGCAGCCTGGCGACGTAGTTGAGATAAAACCCCAACAAGTAGTTCCAGATTGGTTCAATACGTAATTTTAACAACCTTTAATTTGCGTTCCTCCCCCCCTAAGTTTAAAGTTGTTTCTTCTCCTTCCTTTTTCCCTATTAACGCTTTTGCAATAGGTGCAACAAATGCCACCTTTTTTTTCTTAATATTGGCTTCATCTACACCTACAATTTTTAAGGTTACCGCTTTTTGAGCTGAATCAATCTTATAAGTTACTGTCGCTCCAAATCTTACTTCTCCATCATTTTGGTCTTTTAAATCAAGCACACGTGCCGAATTGATCCTTTCATTCAGCAAATTTAGTTTTCCATCAATCTCAGCAGATTTCCTTCGTTTTTCACGTTCATCTTTACTTTCAAAAGTCGATAATTCTTTCAGAAGTTCTTCTTTTTCATTTTCTAAAGCTTGAAAACCTTCGGGGGTAACATAATTGGTTGTGCCATCAGGCAACGCTGCCCGTGGTGGAATCATAGGCGGTTCTTCTTGATCTCCTTCTTTTACAAATCCCCTGCTCATAGCGTGATAGTTTAATGATTTTCTTTAATAAATGATTATGATTAAAAGTAGTAAAAAAAATTAAATTGACCTTATTTCACAAGAAAGATATCGATTCATCACAAACTGATGGTAGATAGATTTTTTGTACATTTACATCAAAAATGCATGAAAAGCACAACCCGATATTCATTCTTTCTTTTTCTCGTTCTTATACTGGTAGGATGCGTTCCTGATACATCGAAGAACAAAAATGTAAAGAACATAAAAAAGATTGAATCCCGCGGAAATCTCAAATATTTTAAAGACCGATATGAACAAGAGATCTATTCCCCTATCGATAAACAACATGGGTTTTACATTACCTTACCAGAATGCTTTGAATTTCGACCCTATTCATCATTTAGCTTGAAAAATCAATTTACCTACATTTGTGATAAACATGCGACTTTTATCTCCGTTGATCATATATCGAAAGAGGAAATTTCATATTATAAAGACTATTTTGAGAACAAAAAAACCAAATCGCAAAGCAACCTCAACATTTTAAGAGATTATATAATGGAAATTCGATTTGTTGGTTTAAATGAAGCTCAAAAATCAGTTTATTCTACAAGTAGAACTTACAACAATAAAACAATGCTTCTGGGAACTGTTATGGGCAAAGTAAGTACTTACGACGATGAACTTTCTTACCAATTTGGTGTTATAGCTATAGACGATACTTATTATGTTTTACAAGCAATATCAGAGGTGAACAATTTTAAGTATTTGCGTCGAGATATTATAGAAATCTTTAAAAGTTTTAGAGCCAGCTAATTGAGAAAATTATGCATTTATCGGTTAATTTTATAAAAGATAAATTCCAGCACCCACTCCCTGGTGAAGCTGCTCACATTCCATTATCTCCTTCAGGTAGAGGAAAGTCTTCTGAAGCACTTTCTAAGGTGTCCCATTTTAAAGAAAGTGCAGTTGCTCTTATACTTTATGAAAACCACAAGAAACTTAACAGTATACTCATTCAACGACAGATATACAAAGGGTATCATAGCGGACAAGTATGTTTTCCAGGTGGAAAGAGAGAAGATTTTGATGCTAATTTAGAAGAAACCGCAATCCGTGAAAGTATTGAAGAAATCGGTCTGCAAAAAGAGAAGTTCAATTTATTAGGAGAACTAACACCTGTATATATTCCTGTAAGTAACTTTAGAATTCAGCCGTATGTAATCCATTATAACGATACCCCACTCTTTTCTCCAGATACTAGAGAGGTTAAAGAAGTCTTTTCATTTCCAATTGAACAGTTGTCTCAAAAAAACATCATTAAAAAGTCAAGAATTCAATTTTCTAACGGTGAAGTTCTAAACGATGTTCCACACTTCACTCTCAACGGAAAGATTGTCTGGGGCGCTACTGCTTTAATTTTAAATGAGTTTAGGAGTCTGATCACTCAGACTTAACTGTATCTTTTTCTTTACCAATGGTGTAAAATGTTCCTGTGGGTGTAATATGCATATCAATAATACCCCAAGAAATAAAAAGCACCAACAACTTATCGATATAGTTCTTATTCAATTTCGTAATGCGATACAACTTACTTAAAGTTATAGCATTGTGCTCTTTAATGGTATTTAGAATCAGCTGTTCATCATTTCCAAAAGCTTGTGGCTTTACCGTTTTTCTTTTTTCCATTTTCCACACACCGACAAGAATTTTATTGGCCAATAAAGTGTGATCCTTCCGCCGAACATAGGTCTTCCATTTCTCATTCTCATCTTTTGCTTTAATGGGCTTTTTTTCTGACTTTAAAACTGAAACCACCAATACCATTTTATGTTTTACCTGAACAATTTGAGCATCGACTTTAACTTCTGGCTTACAATATATAGATGCTGCCCCCTGAATCACATGAAATTCTTCTTCGGGATTCACTCCAACAATTTTCCCATTGTCTTTTACTCCAACCAAAAGTCTACCACCATCAGTATTGGCAAAAGCTGCTAGTGTTCTTGCAATCTTTTTAGAATCATCAACACGAAATTTGAAATCTTGTTGCTGATGTTCTCCTTCTTTGATGTATGATTTGAGTTTGTCCACAAAAAAATACTTTATACAAATATAGCTAGACTCTACCTATAAAATCAAAAGAATCGAAGCATTAAATAATCAATATCCAAATTTGAAGTAGATTCATATCTGCTTAAAATAGATTAGTTACTTGATAATCATTTAATTAAAGCTATAAATGGGTAAGTGCAGTGAATATACTATCTAACTAATAGGCTATACGCCACGCAATCAGTTAATTATGACTTCCCTCCTTCTTAATCAGTTTTGTTTGTTTCTTTTGATTCACATGTAGAAAGCGCCGTAGGTGCGACATCTTATGAACCCTGACGCAGTGAAGTGCAATTCGGGAAGAGAATCGAAGGCAGAAACCATTTTGGCGTGTATTTTTGACCAAAAATCATGACAAAATACTTCTTTGAGTCGGCTAGGCGTAAAAGTTAACAACTTTATGTTAAATTTTAAAACCTGTTGGAATGTAGGTTAACATAACGCAGTTATCCCTATATTGGAAAAAATA
>CAZPDT010000015.1:60538-89119 GCA_964585545.1 uncultured Fluviicola sp.
CTCTTGTCTGTTTTAGAAGGTGTGAGAACAAGGCGCACGAAGTTTTAAAAACCAAGGAGTTGACTACTGTCAATGACTGTTTTTCTAATAAGTGTAACGCAGTTATCCCTATATTGAAAAAAATACTCTTGTCTGTTTTAGAAGGTGTGAGAACAAGGCGCACGAAGTTTTAAAAACCAAAGAGTTGACTACTGTCAATGACTGTTTTTCAAACAAGTGCAACGCAGTTATCGCACCTTCTAAAACAGACAGGGTTGGTTCCAGATTTTCCACGCCTTTAAAGCTTGATACCTAAGCATCGTCAACCCATTTAATGTATCCGCACCATGTTCTCGGGCAATTTTCAAAAATAGAGTCTCTTCCGGATTGTAAATTAAATCAATCACTAAATGATCTGAACCGACATATTCAATTGGAAAATTAGGCATTTGATCATTATTTGGAAACATTCCGATAGGCGTAGAATTTATTATCAAAGGAAAAGATTTTACCATGGTCTCATTGGCTTGATCATAACCAAAAACCATTTTTTCTGGATTTGGAGTCCGGGATAAAAATCCCACTGTTACTCCCAATTTTTTCAATACATAAGCTACGGCTTCGGAAGCACCACCTGTTCCTAGAATCAATGCGCGTTCATGGACATTTCTAAAAAAAGGTTTTATTGATTGTTGAAACCCAAAAGCATCTGTATTGTAGCCAACAAGTGAGTTTTCTTTGATTTTAATTGTATTTACTGCGCCAATTTGAGCGGCCTCTGGCGACAGTTTATCTAAGAATTTTAGCACATCTTGTTTGTATGGAGTGGTCACATTTAACCCTTTATAATTGTATATTTTTGTTGTAAAAAATTGATTAAGTGATGTCTCGTCAATCAATTCAATATTTACATAACTTGCTTTGGTGCCTTCTGAGATAAATTTTTGTGTAAAAAATTCCTTTGAAAAGGAATGTGCAAGCGTTTTTCCAATCAGACCATAACTTTGAATTTCAGCACTGTCACTCATATCATCATTTTTGAGAAGATCGCCCCAATCTATCCAAAAGATAAACCGCTAAAAATCCACAAATTGACAACAAAACAGCAAATAAAACCTGTGGGTCACCGATAAAGTCTTTGGGCATAACATTTTGCATCATCCACTCCTTTGTACCATCAGAATGCGTTATAAATGGTCCATCTAATATTGGATTTTTCCATGGCCATACTTTGAATAGAGAACCCAATAAAAAACCTGAAAGCAAGGCAAGAACAAAGTCTTTATAGTGAGCAAATAAATATTTCAGTAAATGACTAAAAGAAAGGATTCCAATAATACATCCTAAAGCAAAAACACCAATTAAAGCAAAATCCAACTCCTTAAGTCCGGTCAATACCATCGTGTAGGCTCCCATTAAAACCAATATAAAAGCTCCACTAATTCCGGGTAAAATCATGGCACATATAGCAATTGCACCACACAGGAATATATACCAAAGACTGCCTCCATTGGCTACTGTATGAACCGTTGAAATATAGGTTGCAATTGCTGTTCCTATAATTAAACCTAAAACTGTAAGTAGCTTCCATTTTTTGATGTCTCGCATCACAAGAGGAATACTTGCAACAATTAACCCAAAGAAAAATGCCCAAAGTAAAATAGGATAAGTCGCTAATAAAAAAGTTACCAATCGTGCCAGTGACAAAATACTGATGCCAATTCCAAAAATCAGAGCAACAAAAAAGTTGCCATTGATGTGTTTCCAGAAAGAAACAAAACCTTCCTTTTTCCACTTTTTTAAAGCTGCAAGATTGATATTACTGATACTCGTAATTAACTCTTCATAGATCCCCGTAATAAATGCAATTGTTCCTCCAGAGACACCAGGTATAATGTCTGCTGATCCCATAGCAACTCCCTTAAGAGCAATCCCTAACAATTGGAGAAATGATCGTGACTTTTGCATTATATAATTTCAATGGATTGATCAATTTCATTGGCATAAGCTTCAATCCCTCCTATTACGACACCAATATCTGAAAAGTTATAATTGATTTCAAGAAAATTAGCTACTGAAGATGCCCGATTGCCCGACTTACATATTACATACGTTTCTTTATCACAATTTAATTCATTTATCCTTTCAGAAAGATTGTCCATTGGAATATGTACTGATTGAATATGACCTATATTGTATTCATAATCTTCCCGTACATCTATGAGTGTAAAGTCTTTGCTCTCTTTAAGAGCTTCCGAAAGTTCTTGAACTGAAATTTTTTTCATTGGCTGGATCAAATAAATTCGTTGTAAATTTATGAAAAATAATGCATTCAAAATAGAATAACAACGAATTCCAGTTTTTTTCAGAAGCTTTTGTATTAAATAATGCAGGATAATATTTTAACTTTATGCTTTTAAATTAAAACAAGTACCGTTTAAAAGTCAAATTGATATCTAAAAAAATAAAATTAAAATGAGCAAAACAATAACAAACGAAAGTAAGAAATTCTTAAAAAAGTATCTAAACAATGCTTCTCCAACTGGTTTTGAAACACCGGGTCAAAAAATGTGGCTGGAATATATAAAACCTTATATTGACGATTATATGGTGGATAATTATGGCACTGTTGTAGGTATTGTTAATCCCAAAGCTCAATACAAAGTAGTTATTGAAGCTCATGCCGATGAAATCTCTTGGTTTGTACATTACATCACCGATGAAGGTTTTATATATGTACGTAGGAATGGTGGCTCAGACCACATGATTGCTCCATCAAAACGTGTGAATATTCACACGGATAAAGGAATTGTAAAAGCAGTATTTGGCTGGCCTGCAATCCATACGCGTCATGATAAAGATCCAAAACCCAGTACAAAAAATATTACTTTAGACTGTGGTTGTAGTTCAAAAGAAGAGGTAGAGAAGTTGGGCGTTCATGTAGGTTGTGTCGCTACTTTTGAGGATGAATTTATGCTGCTCAATAAAAACCGTTATGTATCTAGAGCTCTCGACAACAGAATAGGTGGTTTTATGATTGCTCAAGTGGCACGATTACTCAAAGAATCCAAAACAAAACTTCCATTTGGATTGTACATTGTAAATTCTGTTCAGGAAGAGATTGGATTGCGGGGAGCACAAATGATTGCTCAAAAAATTAAGCCCGATGTGGCCATTGTAACTGATGTTTGTCACGATACAGGAACACCCCTCATCGACAAAAAGGAACAAGGTGATTTCAAAGGAGGAAAAGGGCCTGTTTTAACGTATGGACCTGCCGTCCAAACAAATTTACTGAAACTCATCATTAATGCTGCTGAAAAACAAAAAATTCCTTTTCAAAGGCTCGCTGCTTCAAGGTCAACCGGAACCGATACAGATGCCTTTGCATACAGCAACGAGGGTGTTCCATCTGCATTAATTTCACTTCCTATCCGATATATGCATACAACTGTAGAAATGACCCATGAGGAAGATGTTGAAAATACTATTGAACTCATTTTAGAATCAATAAAAAGCATAAAAAATGGCCAAGACTTTAGGTATTTCAAATAAAAAACAATAACCTTTTCTGGTTTTAGAGGGGGCTCCTTACTTCAAATCTTGATGTAGAGAAAGAGATAATTGATAGAATATTAACCCATATACTTCTTAACAATAGTTCGGGTTAACATAAATCAATGGAAACTGAATCTTATTCTCCTATCTTTGAAGACTAATTAAAAAATGAATCAAAAACCAAGATAATGGAAAAAGAAACAACAAACACAAAAACAGTAGAAAAAGTAATTGCTCCACCACCCGCACACATGGTAGGCGACGGATTCCGCGTTCATGGTTTTATTCCTGGAGTTCCACAATTGAATTTTCAACGAATGGATCCGTTCTTGGTATTGGATTATAACGCTAAATTCTACTTCCCACCTTCTGAACAACCAAGAGGGGTTGGCGTGCATCCCCACAAAGGATTCGAAACTGTAACAATTGCTTATAAGGGAAGTGTTGCTCACAATGACAGTAGTGGCGGGGGTGGAATTATTCACGAAGGAGATGTTCAATGGATGACCGCAGCGAATGGAATACTCCACAAAGAGTTTCATGAAGAAAATTTCAGTAAAAACGGAGGTGATTTCCAAATGATTCAATTGTGGGTTAATTTACCTGCAAAAGACAAAAAATCTCCGCCTAAATATCAAGCGATTACTGCAGAGCACATCAAAAAGCATGAATTAAACAATGGAATGGGCAGAATTGATATTATTGCAGGAGAATATAAGGGTAAAAAAGGACCTGCGTCTACATTTACACCGATTCATTTATTCAACGCCCGATTAAACAAAGGAGGTCAAGCCGACTTTTCTTTTCCAAAAGAATACACCACAGCCATGATTATAGTAGAGGGTAGCATCCTTATCAATAACAATGAAAAGGCACCTTTAAATCATTTTGTCCTCATGAATAACGATGGGTCAGAGTTTCAGATTGAAGCAACAGAAGATGCCGTTGTTTTTGTACTGAGTGGTGAACCAATCCAAGAGCCTATTGCTGCAAGAGGTCCTTTTGTTATGAATACAGAAGAAGAATTACAACTTGCATTTAGGGATTTTAGAAATGGAAAGTTTGGAGAATTGGCATAGATTTATTGTTTCTCTAATAAATTTTCGATTGAGCAAAATCTATTTGCTCAATCGTTTTATTTTTGTGGCAAGACAAAATGTATAGATGAAAAATACAATACTTCGTTTTTTAGACCTTTTATATCCCATTTTTAAATCGATAATGAATCGACAGAATTACTATTATGCTGCCTGTGGTGGTGCCAATATGTTACTGGATTTGATTTTATACTATATCGCCTTCCACTATATTTTTGATAAACAAGTGGTGCACATTACCTCAACAATTGCTTTTGAACCATACATTGCTGCGTTCTTATTTGCTTTTGTTATTTCCTTTCCAACAGGGTTTTTACTCTCTAAATACATCGTTTGGCCTCAATCCAATATAAAAGGACGCATTCAATTGTTTCGTTATTTCCTTCTTGTATTGATGAATCTGTTATTAAATTATGCCTTATTAAAGATCTTTATTGAAGTGTTTTATATTTATCCTACAGTTTCTAAATTTTTAACGATTGTAATCGTTGTAACTTTTAGTTACTTGACCCAAAAACATTTTACATTCAAGGTTCGAAAATAAAGTGAATAGTTTGGGTTAAATTTCATAACCTCATCGGAATCATTAATTTTGCACTCAAATATAAAAATACAATGAAAACAACTTCTTTAACATCAGTACACGAAAGCCTTGGGGCGAAAATGACAGATTTTGCAGGCTACAAAATGCCGGTTCAATATAAAGGCATAAAGCACGAACATTTGGTTGTTCGTGAAGCTGTAGGTGTATTCGATGTCTCTCACATGGGCGAATTTTTTGTAAAGGGTGAACATGCTGTTTATTTACTCCAAAAAATTTCGAGTAATGATGTCGCTAAACTTGTTCCTGGCAAGGCTCAATATTGCTATTTACCTAACAAGAATGGAGGAATTATTGATGATTTAATTGTATATAAAATTAAAGAAGATGAATTCCTAATGGTTGTGAATGCGTCCAATATTGAAAAAGATTGGGACTGGATTACTGCACAAAATGAAATAGGTGCTGAATTGAGCAATGCTTCTGATGAGTGGAGTTTATTGGCAATCCAAGGACCGAAAGCAGCAGAATCGATGCAATCTCTTACTGAAGTAGCCCTCAATGAGATGAAGTTTTATACTTTTGAAATTGCTGCTTTTGCTGGCGCAAAAGATGTTATTATCTCTGCTACTGGATATACTGGAAGCGGTGGCTTTGAAATTTATGTTAAAAACGAATATGTTAAACAAGTGTGGGATAAAGTAATGGAGGCAGGAAAAGATTATGGTATTGAACCCATTGGTTTAGGTGCTCGTGATACACTTCGTTTAGAAATGGGATTCTGCCTCTATGGAAACGATATTAGCGAAGAAACCTCCCCCTTTGAAGCAGGATTGGGATGGATTACAAAATTCACGAAAGATTTCATCAACAGTGAAGCGCTTAAAGCCGAAAAAGAAAAAGGAATTAAAAATAAATTAATTGGCTTTGAACTTAAAGATCGTGGCATTCCTCGTCATGGATATCCCATATTTAATCAGGACGAAGTTGAAGTGGGTCGAGTTACATCTGGCACCATGTCTCCTTCATTAAACAAAGCCATTGGTTTGGGTTATGTTCCTGCTGACATCGCAGAAGAAGGAAATCCTATCTATATTGGAGTGAGAAATAAATTGGTTCCTGCTGAAGTGGTAAAAACACCATTTTATAAAAAATAAAGTCTATGTTTACGTAAATTTCGTTTTTTTTTATTAATTCCATCATAGAGCATTTTCATCTTAATCCTGGTATATAAACGAAATCCTAGGATTGGTCAAAATCAAAAGAAGACCACTTGAAAAATAGATTTTGTTCATTAATTTTATTTTCTTAACTTTAAAAGATTAATTCAATTATCTCCTATGAGCGCAAACCTATTTATTGTCCCCCATGATTTTACAAGCGTTGGTGACACGGCTTTAAATTATGCCCTATTCTTGGCCAAGCCTTTGAAGTCGAAGATTATACTCCTTCATATTGTAAATAATGAAGCCGACAAAAAGAAATCCATTGAAAAACTTAAACAGATCATTTCAAATCTAAATTTGAGCTTGGGCAGCATTACCATAGAAGCACAGGCCATAAAAGGAAGTATCTTTGATGATATTCCCGAATTTGCACAGAAAAATGATGCCCGATTGATTATTATGGGTACGCATGGTGCTAAAGGAATGCAAAAACTCTTCGGTTCGTATGCCATGAAGGTGGTGACCAAATCAAGTACACCGTTTTTAGTCGTGCAAGATGGCGTAAAGCATGACCACCTCAAAAAAATATTGGTTCCCATCAACTTTTCAAAAGAAAGTCTACAAGTTGTTCCAATAGCGGGCGCCCTAGCAAAGATGTTTGATAGTAAAATTACTATTCTGGCTGAAAAATATTCCGATTCAATCCTCTATTCAAAACTTAAAGTTCGCTTTACTTTAGTCGAAAAACAGTTTGCTGAAATGAAGGTCGATTATGATATTCAACAAATAAAACTAAAAAAATCATACCAGAAAGAAATCATCAATTATGCAAAAAAGAACGATTATGATTTAATTGCAATATCTCATGATGATGCAACCATACTTTCTCAATTTGATCGATTTACCCAAGGCCTTATTGCAAATGAAGAGAACCTTCCTTGCCTTGTCGTTAATGCTAAACTTTTAACTTCACTCTATTACTAATATTGAAGCGAAATAAAATTGTTTTAGGTGTATCTTTTTTAAATAATTTATGTCATACATAGGGAAAACTGTAGCGTTAACAATTGACCGATTTACAAGTGTTGGCGCTTATCTAACAGATAATGATGAATTTGAGGTTTTACTCCCCAATAAATATCTGTCAGACAACATGGAGGTTGACCAAGAAGTTCAAGTCTATATCTACAATGATTCTGACGACCGTCCCGTTGCTACAACTGAAACTCCAAAAATAAAACTGAATCAGTTCGCTGCGCTTCAGGTAAAGGAAATGACAGAGTTTGGTGCTTTTCTTGACTGGGGTTTAGAAAAGGATTTACTCGTTCCTTTTAAAGAGCAAAACAGTAAAATGATAGAAGGCGGAACTTATGTTGTTCGTTTAATCCTAGATGAACAAACCAATCGCCTAATTGGAACAGCTAAAGTAAACCGTTATTTAGAACAAGATATAAAAGACCTTGAACAAGGAGATCAAGTAGATTTATTTATCGCAGAGGTCTCAGAATTGGGTAGAAAAGTAATTGTAAACAATACCTACAGCGGTTTAATATTTAATGACCATATCGTAAAGAAACTTTATACTGGTCAATTGATAACAGGCTATGTTGATTTTATTCGTCAAGATGGTAAAATTGATATTTCTCTTGTTCCTGTAGGTATAGAAAAATTTGATGTTTTTTCTGAAAAAGTATTGGAATACTTACACGATAATGACGGTATAAGTGAAGTTACTGATAAGTCCTCTCCCGATTTAATTCGTTCCGAACTGGGAATGAGTAAGAAATCTTTTAAAAAAGCAGTAGGCAACCTGTATAAGAACAGAAAAATTAAGCTTACCAATACTACCATTGAATTGCTTCAACTCCCTTAACCCGTATAATTGTTTTAGATTGTAGATGGGAGATGTAAGAATGTTAGCTATTTTGTTTTACAAAAGATTTCTGTCTTGAAGCGTGGGTTAATAAAGTCCACCCAAAAAAGGGAAGTAGAAAGTCCACTTCCCTATCTAAGTTTTGGGTTTAATAATATTTTTAAAAAGTATATTATCTGCCCTATTTAGCATCTGCTTCTTCAGCACGCTTCTTATACTCTAATGCCTTTTCAGTATTTCCTGTATTTCTATACACCTGGAACAATACGCGCAATACACCTGCATTTTCAGGATCTGTTTTAATATATACCTCCAATGGATCAATTGCTTTTTTATACATTTCCGCACTCTCAGCCTTTACCTTTTCATAGTTGGGATTATTGAAGTCCATTCGACTTGCTTCTGTTTTTAACTTTTCTCCTATACTCAAGTAAAGAACGCCTAAATTGTAATTGGCATCTGCATAATCTGGATCAATTTCTACTGCATGCTTCAAGTATGCCTCTGCTTTAGCAAACATTCTTTGCACTTTTTCCGATTTTTGTTGATAGTTGCCATCAGAAGGGTCCATCTTTGATAATTCAGTGTTTTCCTTATTCGCTCCTTGAAGATACATTGACCCCATAGTAGAATAGAGGGCTTTATTATCTGGTGTAGACTTTACAACAATTTGGAAATACTCTTCTGCTTTATCCAAATCATTCGCCGCTAAGGCCAGATTAATACCGTCTATTGCAACATCTTCACTGTTTGGAAAATCTTCCAAAACGCGGGAAACAAAAGTCATTGCTTCATCTGATTTTTCTGTACGTTTAAGAGTATCAATATACCGTCTTGCAGAAACAATTGCATTGGTTTTCATTGCATCAAGTTCCTCCTCATCCTTGGCAATTTTTTTGATCTGATAAGCCGTTAAGAAGCCTGAATAAGCCATTTTGTATTTCCTTTGCTTAAAAAACATCTGGCCGCCCATTACAGATTGTTGCACTTGTTGTTTAAAGAAATCCTTCATCTCTCCTTCCCAACGACGTTTTTTATACGCTTTTTCTGCAGAATTCTTTATAACGTCTTCAATTGAATCGTTTGTATAAACTTCCAAGCTTTTATCTGTAGAGTCAACCGAAGCCAAAGCAATTAAACCAAAGTTAATTACTGCATTGTAATAATTGGCTTTCGGATCGTCTGCCGTTGTCGCATCATTCATTGCCAAATCAATAAGACGTTTGGCTTCCAAAATAGATTTTTTAGCCCCTTCAATATCTTTCTGCATTAAAGAAGGCATAAAATTCTTATATTCTAAAGCTGCTGAAACAACATTGTTATTTTGAGCATAACTATGCGTTGTAACAACCAACATTAAACAAGAAACGATTGTTATTTTTAAATTTTTAAAATTCATATTTTTTCTGTTTTTAAAATTTTCAATTATCTAATCATCATTTTCTGTGCCATTATTTTCTGATTCTTCCTCAGACCCTGTATCTTCCTGATTGTTGTCTGATGTATTTTCTACACCATTTATCACTTCAGTATCTTCAACTGTTTCTTCCTCTTCTTCTTTAGGCACTTTAGCAACTGCGGCAATCTCTTCTTTATCAGAGAGTTTAATCAAGCGAACACCTTGGGCTGCACGACCCATTACTCTAATTTGATCGACATGCACACGAATGGTGATACCTCGCTTGGTAATAATCATCAAATCATCTTCGTCAGTAACATTTTTTATAGAAATAAGATTTCCCGTCTTCTCAGTAACAGAAATTGTCTTAACACCTTTTCCTCCTCTATTTGTTACACGGTAAACTGGGTCGCCAGTCTCTGGATCATTAAAGAAGGAACGTTTTCCATATCCATTCTCTGAAACCACTAAAATTGAGTTTTCACTATCTGGATCCAAACAAATCATTCCAACAACTTCATCATTTGGTTTACTCATTGTGACACCTTTAACACCAATAGAATTTCTTCCTACTGTACGCACTTTTTCTTCATTAAAACGTATTGCATAACCCGACTTTTTAGCCATAATGATTTCTTGTTTTCCATTGGTTAGCTTCGCTTCTATCAATTCATCTCCTTCATTAATGTTAATGGCATTAATTCCATTTGACCTTGGTCTAGAATATGCTTCAAGAATGGTCTTTTTAATAATCCCCTTCTTCGTACACATCACAATAAAGTGATTGTTGATATAATCCTCATCTGTAAGATCAAGTACATTAATATAGGCCTTTATTTTATCGTCTTTCTCTATATTAATTAAGTTTTGAATTGCACGGCCTTTTGAAACCTTACTGCCTTCAGGAACTTCAAATACACGCATCCAGAAGCACTTGCCTTTTTCAGTAAAGAACATCAAATAGTTGTGATTTGTCGCGACGAAAATTGACTCCAGAAAATCTTTATCTCGGGTAGTAGATCCTTTTGAACCTCGTCCTCCCCTATTTTGAACTTTATATTCAGATAAACTTGTACGCTTAATGTAACCAGCATGAGAAATAGTAACAACCACCTCTTCGTTAGGAATTAAATCTTCAATTCGCATTTCTGAAGCGGAATATTCAATAATTGATCGACGCTCGTCTCCGTATTTATCACGTACATAAATTAATTCTTCTCTTATAATATCCATACGACGAGATTCTTTTGCCAATATATCTTTTAAGTCAGCAATCAACTCCATCAACTCATTGTATTCTGTTCTCAATTTGTCCTGCTCCAATCCAGTCAACTGACCCAATCGCATTTCAACGATGGCTCTTGACTGAACGTCGGACAAATCAAATCTTTTCATCAAATTGTTCCTGGCGTCATCACGACTTTTCGAAGCTTTAATAATTTCAATAACTTCATCAATATTGTCAGAGGCGATAATTAACCCTTCTAATATATGTGCTCTGTCTTCCGCTTTCTTTAGTTCAAACTCCGTCCTTCTAGTCACTACCTCATGGCGAAAATCTACAAAATGACCAATAATTTGTTTTAAATTCAACTGCTCCGGTTTTCCGTTAACCAAACAGATGTTGTTCACGGAAAATGATGTTTGTAAAGCAGTATATTTAAACAACTTATTGAGTACAACATTGGGTATAGCGTCGCGTTTCAATTCGTAGACAACACGCATCCCTTTACGGTCAGATTCATCTCTAATATCCGAAATGCCATCAATTTTCCCATCATTCACCAAGTCAGCAGTTCTCTTAATCATATCTGCTTTATTGACTTGATATGGAATTTCCGAAACAATAATCACTTCTTTTCCATTCTTATCCTCTTCTATATTGGCTTTGGCACGCATAACAATACGACCTCGCCCTGTTTCGAAGGCTTCTCTTACACCGTCATAACCATAAATTGTACCACCAGTTGGGAAATCAGGCGCTTTAATGTGCTCCATCAATCCCGCAATATCAATATCATTGTTGTCTATATATGCAATTGTTCCATTGACAACTTCTGTAAGGTTATGTGGCGCCATATTGGTTGCCATTCCAACTGCAATACCGCTCGCACCATTCACCAAAAGGTTAGGTATTTTTGTAGGCAATACAGTAGGTTCTTGCAGACTGTCATCAAAATTGTTTCTATAATCAACCGTATCTTTTTCTAAATCCGACAACATTTCTTCAGAGACCTTTTGCAAACGCGCCTCTGTATAACGCATAGCAGCAGGACTATCTCCATCGACAGAGCCGAAGTTTCCTTGTCCATCAACCAAAGGATAACGTAAAGACCAATGCTGTGCCATACGCACCATGGTATCATACACGGAACTGTCTCCGTGAGGATGGTATTTACCCAACACTTCTCCAACAATTCTTGCTGACTTTTTATGGGCTTTGTTTGAATACACACCAATCCCTTGCATACCGTACAGCACACGCCTATGTACTGGTTTAAATCCATCACGCACATCTGGAAGCGCACGTGATACAATAACTGACATCGAGTAATCGATGTACGAGGATTTCATCTCATCTTCAATGTTAATCTTAATGATTCTTTCTCCTTCTGCTTCTGCCATCTTGATTTTTTAAATTTAGTGCGCTTTTCTTTGCGCGTTTTGAATGTCCGAAAGTAAGCATTTTAATCCTAAAAAATACATCTACTTACTTTATTTATAAACAAAAATATGTGGAAAATTGTGAACAACTTTAAACCAAATTGAAACTAAAACGTTATATTTTTGGAATGTGCTATAAATCTCATTATTTTTATAGTAATCGGTATAAAATATGTATATTCGTAGATTATGGAAGCAAAATTTTCACCAAGAGTAAAAGATGTTATTAATTTTAGTCGTGAAGAGGCTTTGCGCCTTGGGAACGACTATATAGGTGTTGAGCATCTATTGTTGGGCCTTATCCGTGAAGGTGAAGGACTGGCGATTCAGGTATTGAATGAATTCAACATAGATTTCAATCAAATCCGACATCAGATTGAATCATACCTCAGCAAATCGACTCAATTTTCAGTAAAAGAGTTAACGAATATCCCTTTGGTTAAACAAGCTGAAAAAGTGCTTAAAATTACCTACTTAGAAGCAAAGCTATTCAAAAGCTCTGTCATAGGAACGGAGCATCTACTGTTGTCTATTCTTAAAGATGAAAACAATATTGCTTGTCGTACACTCAATAAAAATGGAGTGATCTACGAAAATGCAAAAGATGAGATTGAAGCGATGCTCGAGGAAAACAATCCCAAATTTGAATTCCCAAGCGCCGATGATACTGGTGATGCTGGATTTGCAGGTGGGTCAGGACCTTCTGGAAGCTCAAGAAAACCAAGTGATACGAAATCAAAAACACCTGTCCTCGATAATTTTGGTCGCGACTTAACCAAATTGGCAGAAAATGATCAACTCGACCCCATTGTTGGTCGTGAAATAGAAATTGAACGGGTCAGTCAAATTTTGTCTCGTCGAAAAAAGAACAATCCTATACTTATAGGAGAACCTGGAGTAGGTAAAAGTGCAATTGCTGAAGGCTTGGCATTGCGCATCGTTCAACGAAAAGTTTCTCGTGTGCTTTTTAACAAAAGAATTATTTCTTTGGATTTGGCCTCTTTAGTTGCGGGAACGAAATACCGTGGACAATTCGAAGAAAGAATGAAAGCTGTAATGGCAGAAATTGAAAAAAACAGAGATGTTATCCTTTTTATTGATGAAATCCATACTATTGTCGGTGCAGGTGGTGCAAGTGGATCTTTGGACGCATCAAACATGTTTAAACCCGCTTTAGCCCGAGGAGAATTACAAGTCATCGGAGCGACAACACTGGATGAATACCGTCAGTATGTTGAGAAAGATGGTGCTTTGGAACGCCGCTTTCAAAAAATACTTGTAGAGGCAACCAACATCGAAGAAACTGAACAAATTCTTGAAAATATTAAAGATCGGTATGAAGATCATCACAATGTAACTTATACTGAAGAGGCAATTAAAGCCTGCGTTGCGCTTACTGAACGCTATATTTCTGATCGACATCTTCCAGACAAAGCAATTGATGCATTGGATGAAGTGGGTTCAAGAGTTCACATTACAAATATTAATGTCCCTCAAGCAATAATTGATATTGAAAAGAAAATTGAAACCATAAAAAATGAAAAAAATAATGTGATTAAATCACAAAAATATGAAGAAGCAGCAGAATTGAGAGATACTGAAAAAAATCTTCAAGATCAATTAGACGAAGAGAAGTTGAAATGGGAAGAGGATACTAAAAATCACCGTGTCACTATAACAGAAGATGATGTTGCAGACGTTGTTTCTATGATGACAGGAATTCCAATTCAAAGAATTGCAGAAAAAGAAAGTGGAAAACTGGCCAAAATGGAAGATGAATTGAAAAGAAATATTATTGGACAGGATGAAGCTGTAGAGAAAGTAGTAAAAGCGATTCAACGCAATAGAGCAGGACTCAAAGACCCCAACAAACCAATTGGCTCTTTCTTTTTTCTCGGACCTACTGGTGTAGGAAAAACTTTACTCGCCAAAGTCTTGGCCAAACACATGTTTGATTCCGAAGAAGCTTTGATTCGAATGGATATGTCTGAATATATGGAGAAGTTTTCCATCTCTCGCTTAGTAGGTGCACCTCCAGGATATATCGGCTATGAAGAAGGTGGTCAATTAACCGAAAAGGTAAGGAGAAAACCTTATTCTATTATTCTTTTGGATGAAATAGAAAAAGCACATCCAGACGTATTTAATTTACTTCTTCAGGCTTTAGATGACGGACACATGACCGATGGATTAGGACGTAAAGTCGATTTTAAGAATACCATCATCATTATGACTTCTAATATTGGAGCAAGACAACTTCAAGACTTTGGAACGGGTGTTGGTTTTGGAACTTCGGCAAAATTGGCCTCAACTGATGACGATCAAAAAGCAGTTATTCAAAAGGCCTTGCGCAAAGCCTTTTCTCCAGAGTTCTTGAACCGTGTTGATGATATGATCTTATTCAAATCACTCGAACGCAACGATATTTATAGAATTATTGATTTGGAGTTGGCAAACCTCTACGATAGGATTAATGAATTGGGTTATGAAATTGAATTGCATAAATCAGCCAAAGATTTTATTGTTGATAAAGGATACGACGAAAAGTTTGGAGCGCGCCCTCTAAAACGTGCTATTCAAAAATATATTGAAGATCCTTTGGCCGACCAAATCATCAATTCTAAAGTAAAGGAAGGGGATAAAATCATCTTAGATCTAAACAAGAAAAAGGATGGACTAACTTCTACCATATCAAGCCCAAAAAATAAGGAGATAAAAGATTCAAAAGACGACGAAAATTAATTTCTATTTTTACTTTTGCAACAGGGAGTTTAACACTCCCTTTTTTTAACTTCATTTTATGAGGAACTTATTGATTTTTCTATTATTTCTTGCTTTGAATACATCTTATTCTTTTACACAAGAAAATCCAACCTTGGTAAATATCCCTTATCAAGTGTTTGTGAATGGAGGAAAGAATGATTTCCAATCTATCTTATATCAAGATGATACCTTACAATCAGAAGTTAAAAAAATGTATTCTCAGGGGAATTTGTATGGTTTTGACCTTCTCCCAGAACTCAGTGATTTTAAATCTTATTGGAAGAAATTTAAAAACAATTGGTTTTACATTCAATTCAAAAAAGAGGGAAAGCCGTTGCTCCTTTTTAAAGGACTAAAAACCTCAGGCGATGAGCGTGAATTTGTAGAGATTTATGCCCCCGACCGACCCGCTGATCAATTGTTGCTTTTTAGCTCTGTTGGACGCCTATTGGCTTATAAAAAACATCCTTTTACAAATCATTTGATTCTCTTCGTTCATCAATATCCTTGTTGTAGAAGCGCAAGTCATACCATCTACACAATTAGAGAAATTAAAAACAAGATAAAGCAAAAATCAAGGTTTTTTGTTGGTAGAGATAATGGTGATATGGTGGGACCTTTCTTTCCTGAAAAAGTACATTTTGACAACGTTTATCACAAGTTAAATAAGAGAACTGAACTCCGCTGGTCTCCTGAAGTAGTCAATGAAAACGCCTTCTTAAATTGGACACAATCCAATTTGATTATTCATTATGAAAAAGGAGCAATTTATAAAATTTTATACGAAAAAGAAGGATGGCAGTTTGTGTTGTTCCTCAGTGGAATCGCGGAAGAACAAAGCATGATGCTCAATTATACGAATTTTAAAAACAAAGGAGTTTATGGTTGGATTAAAAAATAAACCTAAATTTCCCAAAAGACCAATATATTTGCACTCATAAATGGAAGCAAACTTCAAAGACAAATTAAATCACCCCGTTTTTAAAGTCATTAGAGATATCATCTCAGAGGAAGATTTATCGGCCTACGTAATCGGTGGATTTGTAAGAGATTTATTGATCGATAGAACCTCAAAAGACATTGATATTGTGGTTGTAGGCAATGGTTTAGAACTGGCTAAGAAAGTTGCTCAAAAAATGAAAGTAAAGAAAGTTTCATTGTTCAAATCATTTGGAACAGCACATTTCAGGTATAAAGATCTAGATGTAGAGTTTGTTGGAGCAAGAAAAGAATCATATCGAAATGATTCTAGAAAACCAATTGTAGAGGACGGTACACTTGAAGATGACCAGAACAGAAGGGATTTTACTATAAATGCTCTTGCGCTGAATCTACATCCTGACCATTTCGGGAATTTAATTGACCCTTTTAACGGCTTAAGGGATTTAGAAAATGGAATTGTTCGAACGCCATTGGTACCCGCAGAAACCTATTCTGATGATCCTTTGCGAATGCTTCGTGCCATTCGGTTTGCCACGCAATTGGACTTTAAAATTGAAATTGAAAGCCTTAATGCAATAAAAGAAAATGCTGAACGATTGTCCATAATTTCCAAAGAACGCATCTCCGAGGAATTGAATAAAATAATATTGAGCAATACACCTTCTCGAGGATTTAAACTTTTAAATTCAACCCGTTTACTGCATCAATTCTTCCCTGAACTTGTTGCATTATCAGGTGTTGATACAATTAATGGACATTCACATAAAGATAATTTTTATCATACTCTCGAAGTACTGGATAACATTTCTAAAGTAAGTGATAACCTTTGGTTAAGATGGGCAGCCATCCTTCACGATATTGCTAAAGCACCAACAAAAAGATACAATAAAAAAACAGGATGGACTTTCCATGGTCACGAAGATTTAGGTGCGAAAATGGTACCCAAAATTTTTCGCAATTTAAAATTACCCTTGGATGGAAAGATGAAATATGTTCAAAAACTGGTTCGCCTCCACCTCCGACCTATCGCACTGGTAAAAGGAAATGTAAAAGATTCTGCTATTCGCCGACTCCTAAATGAAGCAGGCGATGATGTTGAAGATTTAATGTTGCTTTGCAATGCTGATATCACTTCTAAAAATGAATTTAAAGTAAAAAAATACAGGAAAAACTTTAAAATTGTTGAAGAAAAATTGAAACTCGTTGAAGAAAAAGATAAAGTGAGAAACTTCCAACCTCCCATCAACGGAAAAATAATTATGGATACCTTTGATATTGGTCCATGTAATGAAATTGGAGCAATTAAAGGAAGAATTAAAGAAGCTATTTTAGAAGGAAAAATACAAAATGATTACAATCAAGCTTTTGAAATGATGCTTGATTTAGGGAAAGAACTAGGGCTAAAAAGTAAAATTTAATTACCTTAGTATAGACTACAAAGTAGAAATAAATTATGGCAGGACTAAAATTTAGAGTTTTACTAGATAGTATCGATAATACTGAAATATTTCGGGATATTTTAATTGGTGACAACTTTAATTTTGAACAATTCTATATCGCTATCTTAGATGCTTTTGATCTTCCTAATGACCAATTGGCTTCTTTCTTTGTGAGCGATATCGACTGGAACAAAGGAGAAGAAATTTCACTATTAGATATGTCTTTTGATGGCTTTGATGAAGAAAATTCTCCCCGTGAAATGAGAGATCTAACATTAAAAGAAAAAATATTCTCGCCCAAACAACGCTTTATATTGATTCATGATTTCCTCTCAATGTGGATTTTTCTTATTGAACTTAAAGAGATTACAGATCAAGAAGTAGAATATCCTCAATTGCTTCTCGAAGTGGGCAAGATCCCTGAAGAACTAAAATCAAAAGGACCAAAATCAATTGATGACATTCGATTCGAAACAGAGAAAGATCCTGGTTTTGATGATTTTGACGATGACGATTTTGAAAATGGTCAGTTTGAAAATATTGATGACCTAGACATCTAAAAGCAATGGAGAAATCAGACCCCATGGGGAAGGCAATTTGGGATTATCATTTGGGAAAAGAACCTGAAGATGTTATTGTAGAGTCAGAAATATTAGCCGACGACCCTTTCCCTGTTGAATATCTCTTTAGAAATTATGATCGGTTTTCTTCCTTGGAAGTTACCGCAATGAAAATGTGTAAAGGAAAAATATTAGATGTTGGTGCTGGTGCAGGCCCTCATGCCAAATACTTGCTTGAACAAGGATTTAATGTAACTACTGTTGAAGCTAGTCCATATTCCCATCGATACCTAAAGAAAACATTGCCCCAAGCACATCATTATCACAAGAAAATACTTGATTTCAATACTGGAAAGTATGATACTATTCTCCTATTGATGAATGGCATTGGACTTGCAGGCACACTTGGCAAAATGACTTCATTTTTAACCCATTTATCAACTCTTTTAACAAATGATGGAAGTATAATTTGTGATTCAACTGATGTTTTTGATATCTACACCGATGAGGATGGTAGTTTCTGGGTAGATTTAAATTCCAATTATTACGGTGAGTTTAAATTTAGAATGAAATATAAAAATTTAGAAAGCAATTGGTTTGATTGGGTCTACGTCGATTTAAAAAATTTGGATAAATTTGCAACAGAAGCAGGACTTAAGTTAACAGTGCTAGACACTGAGGAAGATTCCTTTTTAGTTCAATTAAAAAAAGAAAAATGAAAAAAATTATTTTGTTATTTACTGCGGTTATTTTTACTGTTCAATATGGCATTGCACAAGACACAACTTCTTCCGCCCTTTTATGGGAAATTTCAGGTAAGAATGTAAAATCTCCTTCCTATTTATTTGGGACCATGCACCTTATACCAAAAAAAGATTTTTTATTTCCTCAATCGCTCCAAGAGAAAGTAAAAGCTTCTGATGTATTGGTTATGGAAATTGGTGGGCTTTCTGATAAAATGAAAGCAATGCAATATATGATGTTAGACTCAGGCAGTGTTTACGACTATTTTACAGAAAAACAACAAGACTCTTTATTCAAATACGCATCCGAAAACCTTGGTATGGATAAAGACAAAATGATGCAATTTAGTGGAATGAAGCCAATCGTGCTTCTCCAACTTATCACCAAAAATGAATTTGGTGAAGCCCCTGAAAGCTATGAACTTGAATTTGAAAAAATTGCCAATTCAAATGAAATCGAAGTCATTGGACTTGAAACAGTGGAAGAACAAATGCAATTCCTCGACAATTTGAGTCCAAGAGACCAAGTAAATATGGTCATGGAGACAATTCGAAGCGATGGAAAAGACAACAGTAAAACCCACAGGTTAGTTGATAATTATCTCACCCAAGATATTGAGAAAATCCACAGCTTTATTGTAAACTCTGATATGAATTCACCAGAATTTGAAGAAACAATGCTCAACAACAGGAACGAACGATGGATTAAACCGATTCGAAAAATAATTAAGAAAAACAAAGCGTTTATTGCCGTTGGAGCAGGTCATTTAGGTGGGCCAAATGGAGTAATCGAACTTTTAAGAAAAAAAGGATACACCTTAACGCCTATAAAATTATAGAAAATGAAAAAAATCATTCTTTTTAGTATTTTATTTGCTTTTGCGAGTTGCTCCACCTATTCTGAAAAGGAAATCCAAGCTTTTGATGCTGCCATCCAAGATTATATCGATTCCACTGGAGTTGATATGCAGAAAACAGAATCTGGACTTTATTACAACATCCTAAAGGAAGGAGAAGGTGACCGAACAATTGGTTATAATGACCAGGTTACATTTTATTACAAAGGCGCCTATCTTAAAGGAAAAACTTTTCAAATCATCAGCAAAGATGATCCTTTGAAGTTTAAAGTAAATCAATTAATAGTTGGTTGGCAAGATGCTCTAATGATGTTGAAGGAAGGCGGGGAAATTGAAATGATTATTCCACCACAATTGGCTTACGCCGATAAAAAGACAGAACTCATTCCTGCCAATACCATCTTAAGATACAATTTGACAGTTTTGAAAGTGCAATAGCAAAGTTGAGGTAAAAAAATAGTACGGGCGTTTTGCAAAACACCCGTACAATTCTTTAGCAATTATTTTCAGCAATTATTTTAATAATAAATCAAGCGCCGTACTTTTGCAATATATTTAGCCAAGCGGATCACTTGTTTTGTATAACCATACTCATTATCATACCAAGTATACAGCACGACATTCTTCTTGTCTTTAGAAACAATTGTTGCTGGAGAATCGAATACAGAACAGCAAGTATTTCCAATGATATCATTGGAAACCATTTCCTCATCAATGGAATAATAAATTTGATTGATTAAACTTCCATTTAATGCGGCATATCTTATTGTATCATTAATTATATCAACGGATACTTCCTGCTCTAGTTCTAAAGAGATAATAGCCAATGACCCATTTGGTGTGGGAACACGAACCGCATTAGCTGTTAATTTATCCTGTAAATCTGGTATCACCTTAGTTACCGCTTTCCCTGCTCCAGTAGATGTTATCACCATATTGATTGCTGCTGAACGCCCTCTACGTGGTTTTTTGTGCATATTGTCCAACAAATTCTGATCGTTGGTATAAGCATGCACCGTTTCAATATGTCCTTTAACTACCTTAAACTTATCATTAATCACCTGTAATATAGGCGAAATAGCATTGGTTGTACATGAGGCTGCTGAGAAAATTTTCTCTTTTTCAAGATCCAATTCTTTCTGATTAATACCATAAACAATATTCGGTATTCCCTTACCCGGAGCAGTTAAAATAACGCGTGATACGCCTTTGGACTGAAGGTGTCTTGAAAGATCTTCTCTATCTTTAAAAGCTCCAGTATTATCAATAACCAATGCGTTATCAATTCCATAAAGTGTATAATCTATCTCTTCAGGATTCTTGGCTTCAATCAATTGAACCTTCATTCCATTTGTTGTCATCACCTTGTTTTTGACATCTAAGTCTACCGTTCCATCAAAAGCACCGTGAACAGAATCGTTTTTAAATAAAGCTGCTCGTTTTTTAATGATATCTTCTGATGTATCTCGGGTGACAATTGCTCTTAAACGCAACTGCTGTCCTTTTCCTGCTTGTTTGATCAATTCCCTAGCTGCAAGGCGTCCGATTCTACCAAACCCATACAAAATAACATCACGAGGTTGCATAGAAAACTTGTCCTGACCTATAAAATCTTTTAAAGTATCCAATAAAAAGTCTCTTTCATCTTTGTATTTTTCCTTTGCCTCCTCATACTCGTATGCCAATCTTCCAATATCCAACTTTGAAGGGGCAAGGTCAATGGTGAGAAGTGCTTCTGCCATTGATGAAGTTGCGTATACATCAACTGGTTTTTGAACAACTTTCCCTGCATATTCGTGCAGGTTCATTATTTCAGAAACTGTTTGTCCTACAAGGTGATTGCGAAACAAAACTAATTCCACTCCTTTATCATAGAGCAACTCTCCCATTTTACTGGCTAAATTTACTGCGGCTCTTTCTCTTTTTACGTGAGCATCTAACTCTTCTTCGTATCCTACTAAAGCACTCATTCTATATTATTTATAATTATTGTTTAAAATTTATTCTACAAAAAAGGCCGCTAAAAATAGCAGCCTCAATTTCCTCTTATCCCAAATAAGCTTTTAACAACTTGTTGCGAGAAGTATGTCTCAATCGCCTTATGGCTTTTTCTTTAATTTGTCGGACCCTTTCTCTGGTCAGATTAAACTTTGAACCAATTTCTTCTAACGTTAAACCGTGATTCATTCCAATGCCAAAGAATAAACGAATAATTTCGCGCTCTTTATCGGTTAATGTTGAAAGGGATCGTTCGATTTCACGTTGTAATGATTCCGACATCAACAAAGTATCAGCCTTTGGAGAATCATTATTCGCCATAACATCCATTAATGTACCCCCGTCTTCGTTTGCAGACAAAGGTGCATCCATAGAAATATGACGACCTGAAACGTTCATGCTTTCCTTAATTTTATCTTCTGGAACTTCCAACGATTCGGCTAATTCTTCAGCAGAAGGAGGACGTTCATACTCTTGTTCTAATCGTGAAAATGCTTTATTGATTTTATTTAATGAGCCAACTTGATTTAAGGGCAAACGTACAATACGTGCTTGCTCGGCCAAGGCAGACAAAATAGATTGTCGAATCCACCAAACAGCATAGGAAATAAATTTAAATCCTCGGGTTTCATCAAATTTTTGTGCCGCTTTAATCAATCCTAAATTTCCTTCATTAATTAAATCGGGGAGTGTTAATCCTTGATTTTGATATTGTTTTGCGACAGAAACAACAAATCGCAAGTTGGCACGGGTTAATTTTTCCAAAGCCAATTGATCGCCTTGCTTTATCTTTCTCGCTAATTCAACTTCTTCATCGGCTGTAATTAATTCTTCCTTGCCTATATCTTGTAGATACTTATCTAATGATTGACTTTCGCGGTTGGTGATTGATTTTGTAATCTTAAGTTGTCTCATGTTTTTTCCTCCCTATTTTTAATGAATTCAATAAAGTAGGGCAAATTTACGCCATTAAAACCATTCTACAAAATAATTCGATAGGCAAATTTAAAAACCCTACAATTAAACCTGCTTTACCTGAATTATTCTATAGAAATCTAATCATCAAAATTAACCAGAATAAATAAATAAATAAAGCAAAAGCGCTTTGCGGTAAAAAATCCTCAAAGCGCTTTTATAACGACTACTGATAAAAAAAGTTACAACCCGAATCCAACATAATCTTTCTTACCACTTTCATTCATGATCTCTAATAGGATTCCTTTTTTCTTATCACTATTGTTTTTTAGTTCTGCAACCAATTGCTCAACACTGGTTACATCTTCATTATTTATTTTCGTTATAATTATCCCTTTTGTTAAACCAGCTGATCGTAGTTTTCCTGCTGTAATTTTTGATATCTTAACTCCATTCTTGATGTCCAATTCCTTTTTCTCACTTTTTGTAAGTGGTGAAAATGTGGCACCTAAGGCTGTATATTTTTCAATTTCTTTCTTAGACACCAACTCTGTATCACCATCACTGTTTTTAAGAAGAACATCTTTTATGATAATCTCACCATCCCTTCTCAAGGCAAGTCGAACAACATCTCCTGGACGTCTCTCTCCTATTTCTCCTTGAAGTTCAGCTACAGAATTTACCTCTTTTGAGCCGACTTTTAAAACCACATCTCCTTCTTTAATCTTGGCTTTATCAGCTCCTGATCCTTTTTCTACTCCTGCTATATATATTCCTTTAGAATTTTCCAATCCTTTTTCATCAATCAACTGTTGATTGATCTCTTGAATTTTTACGCCCAAGAAACCACGTTGTACTATTCCATAATCAATAATGTCTTTCATTACCTTGGCTGCCAAACGAGAAGGTACAGCAAAAGAATAACCCGCATAATTTCCAGTTTGTGAGGCAATCGCTGTATTGATACCAATAAGTTCTCCTTTTGTATTGATTAAGGCACCTCCCGAATTGCCTGGATTTACCGCTGCATCGGTCTGTATAAAAGATTCTACTGGTACAACATCTGTCCCTCTATTCTCTCTTGCAATAATATTGATATTTCTTGCCTTAGCAGATACAATTCCTGCTGTAACGGTCGAATTCAAATTGAAAGGATTACCCACTGCAAGCACCCATTGTCCTACTTTTACATTATCACTGTTTCCAATAGGCATCGGACGTAAATTTGAAGCATCAATTTTAATTACAGCTATATCTGTTGCTGGATCTGTTCCGATAATCCGCGCTTCGTAAGTGGTGTTGTCGTTAAGTGTAACTTGAATCTCACTTGCATTTTGTATCACGTGATTATTGGTTACAATAAAACCATCTTTTGAAACAATTACGCCAGAACCAGAGCCACGTCCGTATTGCTTTAATTCACGTCCTGAACCTGGACCATAGAAAAATTCCAAAAAGGGATCGCGTTGCACTACGTTGCGAACAACTTTTGTTTTGACGTGAACCACAGATTGAATACTCTTTGCACTGGCCTCTGTAAAATCAAGACTTGTATCAATAGACGACGCCATAAAACTGGTCTTTGTTACCGGAATGCTGTTATCGTTTAAAAAAGTAGTATGTGTATTGGCTTTTGAAGCGTCTCCTAAAACGCCATAATTAACAATAAAAAATAACCCTAAAGGAATCAAACCTCCAAGTATTCCCCAACCAATTGTTTTCATTTTCTTTTTCATAACTCTATTTTTTAAATTTTAAATCAGCTTTGATACTTCAATATTAATACCTAATTCTTTAGATTATTCAGGAGCTGCGTTAAAAGTTGTTAAGGTCTGCTGCTGTTATTGAGATTGTTATAGAAACACTTGAAAAACTCATAACATATTGATGTTAATGTCTTAATTTTTGTTAAGTTAAAATTTATTTTCTAACTTAGTGGGTAAATCTAAAAACAAAATACTTATGAAAAACAACGCAAAACCACACACACACACACACACACACACACACACACACACGTGCAGGAAAATTAATGTTTTATGCACATTAATCTTCTCACCCATGTTGCTGATCTCCACTTTTTCAATGGCTCAGACGGTCGATAAATGGGAAACCCAAGGTAATGTTGCCGACTCTACCACTTTTATTGGAACAACCAATGCCGCTTGTCTGCGGTTCCGTTCCAACAACATCGAAAGAATGCGCATCAATGAAGATGGAAAAGTAGGTATCGGTGTAGAAAACCCATTAAAAAAACTAGATATTGCTGGAGATATAAGACTCACCGGAGATATTATTTTTAAGGGGTACGAGGATTTGCAAGACACAATTAATCGGTTTTTGATGATCAATAAAAGTGGTGGCACTAAATCTGTAAATTACAATGCCTTAAAAGCCTCTTTGTATTCAAAGGATTGCTATAAGGTGTTGGGAACAATAGATTTAAGCGGACTGCCTGGCGGACAAACTTTGGTGGCTTACGATTTGCCTGCATGGGCGAGTAGAGTTGAAGGAACGAAGTCCATTCTCTATACAGGCTCAAAATGTGCAGCATGGGTAGGAATCAATACAGATCTCCCAGAAGCCCGTTTAGATGTACGTGGAGATGCACAGTTTTCGAGCGGTGTAAGAATAGGTTACTTACCAAGTGTAAGTGCAGGACTGTATATTGAAAACAAATTAGACGGCAGCAACAATTTAGTGTTTGAAAACCTGCTTTTGATAAAAGATGAAAACAGTAGGAGAATACTACAACTACAAAACAATGGTCTGCTCCGTGCCAGAGAAATAAAAGTTGACCAAGCCAACTGGCCCGATTTTGTTTTCCACAAAGACTATGATTTAATGCCCCTTGAAGAAGTCCAAGCCTATATTAATACTTACGGACATCTGCCAAACGTACCTTCCGCTGAAGAAGTAGAAGAAGATGGCATTAACTTGGGAGACGCTGCTAAGACCTCCATGCAAAAGATTGAAGAGTTGACGCTTTACTTACTTGAAATCAATGAAAAAGTTGAAAATCAAGAAAAAGAACAACAGGAGCAAGCGGAAACGATTAAATTACAGCAAGAATTACTTCAACAGCAACAGGAAACGATTCGTTTGCAACAGCAATTGATTGAAGAATTGAAGAAAGAAACAAGTAAAAAATAAGCGCCATGAAAAAGTTAATTATAGGATTGCTTTTGCTTGTTTGTTTTAACGGGTGGGGGCAGAAAGAGATAAAAACAAATTCCAATCTAAGGATTATTACTGACAGTACGACCCAATACGACTTGGCAGATAGAATCTATGGAAATCTACAACGATTAATACCCACTCATAAATTATTTAACCGGTTATTACTTCAAGATACACTTAAGAGTGTAGTCTGGAACACTGATTCTATACAGAGCAATCAAGAGTTCGGTGCAACTGCTGACCATGTCTATGGATTATTGTATGAAATGAGGTTAATGTCATTTGATACTACTAGTGTACCCGATAGAATGGAGGTTATGCATAATGCAATGGATTATATGGGAGACTTTCAATTTGAAAAAGATGAATACCATTATCCGATAGGTATTTTTGATTATAAATATAGTTACATGGATGAAAACCGCAATCGTAGAAATGGTAATATTAATCTAAAAGATTCTATGTATTATTCTCAAGGTAGAAAATTGGATTTAAAAGAACGAAAAGCAACCTTAGTAGCACCATTATTTGATCTTTATGGTTCACAACAAATGGCTATTGTTTTTAGAAAAGAAAATTTTTATAGTAATTATAGAAATGTAGAGGAAATAAAAAGTATTGTTATTCAGTACAATGGAAATAGGAAAAGAATTGAGTTTAGAGAAACATTTTATTTTACCCCACAAGATGAAAGAAATCAGAAATTTCATATTAAATTAACCTATAAAGATGGTTCGACCTATAATGCTTTTTTTACTATACGAACACCCTATTTGAGTTTAAATAATGGGGACAAAAATAGAGCGAAAAAATCAGATTTTAAGTGTTTTACCTCTGGTGAAATAAGTCAGGTTATTGGTCCTCTTGATGGAAGAAAATTAAAACTCGAATGGTGTTTACAACCGCGTTGTGGATGGAATGGGAGAATTTATAAGCCATACATTCTAATAACTGGGTATAGACCCCCTTTTATTGGACAAGATTTTGGAACAACTTGGGATTACTACAATAGTGAGCATCACAATATGTTAAGTGACTTAAGAAACAACAACTATGATGTTTTTGTTATCAGATTCAATATGCATTGGAGGTATGATAAGTTAGGAATTATTGAAGCTTCAAATTTATTAGAGCGATTTATTATATGGGTTAATGAACAAAAAGGAGGGCAAGCCAGTGGACAAGAAAATATAATACAGGGTAGTTCGATGGGTGCAAGTGTTGCCCGATTAGCTTTGTTAAGAATGGAAAAGAAGCATTTTGAAAATCCGAATTATCCAAATCACCATACACGTTTAAATATAGCTTATGATGGAAATTTTTATGGAGCAAATCTTCCCTTGAGTTATCAAGCACAAATTTACAGTGCATATTTCCACCCTGCATTTGGTATATTTTCAGGTCCAACTTCAGGAGGGTTAAGACATTTTTTAAGTGCTTATTTATTTATGACTTTAAATCAAAAGGCGACCAAAGATCTGTTGACGTATCATATAGCAGCTTATGATCCTTTTATGTTTTTATTTAACTTTTCAAATTATTTTTTTTATAACCCAAAATATCATCCCTCAAGGGGTAATTATTTAAACGCAGTAAATACCGTAGATAACAACTACGCCTCTACTGATGGACATGCCAATTTTATTCCTATGCCCAATGCACCCAGAAATATTGCAATCTCTCTCGGCCATTACAACGAATCAAATGATGAGAGTAACCCTAATAAATTTAAAAGTGCTGGAGATTATTGGAGGGATATGGATTTTGGACCTTGGAAGTACCAACTTGGAACAGCAACATACATGCCCGGCTACAATACCTATAAACTTTTTAAAAGAAGGAAATTTGGTTTTTTTGGTATTGGAAGTATTGATCAGGAACTAAACGTAAACCAAATGCGTGAAGTAGACAATGCGTCTGGAAGTTATTTGGGGGGGGCAGGAAACCTCATTAACGTTGCCGATTGGACCTACTTTTTTTGGTTAACGTTTGGACAAGATTTGTTTACCTGGACTTGGGAAGATCGATACAGGTTTACCCACAAATCGGTACTGACTGCCCTTGCAATTAACGAAAATGAATGGCCAGCCAACGGAAGTATGACCAGAGATTTGAAAAGTATGGGGTTGATGTATAATAAGTTTGATTTTGATCCTAATAATCCCAGTGATTATTCCAACTACTACGGTTACCCTAATCTTGGTCGTCCCAATGATCATTTTGAGGTAACGCCCTTTGAAGCCATTTTTTGTGGCCCACGAATTCAAGCACATATTCGATTAGACCAAGATGATAACAATTACATAGATTCCTTAAAACAGTTTATCCTCAACGAAGTTGAACCATGGTATTTAGGCTTGCAAAATATGCGTATAGGTTCACAAGCTCGTCCAGATTACCGTTATTATTCGTATCGACGTGCCAAACACCGCATTTTGGTAGGAAAAGACGTTACCCCAAAAACGGATATTGGGGAATACACCGTAGAGTCGAATGGGAAACTCACTTTACAGGCGGGAGATGCAATTGTTGTAAAGGATGGCACACATTTTAAAGCAGGTTCAATTGTACACATTAAACCCTTCTATCAAGGTTGTAGCAACTCAAATTTAACTGTAGGCGGAGGTGAACCAGGGAGTACAAAAGCGGATAATGAGTATAACATGGCTTATAGGAATACGAATGAACCTCTAAATGAATCAAAGGGGAATAATTTTATGGTTTATCCAAATCCTGCGGAGAGAATAGTGACCATAACGAGTGAAAACAGAAGTATTCCTGAAAGCATTGAATTTTATAATCTACAGGGTAGAAAGGTACTTCAGAAAAATTCAAAACAATCAAAAATTACAATTGATCTTGGCGATTTAAAATCAGGTATTTATATCATAAGAATCACCTCAAAAG
>CAZPDT010000016.1:0-82631 GCA_964585545.1 uncultured Fluviicola sp.
GCAACAAACTCCCCGAAGGAACGTATTATTACGTGATTCAACTGGGCGGAGATGTGGTGGCAAAAAAAGAAGACCGTGTGAAAGAGGGGTTTTTCTATTTGAAACGGTAGGGGGAAACAGAGTGAGAGCGAGAGTGGGGAAAAAACCTACGGTTTTTCAAGAAGTTGCGTTAATTTTAACGGGGATTCTTTCTTTTATATTATTTTAGTGGTTTTATAACGTGTAATGAAATTATACACAAAAAATATTAAGAAGTCTTACCGCGGTAGAGAAGTGGTAAAGGGTGTAACGATTGAAGTTGGCCAAGGTGAAATTGTTGGACTTTTAGGCCCCAATGGAGCCGGAAAAACAACAACTTTTTACATGATAGTTGGTCTTGTTTCTCCCAATAGCGGAACGGTTCATCTCGATGATAAAGAAATTACAAGACTCCCCATGTACAAACGCTCACAAATGGGAATTGGTTATCTTCCTCAAGAAGTTTCTGTTTTTAGAAAACTGAGTGTAGAGGACAACATCATGGCCATTTTAGAGATGACGAAATTGAACAAAGCCGAAAGAAAAGACAAACTTGAACAACTTATTTCTGAATTTGGTCTTGGTCATGTCAGAAAAAACAAAGGAGCAGCCTTATCTGGAGGGGAAAAAAGAAGGACAGAAATTGCAAGAGCTCTTGCTACAGATCCTAAATTTGTTCTTTTAGATGAACCCTTTGCAGGTGTAGACCCTATTGCGGTAGAAGATATTCAAACCATTGTTGCCGAACTCAAAAAGCGAAATATTGGAATATTAATTACTGACCATAATGTTCAAGAAACACTGTCGATTACAGACCGTGCCTATTTGCTTTTTGAAGGAAGCATTTTAAAGTCAGGAACAGCAGAAGAACTGGCATCGGATGAACAAGTGAGAAAAGTGTATTTGGGTCAAAACTTTGAACTGCGAAGAAAAGTTTGATTGAACATTTTATATTGAAAGAATTTTTTATGCTTTTTTAATGTCGATCCAAATTATTTTATTATCTTAATAATAGAAACCACTTAATCACAGTTTAAAAAATTAAAAATGGAACAAATCACAACCGATATTCAATCTCCTGCAGAGTTTACAGAGCGGTTCATCAATCAAACCAATCGCTCCGTATTTTTAACCGGAAAAGCGGGAACGGGAAAAACTACATTGCTCAAAAAAATAATTGATTCAACCCATAAAAACACCGTTGTTGTTGCACCCACTGGAATAGCAGCACTAAATGCAGGAGGCGTCACCATTCATTCTTTTTTTCAATTGCCTTTTGGATCCTTTATTCCAGAATTTGGACAACCTCCATTTGTGGGGCAAAGGTCACAATTCAATACAAAGACCACCCTTCAACAACATTTTAGAATCAATAAAAAGCGCAAAAACATCATTGTTAATCTCGAACTGCTGATTATCGATGAAGTGAGTATGCTCCGTTCAGACATATTAGATGCCATGGACTTGATGTTGCGCAAAATTCGTCGAAACGATCGTCCGTTTGGAGGAGTTCAAGTGTTATTTATTGGAGATTTAATGCAACTCCCTCCTATTGTTAAACGAGAGGAGAAAACCATTCTGGACCAGTACTACAAAGGCAGCTTCTTCTTCCATGCAAAAGTAATTCAAGAGCAACCACCTTTGTATATCGAATTAGAGAAAATTTACCGCCAAAGTGATACTGAATTTATCGGGTTACTCAACAACCTAAGGAACAATCACATTTCCCCGGAGAATGTTGAATTATTGAATCAATATGTTCGTCCACAATTTGACGCAACCCAGCACGATGGCTACATAACTTTAACAACACACAATGCCAAGGCTGATCAAATCAACAACAAAGCTTTAGATGCATTGTCAGGCAATAAACGCACCTATGAAGCCGAAGTTTCGAAAAAATTTCCCGAGCACATGTATCCAATTCCCTTAGAAATGGAACTAAAAGTAGGTGCACAAGTGATGTTTATTAAAAACGACATGGCGTATGAAAAACGCTATTATAATGGTAAGATAGGAAAAATTACAGCATTGACTTCAGATGAAGTTCACGTTACATTTCCAGAAGAAAACTTAACCATTAATGTAGATAAATATGAATGGGAGAACATAAAGTACTCATTAAATGAGGAAACAGGTGAAATTAAGGAAGAAGTCATCGGAACATTCACTCATTTTCCACTGAAACTGGCTTGGGCAATCACCGTACATAAAAGTCAGGGCTTAACCTTTGAAAAAGCTGTTCTGGATCTGTCTAATGTCTTTGCTCCAGGACAAGCCTACGTGGGATTGTCTCGTTTGGTTGCTTTAAAAGGACTCGTGCTTTTAAGTCCAATTCGATTAAATGGATTAAAAAACAATGAATTTGTGGTCAATTATGCTAAAAACAAGGCAGACATTGATTTTTTATCCAAAAGTTTAAAGTCGGAGACGGTAAATTATTTACACAGTCGGTTGCAAAAGACCTTCAATTGGGATGCAATGGTGAGTACATGGTTGGCTTTAGAAGCAGAACATAAAACGGCTAGGGGAAGAAGCGAAATGGCCAAAAACAGAGTTTGGTTTGAAAAACAAGTCAACGCCTTAATGAAAACACTTGAGCCAGCACGTAAATTTAGAGTGCAGTTGTCAAAAATTTGTCAGCCAAACAATATGGATGTTGACCTACTTTCGGAAAGATATGAAGCCGCCTATAATTATTTTATGAAAATACTCGAACCCGTTTTTAGAAGCACGCTAAAACAGCTTGTTTTACTTGGCAACAAAACAGGAGTGAAACAATATGCTGAACGTTTAAGTGAATTGGATGAGGAATTAACAGCTGTTATAATGGATCTAAAGAAATCAAAAAATTTGATATCGAGTTTACAAAGTGGAGATGCATTGTCTAAAGAGAACATCTGGGACGATCAAGTTAAAAACTTTAGATTGGCTAAAATTCAAGTGGTAAAAGATGAATTAAAGCATACCCACCCAACGCTTGAAAATATTGATGCATTTACTTCTTTTCAAAATTCAAAAAAACCAAAAAAGGAGAAAAAGAAGAAAGAGCCTAAAGAAAGCACCCGAGAAAAAACATTAAAGCTCTTCAAATCTGGAAAAACACTAGAAGAAATAGCTGACGAGAGGTTGCTCAAAGAATCTACTATCTACACCCATTTTAGTCAACTTGTTGAAGAAGGAAAAGTGCAAATGGAAGATGTCTTGGATACAAAAATGATCAAAACATTAAATGACAAGCTCGGAAATGAGCCTGATGGGACCTTAAAAGAATTAAAAACAAAGGCGGGGAATGACATTACCTTTGGCGAAATAAAGGTTTATCTTGCAAGTTTAGCAAGGGGTTAAAACACAGCTTTGGCAATTTGCTGAATACTTGTTGATTTCCCCATTGAGTAATAGTGCAATACGGGAGCATTATTCGCAATCAATTCCTTGCTTTGTTTGATGCACCATTCAATACCTACTTGTCGTACGGCCTCATTGTTTTTACAAGCAACAACTTCTTTAACCAAAGCATCGGGTAAATCAACATTAAACCGATGAGGAATAAGGTTGAGGTGCCTTTTTGTGGAAATGGGTTTTAAACCTGGAATAATCGGAACAGTGATGCCTGCCGCTCTGCATTTTGAAACAAATTCAAGGAACTTCTGATTGTCAAAAAACATTTGAGTAACAATATAATGTGCACCCTTATTTATTTTCTCCTTTAAGAAATGAATATCGGAATCTAAACTGGGAGCCTCAACATGTTTTTCAGGATAAGCGCCAACACCAATACAAAAATCTGTTTTAGAAGAGTTCAATAAATTCTCATCCAAATAATTTCCTATATTAAGTTGTTTAATTTGAGTCACCAATTCACTGGCAAAAGCATGTCCTTCTTTTTCAGGTCTAAAATAAGTTTCACTTTTTACAGCGTCACCTCGAAGAGCAACTACATTATTAATGCCTAAAAAATCCAAATCAATTAAAAGATTTTCCGTGTCTTCTTTGGTAAACCCACCACAAAGAATATGGGGCACAGCATCTACCTGATATTTGCTTTGGATAGCAGCGCAAATTCCAACTGTTCCTGGGCGTTTTTTTACAATTTGTTTTTTCAATAATCCATCAGGCAGTTCCTTATAACTGTATTCTTCTCTGTGGTACGTGACGTCAATAAATGGAGGCTTAAACTCCATTAAAGGGTCAATATTGTCAAAGATAGATTGTAAATTTTGACCTTTTAACGGGGGTAATATTTCAAAGGAAAATAGAGGTTTTCCCGCTGCATTTTTTATATGTTCTGTTACTTTCATTTCTATATTTTTATTGATTTGCCATAATAGGATACAACCATTTTTCAGCTTTATCGAGTGCAATGTTTTTGCGGTTGGCAAAGTCTTCAACTTGATCTTTGGTGATTTTTCCAACCCCAAAATATTTGGCTTCTGTATTGGCAAAGTAATACCCAGATACTGCAGAACCAGGCCACATGGCGATACCTTCGGTTAATTTAACACCAATTTGGTTCTCTACATCCAGCAGATCCCAAATTGTTTCCTTTTCTAAATGATCTGGACATGCGGGGTACCCAGGAGCTGGACGAATTCCTTTGTATTTCTCGGCAATCAATTCTTCATTGGTAAGGTTTTCATCGCTGGCATAACCCCAGTAATTCGTTCTCACTTGATAATGCAAATACTCTGCACAAGCTTCTGCAAAACGATCCGCCAAAGCCTGAACCATAATTGCATTGTAGTCATCGAGCTGATCTCTATACGACTTCGACAATTCATCCCCTCCAAAAACGGCAGTACAAAAAGCACCTATATAATCTTGCTTCCCCAAAGATTTCGGAGCGATAAAATCAGCCAAGGCAAGACTGGGTTTTCCTTCTCGTTTTTCTTTTTGTTGACGCAACGTTCTAAACACAACTGTTTCTTCTTTTCCTGGTTTTCTGCGTACTTCAATATCATCATCATTAATTGTGTTGGCTTCAAACAAACCAAAAATTGCTGTGGGTTGTAGAAGGTCCTCATCAATTATCTTTTTTAGCAAATCTTGGGCATCATCAAACAATTGTTTTGCTTGTTTTCCAACCACTTCATCTTCTAAAATATTGGGGTATTTCCCGTGCATGTCCCAGCTTCTAAAAAGTGGACTCCAATCCACAAACGGCAACAATTCCTCAAAAGAAATACGTTGGAAAGTTTGGATGCCTAAAGATTTGGGTTTTGTGATTGTAGTTGCCTCCCAATCTATCTGGTATTTACGTTTTCGGGCTTCCGCAATAGAGGTATACGACTTTTTTCGAGCGCGCTTTAAGAATTTTTGCCGAAATTCATCATATTCCTTTTTTTGATTTGTGATAAAAGCGTTTCCGTTTTCAGGATGCAGCAGGTTACTGACAACTGTTACAGATTTAGAAGCATCATTGACATGGACCACAGAATGCTTATACTCTGTATCGATTTTCACAGCAGTATGCGCTCTAGAAGTTGTTGCTCCTCCTATCAATAGAGGTATAGAAAAGTCTTTAATCTCCATTTCCTTTGCCACCCTTATCATCTCATCAAGAGAAGGTGTAATCAAACCACTTAACCCAATAATGTCAACTTTTTCATCAATAGCTGTTTTTAAAATTTTCTCTGGTGGCACCATCACACCTAAATCAATAATATCATAGTTGTTACAATTCAATACAACACTAACAATGTTTTTACCAATATCGTGGACATCACCCTTAACTGTAGCCATCAGTACTTTACCCAAAGCTTTTTGATCCTCTGACTTTTCTGCTTCGATAAAAGGATTTAAATACGCTACAGCTTTTTTCATTACACGCGCCGATTTCACCACTTGCGGCAAGAACATTTTACCTGCTCCAAACAAATCACCAACAACACCCATCCCTATCATCAAGTGTCCTTCGATAACCTCTATAGGTTTTGCCACTTCTTGTCGTGCCTGTTCAACATCTTCAATTATAAAAGCATCAATCCCCTTCACAAGGCTATGTGTAATCCGTTCTTGCAGAGCCAATTCACGCCATTCTAAAGATTGTTTGGCATCTTCTCTTTTTATCCCTTTTAAAGATTCTGCCTTTTCCATTAGGCGTTCAGTAGCATCATCTCGTTGATCAAAAAGAACATCTTCAATTTTTTCTAATAAATCTTTCTCCACATTATCATACACCTCCAACAAGGAAGGATTTACAATTCCAATATTCATACCTGCTTGGATAGCGTGATACAAAAAAGCGGAATGCATTGCTTCTCGAACTGCATCATTTCCTCGAAATGAAAAAGATACATTGCTCACTCCCCCACTCACACTTACATTAGGTAAATTGGTATTTACCCAACGGGTTGCTTCAATAAAATCGATTGCATTCTTGCGGTGTTCATCCATACCTGTAGCTACGGGGAATATATTAAGATCAAAAATGATATCTTCAGGTGGGAAACCTACTTTTTCAGTCAATACTTTATAGGATCGCTCCACAATTTCAATTCTTCTTTGGTAATTATCCGCTTGTCCAGTTTCATCAAATGCCATGATAATTACTGCAGCACCATATCTTTTAATTTGTGTCGCTTCCTTAATAAAAGTGGCCTCGCCTTCTTTTAAACTGATTGAATTCACAATCCCTTTGCCTTGAATAACCTGCAAACCAGCTTCTAATATTTCCCATTTTGAACTGTCAATCATAATTGGAACTTTTGCAATATCAGGCTCTGCTGCAATCAAGTTTAAAAAACGAATCATCGCCTCTTTTCCATCAATCATTCCGTCATCAAAATTGATATCAATAACTTGGGCACCTCCCTCAACTTGATGCCTTGCAATATCAATAGCTTCCTCAAATTTTTCTTCTTTTATGAGTCGTAAAAACTTACGTGAACCCGCTACATTTGTTCGTTCTCCTACATTAATAAAGTTGCTTTCTGGGGTAATCACAAGTGGCTCGAGTCCTGAGAGTTTCATGGGTTTGTTTTCTTGTGATGCTTCATTGATAGAGGATGAATTGAACTGGCGGGGTGAATATCTTGATGCCAAATTTGCAATTATAGAAATATGCTCTGGAGTTGTTCCACAACATCCTCCAATAATATTAATAAGATCTTTCTTTAAATACTCCTCTATTTGTTTGCCCATTTCTTCAGGAGATTCATCATAAGTTCCAAAAGCATTGGGCAGACCTGCATTGGGATGAGCAGAAATTGCAAAATTAGTTTTGTCTGCAATTGCTTCCAAGTGGGGCTGTAATTGACCGGCTCCAAGGGCACAATTAAATCCAACTGATAAAAGTGGAATATGTGAAATAGATATTAAGAATGCTTCGGGAGTTTGTCCAGATAAAGTACGGCCACTGGCGTCAGTAATTGTTCCACTAAGCATAATGGGTATATCAAGCTGGCGTTCTGTTTTTACTTCTTCAATTGCAAACAGTGCAGCCTTGGCATTTAAAGTATCAAAAACAGTTTCAACCAGTAAAATATCAACCCCTCCGTCAATCAAAGCCTCAACTTGCTCCTTATATGCACTTCTTAATTCGTCAAAGGTAATTGCCCTATAACCAGGGTCACTTACATCAGGCGACATACTAGCTGTTTTGTTGGTTGGACCAATACTTCCAGCAACAAATCGTGGCTTATGGGGTTCTTTAATGGTATATGCTTTGGCAACTTCTTTAGCGATTTTTGCCGATTCAAAGTTGAGCTCATAAACCAAGTCTTCCATTTGATAATCTGCCATTGCAATACAGGTACTAGAAAAAGTATTGGTTTCTACGATGTCCGCTCCTGCATCAAAATATTTGGAATGAATTTCCTTAATGGCTTGCGGTTGTGTAATCGACAATAAATCGTTATTGCCTTGCAAAGATGTGGGATAATCTTTAAAACGTTCGCCTCTAAAGTCTTCCTCTTGAAACTTATAAGCCTGTAGCATAGTGCCCATAGCTCCATCAAGAACAAGGATTCTCTTTTTCATTTCTTGATGAATCCCAACAGATTGGACTGCATCGCTCTTGGTTTTTCCCTTTTGGCGTTTCGAATCCGCCGAATTTTGTGTACTCATTTTTCTTGTTTTTTGAGTTAATAAAAAATTAAATCAAAAGCCAAATACGTCAAAAGCTTCTGACGTACTTATTAGAAAAATGTTATTAAGAATTGCTACAACTACCGAAAAAGAGTTGTATTTTGCGTTATCTATCTAATTTCAGATGTTCATCAGAAATTAAGTAGAAATTAGCACCTTCCCTGTAAAACAGGAGGTTGCTAAGGCTTCATAGGGTCTAATCCCTCCACCTTTCTTGATAACATTTCAATAAGTCATTGAACTTGTGAGGGTACAATAATCAATAATAAAATATGAATAACCAAATTTATTTGAAAAAAAATTAAAACCGTAACTTATTGAGCAATATTTTTTTGATTCATTATTCAACGGACAAATTAAATGTACTTTTCAGTTCTTCATAGTTGGAAAAATCTACATCTGGATGGGCTGCTAAATTACTTGGGGAAATAACAACTACTCTAAAATCTGTGGTGTTGGGAAAAGATGGCGTGCTTCCATCTACATTTGAAATCATTAAAGAAACATACCCCACATCATATCCAAAATAAGTCATCGTGCCTCCATTGATATCTGGCAAAGCCCACCATTCGGGACCGTACTTTTTAAAAATCTGAACAAGGCCTCTATCTACAACGTCTTTGGTGATTTCTCCAACTGTTAAATCGGCACGCCAAACAGAACCTTGTTGTGACCAGTTGTTTACTGTTATAATGTTTGTTCCTATAACATTTGCGTTTCCATCCTCTCCTTGAGGTCCATCATTGCCTTTTTTGCAACCTGATATTATCAGCATTCCAATCGATAAAAAAGCAATAGTTAAGTACTTTATTGTTTTCATTTTGTGTTGTGTTGTTTTAAAATCATAAATTATTGTGTTTCCAACCAGAAATTAAAAATCAGTTGTTTCTTTATCCTTGTGTTATTCGTAATTGTCTTCTATTGTCAAAAACAATGCCAATTATTTGCCCTTGATTTATCCACAAGTATGCATATAATTTTATATAATTTTAGTGCCTTCGCAAGAAATATTTAGACTAATGAAAAAAAACAAAAAATATTGTTTTTATTTGTTTGCTTTTCCTCAGCTGTAACGATACCCATCAAGAGGAAGGAAAATTCAATATCGTTACTACAACTTCGATGATTACAGATTTAGTTGAAAATATTGGGGGCGATAAGGTTACTGTGAATGGATTAATGGGTGCTGGTGTGGATCCGCATTTATACAAAGCCAGTGAGGGCGATGTTGCTAAATTGTCTAATGCCGATATGATTTTGTATAACGGGCTTCATTTAGAAGGTAAATTGGTTGATGTATTTGAGAGAATGAAGCACCATAAAATCAATACAATCGCTATTTCGGATGCCTTGAATACAGATGATTTAATCAGTTCTGGTCTTTTTAAATCAAACTATGACCCTCATATTTGGTTTAATGTTGATTATTGGAAACAGATATCCTTATTTGTTGCTGCAAAGCTTTCAGAAGCTCTTCCCGAGGAGAAGAGTGTCTTTGAAGAAAATGCTAAAAAGTATATAGAAAAGTTAGATCAACTCAAGGAAGAATCAAACATTGCAATTGCTGTTCTGCCTAAAAATAATCGAAGATTGGTTACAGCACATGATGCTTTTAGTTACTTTGGAAAAGCTTTTGGTTTCGACGTGGTTGGATTACAGGGTTTATCAACTGCAACTGAGGCAGGAGTTCAGGACATGCAAGAAACTGCAAAGTATATTATTGACCACAAAGTAAAAGCTATATTTATTGAAAGTTCTGTTCCCTGGCAAACGGTTGAAGCTTTACAAGCTGCAGTGAACGCAAAACACCACCGTGTTACTATTGGGGGAACTCTATTCTCAGATGCTTTAGGTAACCCCAACTCGCCCGAAGGCACATATATTGGAATGTTTGGTATAATGTATTGACCATAGTAAACGCCCTGAAATAATGAAAAGAATTGCTGTTAAAGTAGACGACCTTACTGTGGCTTATAACTACAAGCCTGTTCTTTGGGACATTGATTTACAAATCCCTGAAGGGGTATTAATGGCTATTGTTGGTCCAAACGGAGCAGGAAAATCAACATTAATTAAAGCCATATTGGGTATTTTAAAACCTATAGCAGGACGCGTAACAATCTTTGGAAAACCCTAAAAAAACAGCGAAAACAAGTCGCTTATGTGCCGCAAAAAGGGAGTGTTGACTGGGATTTTCCAACCACTGCTTTAGATGTTGTAATGATGGGAACTTATGGCAGTTTGGGCTGGATCAAACGATCTGGAATGAAAGAGAAAAAGAATGCACTTGAAGCCCTTGAAAAAGTAGACATGCTCTCTTTTAAACACCGTCAAATTAGTCAACTCTCGGGCGGACAACAACAAAGAATCTTTTTGGCTCGTGCTTTGGTTCAGGATGCATCAATTTATTTTATGGACGAACCTTTTCAAGGAGTAGATGCAACAACTGAAATAGCAATTATTAACATTTTAAAAGCGTTAAGAACTGCAGGGAAAACCGTTGTTGTTGTTGTGCACCATGACCTACAAACTGTTCCCACAAAAACAATTGACGTTTTAATTACAAGTTTTATCGTTATTGCTATTGTTATAGGTCTTCAAACAGTCGGTGTAGTTTTGATGAGCGCTCTACTTTTAGCTCCTGCAGCAGCAGCGCGTCAATGGACAAATAATTTGGGAATGATGGTTATTATAGCTGCTATTTTAGGAGCCTGTGCAGGCGTTTTTGGCACTGCCATTAGTGCAAGTCAAAATAACCTTTCTACAGGACCCGTAATTGTTTTAGTGGCTTCCGTTTTTGTTCTTTTCTCATTTATTTTTTCTCCAAAGCGCGGTCTTTTGTTTAGACAATTTCGGTTGATTCAGAACCGAAATGACTTAGAACTTCGGAAGACCCTCACTTTTATGTATCACATTGTTGAGGATCACAAAGACAGTTCACATCCACATTCAATTAAAATATTGAATAATTTTCGAGGATACAGTCGGAAAGGACTTCAAAAATTAGTACACAAAAACTACGTCCGCCTTGATGGAGAAATGTGGCGACTAACACCTAAAGGTTTTCAGACTGCTAAGAATTTGTACAATCAAAATCAAAAAGATGACTAGTGCCCAATTTGAAATACAACTTATCGCCAGTTTAGTTGCAATTGCTTATGCTATTCCAGGTGCATTTTTGGTCCTCCGGAAAATGGCTATGATAAGCGATGCTATAAGTCATTCCATTTTGCCTGGCCTTGTGGTGGGTTTCTTTTTAACACAAGATCTCAACTCACCAATTCTTATTTTATTGGCAGCCTTAACAGGTGTCTTTACGGTAATGCTTGTAGAAAAAATTCAACAAACAAAACTGGTTAAAGAAGATACAGCAATAGGACTGGTATTTCCTGCACTTTTTAGCATCGGTGTAATTTTAATTGCCAAGTTTGCAAACGATGTACATCTCGATATCGATGTAGTACCCCTAGGAGAATTAGCTTTTGCTCCTTTTGATCGTGTTATTTATGACGGTATGGATCTGGGTCCAAAATCTCTTTGGGTTATGGGAGGTGTTTTAGCAATCACACTTGTTTTACTAATCTCTTTCTTTAAAGAACTCAAGATTAGCACATTTGATGCAGGAATGGCAACAACATTAGGTTTTTCTCCTGTCATTTTACACTATGGACTAATGAGCGTGGCTTCTGTTACAACAGTAGGTGCTTTTGATGCTGTGGGTGCAATACTTGTCGTTATTCTAATGATTGCACCGGCTGCTGCTGCATAACTATTAACAAACAATCTAAAAAAGATGATTGTTCTTGCAGCAGCTTTTGGAGTTTTTAGTGCCCTCTCTGGATATTGTGTTGCACACCTCTTGGATGCATCTATTGCAGGGAGTATGACAACCGTTCTTGGTGTTATTTTCTTATTGGTCTATCTGTTTGCCCCAAGTAAAGGCTTGTTGGCCAGTACTTATCGAGAAAAAAGACAACGGATTGAAGTTTCATTGATTACCTTTCTGTTGCACATCAAAAACCACAACGAAGTTGAAGAACGCCATGTAAACCACCTTAATGAACATATCAATTGGGAGAAAATACGGAGTAAAACTGTATTGAACCTTGCCCTCAAAAACAATATGATTCACATTACAGATGACGTGATAACACTCACTAAAAAAGGAAATCAATTTACCTCAAAAGCTATTGACTATATCATAACCAATGACATTACGCTTATCGAAGACATGAAGGAGGATTTCTTTTTATTCCGAGGTTGATGATTTAGATGGGAGATGGGAGAATAGTTTGGATTAATCCTCGGATTCTTTTGGTACAGATTTTTTCTTGTTATCTTCTCTTGGACCGCGTTTATAAATCACCAAACCATTTAAAAAGTTGCGTAAAATCTGGTCTTTCAATTCTACATACTTCGGATGATCCTCCTTGCGACAAAAATTACCGATCTCACCTTTTGAAACACGAAAATCAACCAAAGCCAAAATATCAACAATATCATCATCCCTTAATTTTAAGGCAACGCGTAATTTCTTTAAAATATCATTGTTGGTTAAAGCCATTCTTTTTTATACAAATATAAAAAATTCAATTGTATGAAAGGATTGTAACAATAGAGTTTGATCAATATTCATACATTTTCATTAGGAGAATACAAAAGAAACAAACAGAACTGAATTAAAAGGAGATAAAATATAATCAATTGATTGTGTAGCGAATAGTTAATTTATTAGATAGGATTATTTACCGAATCAATTTCAACTTCGAATTGTTGAATAGTATGTTCTTCTATATGCTTACTTGTTGTTTTTTCTTGTTTAATGATAAAAAACACAAGTATAAAAAGCACAGAAATATAAACAATTAAGCGCATGAGCATTTTCCAGTTTATACGGTTGTTCTGGTGCTTTTTAAAGTTAAAATTAGGGGTTTCCATACGTTTAATAATCGCTTTTTAGTAACCTTTTATCAAAAATAACGTAATTTAATGAAAACGCTATTTATTTACACAATATGAAAGTAAAAGTTTGCCCCAATTGCTCGAAAGAATTTGAAGGAAGAAGAAATAAAAAGTTTTGCTCGGTTTCGTGCAAAAATCAATACCATAATGAAGAATACCGCAATGAAAATATTGTTGTATTTGACATCAATAAAACTTTGAATAAAAACAGAAAGATTTTAAAAGACCTTTTTAAAGTCTATCGCAGTTCTGATGTTCCTATGAGCTTACTGCAAGCACATGGCTATAATAAAAAATTTCACACTCACATGTTCAATGCGCCATCAGGTGCAAAATATACAATGGTTTATGAGGTGGGATTTAAAACAACCTTCGATGACCATGTAAATATTGTAGAGCTCGACGAGGCTACCCAATTGGTATAGGCATTGTCAATCAAATTCCCTATTTTTGGGGAGTGAAATCAAAAGACAGATATATTATTGTTACAGGAGGAGCAGGTTATATTGGCTCCCATACCGTAATTGCTCTACTCTCTCAAGGGTACACTCCAATTATAATTGATGATTTTAGAAACTCGAATCGAGACGTTATTGAGCGTTTAGAGGAAATCACCCAAGAAGAAATCATCTATTTTAATACTTCATGCCAGGATCAATCTCGCTTAAGGGGAATTTTTGGTCAATTCCCTGTAGAAGGCGTCATCCATTTTGCCGCTGATAAAGCGGTGGGAGAATCCGTTGAGAAACCTTTAAAATATTTTAAAAATAATTTAGGTGGATTAATTAGCATCTTAGAGCTGATTAGTGAATTTAAAGTAGAAAATTTTGTGTTTTCTTCGAGCTGTACAGTATATGGCAAACCCAAAACAATTCCAGTTACCGAAAATAGTCCCATTTCTTACAACTCCCCTTATGGTTACTCCAAGAAAGTTAGTGAAGAAATAATCAGTCAATTAATTGCACTCCATCCCTTCTTCTCAACCACTATTTTGCGTTATTTTAATCCAATTGGCGCTCACGAAAGTGGTATGATAGGCGAAGAACCTTTTGGAAAACCCAATAATCTACTACCGTTTATTACACAAACGGCACTGGGAATTCAAGATAAGTTAACCGTTTTTGGAGATGATTATGACACCCCCGACGGCACTTGTATCCGCGATTATATTCATGTTTCTGATTTAGCAGATGCTCATGTCGCCGCTTTAGAAAGTTCTATATTAGACAAATATAAACCCAAAACATACAATATTGGAACAGGTAGAGGAACGAGTGTGCTTGAAATGATTCGTATATTTGAAAAATGTTCTGGGCAAAAATTATCCTATACAGTTGGTTCTCGAAGGAAAGGCGATATCCCCGAAATTTTTGCAAATACAGAAAAAGCAAATCAAGAATTGAATTGGAAAGCAAAAAAATCCATCGAAGAAGCAATTGCTTCAGCATGGAAGTTCGAACAATTTATAAGAGCTAAAAGAAAAGAGAAATGAAAAAAATAGGAATTTTATTCATCATTATTATTTGCTCCTCAAACCTTTTCTCTCAAGACACCATTGATGAGGATTTTCGTTCGCGGAATCGACCGGGAATAGGTTGGTTTTATACAGGCTTTAAACCCCTTGAAGATGGAGGTGCTCCAAAATATGACAGGGTGATGGTTGATGTTGTCTACAACGACTGGTATGGAGACAGGGATTATTTTGAAAGCCCTTGGAATTCAATTGGCTTTAACGCCTCATTTATGTTTGATATCCCTTTTACAAAACAAAATACAGTAGGGTTAGGAATTGGGTTGGGGTACAGTTATTTTAACAACAAAAGCAAATTAAAATTCAATCGGAACTTCAATGAGAATACAACAACTGTAGCGCAATACTTACCCATGAACAAACCCCATAAGAATAAATTGGGAATGAATTATATTGAAATCCCTTTAGAGTTAAGGTTCAAAACCAGAGGGTTCCAACATTTTAAGTTTTATATTGGAGGAAAAATCGGTTATGCCATTACTGCAATTACTAAGGAGGTTCATAAAATTGAGGGCAAGAATTATTCTACAAAGGAGAGCAATTTCCCCGACTTGAATCGATGGCGTTATGGAGTAACTGCCCGAATTGGAATACGCAATTTTGCTGTTTACGCAGCATATTATTTCTCCCCGTTATTTAAAAGTGATCAAAGTATTCAACTTTACCCTATTTCTATGGGCATAACGTTTTCTCTCTTTTAATCCGCTTTATTTATGACTATCCGACTAATTAATTGTAATCTATTGATGTTTTATTCATAGAGTATGCTCTTATAGAGCTCAAAATTAGTTGTTTACGTTATAAAAGGTTTATGTCTTGGAAACTGGGATAAAATGAACTTTTTATTGAAGAACTCCACTGTTTTCCAATGGAACAATAGTTGAATCTTAAGGGGTCAAAAGCAAAGGAGAGTATTGAAAGTTATACTGTTGTTCTTATATAAATCCTTGATTTTTATAAAAAATAATGTTATAATATCTTAAAATTGGATGTTTTTTCTTTTAAAATTGGGATTTTTATATCCATTTAGTTAGATTACAAGCATATTAAACTTAAAAAAATACAATATGAAAAAAACAATTTTAATGACGGTAGCTTTCGCTTTATTTGGAACCGTCTTTTTGACTTCTTGTGAAGGGAACGGAGACAAGGACAGTAAAGAAAAAATGGAAAATAAGCTGGATCAAGCAGGTGATCAAATAGATGATGCAGCTGATGAAGCGGGTGATGCTATGCAAGATGCTGCTGACGAGACAGGCGATGCCATGCAAGATGCAGCAGAAAATACAAAGGAAAAACTTGAGGAAGCCAAGGCAGAAGTTAAAAAAGCCAGTGAAAACCTAGCTGATGCAATGAAAGAAGGAAAAGAAGATGTCATAGAAAAGGCAAAAGAAGCAAAGAAAAAAGCTGATGAAAAACTAAAAGAAATTCAAGAGAACATGAACAATAATGAAGAGTAATTTCTCTTTTATATTCTTTAGAAATGGAGGGCACTTATTGTTAAGTGTCCTTTTTTAGTGTTTCTATTGCATGCTCCATCCTCTTCTGAAAATTTCCTTTCAAAATTGTGAAATCAACCTGCTGTTTCTTAAGTTGATGAAGGTAAAGTTCAAATAATTCCACTCTTTGATAGGGATTTTCTCTGAGTGGATCATCCTCCCAAGGAATGTCTTCAGGACTGCATAAAAAATAATGGTCAAACTGTTGATTTTCCATCAATGATCGCACTTTTGATGTGCATTGATTGTATTTGAATATTGACCAGATATACAAAACAATATTTTCTGTATCGTAAAAATTCCATTCTTTAGTGGGATATTCTTGCCTCAATCGTTCTTGTTCAATAGCAATTATTTCAATATCATCAAAATGATATACGCCATCTTGATTTAAAAGATATGTTCTTGCATATTCTGGAAACCAATATCCTTGAAAATATTGAGCCAATGCTATAGAGATACTTGTCTTTCCCGAACTTTCAGGACCTGTAATTGCGATGTTCAATTGATTTGTTTTTTATAGGTTTTATACCAAGTAAAGAAAGCAAAAGTAGCAATAATGGTATAAATCAAAAAGTGAATGCCAATTAGATAATATCCTCGTCCTACAAAGAGAAAAATTAAAGCCGTATCTACCACAATCCAATACAACCAGTTTTCTAAAACACGATAAGTCGACATAAATGTAGCCGATAAACTAAATACTGTTGTTACAGCGTCTAAATAAGGATTTTTCTGACTTGTAAATTGGCTCATTACATACCCCAGCATCAAAGCAATCAATGTACTGATGAGGATATTCAAAATGTGCCTTTTTATCGGCCAACGAACAATAAAATTTTGATTTGAAGTTGCCCTGTTCCATGAAATCCATCCATAAACTGCCATAAAAAGATAGAACAATTGCAGACCTGATTGAATATATAAATCCACAATAAAAGCGAGGTATAAGTATATGCTAGTACTAACAAATGCCAAAACCCATCCCCATTTAATTTTTAATGCAATGAGCAAAACATAACAAGTACTGATCAAAACAGCTGCCCACTCTAAAGGTGAAGTTGCCAATATACCTTCTTTGATGCCTTCAATTACTTCTTCCACGGTGGCAAAATTAATGATAAATCTAGAATAAAAACATCATTCAAATTGTTGTTGAAAAGCTACATTATACAACTGCAAACCTGAGGCTGGAGCAATATAACTTAACTTGATATAATTTTTCCCATCAAGGGTTTGGATGAAATCGTCCCAACTTTTTTCTTGTCTTCCCAATTCAATTAACATTCCCATCATCAAGCGAATCTGATTGCGTTTAAAACCCATTCCTTTTATTTTTACGACATAACTTTTCTTGGGAAAGAATGAAGCATTCAATGCAGTGTTTTCTTCTAAAATGCAAGACAAAACCTCTGCTGTAGTTTGGGTGTCTGGGCTGGGTCTAAACGTATAAGAATAGAAATCTTTTTTGCCTTCAAACATTTGCGCTGCCTTCTTCATCAATGCAATATCTAATTCATCAATAAAATTGGCCATAAATGCCGCACTGTAGGGATGAAACTTATCGCCACAAGAAAAATAATAATGGTATTCCTTAATTTTGGGAGATTGGATGATGTTAAACTTTTTATCAGTAGGATCAACAGACAGTGCTCTAACATCTGCCGGTAGATTTCGATTGAAAACCGTAAGAAATAAATCCAAATCTTCAATCTCTATAACAGTAAAAATTTCAATATAGGTTTGGTTAACAGAAACCATTGCATCTGTACGTCCTGATGCCAACACTTTGTTTTCACCATCGGGATGAACCCAGTTGAGTGTTTTTAAAATTACCTTTTGTACCGTAATTACATCGGGTTGTTTTTGCCATCCGTGATACCGAAAACCTAAATACTGGATTTCCATTAAATAATAAAAACGCTTCTTCATTGTGGGTTCGAAGATAATAAAAGCAGTTTTATAAACTTAAGGAGAAGAGGTTAAAATGTTTTAATATTATGAAACCTAAATGCCTTTACAGCTCTGATATTTATGGACGTTTTATCATTTCGAGCCAAAGCTTCTACTGAAAAAGATCATTTTAGAAAATGTCCTGTTTTTGTCCTGTTCCTTTTCACCACATTGGCTGAAATGTATTGTATTTTTGATTTTTAAATAAATTAAACTATGAAGTCAGGAACAAAATTATCAATCGCACTCTTGTTTATCATTGGTCTTTCCAATTTTACCTATTCAGCATCTGGAGACACCACTACAATTACTGTATTTCAAAATTTAGACATCAATCACTATGGTGCATTTGATACCTCTGTGGTTTTTCCTCCTTCAACCAAAAATTTCCAAAAGGTGCGTTTATTATATACCTTAGGAAGAAGAAGTTGTTCTGGAGAACAATATTGCGGTTCTTGGGATTATACCACCAGCGTTTATGCTAAATCAGCAGCAACAAACGGAGACAGCTTAGAATTGATGCGTGTAATTACTCCTTATGCTTCAGATTGGCCATTAAGCAGAACCTTTACCTATTCCGAGGAAGTAACTGACTACACTTCTGTGCTGCATAACAACGTAGATTTTACCTATTTTTATGAAGGCTACTCATGGGGTTTTACCTTAACGCTTCAAGTAGAAATGATAGAAGGAGAAGCGCCAAGAAAAGCTGTTTCTGTAGAAAACATTTATGACGGCCATTATAAGTATGGTGTTACAGCCGACCCTATAGAAAATCATTTATCGGATCAAACAAAAAGTTATGCCGCACCAGCAACAACAGCACGCATAAAAAATATCATTTCAGGACATGGCTCCGACAATACAGGATGTGGAGAATTTTGCAGTAAATGGTACCGTCAAAAAATTGATGGAAATCAAATTGCCCAGCATCAATTGTGGAAATCAGATTGCGGTTTGAATGAACTTTACCCACAAACAGGGACTTGGTTGTTTGAACGTGCCAATTGGTGTCCAGGAGAGCAAGTTTTTCCCATTTATCATGATTTATCAAGTTCTACAACAGCAGGTACAAATTTTACTGCGAATATCGATATGCAGCCCTATACTTCATCGGGTGGGGCAACATATTACATCACCTCTCAGTTAATTGCCTATGAGGATCCCACCTATCAATTGGATGCAGCAATAACGGGAATTATAGCACCAAATAACGATGAAAATCACAACCGCTATAATCCCGTTTGCTCCCATCCTATTATTAAAATCAGAAATGAGGGAGCAGATAATTTAACTTCTTTAAAAATTGCTTATCGATTAAAAGGAGGACAGAATGCGTATTTCGACTGGACAGGAAACTTAGCTTTTATGGAAGAAGAAGTGGTAAATCTAGGAGCCGGATTACAGGTGTTTAATGAAAATACTTCTGAGGAATTTATTGCTGAAATAGTAGAAATAAATGGACAAAGTTCGGATGAAACCGACTGGAATAATAGCTACCGTACTGCATTTGAGAGCGTGCCAGAATATCCTTCTACCTTTGAAATATTTTTCCGCACAAATGGTTCAGTCGATCCCCAGAACGCGCCTTATAGTGAAACTTCTTGGAAGGTATTGGATGAATCTGGTAATGTGGTTGCAAGTCGAGAAAACAGTCAAACCAAAACCACATATAGAGATACTTTAAACCTTGCTGACGGTTGTTATACATTTGTGATGGACGATGCTGGATGTGACGGAATTTCTTGGTGGTATTACTCCAATTACAACCCAAATCCTGGAAGTGGAACATTAAAGTTTCTCAAATCTGGAGGAGCCGGTACATTAAAAACATTTAATGGAGATTTTGGTTGTCAAATTAAACAAAGATTTACCGTAGGGTATAAATTATCCACTCAGAAGATTGACCTTCCTCAATTGGATTTTAAATTGTATCCCAATCCTGCAAAAGATGAAATCAACTTGGCATTTTCTTCCAATATACAATCTGTATCTTATGCTATTTTTGATGTACAAGGAAATACCATTCAGGATAAAAACATAGTTATGGAGGGGAAAGAGCTCAACATCAATATTCAGACATTAGACAAAGGAATGTATTTTATTCGATGTGAAAATGGAGGACAACAATCTCTAATTAAAAAGTTCTTAATTCAATAATAAAGACAAAACTTTATAGTACTCACATTATTTTTATGAATTTCTAGTGAAAGATAGATATTTCATCGTTCTTACATCGTAGATGACACGGTGTTTTTAGTTAGAGAGAAAAAAGAGGAATGAGTTGGGATACGTTCCGTCGATAAAAAAACCAGGTAATTTTGATTAGGTGAAAATAATGTTGCATTTTTACCCTATCAATAAAGCAAATAAAGAAGTTGAGAGCAAATGCCTTCATTATCTATTTAATGACTGTTTTTACAGGATTGGTGTCTTCTGTTGGGTTCACTCAAGAAAAACACAACGCCCATAATTTAGATTCCCTTTACAAGAATGAAAAGGGGTCTGATCCATACAATCAGTTTCTTAAATTTTTTAAAAAATGGGACATTGGGGACTTTAATGATAAAGAAGCTTATATCCATTTTATTGTAGGCAAAGGAGAAGAATTGAAGTCCGAAAAAACGGTTGACTATGCAAAAATATGTTTTCAAATTGCCACTCTATTGGACAACAATAATAAACCCTATAAAGCGTATGAATTTTTAGACAAAACAAGCATTGCCCTACAGAATAGAGACCTCTCGAAAGTCGACTTTGCTTCGTCTTTTTATAAACTAAAAGGTGCTATTTATTATAATTTTAAACGATTGGATAAATCAAAGGCCGCTTTTATAAAAGCGATACAACTGAATACTCTTGAAAGCAAATCAGAGATTGATGCTTACAATACTTTAGGTCTAATCTATAGAGATAAAATATTCATTGACTCCTCTATATATTATTTTAATATAGCACTTGACTTGGCCAATGAAAGTGACAATGCCAATTGGAAGGGCATTATTATTGGGAACCTGGGTTACTCTTATTACCTAAAACACAACTTAGAGAAAGCAAAACAATACTTAAAGATTGATCAGCGCTTGAGTCTGCTCAATCACGAAAATGAAAGTGCATTAAGTGCAACCTCCATTTTAGTTGAGATAGAACTTAAACGGAAAGCGTACGATGAACTAAAAAAGAACATAACACTTATGGACTCCCTGAATACACTTGTTCACAATTATGCAAGTAAACAGACTTATTATCGTGTCAAAACGATGTATTGGGAGTACTTGGGAGAATATCAAAAAGCATACAACAGTATTCTAAAAAGTGAGCAATACAAAGATTCTATAAATGCAAAACACAACCAATCTGACTTTCAAAATATGGAGTTTCAGATTAACTTCCAAAAGAAAAATGCCGAGACCCAATTATTAATAGAACAGGAGAAGAGAGCTAAACAATTCTACTACAGTGCTATAATTATTTTATCACTTTTCATTCTTACAGGTATTGTGTTTATTTATCAATTGCGAAAAAGAAGAGCAAACGAACGAAAGGTACTCCATCTGAAAAATGAAAAAATACAGTATGAATTAGAAACAAATAAAAAAGAATTGAATCAGTTGCTCAAAAGTTTAGCTCAGAAAAATGAAATTATCAATACTTTAAATGGCGAAATAAAAAGCAAAGAAAATTTAGAGGAAACAAAAACCCTACAAAAAGAAAAACAAATACTGCACAGTAAGATACAGTCATTCTCCCTTTTAACAGAAAATGATTTAGTTGAATTTAAAACTATTTTTAACAAAATTCACCCTGGGTTCTACGATGTTATTAAAAGTCAATACCCTAACTTATCAAAATCTGAAACACGTTTAACAATGCTTATCCGTCTGGGATTATCAACTTTTGAAATGTCGAAAATATTAGGAATTTCAGAAGATTCTGTCCGAAAAACCAATTTCAGACTGCGTAAAAGACTATCCATAAACTCGACCGACGAACTTGAAGCATTTATTCGAGAGGTATAATCTCGCCCGAATTATTTTAGATGGCAGATTTTAGATTTTTGAATACATCGGGTTAATAATGTGGGGTGCCCCTGAATTGCTCTTGAACAATAGGATTTTACTGATAAATTTGGCCAATAAAAAAAGCAGCTCTATATAGAACTGCTTTTTTACTTTATTGAAAGTATTTTAGTTTAACCCGAACTATTGCTCAACGCAATTAATAGCTCGGATAACTAGGTTAATTGACAACTATCTTTTTAACAATCTGTCCTTTTTCAGTAGATAGGCGGATAAAATAAGTTCCTTTTGCTACTGATGAGACATTGAGTTTTACAGTGTGACTATTAACTGAGTTGATTCCTACAGCAATATTTTGTCCTTCTAAAGAAAGAATTTGAACGGATTCAATACTGTTGTTTTCACCAACACCAACTTGAATGTATTCTGAAGCAGGGTTGGGAGCAATGGTCACTGTATTCAAATCATTCTCTGCAAGCCCTAGACATTCATCTACCGTGATATCAATTGTTGCTGAATTTTCACATCCATTACCATCTGTATAAGTGTAGGTAATTGTATGGGTTCCTTCTCCAGCTGCGGCAGGGTCAAAGTCATAACCCGTCATTCCAGGACCTGTAAATACACCTCCTTGTGGAGTTCCTGTTAAACCAATTGCGTCATAATAAACACATGTTGTTTGATCTTGACCTGCATCCACATTTGGCAGAGGGTTAACCGTAACCACAACATCATCTGTTGCAGTACATCCATTATCATCTGCAGTTACAGTATAAGTAGCTGTAGTATTTGGAGCGAATGCAACACCATTGTTTACATTATTGTCCCAAGAAATTGTTCCATTCGTTGCTGTAGCAGTTAATGTAACACTTTCTCCTTGACAAATTACTTGATCTGGTCCTGCATTTACAGTAGGATTAGCTGATACTGTTACTGTAACTTGGTCTGTTGATTCACAGCCATTCGTTGCAGTTCCTGTTACCTCATAAGTTGTTGTTCCAACAGTTGGAGTAAAAGGAGTTCCTTGTGTTATTCCATTGTCCCAAGAATAACTGTCAGCATCTCCTGTTGCTGTTATTGTAACATCTGTTCCCTCACAAATATTTTGATCTTGACCAGCATTTACAACTGGAGAAGCGTTAACCGTAACCACAACATCATCTGTTGCCGTACATCCATTGTCATCTGTAGTCACTGTATACGTTGTTGTTTGGGTTGGTACAAATGCAACACCATCGTTTACATTATTGTCCCAAGTAACAGTGCCTGCAGATGCGGTTGCTGTTAATGTAACGCTTTCTCCAGCACAAATGGTTTGGTCTAGACCTGCATCTACTGTAGGAGTTGCAGAGACAGTAACGGTAACTTGATCTGTTGATTCACATCCATTCGCTGCGGTTCCTACTACTGTATAGGTTACTGCTCCTACACTTGGTGTAAAAGCAACGCCATCGGTTACACTATTGTCCCAGGAATACGTATTTGCATCACCGGCTCCAGTTAATGTAACATTGGTTCCTTCACAAACGTCTTGATCTTGACCAGCATTTACTACAGGAGAAGCAAGTACTGTAATGTCAAATGTTTCAATTACTTGAGGGCAAGCTCCAGAAGCAGCAATTGTATTTGTAACAGTATATACACCATCAGAACTGGATGTTAAATCTATGTTTCCACTTCCTGTAATAGACAATCCTTGTGTTGATGAAAAAGTACCTGCACTTCCTCCTCCTGAAAAATCAGGTGAAATAGTTCCATCATTCTGACAATATGTTGTATTAGGATATACAAAAGAAGCATCAGGAGAACTGGTAATTGTGATGGTTTGTGTCTCTGTTGCGGGACATGTTCCATTGGTTGTATAAGTTACATCATATATGCCTGCAGAACTTGAAGACATATTGATTTCTCCAGTTGCTGAATTGATTGTTAGTCCTGATTGGGCAACCGTGAATGTTCCTCCCGAAGTATTAACTGTCGGTGTTTCATTCGATCCGCCAAGGCAAATAGTATTGGTAGAGTATGAAAACCCTGCATCATCAAGTGGATCAATTGTTATACTTTGAGTTTGAGCATCACTACATGTTCCATTTGTTGTGTATGTTACATCATACGTTCCTGCGAAACTTGAAGATACATTAATTTCTCCAGTAGAAGAATTGATGCTTAAACCTGATTGGGCAACCGTGAATGTTCCTCCTGGCGTATTAATTGTCGGCGTTTCATTTGCTGATCCCATACAAATTGAAGTGTTGGAATATACAAATCCTGCATCGTCAACCGGATTCACAACAACATCAACTGTTTGCGCATCAGTACAGCCGTTACCATCTGTAAGTACAGCATTATAAGTTGTGGTTGTTGTTGGTGAAACATTAATTGAAGTACCCGTTCCTATTGAAGTTGATCCATCAAACCATTCGATAGAACCATTCCCTGATGCAGTAATTGTAGCGTTATCTCCAGCACAAATTGTTTGATTACTGCCTACTGTTATTGCTTCAGGAGGGGTATTATTAATATTAACTACCTGAGTAAAAGTACAACCGTTTCCTGGCGAGGTAACTTCAATATTATATGTTCCTGAGGCTAAACCAATAAAACTCCCTGAAGGTTGTGTCGTTGCTCCTCCATCAATTGAATACAAATATGTTCCATCTCCTCCAGAGGCAGTAATTGTTAGTTCTCCGTTAGCATCGCCACAAGTTGCATTCGTTATACTCACTGTTGCAGTAACATCTGGATTAACCGTTACTGGAGAATAAACTCCTCTTGTAACACAAGCTCCATCTGTCCATAAGTAGATTCTTTGGTTAGAAGGATTTGAAGTTGTCGGATTTAATGTTCCATTTACACCAAAATCGTCTGTATATATTTGGGTTGCAGGATCATCCGTCAACCACCACTCATAAACATCAACATCACCGGTGGTTGAAGAGGCATCTAACCCTGTAAAGCTACCACTTAAACAAGCCACAGCATTGTCGCCTGTAAAATTGGGAACGGGAATTGTACCTGTTGAAGTGAGAACATCAAATGCAAATGCGATATTAGCTGGGTTTCCACCAAGTGCTACCCATCCACTAACATCATCCCAACCCTCAAAAGAACCTGAACCTCCACCAACAGTCGAGGCATAAACTTTAGTGAAATTTACTGACGGTTGTGTACCTAGTAAACCAAATAAATCTTGAGGATAATTAGTATATGACAGTTTATATCCAACATAAAAACTCCCTGATACATTCACAGGGGTAGTAAACTCAACAGTATTCCAATAGCCTTCATCCAAATCATCATAATTAACAATTTGAGAACCTATAACAGCACCTGGTTCAGTTCCAGCATCGTTATAAACTTGAATTGTTAAAGTGGCAGAACCAGAAGTGTTTTGAACTTTCCATGGTGCCAAACGAACAGCTCTAACTTCAGTTGCAGAAGATACTGTATATTTTTCAGCCCACTCATCCATATTGTAAGTATCAACTTGGTCTGCACCAGTCATATTTCCTAGCACTAAATTTGTTGGATCAATCGAAAATTGATAAAGCGGATCTGATGGACTATAATTCCTCAACGTATCACAACTCTGTCCAAAAACGACAGATGTTGTGAGGATGCCAACCGCCAAAAGAAGGGCTGACAAGGCATTTCTTGTTTTCATAATATTAAGCTTTTAATTGTAAGTTTTTAATTTTCTTCACGTTTTGCTTCTTGGGCATCCCTATTAATAGGTTCTGCTTTTTTCAGCTTTTGTGCGGGTTTTATTGCTTTTGCCTTTCGGGCTTTTACAGTTTTTAACTCTGCTTTCGCTCTTTGTTTTTCAGGCGTAGCCTCTTGTTTCTCAAGTTTTGCAGGCTTCACATTTTCTTGTGATGAAGTTGCTTTAGTGTTTTCTTGGACTTGTCCAAAAGAAGGTGCTGCTAAAAATAAAACAAATACACCTAAAACGAATATTGACTTTTTCATAATATAATGTTCTTTAATTTGGTGACAAATATATATATATTTCGATGAAACGCCAAAAAACAACCATTAAAATAAGTATATGACATTTAAACATTACCCTATTGCAGCGATAGGGTTGGTTTATCTTTTATATAGCTTACCGAAGGAGTGGATTTAGAATACGAAACTTTCCTCCAGACATCAACCTGTGTCAGAATCTTTTTTCAAGTTTTTACCAAAAAACTCTAAAACGGACTTTTTGTAGGATGGTTGGACGTGGTGGTTGAGCGTATTGTTTGGGCGCAAGGGAACGCCGATAACGCTGATCTACGAACACAGATTTATTGCGGATAAGTGAGGAACAAGACGGGATTTATTACGCTATAATGCAAACTATTCTCCCCAAAATTGCCATTTTAGTCCCACACTCATCCATCTCCCAGGGAGCGGAAAAGCACCTGCTTCTATATAGGTTATGTTGGTGAGGTTATTTGCTGTAATATTGACCTCAAAATCACCCCACTGCCCTGCTACTTTTGCATCTACAATAAAATAATCTTTATAGTTAACCCGTTGGTCATAACGCCCGGTCAATCCGACGTTATAATGTTTCAAGAAACCTAAATTTATGCGTGCAACCAACTGGTTCTTTAAATTTTCTAAAGCATAATGCGAAAAGGAGAATTCGTCATCTGTCTGTTTCTGAATTTTTGGATTGAGCCATGTATAGGAAAGTCCAGCCAAAACAGATAGCCCCTTAGCGTTCTTTGGTTTTAACAAACGATAATCAGCAGAGAAAGAAATGCCAGTAGTTTTGACTTTTTGGAAGTTATGTGTTTGCCAGGGAGCAGCAATACTGTCTTTTACCCAATCGATCATATTGTTGGTTATTCGGTAGAAAAAACTGGCAGAAACCTTTAACCCCTTCTTGTCTAGTTTTACACCACCTTCTGTATGGAACGCATTTTCGGGTTCTAGTTGACTATTCCCGATATTGTTCGGACCTTTGTAATACCAATCCGTATAAGTTGGTACTCGTGTCCCAGTTCCAGCATTGGCAAAGAGACGCCAACTCGGTGCCAATTGATAACCCAAATCAATAGAAGGAAGCACTTGCCAATCAAAAAATTGACTGTAATTCAAATAGGCTCCAATATTGATGTTTAAATTTTTTACTTTGCTAAATGAATACTCGGCATAAAGACCATAATTGTCTCTGTTCCATTCGCCAAGACTATTGCTGTTAATCCATTCATTTCTGTATTCTATACCAATCCCAACAATTCCAATTGCAGTATGAATGCTGTTGTTAACTTCAACATCTATGACATTTGTTGTATGAAGATTTTGATAGATTGAAGGATCTTGTCGTACAAAAACATAATCATCATAATTGTATCGATAGCTTATTGAGGGTTTTATTTTCCATACCTTATTGACCCTAAAGCTACCTTGTAAAGCAGCAATGCCTGTATTGAGTTTCTCTTCAGATTCTACATCTGCTGGTGCTGCATAAAAGCCATTGGCACCAAACGCATTGTAAACAAAGCCTCCAGTAAATTGTAAGACACCCTGTTCTCCCAACTTAAACTGATTTTGGTAAAACAGTTTGTTGTTATTCATTGCAGTATTGTAGCGATAACCCGAAGATTGAAGAGTGCTTAAAGAAATAAAATGTTTTGAGTTTTTGGTGGCTAAGCTGGCAGACAAGTTGACTCCCATAGCTCCATATAAAGCATTATTGCTGGTGTCTTTTTCAAAAGAACTCCCTCCGTTAAGGCGTACAATAAGGCCGCTTTTGCTGGGTTGTTTTGTCACAATGTTAACCACACCATTTAACGCATTAATTCCATATTTGCTAGCTGCAGCGCCTTTCATGATTTCAATTCTTTCTATAGCATCGGTTGTAACGGGAAGATTGAGCATATTGTGCCCTGTCTGAGGGTCAATAATTTTTACACCATTGAGTAAAATCAAAGTTTGATCAAATGTTCCACCATTGATGCTGATATCAGCTTGCCCTCCCCACGGACTGCGTTGGCGGATATCTACACCTGAAACAAAACCCAACAATTCATTAAGCGAATTTACAGGTAGCGTTTCAATTACCTTTGCGTCTAAAACAACAATGTCTCGATTCTCTTCTGAAAATGGAATCTGAATTCTATTTCCCTGAATAACAACTTCTTCAAATATCGTATTTTGGGATTTGTTAACAATACTGTCTTGTGCAATTGTAAATTTTGAGGCAACAACAGTCAACAACAAAGCAAGCAAGATTTTCATGTCCATAAAGCTAATTTTTCGGCGCAAATATAAAATAATCTCATTTAGTGTCTGGTCGAGAAAAAATAAAATTTACGATTGTTAGACAAATCTGCTATCCTACGCAAGCGTGTAACTGCTTTATCTATGGTTCAGGTTAGAATTCATCCTCCTCAAGCGTGAAATCATTAAAGTTGTCATTGCTGTCATCCGAACAATCGTCATTTGAATAGCCTTTTTCGCCCGAATTGCAGTTCTTATTCAGCTTTAGAATATTGGTCTTAGAGATGTTCAATCGAATTTCTGTTTTTATTGTACCATCCTCTTGAGAAAAGGCTTTTGCATAGGGCGTTCCCAATAAATCTACCAAGGTTCCACTCTTTAAAAAGTCCAATATCCGTAAATTGGCACCTTCTTTCTTCCAAATGGTACAATTTACCCAAACGGTTTTAGTACGGAGTTCTCCCGTCTTTTTATCTCTCCAGTTTTTATTATGGGCTACTGGGAAATTAATTGCTATAACGCCTTTGTCCATTTTCCGTACAGTTGCATCGCGTCCTAAATTTCCAATTAATCGTGCTTCAAAAACTGTTGCCATGTCGTTGTGTTTGGTGTAAAAATAAATTTGTATCTTCTTGGTATAAATATAAACAAACAATAAAACTTCCCCAAAAAAGAAAGTTTATCATTTCTTGTTTTATGGTAGAGCAAAACAACAGAGAAAAAATCAGGTCTTACTTTTTTTAAACTGGTAGAGTTCCATCATAGCACATAACCCAAGGAACAGCGCAATATAGGTTACTCCTTGTTGAGTTTCGATTGTATCTTCAGACAAGAATGAGCCGATAGCAATTAATGCAAAGCCTATTCCAATTAAGTTCTTTCTTATGATGTTCTTTCCTAAAAACCAAATCCAAAATCCTGTAAAAACAACAAACCCCAACAATCCGAAGGTAATCCAAAAGGTCATAAATTGATTGTGGGCTCTATTCCAATGGTCCTTTGCCAACTTCGTATCCATGGCAACATAGGAGGCATTAAATATGGACTGGACATCTCCAGTTCCAATGCCAAAAGCCCAATGCTTTTGTATAATTCTTTTACCCGCCTTCCAATGTTCAATTCTTTCAAGTAAAGAGCTTTCATTGGGGTTCCCACCAACAGCATATTGGAACAACTTATTTTTTAATAGCACTAAGTGTTTTTTTAATGGCCCGTAGGTAAAAACAATTGACGAAATACAGTTTTCTACATTGGATATGTCTTTGTTGCTCATTTTTTGTATTCCCTCTCGATCCTTTGTTAGTCCTATGGAAGCCATGTACCGAATTAAAATTGACCTTACTGGGTATCCACAATCAAGTTGTGAAAAATAAGAAACTGAAGCGCGCTTATTCCATGCTTCTTGTAGTTCTTTTTCAGCAATAAAAGATTTAACATGGTGTCCGTTTTCAAACCATAAACTCAATGTATCGTGATAATATTCTTCTCCATATTTTGTTGTTTTCGGAAGATTTTGAAAAGAATATGTGGTTTGTTTTGGAACAAGATAATTATACAATTGAACACCGCCTACAATTGCCGAAAAAACCACCACCAGAACAAGTATGTTTCTCACCCAAATTAACTTTGCGATGCGTACGTAGTACATAAAAAGAGCCAATCCAAGAAATAGAAAAGCAATGTATCCACTCATCACTTGACTAATTAGCGTGTAATAGCTTAGCCATAACATAATCGGGAAATAAATCAGCGCGCGTTTTTTGTTTTGAATGAATAAATAAATGGCCACTAAAATTCCCGTTACAACCAACAATGAATATCTGATATGTGATCCAAATCGAGAAAACGCTCGATAATCTAGTGTTTCATGTTGGATTCGAAAATTATAATTAATCAATGAAGTGATGAGCAGAGAAAGAAGAAACCCGTAAAGTATAAAATTAAAAAAGCGCCGTTCAATAGGCAATGCAATTAAGGCTACTGGGATAACAAATAACGGCAGTTCAGTTTTAATTGCCCGAAAAGCATAGGCATAGTCTTGGGTATAAAGAAGACCCAAAATATAAAGCAAAAAAACCGCAACAATAAACCAGAAAATAAGATTGTTCTTCCATGCCCTCCAATATTCTTTAAAGTCTGCTTTCAGGATTAAATTAGAGGCAAGCCAAATTGTTCCAATCGACATCAATACCTTATTTATTGGCACTCCAAAAGCCAAGATAAGCAAGCCAAGAGCTTGTAGATAGTTGTGGATTTTAAAACCAAATAAGCGGTCGAGCATGCTTTATTGGGGATTTAAAATAGAGTTGTAACGTGTTTTATTGTTGAGAACCTGAATGGCTATTTTTAAGTCTTCATCCATCTTGAAAGCATTTACCACACGTCCTTCTTGGTAATAATAACGCGACACAATTTCATTGGCTAAAATTCTTTTAATTTGATGCTCGAACAAATCCAAATCATCTTCTTTAGATGCACTGAGTACTTTTAGCAATGCTTCATACTCTCCATTCAATTTTTTATCATATCCTTCTTTTTTGGCCAAGCGATAAACATCTTCTAATTCTTCTTGTGCTGAAGTTTTGTATTCAAAATCTTGATCTAAAACATATTTTTTAAACGCTTTATAAGTATCATCGGTAATCGTAAAGTCTTTTGCAGCTGGAATTTTTGAGTGATTTTGAGCAAAGCGGGTTGCAAAATTAAAAACAATATTCTTGCCTACTAAAACCGAAGCCAATCGGGGTGTAGGTTCTTTTTGGACATCAATATCAGGGTCAATTCCACGACCATCAATTACCTCGCGCCCGTTCTTGGTGTGGAAAATTGTTATCAGAGAATCGGGAACCTCTTCCACTCTGCCATCGTGTTTGTGATAATAATCCAACTTTTGAATACACCGACCTGAAGGAGTGTAATATTTGGCGATGGTCAATTTCATTTTTGCTCCATATTTGAGGTCAATCACCCTTTGAACCAATCCTTTTCCAAACGTATTGGAGCCTATAACTACTGCTCTGTCCAAATCTTGAAGCGAGCCAGCAACAATTTCTGATGCAGAGGCAGAGGTTCCATTCACCAAAACAACGACGGGAATATCTAAATCCAGCGGTTTATTTTTAGTTTTATATACTCTGTTCTCATCCATAACCCTTCCCTTTGTGGTTACTATTTCGGTGTTTTTAGGTACAAAAAAGTTGACAATTTCTACTGCTTCCTTTAGCAGTCCTCCACCATTGCCTCTCAGATCGATAATGATTTTTTCCATGCCCTCCTCTTGTAGTTTTCTATAGGCATCTTTTACACTTTTAGAAGCAGTTTGAGTGAATGACCTTAAATTGATATAACCCACTTTGTTTTTCTTATCAACCATTCCACTGTAAGGGATATCAGGCACTTTAATTTCATCACGTACAACCTTAACATTATGCTTTCCAGAATTAGGGCGTTCATATTCCAATTCAAAAGAAGAGCCTTTCGCCCCTTTTAAAGCTGTAGATACAATTTCAGTACTTTCTCCTTTCATACTTTTCCCATCAATTGACAGAATTATATCCCCTGATTTAAGTCCGGCTTTGTCTGCTGGCATATTTTCATAAGGCTCTGCAATAACAACATAATCTCCAACCTTTCTAATCATTGCACCAATACCTCCATATTGACCAGTAGTCATAAGGCGATAATCTTCAATATTGGATTCGTGATAATAAACTGTATAAGGGTCAAGTTCATTCAGCATAGCATCGATAGCCGCTTTTGAAATTTCACCAATTTTAGGTTGATCAACAAAGTACTTGTCTAGGTTCTGATAAATTAAATCAATGAGTTCAAGATTTTTAATTTCTTCGAAACCATTAGATTGAGAAAAACCCGTATTGTTTATTCCAAAAAGAATAAAAAAGACGAAAGCATATAAATACCGCATATAACTTATTAATTTTAACAGCAAAAGTAATCAAAAAAAGGAGGCACTTTCACCTGACATCATCTAATAAACGTAGAAAAATAGATTCTATTTTATCGCTTAACATTTGATAGGGTTCTTCTTTTTGAGCTGTATAGATTAAAAACAGTGCCAATTGCTGTTCTTCATTAGAAATTACTTTTTCAATAATGTGCTTGTTCTTGCGGACAGCTTCTCGAACAATACGCTTAACTCTATTGCGATCGGTTGCTTTCTTAAAGCTTCTTTTCGGAACAGAGATAGCAATTTGAAAGGAAGAGCTTGTATTTAATTTTGCCTGGATATACCGCAAAGCAAATGGATAATTTTTTATTTGTTTTCCATCTTCAAAGATGGAAGCAATAACAATTTTGCTACACAGTTTATATTTTTTGCCAAATCGCTCATCCATTTGTGTAAAAGTAATAGAAATTAGTTTGATGGGGTTAAGATCTCAATTTATATTGCGAAATATTTCTATTCTTTATATTCCTTTAAAGAACTCTTTAAAAATGCAATAAACTTTTCGACATTATTTGAGGTATAATCAGCATCTCCAAACGTATTGCCATTTTAGCTTTTCATTACGAAATCTTATGAACCGAGCTTGCGAGCTCAACGCAGTTAATAGTTCGGGCTAACTGATAATATAGATTTTTATCTCCAATTGTTCTTAATGTTTTTGTTTTCCCATTCAAGATTACTCATTCACCGCTATTGATTGCATATTTCACAATACAGATTTATCTTAATATGACTAAAAATATTGCCGCTGAGTATGAATCTGAATTTTGGACAACCATAAAATCGATTAAAGAACAATAAATAATCTGTGCTCATCGCTCTATTGAGCTAAACTATTTACAAATTAGTTGAACCCTAAAAATAAGGATGTAAAACACACTAATGTTTTTCTACAATTAACCAATTATGAACTAAATAGGTATATATTCCTATGAGATTGGTGAATAGTTAGGGTTAATCACAACAAAATCACTCAAACAAAGGACACGCACTTGTAGATCTTCGACCTCTTCTACAACCATTGTATTGAATAGAAATCTCATGGGTATGAAAGTTTCCACCACGAATTGCAGAGGTGATGTAATCAAAGCTATATCCAATAGTAAATTGTTTGATGTTGACCTTTAAAAATCCGATAAACGCATCTACATTGCGGTAACCAACACCTAGTGTAAACTTGTTTTTAAAATCGAACATGGCATTGATGTCAAAACTTACAGGCCCGGTTGGAGGTATTCGAAACAAAACACCAGGCAAAATGGAGTTGTCATTAGCAAAAGTAAATTTTGTTCCTACTGCCAATTTCGTATGCAGTCGAAAACGTGAGGCAAAACCAACATCTTTCCATTTGTTTCGGGCCAATTGATCGACAGATGCGCCAACATAAAATTGCTTTGAATTGTACCATGTTCCGAACCCAATGAGCGGGAAAAGGATGTGGTTGGCAGATTTAGCAACGGCAGGATCGGGCAATATTGTCGTTGCTTTTGTGTTGTCAAATTCAAATTGCTGAATACCCAATGAAACCCCAAAACTTAAATGGTGGTTCTTTTCTATTCCTATTGGAAAATGAATGGCATAAGCCAAACCAATTGAGAAGTTGTTAAACGGCCCAAATGCATCACGTTCTAACTTTCCGCCTATTCCATGGTAAAAGTCATTGAACCGTTTTTCTTTCTTTTGTAGCGGTGCATTAATGGTTACTAAACCACTTATTGGTGCTCCTTCAAAACCCGCCCATTGCGCACGAACAGCTGTTCTAATGTCCAAACAACGTTTTATCCCCGCCAAAGCCGGATTAATGGAGAATTGATTAAATGACCATTGAGAATACTGGGAGATTTGTTGTCCCCAACCAGCAATGGAAAATACAATCAAAAATATAAGGAGTAAAAGTTTCTTCATTTTATAATTGATACTGTGCCTTTAATCGGTTTGTCAAATTCATCATCTCTCAAATTGATTACGTAGTAATACGTTCCGGCTGATAATGCCCTGCCCGATTTGGAGGAGCCGTCCCAGCGTTTCTCCTTTGAATATCCCGTCGTTTGAAAGATAAGTTGTCCCCAACGCGAATAAATTTGTATGTCACAATCTGGAAAATCTTCTATCCCTAAAATCTCCCATGTATCATTGATGCCGTCTCCATTTGGAGAAAAAGTATTGGGGATTTCTAAATCCTCTTCAACAAAGACTGTCGTTTCATCGGTAATGGTACAGGTGCCGTTATCAACGGTTAGAAAATAAGTGGTTGTTTCTTGTGGAACAACAATGGGATTGATGACATTTGGATTGCTCATCTGATCAGAAGGATGCCAAAGTACATTGGTCTCTGTAGAACTCCCTTCAAGTTGAACACTTTCTCCTTTATGAATGGTGTGGTCGGGTCCAGCATCTACCATAAAGTCGATAACCGTAAAGGGAATAGCATTGCTTGTTATGGTGTCCCGACATTGGTCAAAACAAGAAACTCTTGCTGTAACAACATCATTGTCAGATAATTCATTATATATGAATTCCGTACCAGCTGTTGTGCCAACAAGATTTCCATTCACATACCAGTCAATGGTAGATTGCTCATCACAAAGTTGTGTGTTTGCAATAAAAGTGACAGCATTTCCCTTGCATATCGTTGTTGTATTTGAGCTGATGGAAAGCTGTGGATTGCGCTCAATTCCACCACCAGTAAGATGAATGTCAAATGTTGCTTCGGCATTAGCAGTTGCTCCCATTGTTCCATTGACTACAATATAATAGGTTGTGGATGGCGGTAAATTACCCGTGGTTAATGTGAAATTCGCAGTTCCGTTGGCTTCACAATTTGAAATAAGATTGTATGACGAGGAAATACATGGAATAGCTGCTTCAATCACAGCTGCTTGTAATCCGTTGCCTTGTCCTGCCAAATTCTCAAATACAAGATTGTTAAAATGAACGGTAACAGAACCACCTGAAGCGTTGGTTGTAAACGTCATCCAAATGCTGTTCTCTCCAGAGAAACAAAAATTGAAATCGTCTTCACAATTGGGGCAAACCGTGGCATTGGACTGAATGTTATTCAACGTGAAAGTAGAACCGGGACACAACTCTATTGCATTGGCACAATTGTTATAAGCCTCCTGAGTCCAACCAACTGAGCCAATGGAAAACAATATAAAAATAAAGAAAATACGTGTTGTACTCATAAATAAAATGTCGATGTACTCTATTTACAACGAAGATAAAATTAATTTATGTTATTTTTCATCTATTTTCTCATTGTTGCTCGATAAAAGTAATTAAAATAATTAGTTAGAATGATTAACTTCATTCAATTGCCTCAATAACACAGAATGGGAATGAGAATGAGAGCGGAGGTCACACTTTGGATTATACGCCATTCGCAATTGACCAATTCGTAATTCCCCCATTCCTAACTCCTTAATAAATATTTTAATTACTTTTGTGGAAAAGGATTTTTTGGTATGAAAACTGTTTACCATTTTTTTAAAACCCTTATTATGAAAAAATTATTACTGGTTTCGCTTCTTGTATTTGGATTTTTGCAACAAGGAAATGCGCAAAGGTTCGATTATGAAAAAACATCTAATTTTTTTATTGGACTTAATGTTGGTTCGGTATGGCACACTTCGGATGTTAAGAATGTAAAAAAACGTTTCCCAATAGGAGGTGGATTTACTCTCGGAGGAACATTTAATCGAGATTATGGTAAATTTTTTACCTATGATTTACATTTGAGATTTTTAATGGGCAGCTGGTATGGGCAAGATAGAGACACAACACACGCCATCCAAAATAATTATGCGGTAAACAGTCTATACGATACCTTGGGCTATACCATTCAAAATTTTAGAGCAAAACAGCGCAGCATCGATCTTGAGTTTGCTGTTCACTTTAATAGGGTAAAAGAAAGGACAGGAATTGATCCTTATATATTTGGTGGGATTGGTTTTACCTTTACAAATACAAAAGGAGACTTACTGAAGACAAATAACGCAGGAGAAGAGACTATTTATCCCTATAATGAAAACCCTACAGGAGACCTTATTACTAAAAATTACAATACACCATTGGATAAAAACAGTACGGGTGTTTTGTACAAAGATTTTGACGTAAATTTCTTACCCAGTCTAGGGGTTGGGATTGGATATTATTTTAATACCCGTTTTTCTGTTGGATTAGAACACAGGACAACCTTTTTTAATGGAGATTATTTTGATGGCACACCATTGAACCAAGATGGAGCAGAAAGTAAAATTGAGAATGATTTGTTTCACTATACCAGTATATACTTTAAGTGGTACTTCAACAAAGGGAAAGAGCGAAAAGAAGAACAACAAGAAGAAACAGAAGAAGCCCAAGTTCCTCCCAGAACACCTGTAACACAGAATCCAGAGCCTTCTCAAGAACCAGCAGTGCAACCACGACCAATAAAAAAGAGGCCACCTATTGTACAGTTTACAAACCCTTCAAAAAGTCCTTTGAAGACGAATCAATCTACGATTTCTATAATTGCAAAAACAGCCTATGTAAACAGTGCGGATAACATCACCTTTACAATTAATGGAAGGGAGCACAATACGTTTATATTTAATCCTAAAGATGAGGTATTTAGGAGCAATGTTACCCTTAATGTGGGTAAAAATTTATTCAAAATTGTTGGAGTTAATGCTGATGGAAGTGATTCAGATGCAACGATGGTTATTTATGAACCAAAAAGACCCCAAGACGCCTACCCACCCACTGTAAATATTGTTGATCCTGGCAGTACACCCTACAATGTGAATCAACTCAATTATGTTGTTAAAGCAGCCATTCACAATGTGAAAGCAAGAAATCAGGTCAAGGTTACTTTTAATGGACAACCTTTTACGGCATATAGTTTTACGCCAAAGGGAAACATTAATTTTAGTACCAACCTCAATTTAAAATCAGGAATAAATACCCTCAAGATTGTTGGACAAAATACAGTTGGATCAGCCCAAGATGAAACTGTTCTCATATACACAAGGACACCTGAAGAAGATACAGGTTACCCACCAACAGTGGAGTTGATTGTACCCAATAAAAACCCATACACTACTTCAAAAACAAGTGTAGATGTTACAGCAAAAATTCAACATGTTCTAAACAATCAACAAATTGATGTCATCATTAATGGGGTGAGTACGACCAACTTTAGTTACAACAGTGAAACACAATTGGCAAAGTTCAAGGTGAGTGTTTCTTCTGGCTACAACGATATTAGAGTAAATGCAAAAAATCCTTATGGAACAGCTAAAGATGAGATGCAAATTATCTATAAACGCGGGTACAATCCCGATGGTAGTAATCTCCCTCCTTTGGTTTCCATTACTTCACCAAATGTAAATCCATACACCAGTACACAAGAAATTATAACTGTTCATGCAAGGGCGGAACAAGTGAAGAGCAAACAAGATATTGAAGTGAAAATCAATGGAATTGCAAAGGATAATTATACATTCAATGCTTCAACTGGTGAAATTACAATGAACGTGAACTTATCAGAAGGCAGTAATATTATTAAAATTGAAGCCTCAAATAATTTTGGAAATGATTCCGATGTTACACAAATTATTTATCGTAAGAAAACACCAAAAGAAAATCCTCCAAAAATAAATATTATTACCCCGAATAAAGATCCTTTTACAACCACACACCTCTCAGAAAAAGTGATTGCAAAAGTTGAGAATATAAGTCAGAAAAGTCAAATTGCAGTGGAGTTGAATGGCAAGAGCATTTCAAACTTCAGCTTTAATAACACAACGAAAGAAATACGTGTTAACGCAGGACTTATTTTGGGAAGCAATACAATAAAAATGACAGCGACAAATACTACTGGAAATGCATCTGATAATATAGAAATTGTGAGAAAGAAGATTGTGGAAAAAATAGCACCTGAAACCGTTGAACCTCTTCCTTGTGATCCTCCTAAAATTCAATTCTTATCGCCCCAGCGTAATGTGCAGACAACTAAAGATAAAACTTTTGAAGTAGTGACGAAATTGCTAAACATTAAAGATAAGAGTCAAATTACGGTTTTCTTTAACAGTAGGAAAATGACCAATTTTTCTTATGACAACAAAACAGGTATATTGAAACAATCCTTAAACTTACAAGAAGGAAAATCGATCTATATGATTCGTCTACGAAATGTATGTGGCACTAAAGAGGGAAGAGTAACTTTAAACTATGAACCTCCTACTTGTGGTGTGAACATCATGCTTGCCAATAGTGACTTTTGTTTGGCAAAACCAGGAGGAGAAGTACATAGGGACGGATTATTAACAAACAATCAATTCCAATATGACGGCTCGGCCAAATTAGTATACTTTAAAGCAGCTGATAATGGAGTGGCTGTTGTGAACGGTAAAAATTATCCTTTAGTCAAGGGTGTTTACTATCACTTTTTTGGTCAAATAACAGTGCACCTTAAAATGGTTAACAATAAATGGCACATTTGTCTTGAGTCTTTAAATAAGCCAAGTTTTGGTACGGGGTCAGATCGTCCAGAATATATTTGTGGAGAAAGTGTAGAAGACACTTCCAAAGAAGAAACAATTCAAACTGTGCCTAAAATAGAAACAGAGGTTGTTCAGCCCAAAACAAAACTAAAACCCCAAAAGACAACCCAACCTAAGACAAGGATACCGACACAGGAAAGTAAGGATGCCCCTAAAACTGATGCGCCCAAGACCCAAGAAGCGCCTTCAAAACCTGCTACAAGAACAGATAAGCGCACACGACGACCCAAAGGTGGAGGATAAGATTTGGTTTGATAGCGATTTGGACTACTCATTAACCCGAACTATTAATTGCGTTGAGCTCGCAAGCTCGGTTCATCGATTTTCGTTATGAAAAGCTAAAATGAGCCTGATGGAGTATGTGATTGCGTTTGCAATTTATTAATAACGCAGAAACTCTTTAGTTTTGACACATCCTCTTCATTTTTTCTCTTTTTTGTGATTTTCTGACATTTTATCAGGAAATCTCTTGGAAAACATCAAAAATGTGTTATATTTTCATGTAAATGGGAATATTTTGGACAATAAGCTTCCTCGTATGGTTCTTGTACCATTATAAACCGAATTTAATTTATAAACCAAACAAAAAATAAAATGAAAGTTTTAATGATTGGTGCTGGAAACATGGGAGGAACCTATGCAGAAGGAATGTCAAAATCACCATTGCTCGGCGGAAGAAAACTCCAAATTTTTGACAAAGACCCTGAGAAGCTAAAAGAAATTGGAGAAAAAGGAATACTTGAACCTTTTGATGAACTCAAAGACTGTTTGCCCAAAGCGGACATTGTATTTATTGCAGTTAAACCCTATCATATTGAAGGATTATTCGAAGAAATGAAACCTTTGATAAGCAACCGGCAAATGTTTGTCTCCTTGATGGCAGGTGTAAAAATAGAAACGATTATCGATGGATTAGACGTAACAAAAGTTGTGCGTACAATGCCTAATCTTCCCGCTCAAATAGGAAAAGGTGTAACCTCTTATACAGAATCTAAAGGCGTGTCTCGACTCGAACTCATAATGGTGCGTAATTTTCTTGACATGACAGGGGATTCTATCCATGTAGAAAATGAAAATTTTATCGATGCCTCAACTGGTATTTCTGGAAGTGGTCCAGCGTATGTATTTTACTTTATGCAATCTATGCTCGAAGCAGCCAAGAAAATGGGCTTTTCTGATTATGATTCTCGTGTTCTCGTGAGCAGCACTTTTGAAGGTGCAGTTCAATTGTTTAACGAATCGAATATTACCCCGAAAACATGGATGGATAGGGTTGCTTCTAAAGGAGGGACAACACGAGCTGCTCTTGACTCCATGGAAGACAATAATATTAAGGAACTTATTAAAGAAGCCGCTTATTCTGCTTTTGACAGAGCTGTTGAATTGGGGAAAGGGTAATTCATTAACAAACACATTAAAAAATGCATAAAAAACGTATCGTTGTTAAAGTAGGAACAAACGTGATGACCAACAAAGATAATCGAATTGTAGGACCTGTTCTACAAGAATTGGTAAGACAAATTGCCTACTTATATGAAAGAGATATCATTACAGTTTTGGTTTCTTCAGGATCTGTAATTGCAGGAAAAGAAATGCTATCAGAGAATACCATAAAGGATGAAGACATTAGAAAACAGGTTTATTCAGCTGTTGGACAGCCACGATTAATGCGCCATTACTATAGTATATTCGACCTATTTGGTATGCGTTGTGCCCAAGTCGTAGCCACAAAACGTGATTTTAGTCCAGGCGCTTACCGAAAAAATATCATTAACTGTTATGAAGGACTCTTGTCTCAGGGAATCATTCCTATTGCCAATGAAGATGATGCCACGTCATTACACAACAGTAAGTTTTCAGACAATGATGAATTGGCCAGTTTGGTTGCCGAATTGATTAATGCCGATAAAATGATTATCTTAAGTGATATTGATGGCTTATACAATGGTGACCCTAAAGATGATGAAACTGAAAAAATAGAAAAAGTAAAGGTGCATGAGAATGTTGAACAATATGTGCAAGAATCAACAAAAGAAGAAGGTGAAGGAAGAGGAGGAATGGAGTCCAAATTAAAGATTGCCAAAAAAACCGCAGCTTTAGGTATTTCAACAGTTATTGCTCGTGGAAAGACCAATAATGTAATTGTTGATATTATGGATGGAAAGGATATCGGAACACAGTTTCTACCAGAATAAGAGCAGTATTTTGAATTTTAATTTAAAAATTTTAAACAAATGAAGTTATTAAGTACAGAAAAGAAGAACAACGTTTTAAGTTCTATGATTGATATTATGAATCAAGAGCGAGAAACGTTAATTAAAGAAAATAAAAAAGATTTAGAGGCTTTTAATAAAGATGATCAGGCACTTTACGACCGATTGGTTGTAGATGAGACCAAAGTCGACTCAATGATTCAAGCCATTAAAGAAGTGCGGGCACAAGATGATCCTGTAGGTCAAACCTTGTTCAAAGACACCTTAAAGAATGGACTGGAAATAACAAATAAAACAGCACCGTTTGGAACAATTTTAATTATTTATGAATCACGCCCTGATGTTACAATTGAAGCTGCAATGCTGGCTTTTAAAGCCAACAATAAAATTTTATTGAAAGGAGGTAAAGAAGCCTACCACAGCAATGTTATACTTGAAAAATTTTGGCACAAAGCCTTAGAGGCAAATGACTTAGATAAGGATTGGATTTCGTTGCTACAATTAAAACGCGAGGAGACACAAGACTTTTTAAAGAATCCACCAATGAAAATTGATTTGGTAGTGCCGCGTGGAGGAGAAGGATTGATTAAATTTGTGAAAGAAAATTCCTCAGCAGCAGTTTTGGTAAGTGGACGTGGAAACAATTTTATGTATGTTTCTGATAATGCAGATTGGGAAAAAACCAAAAAAGTACTCATTAATGCTAAAACAGATAAGACTTCGGCGTGTAATGCATTAGATAATGTTCTAATTGATAAAAATATTCCCGACTTGGAGGTCAAATTGAAAGACTTACAGAAGACACTCAAAACGTCTATGGTGGATATTGTTGTCGACGAAGAAGTTGGCAAAATTCTTCCTGAAGAAGCTCCAATACCAAGCGAAGACAGTTGGTATGAAGAATTCCTCGCCATGAAAATACTCTTGGCAGAAACCGATGGAATTGATGATGCCATTCAACGGATTAATAAATATTCTGGAGGACATTCAACAGTGATTCTTACTGAAAACACCGATGAAGCCCAGAAATTTATGGAGGAAATTGACAGTGCTGCAGTTTTTCACAATGCGTCCACCCGCTTTACCGATGGAGGACAAATGGGAGTTGGAGCAGAATTGGCGATTAGTACAGACAAGTTACACCATCGAGGGCCCTTGGGATTGCCTCAACTTGTTACCAATAAATATTATGTACGCGGTGACGGGCAAGTTAGAATGTAGTTAAATATAATATTGTACCTAATATTTTATCCAAAAAAGATACTGAAGATAACATCTTTGTATCTTTTTGGGTTTTTATCGAGTAAGCAACTTACATGTAGTAAAGCACATGAGCTCTCAGAGTGACATATATCACTTTTTCTAAACTTTATTCCTCGGTAATCTTGTTGTTTTATTCTTTTTTGTTACCTTACATCAGTTCATTACAAAATGAAGTCTAACAGATTTTCAGTTGACGAATAAAATTGGATATAAACTAAACTATTAAAATTTAAGATTATGAAACTTATTAAGATAACAACAATTGTTCTTTCATTAATTCTATACCACTTATCATTCGCACAAACTACCGTTGCCGATGGCAATTGGTCAGATCCTGCTACCTGGGGTGGAACACCTCCAATAATGTCAGGAACTGTAGTCATTAATCATAAGGTTACTTTGGATATTGATTATGCACACAATGCAGGTGATGTAATAATTAATGGGTCTGGAGAATTAACAGGGAACTCTTCCGCCAGAAATTTTGCAATTAACTTTCCAAGTGGAACTGCTACACTATCTGTAATTGGTTCTTTTAATGTTGCTTCAACCCTTTTCAATTCAGGAGGAGCAGCAATAACCAATTCAGGAACTATTGAAGCCGATAGCTTATTGAATAATACTGATTTGGTCAATAACCTTGGAGCGACAATTAATGCTTCTCAGTTCATGAACAATACAGGTGGGGCACTCACAAATAATGGGACAATGAATACTTCTAATTTTTTGAATTTAGACACAGTTTCTAATACAGGGACGATTACTGCGATCGACATGACAAATTCAAAAGGGTTTAACAATTCAGCAACAGGGACAATGACAATAACGCACGATTTTTTGAATGCCGATACCATTGTGGCGGGCCCTGCACATCTAATTATTGATGGACGTTTAACCGTTGGACATGATTTTCAAAATGGAATAAGCCCTGCCACCATAGAAGGTTCAGGTTCAATTTGTGTAGCATTTAATTCATTGAATAGAGGTATTATGAATGGAACATTTGACTTTTGTGACCAAACAGGAAGTGGAGGTGTTGATTTGAATACTGGAACCATTGCAAGTGGAATAACGACCTGTTTACAACCCTGTACTGTTGGAATCAATGAAGAGAAAAATCTAACTTTAAATTTTAAAGTTTATCCGAACCCTTTCTCTAAAGAGACGACAATCGAATTGGATCATAACCTGAACAATGCTTCGCTTACTGTTTTGAATTATTTTGGACAGACAGTAAAAGAAATCAAAAACATTTCAGGAAATACAATTTCACTTTCACGTGGAAATTTAACGAATGGACTTTACTTTATTCATTTAACAGAAGGGGACAAGATTATTGCCATTGAAAAATTAGTTATCGAATAAAGAAAACATAACTGTACTTCTTATTGTTTATAATTCAGTGTGCACTGGAAAGCATTAAAATTATTAATATATAAAGTATACATTATGGAAAAAAGATTTGATACCAATAAACTCGTACCTGAGATATATAATAAAGTATTGGAGCTTGAAAAAAGCATTCAAGCATCTTCATTAGAAAAAACACATTTAGAGCTCATTAAATTGCGTGCATCACAAATTAACGGTTGTGCATATTGCATTAACATGCATACAGAAGATGCTTTAAAATTAGGAGAAACAGTGAAGCGAATTGCATTGCTGAATGCGTGGAGAGATACAGACCTATTTTCAGCAGAAGAAAAAGTGATTTTAGCAATGACAGAAGAAGTCACTTTGATTCATCAAGATGGATTGTCAGATTCAACTTATGATAAAGCATCGAAATACTTTGATAAGGAGTATATTGCCTTAATTATAATGACAATCATTACCATCAATGCATGGAACAGAATAGCCATTAGCTCAAAAGAGATTGTGAGATGATTTTAGACAAGATTCACAATAAAAAAGTTGTTTCTTCTGTAATTCTCGAAAAGATAATTTGATACAGAATAACAGTACACTTTTTGTGTATTTTATCGGAATATATGGCATTACTAAATATTTTGTGAAACGAGGTTTATATTTCCAAAATAGAATAATGCATTTATCCTAAAAAGTCTGATTTTAAAAGTATAAATATGAAAAGATTAATTCTATTGATGATTATAATCGGCGGGATTTTCATAACGAACGGTTGCTGTAAGAAAAAGATGGTAGCAGGGCTAACGGTAACATACGAAAGTGTTCCAGAAGCCACCAATCTCTATGCAATAAAGTTAAGTTCTGATAATTGGAATAATATTATTGATACACTTGATTTAGGGGTAATTGATAGTTTAAATCAATATACTGTTTTTCTCCCCGTCCCCGTTCAATTTCCAAATTATATATTGTATTTAGAAAGTAACTCGCAAAAAGACACCATTTCTAACATTTTTTATGAAACAGAAGGTAAAAACTGCAATATGTCGTTGGTTAATCTTTCATATAAGCTAAATGGTATTCCAAAAGGTGATTTTAAAATAACTCTTCAATATGAAGAATAAATATTCTATGTGAATATTAATGGTTTTATCAAACTCGTTTTCTCAATTTTGGTAACGGCAAAATCCTTAGTTATGCCCAATATTCCTCCTAAAAAGCCTATGAGCTCCATGTTTTAATCACATGTATTTCACAAAGTAAAGAGTTTTTATGTTATATTTGGTTCACAAAGTATTTACTATAACCGATTTAATTAACTTGCTTTAAAATGAAAACACTATGACAAGAAGCCCTATTACATTAATTTTATTATTCGCGATGAGTAGCTTATTATCATGTTCTATTCCAGACGAGAAAATTACAGAAAATACTAAAAACGATGCTTGCCGACAAGATTTATTGGGAGCGCTTTCTACTTTTTCTTCCGATTTAGGTTTGCCAATTCAGATTTCACAAGAGGATGCAACAGCAATTTTTGACCAAAAATCATGACAAAATCCTCCTTTGAGTATGCTAAGCGTAAAAGTGAGCTGTTTTATGTTACAAAAGATGGCTGTTATGCATGCGGGATAAGTACTGGGGCATGAACCGTTGCCTTCACTCTGTTTTGGTCTGTTTTTTGCTGTTTTTTTAAGTACTAAAACCGTATTGCTCATGAAAAGAAACATCGTTTTTAATCTTTCTCTTTGGATCTTTATAACTACAGCATTTTTATTGGCAAACTGCTCCTCGTCAAACGGACTTATTGATAGAATTACTTTTGAGGAAGATATTGTTCATTCCACAAAAAGAATAACGTTCAAGCATACCCATTATTTCTATTTCAGTAAAACTCCAATGATTAAAATGGATCAAACTTTTGTAAAGTCAATACATGAGAATAAAAAGAATACAATTAATGTATATGATCGACTTACTTTAAAAGCAGGATATTTCCAACTTCAGGATGAAGTGTATATGATTGTCAAGAATAAAGTTTATCCCATTACACCAAAGCTTTTTGAACATGAAAGGTTTACCCATACATCTTCATCCAAAAAAAACATCACAACATCAGATGATGAATCGATTGCTGTTGTTACAGGTTATAATGAAAAAGAACGGGATATTGTGCGCATAAATTATCAATTAACGGAGCAGATGACAGCAGCTATTGTGACGGCCGATACGGTTTCATTTCGATATTATGCTGGTCCACACATGATTACTGTTGATGTAAAGGAAGACGTTTTAGACGCAGTAAAAGAATTAATTCAAAGTGAATAATTAGGTGCATCTTTTTTGTGGTTTTGGGTCGGAAATTCACCATTATTTTGAATTCTAATATCAAGTTTTTCAATGTCCTAAAAATATTTAACATAAAAATAAATCAAAAGCATATAAAAAGTGCTGACCTTTAAAAAAAATATATACCTTTGCCCCCGAATTTGAAAAGGTAAATTCGTTTTGAAAGTAAAAAAAACAATGTTCAATAGTTCATTTAAAGTGTTGGCTTGGGTTACTGCACTTTTATTATCAGTACCTGCATTCTCTGCAACCTCTGATTCTTCCTCTGTTGACAACGAAGAGGGCATGAATGAAGTAATCATGCACCATATTAAAGATGCGCATGAATGGCACATTTTAACCTATACAGATAACGAAGGCGAAAAACACAATCTCGCAGTGTATTTGCCCGTAATATTAATTGATGAGGGAATAGAAATTTTTTACTCGAAAGAATTGTATCATCATGGACAGGAAATAGAGGTTGAAAATCCTAAAGCAGAATACGACCACTATATTGCAAACACAGAGCTCGGTTATGGACTTTATAATGAGAAAATTTATAAGTTGCATTCTGATGGCACCATGACTTTTGATACAGAAGGAAATCCCATCAATGAGAAACCACTTGATCTCTCAATTACAAAAAATGTTGTTTCATTGCTTTTTGCTGCATTGTTGATGTTTGTTTTAATGCGTTCTGCTGCTAGGTCTTATAAGAGTGAAGGCAATTATGTGCCCAAAGGAATTGCACGATTTATTGAACCCATTGTTATCTTTATCCGTGATGAGGTGGCCATTGCAAACTTGGGAGAGGAAAACTATAGAAAATATTTACCCTATTTATTAAATATATTCTTCTTTATATGGATCACCAGTTTGTTGGGATTGTTTCCAATTATACCTGGTGGAGCGAATTTAACAGGAAACATTAGTTTTACTTTGATATTGGCAATATTTACGCTTATTCTTACTTTATTTTCAGCAAAGAAAACGTACTGGGGACATATTTTTAATCCTCCAGGTGTGCCAGCTGTATTATTGCCACTAATGATACCCATCGAGTTGGTTGGTGTTTTCACAAAACCATTTGCTTTAACAGTGCGTTTGTTTGCAAATATGACTGCTGGACACATCATTGTTTTGGCATTAATAGGAATAATCTTTACGTTCGGAAGTGTGGCGTGGAGTGGACTCTCATTACCCATGGCATTATTTATTAATGTGTTGGAGTTGTTGGTCGGAATTTTACAAGCCTTCATTTTTACAGTGTTATCTGCACTCTTCATTGGTGAAGCCGTTGCAGAGCACTGATTGTATTAATTGTGTAATTTATAAAAACAAATAGTTATGACTGGAATAGCTGCTATAGGAGCTGGACTTGCTGCACTAGGTGCGGGAGTCGGAATTGGTAGAATCGGAGGATCGGCAATGGATGCCATTGCTCGTCAACCTGAAGCTACATCAAAAATCCAAACAAACATGATTATCTCTGCTGCACTCGTTGAGGGTGTTGCTTTGTTCGGTGTTGTTGTTGGATTGCTCCAAGGTTAATTAAACTTAAACTCCCCCACAACGGTTGGTTGTGAGGGGAGTTTTAAATTGAAAACATTAAAATAAGAACAAAATGGATTTAGTTACTCCCGATATTGGATTGGTATTTTGGACAGGATTGGTTTTCCTTCTTTTGCTATTTGTTTTAACTAAATTTGCTTGGAAACCTATTCTTTCTGCTGTAAATAAACGTGAGGAAAATATCCAAAATGCTTTGGATATGGCGAAAGAAACCAAAGCAGAAATGGAAAAACTCCAAGCCAAAAATGAAAATTTGCTCAAAGAAGCACGTGCTGAACGTGATGATATGATTAAAGAGGCAAAAGCAACAACAGACAGAATGATTGAATCGGCTAAAGGAAAAGCAAAAGACGAAGCAGACAAAATAATTAAAAACGCAAGAATGGCTATTGATGCTGAAAAAGACGCTGCGGTTGCGGAGCTTAAAAATCAAGTTGCTGGCATCGCTTTGGAAATTGCTGAGAAAATTATTCGTACAGAATTGTCATCCGATAAAAAACAAATAGAATTGGCCGAAAACTTGTCAAAAGACATCAATTTAAACTAAGAAAGCCATGAATGGAATGAAAGTAGCAAGTCGTTATGCACAATCGTTGATTGAACTGGCCGAAGAATTAAAGGTCGTTGATGAGGTGTTGGAGGACATGAAAGCGCTATTAACTACTGTCAACCAAAATAGGGATTTCCACGTTTTTTTGAACAGTCCGCTTATAAAAGCAGATAAAAAAAACAGTATTTTCGATAAAATATTTGGTGATTTCCAAGAGGTATCTATAAAGTTTGTGCACCTTTTGACAAAAAATAGACGGGAAATGATTTTTCCTCTAATTGCCGAAGAATTCATTTCTAAACTAAATGAGATCCGTAATATTGTTCCTATGACATTAACGTCAGCTAAACAATTGGACGGTAAAATAAAAGATAAGATTCTTAAAAAGTTGAACAGTCAACTTGATGGATCGATTGAGTTAACAGAAGAAATTGATGATTCACTTATTGGTGGATTTGTTGTAAGAATGGGAGATACCCGTATTGATGCGAGTGTTTCTCATCAGTTGTATAAAATGAAAAAACGTTTAATGAATTAAGGTTGGAAGGAATTGAGCAATAGATTTTTGAACAACCAATTGAATAAAGCAAGATAAAATGGCAAATGTAAAACCAGCAGAAGTTTCTGCAATCTTAAGACAAGAGCTTTCAGGATATAAGTCCGAAGCCGAATTACAAGAAGTAGGTACTGTACTTTCAGTTGGAGATGGTATCGCCCGTATTTATGGGTTAGGTGGCGTCCAGTACGGAGAACTCATCGAATTTGAAGGCGGACTTCAAGGGATCGCTCAAAACCTAGAGGAGGATAACGTAGGGGCAGTGCTATTGGGAAACTCTTCAGACATTAAAGAAGGGGATACTGTAAAACGATTGGGCCGAATTGCCTCTGTAAAAGTAGGTGAAGGAATGGTTGGACGTGTTGTTGATACATTGGGTCAGCCTATAGACGGTAAAGGAAAAATTGAAGGAGAATTGTTTGAAATGCCAATTGAAAGAAAAGCTCCAGGTGTGATTTTCCGTGAGCCTGTTACAGAACCTTTGCAAACAGGTGTTAAAGCAATTGACTCTATGATTCCTGTAGGTAGAGGGCAGCGTGAGTTAATTATTGGTGATAGACAAACTGGAAAAACAACAGTTGCCATTGATGCTATTATCAATCAAAAAGAATTTTACGACGCAGGAGAACCTGTTTATTGTATATATGTAGCTGTGGGGCAAAAAGCATCTACAGTAGCACTCATTGTTAAAAAATTAGAAGAGGCGGGTGCAATGGCGTACACAACTGTTGTTGCAGCAAATGCTTCTGACCCAGCTCCAATGCAATATTTTGCCCCAATGACAGGTGCAGCTATTGGAGAATATTTTAGAGATACTGGTCGACCTGGCTTAATCGTTTATGATGATTTATCAAAACAAGCTGTGGCGTATCGTGAAGTATCACTTTTATTGCGTCGACCTCCAGGTCGTGAGGCCTACCCAGGAGATGTGTTCTATCTTCACTCTAGATTGCTAGAGCGGGCTTCAAAAGTGATTAATGACGATGAAATTGCATCTCAAATGAATGATTTGCCTGAATCCCTTAAAGGAAAGGTGAAAGGCGGAGGTTCTTTAACGGCTTTACCTATTATTGAAACCCAAGCAGGTGACGTTTCAGCATACATTCCAACCAACGTAATTTCTATTACTGATGGACAAATTTTCTTGGAGTCAGATTTGTTTAACGCAGGTATTCGTCCAGCAATTAACGTGGGAATCTCTGTTTCTCGTGTGGGTGGATCAGCACAAATTAAATCAATGAAGAAAGTTGCTGGTACATTAAAACTTGACCAAGCACAATATAGAGAACTTGAAGCGTTCGCTAAATTTGGTTCTGATTTAGATGCAGCAACAAAAAATGTATTGGGGAAAGGAGAGCGTAATGTTGAAATTCTTAAGCAAAATGAGGGTGACCCTTATACTGTAGAAAGACAAACAGCAATTATCTTCGCGGGAACCAAAGGACTGATTCAAAATGTGCCTGTAGATAGAGTGAAAGCTTTTGAAACTGAATATTTAGATTATTTGGATGCAAAGCACAAAGACTTGATGAATGATCTCAAAGCAGGAAAATATACTGATGATATCCAAGAAACTTTAACGCGAGTAGCGAAAGAAATTGCAAGTAAATATTAATATATAGACCCAAAGGATTTTTCAAGCGGTCTCGATATTTACGTTTAGGTGATTATTTTAACTGTTTATTAGAAATGGCAAATTTAAAGGAAATAAAAAATCGAATCAATTCAACGGCATCAACAATGCAGATTACGCAAGCAATGAAGCTTGTTTCTGCTGCGAAGTTGAATAAAGCTACCGGTGCAATCGTTCGATTACGTCCTTACGCTGAAAAAATTCAAGAAATTCTTCGCAACGTAAGCGCAACACTAGATTTATCTGAAAATAGATTCGCCGAAGAACGTGAGGTAAACACAACATTAATCATTGCAATATCTTCAAATAGAGGTCTTTGCGGAGGATTCAACAACAACATTACCAAGAAAATTAATGAACTTTTAGCGGATGACCTTAAAGATACAAAGGTTGAAATATTGCCCATTGGTAAGAAAGTTAATGATGCTTTTAAAAACAGCGGACTCATAAAAATGCCAGAACATTTAAACGATCCTGCTCATTTGTTTGACAATTTATCATTCGAAAATGCGTCAGAATACGCTCAATATGCTATGGATTCCTTTATTGAAGGTAAATATGATAAGGTAATCATTGTTTACAATGAATTTAAAAATGCAGCCGTACAAATCATTCGAGGCGAACAACTGCTTCCCATTACTCCAGTTGAAAGTGAAACAGATTCAAATGAAGTGGGAGATTATATCTTTGAGCCTAAAAAAGAGGAGATCATTAGTGAGATTTTACCCAAATCATTGAAATTGCAACTGTTTAAAGCCCTGTTGGACTCAAATGCAGCTGAACATGGAGCAAGAATGACTGCGATGCACAAAGCAACAGACAATGCAACAGAACTAAAACGCCAGTTGACATTGGATTATAACAAAGCCCGTCAAGCTGCAATTACCAATGAAATTCTCGAAATTGTTGGTGGTGCGGAAGCATTAAATGGTTAACTTCAATAGAACATAATTATTGTTTTTTTGTTTGTATAGAAATTAAAACATATAAATATGAGTAATTTCAATACAATCATCAAAGGAGAGCAACCTGTTTTGGTCGACTTTTACGCCGATTGGTGTGGTCCATGCCAAACAATGGGACCTGTAATAGATGACATCAAGAATATTTATGGCGACCAGTTGCGTGTATTAAAAATTAATGTTGACAATAACCAAGCTGCTGCACAAAAGTATAAAGTGCGGGGTGTACCTACATTTCTTCTTTTTAAAAGCGGAGAAATCAGTTGGCGTGCTGCTGGAATTCAAACCCGTGGGAACATTAAAGCTGAAATCGATAAGTTGCTGTAATGCTATTTGTATTTGCGTTGTTTTGACTATATAGTGTCTGGTCGGTAACACAACAAATTCAAAATTGATTCTCTTTATAAATTCTATGGTATGGGTTTAAGTCACTATATTTCTTTGTATCCCCATTTTCAGGGCTTTTAACCACTAAATCATTATTCAAAAATATAGTATTAAATCGTTTTCCCCATAAGGAACACCGGATCCGTCAACATGGTGTTCAGCGTTGTCCAACTTAGCGAAGCGATCTCATGACGGTAGGGAATAATCGGCACACCGAACACTTAGTTATTTAGCGGCTGGTTTTATTATTCTTCCGTTTTTCTAATCATAAAATCCACAAAACTTTCTCCGCTTGGATCTTGATGATAGCCGTAAGACACTACGTTGGGAATGCCAAGACTATCTCCCCATTGTTTTAATGTTCTGGCGTGGAATGAATGGTGGTTTAAAATGTTTGTTTGTGTCGGCTCAACAACAGGTACTTGAGGGTTGTCAGCCCAAAACTCGGGGTCATCAATACTCATCATAGCCAACATATCCACCTTTGCTCTGTAATCGATTATGGCAGGTGAATTAAACTGGCTTGTAAAAATGAAACTTTAGCACTTTTAGAACGGTTTTGGGTAAAAATAACAGCTTTTTGAGCCGATTTAAGACATATTTGGCTATTTCCTTGGCTGTAACTCCCAGATTCACCATTCTTTTTAAGTTGTAAGCCAATGCAATTAAACCAAAATCTGCTTCTGCTCTATGAAGTCCTTTTTTGGTCATGATGTGATCAAATCCCCACTGTCTTTTTATGGTTCCATAAGGATGTTCAACCAATGCTTGCCGTTGTTTATATAGTTTAATATTTTCGGCTACGCGATGTGCATTGTTTTGAATGTTTTGAGTGAATTCTGAGCGTTGAATAACTTTTCCGTTAATTTTTGAAGTGGTACACTCACTGCGAACAGGACATGTTTTACATGCCTTGGCTTTGTATTGTTTAAATCGGTAGTTTCTAGCTTTGTATTCGGTTTGATTTGAAATGAGTTCATTTCCTTGCGGACAAGTATAGCTGTCTGTTTTATCGTTATAAATAAAGTTTTCCGAGTTATAAGCTGGGTTTGGAGCTTGACTGGATCTACCGATATTTGGAATGGCAACTAAGGTTTTTATTTCTAGATTATCAGCGGTTTTAAATTCACTTCCTGTGTGATAACCTTTATCATAAAGCGCTGTAAATTTATTGGTTTTTAGAATGGTTTTTGCTCTTCGGAGCATCATTCCCATTGCCTTTTTATCGTTTTGGTTAGTGAGTTTATAGTCAAGTAATAATTTGTGTTTTGCATCAACGGTGGTTTGAGCGGTATAACAAACTTCGGTAATTGTTCCTCTTACTATTTGATGCCTGCTGTCTAGATCGGAAGTGGAAAGTTGAGGGTTTTCGGAAGACTTATCTTCGTCTAGCTTTTCTTGTATTTGCTCATACTTTTTACGCTGAGTCTTACGCAGTTCTACTTGTTTTTCTAACTTCTCTTTTTGATCTCCATCAGCTGTAGATAAGGCTGTATTGTGTTCTTCAAGCTTGTTGTCAATATACTCTAAATGACGTTTGATTTTCTTTTTATTGTAATTGTTCTTCTTACTGTTTTGTGCTCGTAGTTTAGTGGAGTCTCCAGCAATCAAAATTCCTCCAATAAGGTTAAAGTTTTTAGCAATTTCAACACTATAACGAAAAACACGCTTGATGGCTTTGGGGTTATCTTTTCTAAACCTGGCAATGGTATTGTGATCTGGTTTTAGATTTTTCAAAAGCCAAATTACTTCTAGATTACGATGACATTATTCACAAGTGTATATTTTTATAGGTGTTCATGAGATCGCTTTGCTAAGTTCTTTTTCTAATTGTCGGGAAGAACGCATGCGGTTCATGTAACCATAGATGTATAATTTTAATAAATCTGCGGGATTATACGGCGGTCTTCCCTGAGCAGGCAATGACTCAAATCCCATGTCATGTAAATTGAGGCTTTCTACAAACTCATCGATAAATCGTACGGAGTTGTCCTGTGGAATCATATCATCCATACAAGTAGTGTATAAAGCCAGTTGTTGTCTGTTTTCTCCTTGTTGATATTCCATACTTAAAGATACGAAAAACCAAGGGTGGTTGGATATTTATGTTGGTAGGTTTTCAACAGAGTTATTAAGTTTTGAGACAGTCTGACGGTCTTGTATATGAAAAGTTGCGGATTTTATGCACTAACTTTTCGGATTATAACGGACCTTTAATTTATTCATTTTGTTTCGATTAAGCGATTAAACCGCTATTTTTTATATATTTTGTTGTACACTGGCTTTTTTCGTTCAGCTTGTCATTCAGCGTTGGCGAAAGACATACGCTGCCTGCAATTTTGGGCTTGAGCTCTGGCCGGTGCGAAACGATAGTTCACGAACACCAAAAAGTAATTTTAAAAACCGTGAGTAATTGCGAATGTGTATGGCTTTGTGCGTTGGCTTTCATCTAATTTATTTCATTTGATATAGGATTTTTACTCTCCGAAAAAACGATTCCATTCAGATAATTTGAATCTGATGTTTTATCTGACTTTAACCATAGATTAAACACTTAATATTGGCATTAATAAATCACGTAACTCAATTTTCATTGCTTTTAAGTTATTGCGTATCTCGTTGTCTTTTTCTCTGAGTTTTTGGTAGGCATTATGTATGATTGATATTTGCTCTTCTTGCGATTTACCTTCAATCGACTCAAAATCTCGTTCTGCATATTGAATAAAATGTAACCCTACTTTTTTAAACTCTTCTGGGAAATACAATTCAAAAACCATAGCATCTATTACTTCTTCAAAGGTTTCTGAAATATGAGAGTTGGGAACGTGTTCGTTGAGTTGTTTGTCTTGAGCTAAAATGAAAAGAATGTAATCAACCAACTTTACATAAACTTCGACAGAAGTTGGCTTTTTTATAGGAATTCCTAACAATGGTTCTTTGTCAATCTGATAATTATTCCCTTGCATTTTACCTTTATATCTCAACCAAAATTTAACTAATGAAGAGTTGAATAATGCTGTTAGATATTTTAAGTTAAATCTATTCGATTTTATCACATAGAATGTTGCAGATAAATAACTATCAAAATCAAGAAAGGTAAATATAGGTACCGAAGGACATTTTCTTTGAACAGCTATTTTTTCACCAATAAAAAAATCTTCTTTTCTTGCTCTGTGTAAACCGTATGGTTTATTATCTGATGTTATAATATGTTGAAATTTATCTAAATGACTTTTCAAGTTAGGATAAGCATCTAATGAATTTTCCTTTTTAAAACTTGAATCTGTGTAAATAATGAACTTATCATTAGATTTTTTTCCAAAGTATTTTTGAAAATGTCTTGTATCAGAATAATAACGCTTAAGAAAACTAATCTCGTTATCATTTAAATTTAAGCTTCCAACCTCATAATGGTTTAAACCAAAAATACCATCTCCCACACGATAAGAGTTATCAAGTTTTGGTAACATTTTTTTTGCTACAAAATCATAATGAGGATGTATTCCATTTGCAACTTCAGAATCATTTAAAAAATGCACTTCATTGTCTAAAATTAGTTGTAAAGTATGCTCTACTTCAGGGCTGTTAAAAGTAATTAGTTTACCAACGTAATTTTCAGAATCAAAATCTATAAAGTATTTTTTAGCAAACGTTTGATTTGTTTCAAAATTTAGAAAATCTGATAGTTGACTTTGTTTAATATCATCAATCAACACCGAATACTTTAGTGGATAATTTTCTCTTGGTGATTTTTTTTCGAAAACATATACCATTGTTTGTATTCCAGCGGTTTTAAATACTTTGTGATTCCAAAAATCGGTGAAGAGTTTAATTTCTGTTTCTTTTAAAACCTTAGTTCTAAATTTGGATGCACCTGCACTTGTTATCCAATTATTTTGAGCAATAAAACACTCAATACCATTTAGTTTTAACAAGTCAATGCACTTGCAAGCAAATCCATACCATAAGTCCATCTTGCCTTGATAGTATGGTGAATCTCTAAATCCTTCAAAAGCTGATTTATTCGTATATTCTTTTATATACGGTGGATTACCAATCACAATATCAAAACCTTCAAAGTTTCCTTCTTTATCTAATAGATTAGGGAACTCAAAACGCCATTCTACAGCTTCTTTAAATATTTTGGCTTCTACTCGGTCTTTTTTCTCTTGTTCTAGTTTGGCTATTTCTTTCCTTAGTTTGGCGTTTCTACGTTTTTCAGCAGCCGTTTGTTTGTGTTCAAATAAGCCTACGTTAATGTATTGGTTTAACTCATATTTTTTGTCATTCAGTTTTTTAGATTCCTTACTAGAAAAGTAGGTTTTAAAAGCACTTTTTACATCTTCTATAAGTTGCTTAAACTCTTCCTTTTTGTCGTGATTGGCTTCGTGCATATAGTCATTTACCAATGCCTTGTATTTATCTAAATCTACTTTATCTTCTTCTGCACGCCCTTTATTAAATTCTTTAAAAACTTGGTCTATAGGCGTGTCTAATTCATAACGACTTATTAAAGAATTACCGCAAATAATTTTATAATCTAAGTTTGGTAATGGTCTTGGTGTAGGTTCGTCCACAACTAAAGACAACCAAAATCGTAATTGGGCAATATCTACAGCACCTTCTTCAATATCTACACCATAAATAGAGTTTTCTATAATGCGTTCTTTTACCCTAGCAGGACTCCAAGCTTCGTAACCTTGCTCAAATGCAATGAGGCCTTTTAAGGCAAAAATTTCGTGTAATAATCCCATTGGGAATGCACCAGAACCAATGGCAGGGTCCAAAATTTTTACTTTGCTTAACAATGCGTTGATTTCCTCTAGTTCATTTTCTGTTAGTTTACCCTGTTTTTTTTGCTTTACGAAAATGCTAATATCTTCTTTAGCTGTAGTTGAAAGATGCGTATGCAAGTATTCTATTAAAGACTCTTGTGTCATATAATGCACAATTTCTTTAGGTGTATAAAACGCACCTTTGTCTTTGTTGTCTTCCAGTAAATTCTCAAAAATGTGTCCTAACATTTCAGGGTCAACACCAATGTCTTGGTCATCAGGACTACTTTCGTCAACCGTAAAATTGTATTGGCTGAAAAAGGCTAGTAAATCTATAAATCGTTGTGGTTCAAATTGTATGTCTATTGGCTCTACATTATCTTTTTCAAACAGACCTCCGTTTAAGTATGGGATACGTGAATTAGTAACCGAGAAAATATCATTGTTTTCAGAACGGTCAGCATTTAAGGTTTCAAAGAATAAAGGTGCTAAAGCTTTTTCGTAGAAATTGTTTTTGTCTGGAAATTCTTCAAACAATCGAAATAAAAAGTCTAGTTGTCCTTCGCCCCAATCTTTGTCTAAAGGCACACCCATCCAACCTTTTTTCTGTAGGAAGAACAAAAACACAATACGACCTAAAAACTTTTTCACAAAATCACTGACTAAATGTTCTGCTTTTTTGTGTTTGTCTTCCAAAGTACCATTGGTAGATACTTGGTTAAGAAAATGGGTAAATGCTTTTGGGTTATCTACAATATAACTTACTAAGGTTTCGTATTGATGGAAATAACCATTGTAAAACTCTTTGGATAGTTTTTCTACGGAGAATGCTTTTAAAATATCTTCGAGTGTAAACTCTCTAGAATTGATCTGATTAAAAAGCCATTCAAACTGGTTTACAGCTGTTTTTACGGTTTCATTTTGACCTAGAAGGTACGTATATCGTTTTGGATGCGTTTCAGTCTTCACTTCGTTGTTATCGGCATCCCAATACAATGATTTAGAAATAAAAGTAAATCGCCAATCTGAAGCTTTTTTGTTGTAATAGGTAATGATAGCACCATCTATATATCCAAAGCCAATTTCGCTAGACATTATGTTTCTCAGTCCAACTCTATTTCTGGTTACTTGTTGATTTTCTTTCAATTCAACTTCGTAGAATTTAATTACTCTATCATCTGACAGGGTAATATCACCATATTCCCAAATGTGTTCTACATCTTTGTGTTTAACCAATGAATCGTCTTTTAAATCCACTGGTGTTTCAAAGTAACTTGCAGAAATATCTCTAAAAAGTTCTTTTAAAAATCCCTTCCAAATTGAGCTTTGGTATGGAGATTTGAAAATATTATGTAATGTATCTTTATTCACGATTATTTTTCTTTTTTGATTTTGGATTCTAGGGCTTTTAATTCTTCTAAATCTTTTTTATCCGCTTGATTTGCTTCGTATGCTTTTCGCTTACTATCAAAAGACTTATAAATCTCTTTTACTTTCTTTTCCATCATAGCCTTACTAATGCTGCCTTTGCCTTTAAGCACTTTTTTATCATTAAACTCAAGAATAGCATCTACGTTTTTACGCCAGAAATTCATTGTTATATCCATTCTGTTTTTGGCTCTCAGCTCTGCGGTTTCAAGGAATATTACAACAAGTCTGTTTAAGGTGTCAATTTCATCTTCGGTTAAATAGTTTTTAGCAATGAAAATATCTTGTTTACGCACGATGCTTCCTTTCCAATTGGTTAAGGCCATATTAGGTTGGTTGGCATCGGCTCTTGACAAAATTATTTCGGCAGCAGTTTTATTTGTTACCGCATACAATAATTTATTTTGTGTTTCGGCAAAAAACATTTGCGTGGCTTTATCAGTTGGGTCATAATCGCTAGAAAGGGCAAATAAATCTCTTACTTTTTGATAAAAACGTTTTTCCGAAGCACGTATATCACGAATGCGAGCGAGTAATTCATCGAAATAGTCTGGTCTACCATCAGGATTTTTAAGACGTTCATCATCAATTATAAATCCTTTTATAATATATTGCTTTAAGTTTTGGTTTGCCCAAATACGAAATTGTGTTCCTCGTTTACTTCTCACCCTAAAACCAATGGCTAAAATCATTTCTAAACTGTAAAAAGTAACTTCGTAATTTTTGCCGTCTTGGGCAGTTGTCAAGTAATTCTTTACAACTGACTCCTCACTTAACTCATTGTCATTCAATATGTTTAATATGTGTTGGCTAATGTTTTGTTTAGAGGTGTCAAAAAGTTCAGCCAATTGATTTTGATTCATCCAAACTTGACCATCTTTGGCATATAAGGATACGGATGCTTTTCCGTCTGCCGTATTGTAAATAATTAAATTTTGTTCGTTTTTTTGTTCCATAATAACAATAATTTAACCAGTGAATGATTCTGATATAATTATTTGAGGTTTTGAACTCAAAGGTGTCTTTGGTCGCTTTTTGGGTTCGTCATCAAACAATTCTTCCTTGATTTCTTCCAGTGGATAGCTCTTAATGATTTTCATCATTTCATTAAATTCATCCACACGCTTCATCTTTTTAGAAACGCTTTCCTTTTTTAGCTTATTGATTTCTCGTGGAAGTTTTTGAAAACGACCTATTTCAATTGCTTTTTTTGCTTCTAATAATAACTCTTTTTCATCTTCAGAGGCATATTCTTGAAGAATAGTACCTTTAATAACTGCAATAGCTCTTTTTTCATTTGGTCCTAATTTTACACTTGCTTTAGTACCTAAACTTAATAGGCTTTGGTCTTCCACAAATGAATCTAATGCTGTGTTAATCTGCTCATAATGGAATTCAGGCAGTTCTGTAGCTCGTTCTGTAATTTCAGCTTTATAAAGTCTTGCTGCTTCTACAAAGGTTAATTCTTCAATAGAATTATCAGTGTGCATTAAATAGTAAGCATCTCTTTTTTTGTTCTTTATGTATGCAATAGTTTGTCCTTTTACCGCTTTGTTTTTACGACCACATCTTGCTCTTCTCGGAATTTTATTCTTAATATATTGGTATTGGTCAGGATTCTCTTCTCGGAATTTTCTGAGATAGTTTAAATATTCAAGACGTTCGTCTTTTTCTTCCTCTGGCAGTTGCTCAAACAAACCATAAGAATCAAAATCCTCATTAGTAGAGTAAATTTGGCTATCCTCACCTAATGCTGAATGAAAAGCTTGTAATTTCATATAAGCTTTTTTATTCAATTCAATTTCTGTGTCGGCTTGTTCTGTAGGGAAGAAGTTAAAAATGTTTATAAATTGATAAGGTGTACCAACTCTATTTACACGTCCTATACGTTGCATTAGACGAGTTGCATTCCAAGGAATATCATAATTGACAATAGTGTTGGAACGATGGAGGTTAACACCTTCCGCCAATACTTCTGTTGTGATAATTATATCGTAATCATTTTTAGCATCTGCAATGGTTTGATTAGCATCAAAGTTTTCGGCAATTGTATCTGTTAAATCTTTTGCATTTGAAGAATCAACACTTAAAATTCTTGAAAAACCATCATTTTCCAATCTATTCATTAAATAGGCAGTTGTTTCTTTAGATTCAGAGAAAACAACCAACTTTTTACTTTTATTCACTTCTTCATTTAGTAAATCTGTTTTAAGCTTTTCAATGAATCTGTCATATTTAGGGTCGTAATCACCTATATTATCCCATTGTTCGACAAGTTTTTTAAGAATGATGTCATCATTTCTAATTCCCTCTTTAAATTCTTCTGAAAACTCCTCAATACCAAAAGCCTGAATTTTTGACGGGTCTTCAGCGTTTAAAAGTAATTCATCAAGTATTGCTTCATCATCATTTAAAATATATTCACTTACACCCAATTTCGGTGCAATGTATATTTTACCATTTTCAATCATTTTGAGCATTGCCCTGTTAGCATCATAGAATCGATTAAGACTCATTTTAAAAGCGTGAAAAGAACTATCTATCCTTTTTACAAGCAAAATTTTCATAATCACAGCCAATTGCTCTGATATTCTATTGGCTTGATTGGGATCCACACCAGTTGTCTTTTTGTATTGCTTTTTGGCTTCATCACTCATATATTTTATCGCCTGATAACGATAATAGCTTAAACCACCTTTACTGTCCTTGACAATTTTTATAGTTTGGTCGTAAAGGTCATTTACCTCTTCATTTAATTGATAAAGTATTTGTTTAGGTGGAATTATGTCAGGAAAAGTAAATCCTTGTTCATTTATATCTTCTAAATAGCTTGTTGTGTTTTTAATGTCAGTTCTAGTTCTTCTAACGATGATTGGTTCGAGAACTTTGTTTCTTATTTCTTCATAAATTTCTTTAACACCTTGAGCTATTTTAATGTGGTCTTGCTCTTTTTTAAGTTTATTGTATTTATCAATTAAGGGTCTAAAAAAATGCTGTAAGTTACCAACTTCAAGAGTTGATTGTTTAGAATCTTGAAAAAGATATAATTGGTTTCTAATATCCTGAGGTCTGTTATTTAGTGGAGTAGCTGTAACAAGAATTACTTTTTTCTTGTCAGACAAATCGTTTCCTTTTCTTTTTCTTTTAGTCTTACATAGTTTCTGTAATTGATGAAACATTTCTGATTCATCAGAACGAAATTTATGAGCTTCATCAACTATAATTAAATCATAATCCTCAGGATGTTTAATTTTATGTAACGAACCATTTGTTACAAAGTCAATGTTCGGCACTTCAAAATCACGAATTGTTTTTTTCCAACTTTTCTCGACTGCTGGAGGATAGATTACCAGTGTTTTAGTTCTATAACCATTTGCGAAGTAGAATTTTTTTGCAATGATGGTTGCAATAATGGTTTTACCTAGCCCAACTACATCTGCTAAAATAAACCCTGAGTGTTTCAGTAATTTGGAATATCCATCATTTACAGCATCAATTTGGTAGGCGAGTTTTTTATAACCTTTTGGTAAATCGGTTATGGACTCTGGGTCATATTCAATAGATTTCCCAAAATATTCAATGAGTAACTTTATGTATATTTCAAAAGGAGTAAACTGGTCGCTTAGATGAGTTGTGTTTTTTACTTTTTGAACTGTTTCAGGCAAAATGTCTATTGCCTCTTTCCATAAATCCTCAAATGTTTTTGTAGCGAAAGCCACATCATCATAATAAGGTAATAAAACATTGAATTCAAAGTTTTTTTCAATTCCAGATACGGAAAGGTTTGAAGAACCTGTAATTACTCTTCCTGGATTATGTTCATTCCATAGAGCAGGTCTGAAAATGTATATTTTGGCGTGAATATTTTTGTTTGGATGAGCTTTAATTTCAATTTTCCCTTTGGTAATATCATCAACAAACTGAACTATACCATCTTCTACATTTTTTGAATAATCAGATTGCTCAATATCACTTTTCAAGTCTCTCATAAACTCTTCTCTAGTGACATTTGTATTAAAATTAAATTCAAGTCCTTTTCTAGCTGCTTCACTTATTAGATGGTCAACATCGATTCCAACTAAAATTCGAATCTTTTCGACATCTTTTAAATATTCTCTAATTCTGAAATAACCTGATGAACGAAAATAACCTACAAGAGCATCAAAGACATTTACTTCTGTATGCTCAAATATTCCCTTAAATTTATTTAAAAGAGTATTGTCCTCTTTGTTGGTGAAAAACTTTGTACTCATAAGGTTTTAATAATTTTTTTTAGACCATCTTTAAGGTATGTTAATTCTCCTAAATCCGTAATTACCGCTGATTGAATGAATTCCAATTCGACTTCTTTTTCTGTCTTATCAAGAGAATCTGCCAATGTTGGAATCATATCTATAGTGGCTCTCCTTTCGTTCCTTTCAATCTTACTTAATATCGATGTATCGATATCAAGTGCAGCTGCAACTTTACGTAAAGGCAAACCTTTCTCTTCTCTTAAATTTCTAATGTATTCTCCAAATGATTTCATCTTGATAAATTTATTTAGACGATTCTGTCCAAATGTACATTTATTATTTCGATTTTAAACGTGAGCGGTGGGAAAAATTAAGCTCTTTTGTTTTTTAAGGAAGGGCAGAGGGAAGGCAAAAAACAAATGTGCTTAATATGTGGCTGGTTTCGTTTCGTAGCTTGTGTACAACGGCAGTCTGTCTCATAACCAACCATAAAACCTATAAAAATAAGAAACTTTGCTGATTCACAGCATTTTCAACCCCAAAACTAATGACTTGTAAAAATGAAACTTTAGCACTTTTAGAACGGTTTTGGGTAAAAATAACAGCTTTTTGAGCCGATTTAAGACATATTTGGCTATTTCCTTGGCTGTAACTCCCAGATTCACCATTCTTTTTAAGTTGTAAGCCAATGCAATTAAACCAAAATCTGCTTCTGCTCTTTGAAGTCCTTTTTTGGTCATGATGTGATCAAATCCCCATTGTCTTTTCATGGTTCCGTAAGGGTGTTCAACTAATGCTTGCCGTTGTTTGTAAAGTTCAAGGTTTTTAGCTACACGTTTGGCGTTGTTCTGTATGTTTTGAGTAAATTCAGAACGTTGAATGACTTTTCCGTTAATTTTTGAAGTGGTACACTCACTGCGTACAGGACAGGTTTTACACGCCTTGGTTTTGTATTGTTTAAATCGGTAGTTTCTAGCTTTGTATTCGGTTTGATTTGAAATGAGTTCATTTCCTTGCGGACAAGTATAGCTGTCTGTTTTATCGTTATAAATAAAGTTTTCCGAGTTATAAGCTGGGTTTGGAGCTTGACTGGATCTACCGATATTTGGAATGGCAACTAAGGTTTTTATTTCTAGATTATCAGCGGTTTTAAATTCACTTCCTGTGTGATAACCTTTATCATAAAGCGCTGTAAATTTATTGGTTTTTAGAATGGTTTTTGCTCTTCGGAGCATCATTCCCATTGCCTTTTTATCGTTTTGGTTAGTGAGTTTATAGTCAAGTAATAATTTGTGTTTTGCATCAACGGTGGTTTGAGCGGTATAACAAACTTCGGTAATTGTTCCTCTTACTATTTGATGCCTGCTGTCTAGATCGGAAGTGGAAAGTTGAGGGTTTTCGGAAGACTTATCTTCGTCTAGCTTTTCTTGTATTTGCTCATACTTTTTACGCTGAGTCTTACGCAGTTCTACTTGTTTTTCTAACTTCTCTTTTTGATCTCCATCAGCTGTAGATAAGGCTGTATTGTGTTCTTCAAGCTTGTTGTCAATATACTCTAAATGACGTTTGATTTTCTTTTTATTGTAATTGTTCTTCTTACTGTTTTGTGCTCGTAGTTTAGTGGAGTCTCCAGCAATCAAAATTCCTCCAATAAGGTTAAAGTTTTTAGCAATTTCAACACTATAACGAAAAACACGCTTGATGGCTTTGGGGTTATCTTTTCTAAACCTGGCAATGGTATTGTGATCTGGTTTTAGATTTTTCAAAAGCCAAATTACTTCTAGATTACGATGACATTATTCACAAGTGTATATTTTTATAGGTGTTCATGAGATCGCTTTGCTAAGTTCTTTTTCTAATTGTCGGGAAGAACGCATGCGGTTCATGTAACCATAGATGTATAATTTTAATAAATCTGCGGGATTATACGGCGGTCTTCCCTGAGCAGGCAATGACTCAAATCCCATGTCATGTAAATTGAGGCTTTCTACAAACTGATCGATAAATCGCACTGAATTGTCCTGTGGAATCATATCATCCAAACAAGTAGTGTATAAAGCTAACTGCTGACGGTTTTCTCCTTGTTGATATTCCATACTTAAAGATACGAAAAACCAAGGGTGGTTTGACATTTATGTTGGTAGGTTTTCAACAGAGTTATTAAGTTTTGAGACAGTCTGACGGACTCGGGTATGAGTAGTTGCGTGGGTTAGCACTTAACTTTGCAAGTACGCGCCAGACTGAAAATCCTCGCGGATTTTCAGAAGTAGGCGAGAGCAAGCAATTACTTATAGCCATTGTTGAACTCAACCTTCGGTAGCTAAAGTACAAAATTCACCGTACACATCAATAACATAAAACTTATTGATATGGAAAAGAAAAAGTATACATGGTTAAATTCCAAGCCCAATAGTGCGAAAACACTGATTGAGAGAGCAAAAAAAGAAGTGCCATTTTTCAGAGAACACTATTCCAAGTTTGAAGAACAAATGACTATTGGAGGTTATTCCCAAAGCACCTTGTTTAATTATTCGAGAGCAGTTGCGAAGGTGAGTTTACATTTTAAAAAGTCTTTATTGGATTTAGATCCAGACGAAGTAAATCAGTGGTTGTTTTTATTGGCTAAGGAAAAAACAGCGAGTTCAACGTATTTTAAACATACGGTTTATGGACTTCGTTTCTTCTTTCGCTTGTATGAAATGGAAGATAGAGTGCTCAAATTACCTACCATTAAGAACGATAGAAAACTTCCTGTTGTTTTTTAAAGAGAAGAGCTTCGCATACTTTTTAATACACCACAAAGATTAAAACAACGGTTTTTATTTTCGCTTATTTATTCTGGAGGACTTCGTGTAGGTGAAGTTTGTCGATTAAAAATTACGGATATCGACAAAGATAGAATGCAAATTCGAGTTGTCAAAAGCAAGGGAAATCACGACCGATATGTTCCTCTTAGTAAATTGATTTTAATTGGTTTGGATAAATACCTGCGCAGTTCACTTCCTGTAACTTATCTTTTTAATGGTAAAATTAAAGGAGAACCTTTGGGACATGGTGCGGTTCAGCAGTCTTTTCGATTGGCATTAAAACAAGCTAATATTCTGAAGGAGGCTTCTGTTCATACATTGAGACATTCTTTTGCAACTCATTTACTGGAAGATGGAGTTGATATTGTTACTATAAAAGAACTTTTAGGACATGTTAATATCGAAACGACAATGATGTATCTGCATGTGGCAAAGTGCAATAGAGTCGAAGCATGTAGTCCGTTTGATTCACTTTACAAGAAGTAATTAAACGCTCAAAACATGAAATAGCAAAGATACTTCATCTTTACGAAACAGATTTTCTAAAACAGTACAAAACAAGCTCTCAAGTACTGCGAACATTTAATGCAATTAAAGCTTGCAGAACGAGTAAACTTGGCGGACACAAGAGGAAATGTGGCGATTGTGGTCATCAAGAAATCAGTTATAATAGTTGTAGAAATAGACATTGCCCAAAGTGTCAAACGGTAGCAAAAGAAAGATGGATTAAGGAACGAGAAGCTGAGCTTTTATGCGTTCCCTACTATCATATTGTCTTTACTTTACCTCATGAATTGAATGATTTAGCGCTAAAATTTCCTAAAGAAGTTTACAATGCCTTATTCAAAGCTTCCTGGCAAACCCTTCAAGCTTTTTCAGCTGATGAGAAGTATTTGAATGCAAAAACAGGCATGATTTCAATTTTGCATACATGGGGGCAAACACTCAGTCTACATCCTCATTTACATTGCATTGTCCCGAATGGTGGACTGAGTAAAGATGGAAAATGGGTGTTTCCTAAAAAGCAAACCAAAACTTCAGATAGAAAAAAGAAATATCTATTTCCAAAGCGAGCGTTGAGCATAACTTTTAGGGCAAAATTCATGGCTTGTCTACGTAAAGAAGTTTCGGTTCCACAAAGTACGGCCAAAATATTATTCAAAAAGGATTGGGTCGTTTATGCCAAGCAACCGTTTTTCGGTCCAAAGCAAGTCATCGAGTATTTGGGCAGATATACCCACAAAATTGCTATCTCAAATTATCGTTTAAAAGATATTTCTAACAACGAAGTTTCTTTTCGTTACAAAGATTACAGAGCTGGTGCAAGTACCAAAATAATGAATCTTCAAGCAACAGAGTTTATTCGGAGGTTTTCATTACATGTTCTACCTTCTGGATTTACAAGAATAAGACATTACGGAATTTTTGCAAGTAAAAACAAGTCTACCCTGCTCAACTTAGCCAAAGCGTATTTTGGTCTTAAGTCATGGAAAAAAGAGAAAATCAATTGGAGTGTAATAGCCGAACAAAAATGGAAAATCATTCCCAATCAATGTCCTAAATGTAAAGGGACGGCCTTTGAAATAAAGGAGTTAATTCTAGGTTTAAGAGGTCCACCATTAAAATTGAAAGCTAATAATGAATTCTAAACAACTAATAGTCTGCACTTTAAAATCTGTAACTCACACGGACAGGAATTTCTATGTTTTAAATGAAAGCTTTTGTCAAAATCAATACTTAAAACCGCATTATCTCATCAAATTAGAAACTCAAAAGTGTCCCAATTTGATAAAACAACATATTTCTATAAATAGAAAGTCTAGTTTTTAGAAATACAATCACAAGTTTTCTTATTGAATCCCCATAGTTTTTTTAGGCTTCGAACCCGCCACCAAAGGCAGAGTTCAACACCAAGCACAATGAACTCAAGCCTTACTTGACCTCATTGATGCTTAATTGTTACCCACAGTTATTTTTCCATTTTCTGTATTTCAGGGACAATATATTCGTTCATTAGTTTTGTCGTTTGATTATGTGATTCCATTCCTCCGTTGTAATAAGTACTTGTTAGAACAACTACCAATTCGAGTTCAGGAATAACTACAATTTTATTTCCACCTGTTCCCGACATAAAATAAGCCTTTTCTTTTTGTTCTTGCCCAAATTTGGATAACCACCATAAATAACCATATTCATAATCAAACATTCCAACTTCTGCGTGAGGTTCAGTGGATTTTTGTACAAATTCTTCTGAAATGATTTGATTGTCATTCCATTTTCCACCGTTTAGATATAATTGTCCGATTTTTAAAAGGTCACGACTTTTTAATCCTAAACCACCTCCTGTCATTGGTAATCCTGTCGGTGTCATCTGCCAATGATAGTCAGTAATTCCTAATTTTGAAAATAATGCTCTGTCAGCGTAATTTTCTAATGAGCCTGTTACACTGTTTATTATGTCTCCTAAAACAACAACTCCTGCGGTACAATAACTAAAACTCCGTCCATATTTTGAATCTTTCGGTTTTGTTTTCCATTCAGGAAAACCTTTGATTGGTAAATCCCAATAGAATTTAACCCAATCCTCAATTATGTACATCTTCTCTTCTTGACCACGCGAATTTTGGTCCCAATCATCACATTCTAAAATAGATGACATTGTAAGTAAATCTTCAATGGTAATTTCATCTTTTCGTTTGTCAGGATACTGCAAGTCTTTAACTTTTGAATATTGAGATGCTTTTTCATCAACTGATTTTAGTGAACCGTCTTGAATTAAACTTCCGATTAATGTTCCTGTAATTGTTTTTGTCGCAGAACGAGTATTGTGTTTTGTGTCTGAACTATTGTCATTGTAGTAATTTTCAAAGACAATTTTCCCTTTATGAGCAACAACCACACTTGAGATGTTTTTAAACTCATTGTTTGAAATAAGACTATCCATTTTTTCAATAGTCGGGTTGTCCTTTAATATGCTTTCAGTTTTCCAACCGTCATTAGTTGTTTTAGGGTTGAATGGATTGCTTTGTGCATTTGTAACAAGGTTTATAGATAAGAAGAGAATTAGAAATATTGATTGTTTCATTTAGATTTTTTGATTGATGATTACTTTGATAAGTTGTTAGTTTTTATTTTTAGTTACAATTTTCGTTTCTAATTGTGGGTAACAATTGGCTATACGCAATTGCGCATATTCCACTTTTATCATTTCCACCAAATATAACATTAATTTCAATACTCAACCTCAACTACAACAGGTCTTTTAAATTGATTGTAAAAAAAGTAAAATATTTAAATCAATTCCTACCCGAATAATTATACGTATAATAAACGTTTAATTCTACGCTTATTACTCCAACACGAAGCTTCGATTCCCACCCCGACGAAAACCGGTGGCTTTGTGAAGTTGTTTTTGTTGTAAACAAGCTAATTTGTGGAGCGACCTTGTGAAGCTCCCGCAAAAAGCATTGTTTGCCAAAAAGAACGAGCAGACTTAAGGTAGTAGGCGGAAAAGGTGGCCAAATAATAATCATTTGAGTTTAAATCAATCACATTTTTAAACTCTACCTCGATTGGTCAACAATCTGTTGACTTATTTTAGAGTCACAAGGTTTTTATATTTGAGTAACAAGTTGTTGTCTAATTTTTATGAGAGAGCAATATTCAAATTTATAACAGTGCATCTATAATCAACATTACACTAAAAAAAGTAAAAATCTTTTTGCCTGAAAGTATGTTCTTGCAGATCAATCGTTCATAAATCATCAACCTTCAAAAAGTTGATTCTTACGGAAAAAGCAATCTTTCTATTGGTAAAAATAAATTTACTGTGAGTGATACTTTTAGAGAAGGCTACGGTAAGTCAAAGGTGAGGATGGTGTAAACATCGGATTTTAAGGGAGGAGTAACACCTTATTATATTGAAAAAACAATAGTTTCTAACTGAATAAGGTGTTTTGCTAATCAGGTAGCACCTTACTCCACAAGCTACAACACCTCCCCACATTTCAACATCGCTGCTCTGCAATATGGGATTCTAATTTCTCTCGATTTAATGGAATTATTCCTCTTATCTCCTCCCAATTTTACGTCTCAACAATTGCGCATTCAAGGCACAAACTATTGTACTCACACTCATCAATGCCGCTCCAAAAGCAGGGCTAATCATTAGACCTGGAATAAAGCCAGTTGCTAAAGGCAAAGCGATAACGTTATAACCTGTAGCCCAAACTAAGTTTTGAACCATTTTTTGATAAGTCGCTTTTCCAAATAGAATTAAGTTTACAATGTCTTTTGGGTCACTGTCCATTAATATAATATCTGCAGTTTCGGCAGCAACATCAGTTCCAGAACCAATTGCAATTCCAACATTTGCTTGAGCTAAAGCAGGCGCGTCATTTACACCATCACCAACCATGGCAACAAATTCATTTCTCGCTTGAAGTTCTTTGATTTTCTCCAATTTTTGATCGGGGAGGACTTCTGACATATAATCGTCAAGTCCCAATTTATCGGCTACATATTTGGCTACGATCTCGTTATCTCCCGTGAGTAAAGAAGTTTTTATGTTGTGTGCATGAAGGGTTTTAATAGCATCATAAGAGCTCTCTCTAATTTCATCTGCAAAGGTTATAAAGCCAATTAATTCTCCATCCACAAAAGTGAAGATTTTGGTTTCAATTCCTTCGTTTTCATCTTTATCTACCTTTTTATCCATTTGCTCTAACAACAAATATCCTCCTGCTTGCACTTCCTTTCCATTTACGATTCCACGAACACCAATTCCAGCATTATACTTGAAATCAGTAACAGAAGGAATTTCTAATTTATCTTCCTTTGCTTTTCGTGTTAAACCTTTAGAAATATGATGTTCAGAAGGACTTTCTACTGCCGCTGCATAAGTTAAAAGTTCCGTTTCCGTATAGTCAGAATGAAGCGAAACTATACGTGTGATTTCATGTGAACCTTTGGTTAAAGTTCCTGTTTTATCAAACACTATAGTTGAAATTTTACGCGATGATTCAAAAGCAGTTCTATTGCGTATTAATAAACCATTTTGAGCAGAAATACTTGTAGAAATTGAAGCCACAAGTGGAATGGCTAATCCCAATGCATGTGGACAACAAATCACCATCACTGTTACCATGCGCTCCATTGAAAACGCAAGGTTTTCACCCAATGCCAACCATGTAAAGAAAGTTCCAAAACCTAAAACTAGCGCTACAATTGTCAACCATTTAGCTGCGGTGTCAGCGAGGCGTTGCGTTTTTGACTTTTGCTTTTGAGCAGTTTGTACCATATTGATCACCTTGGAGAGATAAGCCTCTTCTCCAATTCCTTTAACACGAACCTTTACAACCCCGTTTCCATTGATGGCACCACCAATTACTTCATCATTGACCGTTTTAGTAACAGGTTTACTTTCCCCTGTTAACATACTTTCATTGAGGTCACTTTCTCCTTCAACAATTACTCCATCGGCAGGTACTTTCTCACCCGGTCGAATTAAAATTATATCGTCTTCTTTTAAATCACCAATACTTACTTTACGTGTTTGATCATCTTCTACTAGATTAGCTTCGTTGGGCATCAAATCTGCTAAGGCTTCCAAGGCTTTACTTGCCCCTAATACAGAACGCATTTCAAGCCAATGTCCGAGCAACATTACATCTATAAGTGTAGCTAATTCCCAAAAGAAAGTTTGACCTTCAAATCCAAAAACAACCGCAACACTGTAAAAGTAAGCAGCAGAAATAGCGACCGCAATAAGGGTCATCATTCCAATGGCTTTGTCTTTTAATTCACTGACTAGGCCTGTCAAGAAAGGCCATCCTCCATAAAAATAGACAATACTCGATAAACCGAAAAGGACATAATTACTTCCAGGAAATCTCCATTCTACGCCTAGTACTCCTTGAATCATTGGAGCTAAAGCCAAAATGGGGAGCGTTAAAATCAAGGAAATCCAAAATTTACGTTTATAATCCTTAATCATCATTTCGTGATGTTCATTTCCCATGTCATCGTGGTTAGAATGGTCCATTTCGTTGTGGTTTTCATGTTGTTTCATAATATCTATTTTTATAAAAAAAGTCTTTAGGGTGAGGTTAAGAATATATTTAAATTTTTTCTATTTAATAACTTGTTTCACCTCCCCACATTTCAACATTGCTTCTCCAAAATAGGGGTTCTCGATTTCCTCCTCACTACTGATCCAATCTGCTCCTTTGTTGTCATTCGCCATTGGGCAGTGTTCTATATAGAGTGGTTTTTCCAATGGTTCAAATGTGATTAACAACATGATCATTGGGTCGGAAACGTTCTTAAAAATTATTCTTAATTCTCCTATGTCTTTTGCTTCGTGGACGCGCATTAATGCTTCGTCTATAAGCTGACTATGTTTCATCCAAAAGTTATGGGCTTCCCCTTTAAAAATCTTCATATCTATATTGTTTAAAGCGGTTTCCATAGCTTTTGCACTCGAAATGCTTTGTTCAAAATTATCGGCGACTAACTGATTTTTATATTCCAAGTAAGCTTCAAAAACAGGTTTTAATGCAGTTTTTGCTTTGTCGCTAATTTCGATTTTTTCTGTATTTGAAGTTTTAGCAGAGGACGTTTCTCCGTGATTATGTCCCGTAACTGGCTTGCCACCTTCAGGACTCATCATGCTGGGTTTTCCTGCCAACTGTGCTGCGGCATCAATGCTGAAGGTTCCGTTGGTAGCAATTTCTTCGCCTACTTCCAATCCTTCTTTTATGATGTAGCTATCTCCCAAGGAAGATCCTAAAGTCACTTTGCGCATGAGAAAACTCACTTGTTCTGAACTACTGGTTTTTACATACACCAATGATCTTTCTCCCGTCCACATTACCGCAGATTTGGGCACAATAATCACTTTTTCTTGTTGCTCCAATTCGCTTTTTACAATTCCTCGAACAAACATATCGGGTTTTAATCTTTTCCCTGGGTTCTTGATAATGACCCTAGCCGATGCAACTCTTGTTTTGGAATTGATAACAGGATCGATAAAAGAGACTTCGCCGTTAAAAGTTTCGTTAGGCAAGGAGCGAACAGTAAACTCCACTTTGTCGCCTTTTTTTACCCACGGAATATCACTTTCGTAAACATCAAAAAGCACCCAAACGGTACTGATATCTGCAATTTCATAGAGCGATTCTCCTTTTTTAATGTAATCGCCGAGATTGATGTTTTTCTTTGTTACGATTCCTGAAACATCAGCCAAAATTGGAAATTGTTCTTGAATCTCTCCAATCTTTATGATCTGATCAATTTGCTTTTGCGTCAGTTTCCAATTTTGCAGTTTTTCTTTGGCGGCTTTATATAAAGAAGGTTGTTCTTCTTTTATTTTTTTCGCCTCAAATAATTCCTCTTGGGCAGCCACCAATTCTGGAGAATAGATGTACGCCAAAATTTGTCCCTTTTGAATGGATTCTCCTGTAAAGTTTACCGTGAGTCTTTCAATTCTTCCCGGAATATGAGAAGATTGAGAATACACTTTTCTTTCATCGGTTTTTACCTTTCCATTCATTCTTACTTCCTTGATAGGCTTTTGTTTAGAAACAATGGAAGTTTGTACAGAAGCCAATTGCTTAGCAGTAGGCGACATCTTGATTTCCATTGGGTCTCCGCCCTCATTTTTGTCATCGCTTAAAGGAATTAATTCCATTCCACATATCGGGCAGTCGCCAGGTTCTTGACTTCTAATTTGTGGATGCATGGAACACGTCCAAATGGTTTCTTCGTTGTGGTCGTGTTGTTCTGCTTGTGAAGTACTCTCTTCGGAAGAGCCAAAAATTAGCCAACCAAAAAATAATCCTATAATTAAAGTGGATAAAGCGATATATGTTGTCTTTCTATTTTTCATTTTATTCTGATTTTGCTGTTAAATAATCGAGTCTTGCTAAAGCGGTATAAAAGTCTTTTACAGCCTTTGCTTTTCCTATTTGATAAGTAATTAAATCTTGTTGCATGCGCAGTATTTCTTCAAAATTTTCACCCGAATTACTGTATTCCACTTCGAGCAGATGAATGACTTGTTTGGTTTTTTCGATTTGCTTTTGATAGAGTAAAAACTTTTCTTTAGCATGATCCAAATCGTACCTTGTCATTTCGTAATTGGAAATTAATTCATTTTCAAAGTCTTGTTTATAAAATTCAATGGCGTCTTGTTTCAATTGCGCTTCTTTTTTCAAGGCTTTGTATCTATTTCTGTAAATAGGAAGAGAGATACTCACCATAGGCATTACCATGTTTTGAGCATCGGGCATAAATCCATAATCCAAACCTACACCGAAACTAGGTGCTCCTTCTTTATTGGCTAAGGTTTCCGAAGCTTGAGCGGACTGATATTCTAAATCCAAAGCTTTTAAACTGGGATGATTTTCCAACAAGCTGTCTCTTCTATAATTTAAAGGAATATCCGCTATTTGGATTATTTCTTCAATTTCTATTGCGGCTGTATCTGATTTATTCAACAGCCTATTGAAACGCACCGTAAAAGGTTTGATCTTTTCTTCGAGCAACTTAATTTCTGTGGTGGTGCTTTCAATTTTGATATCCACCCGCAGCACATCGGCCATACTGTTTTTGCCAACTTTAAATCCCGTTGTGGCGAGTTGCTTATAACTTAACAACACCTTTTTATTCTCCTTTTGCAATTTTATTTCCTGATGCAATTCGTAAAGCGGATACCAAGCCGACTTTACCTCCATAAACAGTTGATTGCGTTCATTTATAAATTCCTGATAAAGTGCTTCGGATTGAAGTTCATATACACTGCCCGAGGTTTTTAACGTACCAAACCAAGGAATCGTTTGTTGAATGCCTAAGCCTGCTTTTTGATTTCCTGGATGAGGTGTACTTGGACTAACCAGATAGCTAAATGAAATACTTGGATTGGGCAAAGAATTGACTTGCGCAACTTTTTCCACACTCGCTTCAAAATCGGCATACTTCGCTTTAAGTAATGGATTGTTTTCTGCAGCTTCCTCTAAATATTTATCCAGAGATTGCGAAAATCCATTCCCAATTATTCCTATGAAAATCAATAAGATTTTTAAATATCGTTTCATTTCGATTCTTTTTTAAGTTTATATTCTTCTTTCCAGTAGTATAAAACTGGCACAATAAAATAAGTGATTGAAGCCAACAACATTCCTCCAAAAGCGGGAATAGCCATTGGAATCATAATGTCGGATCCTCTTCCTGTTGAGGTGAGAATGGGCAACAAGGCAATAATGGTTGTGGCAGAAGTCATAATTGCAGGTTTAATTCTTCGCTGGCCTGCAATAACCACCACTTCTTTTATTTCTTCAATTGAATTTGTTTTGTTTCTTTTAAAACTTTGATCGAGGTAAGTTCCCATTAAAACTCCATCATCGGTAGCAATACCAAACAAGGCAATGAAACCAACCCAAACAGCGACACTCATGTTCACGGCTTTCATTTGGAAGAGTTCCCTCATGTTCATTCCGAAGAAGTTAAAATTCAAGAACCAATCTTGTCCGTAGAACCAAAGAATGATGAATCCACCACTGAATGCCATGGCAATTCCTGTGAAAATCATCAGGGAAGTACTTACCGATCTAAATTGGAAGTAAAGAATGAGGAAAATCACCACAAGCACCAGCGGAACAATGATGGCCAAACGTTCTTCAGCCCTCACTTGATTCTCATAATTTCCGGAGAATTCATAATTCACTCCGCTTGGAACGATTAATTCACCATTATCGATTTTGTCTTTAATAAAACGCTGTGCATCTTCCACAACATCTACTTCCGCAGCGTCATCTTTTTTGTCGAAGAGTACAAAACCTACGAGAAAGGTATTTTCACTTTTTATCATTTGTGGACCACGAACATATTCAATATCCACCAATTCAATCAATGGAACTTGAACTCCCGTTGGAGTGGGTACAAATACTTTCTCCAGCTGACTAGGATCATCGCGGAGTTCTCGTGGATAGCGTACACGCACAGGAAATCTTTTACGTCCTTCTACAGTTGACGTAATTTCCATTCCACCAACAGCCGTTTCCAAGGTTTGTTGCACATCTTCAATATTCAATCCATACCTGGAAATAGCATCTCTATCAATATCGAAATGTAAATAAGGTTTACCTACAATTCTGTCCGCAAATACAGCTTCTTTTTTTACTGAAGGAACTTCTTTCAAGATCGATTCAAGCTGCATTCCGAAATCTTCAATTGTTTCGAGATCCGGACCAAAAACTTTGATTCCCATTGGTGCTCTCATTCCCGTTTGAAGCATCACTAATCGTGTTTCAATCGGTTGAAGTTTTGGTGCAGAAGTTACTCCTGGAATATTTGTCACTTTAATTATTTCATCCCAAATATCATCTGGAGAACGAATGTTCTCTCTCCAATTTCGGAAATACTGTCCTGAATCGTCTGAAATTAAGTCTTCTCGGCCAATGTTTTTATGAATTGCTTCTTCAGTACTGAGTGTATCGCCATTTTTTAGAATAAAGTTATTGTCCTCATCTACTTTAAAGCGTTCACGGTGACCTTTTTTGTTGAGAATGTATTCCGATTTATAATTGATTACATTCTCATACATTGAAATTGGAGCAGGATCTAAGGCAGACTCAACCCTTCCCATTTTCCCCACTGACAATTCAACTTCTGGAATATTAGACAAAAGCATATCCAATTGTTGAATTACTTGTTTGTTTTGCTCAATTCCCGCATGTGGCATGGAAGTCGGCATCAGTAAAAAGCTTCCTTCATCTAAGGATGGCATGAACTCTTTTCCTAGACCAGGCATAGAATGGTTGAGTCCAGACCAAACTGAAGTCGTTCGAATGTTGACTCCAACTTTGTCAAATCCAGTGGCTATAAATCCAAACATTGTGTTGAATCCCATCCAAATTGTGGCTCCAAACAGAATTAAGAACGAAGGAATCAGTAAAAACTTGACTTTATTGTTCAAGCACCAATGTAAGATTTTGGTATAATACTTTTCAAGGAAATAGAAAGCTCCTAGAATTAACGTGACAATAAGTCCTACGAACAAGAAGTTCATAAAAAGAGAATTGCTTGGACCTAGTGGCATCCAATATTTGGCTAACAACCAAACTACAGAAACCACGGTGATATATACCGTAAGGTTTTTGGAGATTCGATTTTGTTTGCTGTACTCGGTGATAAACCAAGCTATTCCAAAAGCCAACAAAGTTAAACCGCCCCACAAACTCATCCACATAGCAACAAATAACCCACCTACAATTAGCAGTGTATTGAGTACAATTCCTTTGGTGTTTTTCTTGATGTTAATTTTAAAAACTAAATGAGTAAGGGTGGGAAGAATTATCAAAACGACAATTAAGGAAGCCAAAAGCGCAAAGGTTTTTGTAAACGCTAAAGGACGGAATAGTTTTCCTTCTGCAGCTTCCATGGTAAAGACAGGGATAAAACTCACAATTGTTGTGGTTACCGCTGTCAAAATAGCTGAACTTACTTCTGCCACTCCATTATAGACCGTATCAATTAGTTTTTGGCTTTTGGGAGATTCTTTAATATGTTTTATGACGTTTTCAGAGAGAATAATTCCCAAATCGACCATGGTTCCAATGGCAATTGCAATTCCCGATAAGGCTACAATATTGGCATCGACATTGAAATAGCGCATGGCAATAAAAACCATCAAGATGGCAACAGGAAGCAAACTTGAAATAAGAATGGAAGCGCGTAAATTGAGTACCATCACCACAACGACTAAAACCACAATCAATAATTCGAGTGACAATGCTTCTTCCAAGGTTCCAATGGTTTCATTGATGAGTTCCGTTCGGTCATAGAAAGGCACAATAGTCAATTGACTTTCTGTTCCATCGGCTAAGGTTTTCTTGGGTAATCCACTGGCAATTTCATCTACTTTATCTTTAATATTATTGATGACTTGTAAAGGATTAGCTCCGTATCTTGCCACAGCAACACCACCTACAACTTCAGCACCGTCTTTATCTAATAATCCACGTCGGGTAGAAGGTCCCAAGTTTACCACCGCAATGTCTTTGATTCTAATGGGAACATTGTCATTTACCGTAACCACAGCTTTTTCGATATCCTCGATACTTTCCACATATCCAAGACCTCTTACCAAGTACTCCGCTTTATTGATTTCAATGGTTTTGGCTCCAATATCTCGATTTGATTTCTTTACAGCATTCATCACATCATAAAGTGGGATATCATAAGTTTTCAAGGCATCGGGATCTACATCGATTTGATATTCTTGAACATAACCTCCAATGGAAGCCACTTCAGAAACTCCTTCCACCGCATTAAGGTTGTATTTTACAAAGAAATCTTGTACCGTTCTGATTTCATGCAAATCCCAACCACCTGTTGGATTTCCGTCTTGATCTCGGCCTTCCAAGGTATACCAATACACTTGCCCCAACGCCGTAGCATCAGGTCCCAGAGCAGGTTGAACATCATCAGGAAGTAAATTTGAAGGAAGCGAATTCAGCTTCTCAATTATTCTCGATCTTGACCAATAGAATTCAACATCTTCATCGAAAATAATATAGATGCTACTGAATCCGAATATGGAAGAGCTCCGAATCGACTTTACTCCTGGAATTCCCAGTAAAGAAGTCGTTAAAGGATAAGTAATTTGATCCTCGATATCTTGAGGCGACCTTCCCATCCATTCGGTAAAAACGATTTGTTGATTTTCTCCAATATCTGGAATAGCATCAACGGCTACAGGATCTGAGGGCAAGAACCCAATGTTCCAACTGAAAGGAGAAGTGACCAAACCCCATCCTATAAATAAAACTAATATCAAAAAGGTTACTAACTTGTTTTCAAGAAAGTACCGAATAACTTTATTCAACATAACAAATAATTAAAAATGAAAAATATATTCATTGAGGAATGCGAAAAACATCCTCTTCTTTCAATCTAGATCAAATGAAAGTTTAATCTTTTGTTATTCTAAATGATGAATACTTGATGCAAGACAGAAATATCTCGATCAAGACTAGGGGGGTGATAAGATTCAAATGAAGATTTGTCTTTTTTCAAAAACAAGTTGTTGCTTACAAAAGAGTAAGCAAATGCCATCACAAATTTAAAGTCTAAATGTGGAATTGAAGTAACTTGGGATTGATTATAGTCAATGTCTGCAGAAATCGAAGTGTATTCGTTTTCGCAACATCCTTTCTTTTGAATGGATTCTTTGTGTTCGTTATAGTCAACATTTGCGCAGTCTTCCATTTCTGATGGAGTCATACCGCAACTTATATCTGAATGAACCAAACTAAAGGCAGATTCTACCGCTTCACCTCCGCAATAATGCGTAATGTGCGTTAGTCCAAGGTTTAAAACGAGGATAACGAGCATCAGTGATATGGATAAAATTCTTTTTAGCATTGCTGATAATAATAACAAACATAAGTAAAAAAAGTTGAGAAACGGAGAAGAAATCTGTTAAAATTTTGATTTTAAGGAGCTAACTTTCTTTATTGCTAAATATATTCTGATTACATGCTATTTATACCCTAACATTTACCTTAGACTTTTTCGATACTTATCATTCTATTAGAATGCGTAAAGATAAAACTAGATATTTTTATCATCAACAGCTTTTATTGCAATTTACTTAGGATTTCTGAAACGATTTATTTTTGTTTCATATTTAGAAAATCTACAAGATAAAAATTACGCGTATGGATATTGAACAAATTTTCAAGAACAATAGAAGTTGGGTACAGAAAAAATTAAACCTGGATGCTCAGTATTTTGAGAACTTATTAAAAGGTCAAAATCCATAGATTCTATACATAGGATAGAACTGTACATGGTTTTCAATACTATTCGCAGTATTGTTTTTAATGATTTTTCATTAATAATGATTAAATCAAATAAGGATTGTCTAACTTTAGTGTAAATAAAAGTTTAGACTTAAGCCTTTATTACATGAACTTTATAGGAAATCTTATTTGGGTAATCTTTGGTGGACTCGATATTGCTATAGAATATCTTATTTCGAGTCTATTGCTTTTTGCAAGTATTATTGGAATTCCTTTCGGTTTACAAACTTTGAAATTGGCAGGATTAGCTTTATGGCCATTTGGTAGAGAAACGCGGGTGATTGAAAATTCAAACTCAGGTTTATCTATAACCATGAATGTAATTTGGTTCTTGGTGGGAGGAGTTTGGATCTTTTTATCCCATTTTGTTCTGGGAATCATCTTTGCTATTTCGATGGTAGGTATTCCATGGGCAAGACAACATTTTAAAATGGCGAAACTGGCCTTAAAACCTTTCGGAAGGGAAATTGTTGAAGGTGGAGGAATATCTAAAATGGTATAAGGAGGTATTGTGTTTATTGATCGGAAAGTAATGAGGAGTTCTGAGTATTTAGATTCAGTATTATTCCATAAATTCTAATTTTGCTCAACTCCTTCAATAATTACAACTTTAATAAAATAACTATTTTGAAAAATCTATTTCTATTATTTTTCATGCTGTATATAGCAACAGTGTGTTTTAGTCAAAAAAATCCAATTTGCAATTGCATTGAGTACAATATCACTGATTCTGATTACAGGACCCCATTGTTAGAATTTAAGGAGGCTTTTTCAGGATCACAACTTCATGAAATTTCAAATGGTATATTCTGGGATACATTATTGGTTGAGCGTTATCTAAAGCAAACAGATTACAATTATCTTTCTGAGTTTTACAACCTGAACCTTTCAGCCGATAATTACTATCAAGATAGTCCTGAAATTGGCTACGCAAAAGAGGAGGACACTGCTTTAATCAATTCTATATATATTCAATTTTTGAAAGAAAATAATGAACTTATCGAAGACCGCCTTCGATTTATTTGGAGCTTAAAATCAAACGATAAATATGATAACGAAGAACTCTATTTTACATTGTACATCGTAAAAGAAGAACAAGAGAAGGATGAACTACTGACAAATAAAAACATTGAAACGGTAAGAATTAGCAGCAATGATTATAACAAAGGAGAATTTGTTGCTGTTAGTTTTGAGGAAGAAGGAAGTGAGCTTTGGCGAAAGATGACCAAGAAAAACATTGGTAAGTTCATTTCAATAATATCTGAAAATAAAGCGCTAAGTACACCAATTATTAATGGCGTTATAACTGGTGGAGAAACGATGATAACATGGAATTTCACAAAAGAAGAAAATGAAAACTTGTTTGGTTTACTCTACTGTGATAGGATTGTACAAAGAATTGGTCAGAAAAAATTTGATAAAGAGCTTAAAAAGTGTAAATAAAAAGGATTGTATACTTTTTTAGAGTCGAAATAGGGATTTGTGCTTTTCATACAAAATCATTGAAATTTGTTAAACATTTCTATTCCTTCAAATGTTAAATGATTAGAAACAATAATAGTATTGCTAATTATTCAAATCAAAGCAATGAAATTTCGGGGTAAGTGAAAGCTTAGCCCGTTTTTATTCAATAACTTCTAACTCTAATGATCTATTGGACGAATATGTTTAAATCTGATCTGTTTTTCCGGCAGTACCTTTGTAGAGTCGCCAATTATACGCTGAATTTTATTGCTCTATAAGTTATCTCAATTCATTTTTGCTTGTTCCCAAATTGTTTCAGAAGCTTTCAATTTCCGTCCTTCTTCAAACCCAAGAAACTCATCATTTCCATGTTTTTCTGACCAAAACCCTGTTAAAATTGAATCGTTGATCAGATTGTAAACGACAACACCTTTGTAGGTTTTACCTGCATTTTCTACTTCGCCTACGTAAGAGAAATTAATGACGAGCGTATCACCATGATAAAATCCACTTCCTTGCTGTACCTGCTCTCCACTGATGACCCATTCTGCATTTACTCTGATCTCACTAACTTTTGAAATATGGAGAAAACCAAAATAACGACTTTGTCTTTCATCCTGATTCAACCCAATAATGTTGTAAGACCCTTCAAACGCTACTGCGTTTTTAGAAGAATTAGCAGTTTTTAATTCATTGACCAACGCTTCTCTTTTTTCTATTTCAGCTTGAATGGTTTGCACTTCTTCGTTAGAGAAAGAGTTGGTGTTTTGCAATGCTTTTTTAGAATGGGCTAGCCATTGGGTTAATTCAGCTTTGAAAGAGGAGTTGTTCATTGTTTTGGTGTTTCTTTAATCTTTTTCTTTTGGAGTTAAGTTTCGGTGGTTCTGATTTGTTTTGTTGGAGTGTTTATAAGGATAGCGGGATTGGGCTAAAAGCTGGCGGGCATTAGAAAGCACTTACCTGTCGGACTGCACAAAGTTTATAAATTGCACAACGGCTCAGTTTAGTACTGCCCGCCCGCTTGATTTTAGCCCATGTTGAACTCAACCTTCGGTAGCTAAAGTACAAAATTCACCGTACACATCAATAACATAAAACTTATTGATATGGAAAAGAAAAAGTATACATGGTTAAATTCCAAGCCCAATAGTGCGAAAACACTGATTGAGAGAGCAAAAAAAGAAGTGCCATTTTTCAGAGAACACTATTCCAAGTTTGAAGAACAAATGACTATTGGAGGTTATTCCCAAAGCACCTTGTTTAATTATTCGAGAGCAGTTGCGAAGGTGAGTTTACATTTTAAAAAGTCTTTATTGGATTTAGATCCAGACGAAGTAAATCAGTGGTTGTTTTTATTGGCTAAGGAAAAAACAGCGAGTTCAACGTATTTTAAACATACGGTTTATGGACTTCGTTTCTTCTTTCGCTTGTATGAAATGGAAGATAGAGTGCTCAAATTACCTACCATTAAGAACGATAGAAAACTTCCTGTTGTTTTTTAAAGAGAAGAGCTTCGCATACTTTTTAATACACCACAAAGATTAAAACAACGGTTTTTATTTTCGCTTATTTATTCTGGAGGACTTCGTGTAGGTGAAGTTTGTCGATTAAAAATTACGGATATCGACAAAGATAGAATGCAAATTCGAGTTGTCAAAAGCAAGGGAAATCACGACCGATATGTTCCTCTTAGTAAATTGATTTTAATTGGTTTGGATAAATACCTGCGCAGTTCACTTCCTGTAACTTATCTTTTTAATGGTAAAATTAAAGGAGAACCTTTGGGACATGGTGCGGTTCAGCAGTCTTTTCGATTGGCATTAAAACAAGCTAATATTCTGAAGGAGGCTTCTGTTCATACATTGAGACATTCTTTTGCAACTCATTTACTGGAAGATGGAGTTGATATTGTTACTATAAAAGAACTTTTAGGACATGTTAATATCGAAACGACAATGATGTATCTGCATGTGGCAAAGTGTAATTGAAAGCTAATAATGAATTCTAAACAACTAATAGTCTGCACTTTAAAATCTGTAACTCACACGGACAGGAATTTCTATGTTTTAAATGAAAGCTTTTGTCAAAATCAATACTTAAAACCGCATTATCTCATCAAATTAGAAACTCAAAAGTGTCCCAATTTGATAAAACAACATATTTCTATAAATAGAAAGTCTAGTTTTTAGAAATACAATCACAAGTTTTCTTATTGAATCCCCATAGTTTTTTTAGGCTTCGAACCCGCCACCAAAGGCAGAGTTCAACACCAAGCACAATGAACTCAAGCCTTACTTGACCTCATTGATGCTTAATTGTTGGCAACTGGCTTTATTTTAACTGGTTCAACTTTAAATCCTTTATTTTTTAATTGCTCAAGAATTCCACATTTCTTTTTTAAATGAAAATATCCAACAGCAATGA
>CAZPDT010000017.1:0-82294 GCA_964585545.1 uncultured Fluviicola sp.
TTTTGTTGTCCCACTAGGGCTCGAACCTAGACTCTTCTGGACCAAAACCAGACGTGTTGCCAGTTACACCATGGGACAAAATGAGTAATAATTATCAATTCATGTAATTATTACGAGCGTGCAAATTTATAACTTTTTTGTAGAATCACAACACAATTTTAAAAGAAAGTTATTTTACTCTGGTTGCACAGTGAAATAACCTGTATTAGTCATGAGGCTATGCGATGAATGCAGCTCATGAACTCAACGCAGTTAATAATACGGGATAATAAAAGTATACTAATTTGATAGAACGCAACATATTCCCCAAATGTCAATAATTTATGTTAAATTTAGATTTTAGAAAAAGTTTTTTTCTTTCTATTTGTGAATATTTTTAACTTCGTCAATTCAAATTTAGGCTATGAACTATAAAAGACTGAATATTTATATCGGATGGTTGATTTTTATTGTTTCCTCAACTGTCTTTTTAATGACTGCAGAAGTTACTGCTTCACTATGGGATTGTGGTGAATTTATTGTTACTGCATACAAACTTGAGGTGGGTCACCCTCCAGGTGCTCCCTTGTTTATGCTCGTGGGAAGATTATTTTCTCTGTTTGCAGGAGGTTCCGTAACAGAGGTTGGGCATTGGGTAAACATCATGTCGGCATTTTGTAGTTCCTTCTCTGTTCTCTTCTTGTTCTGGTCCATCACTCTCTTGGGAAAAAAGGTTGGGGAAAAGGACGGACGTGCAATGACCAAAGGTCAAAAAATTGCTATTATAGGATCTGGCTTTGTAGGAGCATTGGCTTATACATTTACAGAATCTTTCTGGTTTTCAGCTGTAGAAGGTGAGGTTTATGCCATGTCTTCCTTGTTTACAGCAATTATATTCTGGGCAGCATTGAAATGGGACGAAGAAATGACACTTATAAAAAGGGGACAATTGACCCCTTCTGTTCATCCTTTAAGGTGGATGGTTTTGATTATGTATTTAATTGGTCTTGCAATTGGTGTCCATTTACTTGGATTATTGGTGTTGCCCGCAATTGCATATATTATAGCGTATCAAATTAAATCTAAAAACACCCTTAAACTATTCTTAATTACAGGTGTAATTGGCGTTGTAGTGCTCGCTTTTATTCAAAATGGCGTAATTCCAGGGTCTATTGCTTTGGCCTCTAAAATGGAGATTTTCTTTAGAAACTCCTTAGGACTTCCTTTTGGGACTGGAACAATTATCTTCTTTTTACTTCTTGTTACGTTAATTGTGTTTGCACTAATGTATACACGAAAAAAAGGATATAAAATTGCAAATACAGCTCTATTAGGTTTGGTTATGCTGCTTATTGGTTATGGGTCATTTGCAACAATAGTTATCCGTTCTAATGCCAATCCACCTTTAGATGAAAACAATCCAGAAAATTTGGTAACCCTGTATGCTTTCTTAAAAAGAGAACAGTATGGAACATGGCCTGTAGCTTATGGTCAATATTTTAACTCAAAAACAGCTTCGAGAGAACAATTTGAGGACCGAAGTGAAGCCTATGATAGAAGATGGGTTGTACGAACCAATACTGGAAATGCTGTAACTTCTTTTAAGAAGAAAGAACTGGGGGAAAAATACATTAAAAACAGCGGTAAGAAATACCAATTGAATGAGGAGTATTTTGTTACCAACCAATCTACACGTGAAGGTCAAATCCCTGTCTATGTTCAAAACACAATATTTCCCAGAATGTATGCTCAAGGTGATACAAGAAAAATTAATGGATATAAAGATTGGTCGGGATATAACCCAAACAGAAAAGTTCCTCGAAGTATGATAGGAAATGACGGGCGTCCTCTTCCTACTTTTGGAAATAACCTCACTTACTTTTTTCAATATCAAATGGGATGGATGTATTGGCGTTATTTTATGTGGAATTTTTCAGGACGTCAAAATGACATTCAAGGATATGGCGATGTCATGCGGGGAAATTGGATTTCAGGCTTTGATGCAGTTGACAACGTAAGATTGGGTGCTCAAGATGAAAATGCACCGTATTTTACCAGTCATAACCCCAACAACACTAAATTTTATTATATCCCTATAATATTGGGCTTAATAGGTATGTTTTTTCACTTTATGAGGGCGCCTAAAGACGCCATTATCGTCACTATTCTATTTTTATTGACAGGTATTGCAATTATTATTTATTTGAATCAAAAACCATTTGAACCGCGGGAGAGGGATTATGCGTATGCCGCATCCTTCTATGCTTTTGCTATATGGATAGGTCTAGGGGTCTATGGTCTATTTGAGGCATTTAGGTCTTTTGGAAAAGAAGAATATAAAAAATTAGGAGTTGGAATAGGAGGATTATTGGCTTTATGTTTAATAGCTGATATTAGCGCTGAACGTGGTATGCCCGCAACAGTTTCTCTTCTTATTATTGGTGCAATTGGTGGTGGAGCAATGTTGCTAATGACCTTACTGAAAAAGGTTAAACTTTCAGGATCTGGAGCTGCAGGAGTAGCAACGCTTCTTGGGTTGACCGTCCCGCTCTTAATGGGAGTGCAAACATGGAAAGGTCACGACAGAAGCAATCGTGAATCAACACGTGCTTTGGCCTATAATTACTTGATTGGCTGTTCTCCAAATTCAATTTTATTTACGAATGGAGACAACGATACTTTCCCTTTATGGAATATCCAAGAAGTTGAAGATGTACGAACGGATGTTAGAGTAGCGAATTTGTCTCTAATGCAAACAGATTGGTACTCTAATCAAATGAAGATGAAGGCGTATGAATCGGATCCTTTACCGATTAAGTTTAGAGAAGACCAAATTTTAATGGGCGCTGGAAATACAGATTATATTATGTTTATTGATGAAAACAATTACAAAACACGTATTTCACCCAAAAAGGTAGATGAGATTGCTCAAAAGAAAATAGAAACCAATCCAAAAACATATCAAGAATCTCTTCAAAGAATGCGTAGGGGGTTGTTGGCATCTATAGCCTCAATGTCTGCTAAGCAACCTAAAGAAAAAGAAATTCTTCGTAAAATGAGTGAAGAGTTGCAAAACCCCATAGAGAACCCCGGAATTGAGGACTATAAAAGAATGAATGTATTTTTGCAAAGAATTTTTAGAGACGTCCAGAACAATTTAATTTCTGCGAATGAAAATCTACTGAATCAATTGCAAAGTGCAGCGAATTCATGGGCGGATGCTTGGGACTACTTACCCTTAGATTATGCAATGGAATTTGTAAGAGATGATAAAAATATGTTGGATCTACAAGGAGGTAGAAAAATGCGTTTCTTTCCTTCTTCAGGGTTTGTTGTTTCCGTAAATGCCGATAATGCAGTTAAAGCAGAAATTATTTCGGAGGAATATGCAGACCAAACAAAGGACAAAATAAAATTTGACTTTAGAAAAGGAGGAATGTTTAGATCTGATATTAACGGACTTACCAGAGAAGAAGTGATGATGCTGGATATTTTAGCCAATTTTGACTGGACACGGGGGATATTTTTCTCCAGTCCTGCAGGTTCAAATGTTGCCAAAGCACTTTATGGCAGAGGTTTGCTTAGTGACTTGGGTCAAGTATTTGGTTTGATTCCTCTTAAAGAAACAGCAATGCAGGATTATGCGAGAGAGGTAATGCAAAAAAATCTTATGGAAAAATATCGATTTGGAAACCTCGCAGGAGAAGGGGTGTTGGTGGATTATTATACACGAAGACATACCAGTCAAGCAAGAAATAGTTACGTAAGTTTGGCATCACAATACTTAACAGAATACCATCAAGCTGAAAAACAAGCTGCGGTAGATTCTTTGCCTCAAACTACTAAGACTCCAGAATTCTATGCCGATAAAATTGAACATATTTTAAGGTATTCATTGGATTCTTTACCGATTTCCAAAGTGTTTGACTTCGGAGAACCTAGAGCTGCTAACAGACGATTGTCTAACGGGGATCAGATTTATACAGACGGCGTAATTCCTGAATATATTCGGTTGCTTTATGCTGTTGGTAAGAACAATTTAGCCGATAGTGTAGCGTATGAATATCTTGGACAATTAGAGAGTATGGCCAATTATTTTGGAAACAGCAATGCTTTGATTGCCTATAACAATAAGGAGGATTTTATTGCTTTTGCGATGAACTTACTTCGCACCTACGCAAGTGTTCATGAAGCCTCTCCTGATAGTCGTGCTGCCGAATTGGGGAATCAGATTTTCCAACGGTTATCACAAAGGGTGATTCCAGGAATTGCAGAAGGGTTAAAGAATGAAGAGATCAGTGAATCTATTCGTGGTGGAAGGAAAGTAGCACGAAGAATGACCGATGAGGCTGAAGAATTTGTAGCCTTGTATAAGGCTTTGCTAAATGAAAACGGATTCAGTTCAGGAGAAACAGAACAACCACAAGAAGGAGAATAGAGGATACACATTTTTTTATAATTCTTCTCAGGCGTCTTTTCCTCATGATAACTTTTGGGTATTCAGTCATTTTTTCTTTGTATTCTTTGCAGATTGAAAAGTAGAGATAAACAACAACTTCCCTTTTTTAGAGGAATATGTAGTAAAATAGCGATAACTTTGCAACGGTAATTTCGAAAATGACAGCAGTATGAGTGAAGATAAGAGAACTGAACTGGAAGAAATCGGTGAATTCGGATTGATTGAGAGCCTTACCAAAGGGTTTAAAAATAAGCGGGAATCAACAATCTTTGGAGTCGGTGATGATGCCGCAGTAATTAAAAAAGACAAAGAGAACGCACTTCTTATTTCTACAGATACACTGTTAGAAGGCATTCATTTTAATTTGATGTATACTCCTCTAAAGCATTTAGGATACAAGGCAGTCATGGTCAATCTATCAGATATATATGCCATGAATGGAACCGCTGAACAAATTACAGTTTCCATTGCTGTTTCAAATCGCTTTCCAAAGGAAGCTATTGAAGAATTGTATGAAGGCATCCAAAAGGCTTGTGAACTTTATGAGGTTGATCTTATAGGTGGAGATACAAATGCTTCTGCTTCGGGACTGGTTATTTCGGTTACTGCTCTAGGAACAGCAAAAACCAAAGATGTGGTTTACCGGAGTGGAGCCAAAGAAAATGAGCTCATTGTTGTGACAGGAGATCTCGGAGCAGCATATATGGGATTGCAAATTTTAGAACGGGAAAAATCTGTATTTAAAGCCAATCCACATATCCAACCTGATTTGGATGGATACGATTACTTGCTGGAAAGACAACTTAAACCCGAGGCGAGAAAAGATATAATTCAATTTTTAAGAGAACTCGATGTTCAACCGACCTCAATGATTGATATTTCTGATGGTTTGGCTTCTGAAATGCTTCATCTTTGTACCCAATCTGACTTAGGTGCTCATATTTTTGATGAAAAATTACCGATCGATACAAAAGTTTCCACAACAGCAATTGATTTTAACGTCTCACCAACTACTTGCGTTTTAAATGGAGGAGAAGATTATGAATTGTTATTTTCGATAAAACAAGACGATTTTGATAAAATTAAAGGCAATCCACACATGACAGTTATAGGGCATTTTACGGCCAAAGACGCAGGTTTGTATTTAATTGATAAGCAAGGAGCGGCTATACCTTTAAAAGCACAAGGCTGGAATCATTTTAAACAAGAAGAAAAGGAGTAAAATAGATTTTAAGCGACCACCTAAGATAAACAATACAATGCTCATAACTTCTCAGAAAAATTGGAGCTATTATGAGAGATTTTTCCTTATTTCGCATTATAAATAAATGAAATGAAAAATATCGGTCTGTTTTGTGGCGGCTATTCTCCTGAATATGAGATTTCTATAAAAAGCGCAAAGGTGATATTAAAACATCTTCCAAAAGAAACATACAATGCTTTTTTAGTACGGGTCAGTAAGGAAGGTTGGTTGGCTGATTATAATGGGGAAAAAGCTGAAGTTTCAATGGCTGACTTTTCATTTACCCTACAGAGTGGAGAAACTATTAAAATTGATATTGCACATATCTATATTCATGGTGACCCTGGAGAAAATGGGAAACTACAGGCTTATTTTGAAATGAAGGATTTGCCTTTTATCAACAGCAGTGCACTATCTTCTGAACTTTCTTTCGACAAATGGTTTTGCAATCAATTCTTAAGAGGATTCGGAATAAAGGTAACAGATGCCATATTATTGCTGAAAACCGATACGTACTCAATCGATAAAATTGGAAATCAATTGGGCTATCCACTATTTGTAAAACCAGCTGATTCTGGCTCGAGTTATGGAATTTCTAAGGTCTATGCTAAGGAAGATCTTCAAAAAGCGATTGATGGTGCTTTTGCTGAAGGAAATACTGTTGTTTGTGAAGCCTTTTTAAAGGGAACTGAGGTGACTTGTGGAGTATATCAGAATAAGGAAGGGGCACAAACATTACCCTGTGTAGAAATTGTTCCAGAGACCGACTATTTTGATTACGAGGCTAAATATTTAGGGAAATCTCAAGAAATAGTTCCAGCAAGAATAAGTGATCAGTTAACCGAGGAAGTGCAAGCATTAACCATTAAAATCTACCAACTTTTACAAATGCGTTCTCTAGCTCGTGTTGATTTTATGATAGTAGACAATGTGCCTTACGTTATTGAGGTGAACAGTACACCAGGATTTACTGAAGAATCGTTGGTGCCCAAAATGTTGAAAAGCGAAGGTCTTTCTATCAGAGATTTTTGGACAGCCATTTATAAGTTTGAAATAGGAAAGTGATTTTACATTAAGATTTTTAATTTAACTGGCTCAATAGAATTCAGATTATTTTTAAACGCGGATGTTTCAAAACTGCAGAACGGCTGCGTTATTGACAAATTTCGAACTCAATAACATACTTTAGTATGCTTATTCCGTTTTCATTCTCAATGCTTTACATTCTCTATACCTTTGAAACATCCACTATCTTATTAAAGAGTTTGCTCTCTAGGGACAGCTACTTCTGTTTTTACAATCTATAGCAATAATCAACATCTCAAATGGGTTAAAGCTCAAAAATAATTAAACTCAATTCTTAATCAACTTCTTATAATAATACTGGAAAGGCGAAATACGATATTTCACAAAATAAATACCTTTATTTAATTTCCCAACGGAGATGAGATGTTTTCCTTTATTGACCTCTTGATTTAAAACACATTGACCCATTGTATTGTAAATCTTTATTTCCCCTTCTTGTGGTACTTGAACAGTTAATTGGTTATTTGCAGGATTGGGATGCATCTCAAAATTCTTCTCAGTGAGATTATTTTTATTAATCCCAGTTATTTTATCTGTGTTGTTATACCTTGACATTAATAATGTGGTATTAGAAAAGGAGCTTGTGTCGACATTTGTTCCAATTAATAAAATTTTACTGTCTGATTGTATGATTATTTTGGATACCTTATCGATAGGGTTACTAGAAATAAAGGGGCTAGTAATAACAACTCCTTCATCTCCAAAATCCATCTTTGGAATCCCATCTTTTGTAAATTTCTCCATAGCAAACATGACTTCTCCGTTTCCAGTTACAGAAGTATCCTTTACGGCACCACTAACAATAAAACTTTCATCATTTTGCGAGGCAATCCAGCCCATGGATTGTTTGTATTTTTGATTGTTGGAAGTATTGTAATTGACTATACTGAATCCATTATGAGAAAATGTTGAATCTAATGTCCCATCTGGTAAATAACGTTCCACAATTCCTAAACCACCATATTGAGAATAATGGGCTCCCATTCCTGAAACAAGAATCTTTTGGTTATTCAAAATTTCTATGGATAAAGATGCGGAAAGAGGCTGATCTATATAAGTGAACCCAGATTGGGTCATGTCTGCGATAAGTGGTGTGAGATGCCCATTGTCAGCAAAAGAAGAGTCCAATTCTCCGGAAGGAAGAAAACGGAAGATGAGATTTTTGGAAGAAATAAGAAATTTACCGTCCTCTTGTACTTTAAGATCAACTATTCCTGTTGCAATGTTATTTATAGGGAAAAAATCATGCAATTGTATTCCATTATTCCCCCAACTGGTATCTATAGCTCCATTGCTTATTTTATACGCTTGTAATCTTGTACTATAAGGAGAGTCTATACTTACCGTAATAATCCTATTTTGTTGAACTACTAATTTATTTAATCTATTAGGGAAATTTGAATTAGCTGGGAGAGAAAATTGATAAATAAATCCTTGATTCCCAAAAGAAGAATCGATGGCTCCATTCGGCAAATAACGAACAAGAAAACCAATGGAAATTGGAGGGTCACTTCCAATTATTGTGTCCATTGTTCCCGCAATAACTATTTTTCCATCAGGTTGTACTTTAATGTCATAAATTCTTAAAATATCATTGACACCTGGGATGGAGGTAGTAATTGTACCATTTTGTCCCCAACTCATATCAAGGCTTCCATTGGAAAGATAACGAAAAACTTTTGCAACCAATTGGTTGTTTGCTTTCTTTCCAACACTGGTCATGATTCTACCATCATTTAGCAACATGGTAGCACCATCATAACGATCTATAAAATTAGCAGGTGTAGAAAGGGTAATTACCCTTCCCCCATTACCAAATGATGTATCTAATGTTCCATCATTTTGGGCAGTTACAATTAAAGGATTCAATAAAATGAAAATCAATAATAGATATATCCGGACATATTTCAAATTATAAGTAAACATGATTGATTACATTATAGTTATAGCAACGGTGTTATTAGATGTATTAATCTGCCATAATATTGTTGTGAATAGTGTACTCATAAATCCAGGTTCTCCTATTTGCTTTGAACCTGATAATGCAGGATTTCCATTTCCATCACAAAACGGTATAACATACTTATGACCATTACCACCTTGTGAGGGTATTAGCCAAACTGTTATTCCAGTTATATTAGATGCATTAACAATACCATTACCGTTTTCTTGAATAGCAACACCAGAGGTTGTTGTTCCATCAGGAATGTCAATATAAATATCTTGAGCAACAGTTGAAGGGCAATTAGGTGAGGTATGGAATGTAGCGGTATAATACGTACTTGTATAGTTGGTATACGTTCCTTGAACTTGAGCATTACAGGTTGCAAAAAGTACTACTGTAATAATTGATAAGTATAAATTTTTAATCCACATAATATATAAATTTTAATGTTAATATACTGCAATTTACAATTTACAATGGGATTATACAAATTATTTTCCAAAAGAATTTATCATTCAAGTTATCTTTCAAGTTCATTTTTTAATATTTTTTTGTCGTATTTATTAATTGCACTTACACACTAATTCTAAGCGAAATCTTGTTTATTACCTTCGCTCTCTTTTTCAAAACCTAAATAATCCCCTATCTTTGCATTGTGTCCGATCGGTTAAAATATCTCCAACAAAAAATCAAAACCCTTCCTGAAAAACCAGGTGTTTATCAGTATTTCAATGGGGAGGGAAAGATTATTTATGTCGGTAAAGCCAAAAACCTCAAAAAACGAGTCAATTCCTATTTTACAAAAAATCATGATACCGCCAAGACAAGGATTCTCGTACGTAAAATTCACGATTTACGTTATATTATTGTCGATACTGAAACAGATGCATTATTGCTCGAAAACAGTCTCATTAAGAGATACCTGCCCAAATACAATATCCAATTGAAAGACGATAAGACTTATCCGTGGATTTGTATCAAAAACGAACGTTTTCCACGTGTTTTTTCAACTCGTAGAGTAATCAAAGACGGCTCGAAATATTTTGGACCTTATCCTTCGGTGTATGTTGTGAATACCTTGCTGGAATTATTTAGAGAACTCTTCCCTTTGCGAACCTGCAACTATGATTTGAGTCAGGAAAAGATTGATTTGGGCAAGTACAAAGCCTGTTTAGAATACCAAATTGGATACTGCAAGGCGCCCTGCATCGGTAAGGAAGGAGAAGGGGATTATATGGAATACATTGCACAAATCGAAGATATACTAAAGGGAAATATTGGTTCGGTTATCAGTATTTTAAAAAATAAAATGAGGACGGCTGCAGAGCAATTAGAATTTGAAGAAGCGGAGAAGTTCAAGAAGAAAAGTAATGCCTTAGAAAAATACCGGACCAAATCTACCGTTGCCTCTCCAACGATTAAGAAAGTTGATGTCATCACATTAGAAAAAGATGGAAACAGGGCATTTGTTAATTATTTGGTCATCAATAACGGAACAATTATTCATGGTTTTACAGTGGAGGTTAAAAATAAACTCGATGAATCAGAGGCGGACATCCTTGCTTTTACACTACTCAATATGCGTGAGAAATTCAACAGCCAATCAACAGAAATACTTGTAGAAGATGATAAACAGCTTCACATTGATGGATTGAAATTTTTTACTCCACAACGGGGAGATAAGAAGCACCTTTTAGACTTATCAAAAAGAAACACAAAATATTTCAGATTACAACAGAAGAAACAAGAGGCTTTGAAAAACCCTGAAGTCAAAACAGAGCGCATCTTAAAAACCATTCAAAAGGATTTTAGATTGAAAGAATTGCCTGTTCACATGGAGTGTTTTGACAACTCTAATATTATGGGAACAAATCCTGTTTCGGCTTGTGTGGTATTTAAGAATGGAAAGCCCAGCAAGAAGGATTACCGTCATTTTATCCCTAAAACAGTAGAAGGTCCAGACGATTTTGAAACGATGAGAGAAGTTGTTTATCGTCGTTACCGCAGATTGTTAGAAGAAGACAAGAGTTTGCCCCAACTGGTGATTATTGACGGAGGAAAAGGACAATTGAGTGCCGCTGTGACAGCGCTTGATAAATTGGGAATAAAAGGACAACTTCCAATTGTAGGTATTGCAAAACGATTGGAAGAAATCTTCTTTCCTGGAGACACCGTTCCCTTGTATTTAGACAAAAAAAGCGAAAGTTTAAAGGTCATTCAGTACATGAGAAATGAAGCCCACCGATTTGGAATAACACACCACAGAAATCGCAGGAGTAAATCTGCTTTGGTTTCGGAGTTGGATCAAATTAAAGGAATTGGAGAAAAAACCAGAACTACCTTGATTCAACACTTTAAAACAATATCTAAGATTAAGGAAGCCAATGAAAAGGACCTCACGGAAGTTGTGGGACCAGCAAAGACAAAATTGTTGATGGATTATTTTAAACGTACTTCAAAAGGGTAATACTGTACAGATTCAAAGAACAAATAATCCTCATTATTCATGAGCTTGCGCACTTAATGCGATATAGTGAGGCTGTTGAACAGCAGTTAATAATTTGAGTTAAAATGGATTTGTAGCGTGCACCCCAACTTCAGGAATATACCCTCTCGCATCCAATTCCAAGGTGCTAATAATCGTATCAGCAATTTCTTGAGGTGTCAACTTGTTTTTTTCCAATGGACGTTCAGTCCTGTTTTCTTCATCACCAAATGCAGTAGGGACTTCACTTGGATTGATCTGAATAACACGAATGTTGTCTCTTCGCAACTCTCCTTGCCAGCATTGTGTCATACCGCGAAGCGCAAACTTAGAGGAAGCATAGATGGACCCTGTTGGATAACCTTTTAAAGAAGCTGTAGAGGCGATATTTACAAGATTACCCGATTGTTGTTTTTTGAATATTTTCGCTGCTCCTTGTGCTACCATTGCGGCACCAAAAACATTGACTTGATATACTTTCTCTAAATCAGCACGTGTTAATTCTACAAGTGGTTTTTTGATTCCAATTCCTGCATTATTAATTAGAATATCCAACCGACCGTATTCTTTTTCTACAAAAGCATATAGTGCATCGATTTCAGCGTCCTTTGTTACATCACAATCAAAGGGAACAGCTCCAATTTCTTGAGCAACTTTCGCAGTTTTGGCTTTGTCTCTTCCCGTTATTATAACGGTTGATCCTTTTTGAATTAATGTTTTTGCCGTGGCTTTTCCCAATCCAGAATTTCCACCTGTAACGATTGCTATACTGTTTTTTATCTCCATTCTTTCTGTTTTTTTTGATTCTTTAAAACAAATAAATTAGAAAATTGTTCAGAAGAAAATTCAAGGAGCCATGTCCTCTTGTGTGTCTTTATCTATTTTGAAACCGATAAATGTGTCATGATTTTGTAAATTAGCCAAAGAAAAATTATCCAATAAAAACCAATGCAAGTACTTTTTATAGACACCGTACATCCAATCCTTGAAGAGCGGTTAAAGGCAAAAGGGGTAGAATGTATTAATGGGACCAATTGGTCACAAGAACAATGTATTGATGCACTTCCTGAAATGAACGGAATAGTCATTCGATCAAGATTTCCAATGAATGAAGACTTCCTAAAACATGGAAAGAATCTAAAATTCATTGCGCGTAGTGGAGCAGGGCTGGAGAATATTGACTTGGAATATACCAAAAAACACAACATTCAATGTTTTAATGCCCCAGAAGGGAACAGAAACGCTGTTGGAGAACATGCACTTTCAATGTTATTGGCCTTGTTCAATAATCTTAAAAAAGGAGATGCAGAAGTGCGAAAAGGAATTTGGGACAGAGAAGGCAATAGAGGAGTGGAACTCGACGGGAAAACTATAGGAATAATCGGATATGGAAATAACGGCAATGCTTTTGCGAAAAAGTTAAGTGGTTTTGATGTTCAAGTTTTGGCCTACGATAAATACAAGAGAAATTACGGGAATCAATATGCAAAAGAGGCTTCTATGGAGCAAATTTACGAAAAAGTTGATGTCTTCTCATTTCATATTCCTCAAACTGAAGAAACTCTATTTATGGCTAATGAAGATTTCTTTAACTCATTTAAAAAACCGATTTATCTGATTAATCTGGCACGAGGGAAAATTGTGTCGACAAAAGCACTATTGTCTGCAATAGAATCGGGAAAGGTTCTTGGTGCTTGCCTTGATGTACTCGAGTATGAAAGTACCTCATTTGAAAAATCATTAAAGGGCAATGAAAGTCCAGAGCTTTCTGAACTGTTGCTTTCAGACAAGGTTCTTTTCTCTCCTCATGTAGGCGGATGGACAACAGAGAGTTACTATAAATTAAGTGTTGTCTTGGCAGATAAAATAATAGAACATTTCAGGATGTAGCTGTTCGAAATCAACTTGGTAAAATATTCTGTTATTAATGGAGATTTACCAGTGACCTACACCTGAATAATCATTCAGGTTAGATGTGAATATAGTTTAAACGCATAAGTAGTACCTTCATCGTTACTCGTTCGTTCATAATGTCCGTCCAATTGTTCAGTGAAGATATCAATGAGCTCTGTTCCGAAAGAATTTGTCTTTGGGTGTTTCCATATCCCGTTGTCAAAATAGGTAAATAAAATTGTTTTACTCTTCATATGATTAAAACTGATTTTAATACTCTTATTTTCTTTTGAGTTTTTATTCGAAAATGCATGCTTTAAGGTATTGGACACAAGTTCGTTGATGATTAATCCGATAGGAATAAGGACGTCGCCGTTAAGCATTTTTAAATTGCCGTCAATTTGCAATGTTACTTTGTAATCAGGGGCTTGAACTTTGATTAAATTTTTAATGAGAGAATCAAAATAATCTTTAATATTGATTTGGATGAGGGTTTCTTTTTCATACATCTTTTGATGAATCAATGACATAGCCATAATTCTTGAGATGGCTTCACTAAATTTTAACTTGGCTTCACTCGTACCTAGATCTTTACTTTGTAAACGAAGCAGACTGATAATAATTTGTAAATTATTTTTTACCCGATGATGAATTTCTTGAAGAAGTATCGTTTTCTCACGACTGTGTTTTTCTACTGTTCTTTTCTCAATTTTTAATTCGTTCATTGCCCCCATCATATTTACTAATGCACGATGGGTTACAACACGATATTGATACATCGTATAAGCAATTATAATTATGGGAAGTATCATTTGAAGGGATAAAACAAAGATTTTGGACTTTGCAAATCCTTCTAAGGTTTGTAATGAACTTTCTATCACCTCAACAGACAAATAGAAATTATAATAGATACTTAAATATACGATAATTCCTATAATAAACGAGGCTCCAAAAATGTGGTTCACTGTAAAGTAAATCAATATAGAAATCATTATCATCCATAATACAGCCAATATATGAAGTTCTAATATCATATAATTGTCAAATAGAGCAAGGCCTAGAATATTAAAAATAATAAGACTAAAGATGACCGCGAACCACTTATAGTATTTTTTATAAAACCATAGAAGGCAAAGCACTAGAGAATCTAAACCCGCTGCAATTATATAATAGCGAACAATTTCTTGGAACAAAAAGTAATTGATAACTGTATAAATATAAGTAAGAAGAGTGCCGACTAAAAACAGACGCCAAAAAAAATTAAACCGAACGGTATCTTCTAAGCTTTTTAATTTTGTTTCAGGTGTAAATATCCTGTTTATTGTGTACTTCAAGTTTACTGTTTTTAAAGGCTACTCTCTTTTGTACTCTTGTTTAATAAAACAATACGAACTGTATGCCTAGTTTTTTGCTCCATGAGCATTTCCTTCTTTTCTGTAACGCGGTCTATTGTAGCTTGATCATAATGTCGAATAGTCACCAAATCCACATGGTTGTTGTACCGAACTTCATAATCCTCTTTAAGTAAGTCGACTAAATTTTTTAAATGTAAAGGCTCAATATCCATACAAACAGTAAAGCTCACAGCAGAATTTTGCATTACATTAATATGCCCATTAGCAAGAGCAAGTTTCTTAAATATATCGCTTAAATTATCTTCCACAACAAAAGAGAAGTCTCTGGGCATCACTGAAAGAAGAACTTGATTCTTCTTAAAAATAAAAGAAGGAACAAGGTGATCGTGAGCTGTTGATTGCTGTATAATAGTACCTGAAGCAGCTGGATCTAAAAATGATTTAATATAAAGCGGAATATTTTTGTTTTGTAAAGGCTTCACTGTTTTAGGGTGAATTACAGAAGCACCATAATAAGAGAGTTCAATGACTTCTTTAAACGAGATTTTATTCAATTTAATGGTGTCCTTAAAAAATTTCGGATCTGCATTGAGCATTCCTGGTACATCTTTCCATATTGTAATACTCTCAGCATCTGTGCAATAGGCAATAATTCCAGCAGTAAAATCAGAGCCTTCCCTTCCAAGAGTAGTTGTAAACCCTTCTTCGGTATGACCGATAAATCCTTGTGTTATGGCTACTCTACAATCGGGATTCCCCAGTTCATAATCAATCAATTCTTGAGTTTTTTCCCAATTGATTTCAGCCGATCGATAGCTGTTATCTGTTCTGATAAAAGCCCGAGCATCAACCCAACAAACATCTTTTTGAAAACAACTCAGATAAGCATATATGATTTTTGTAGACAAAATTTCACCAAGAGAAACAATTTGGTCGTATTGGTAATTGTAATTGTCAGAAAACGGCTTCTCTTTGTATTTGCTAAGTTGATTAAAAATTAAGTTTACTTCGGCAAATACAGTATGAGATTTATCTTGAAAAAGAGCATCCATAATATCAAGATGAAAATCTTTTAACGTATCCAAAACAGTATAAAAACCATTTTCATCATTTTCATAAAGCGCGGTAACTATGCTTTCTAGGGCATTCGTGGTTTTTCCCATTGCAGAGACAACAACCACAAGGTTTTCTTTGGTGTGTTGGTCCAATATTGATTTTACGTTCTCTATTGCTAAAGCCGATTTTACCGAAGCGCCACCAAATTTAAATACCTTCATTTCAATTCTTTTCGATGCGAATTTAAGGCTTTATTAAATAAATTAAATCCTAAAAAAGGATAATTTTATAAAACAGCTTGTAGCAACTTAAAAATTGACGTTTATTTTGAAATTAAGTTTGATTCTTGGATTCCTGACTTCCTAATGAACAGAAAACTATTTTAAAGAATGAATAATAACTCGGGAGAAGTCTCCGGAAGTGAGGACGCGAAAAATAGGGCAACTACTATTAATGTTGAATACAAAGGAGACTCAGCGATAAAAAAAATCATTTTAAAAGAATAAAATCTGAATTAATGAAGCAGGATTAAGAAAGTAAAAATGAGTCCTCTTTTGCTTTTTTCTTTCAATATTTTACACCTGAAAATAAGATACGATGAAAATACTCGAAAAACCCTTCTTTAAAGTTTAATATAATTGTAACTTTGTTCTACCATAAATGTTAAATAACGAAATGGACAAAGTATCATACATAGGTAGCGCTGATGTCAGTACGATTGACAACTTATACAAATCATACAAAGAAGACCCAAATAGCGTAGATGAAGGTTGGAAAAAATTTTTCGAAGGGTTTGAGTTTGCTCAAACAGACTACGAAAACGGAGATGAAATTCCTGAAAATTTCCAAAAGGAGTTTAAAGTTCTTAATCTAATTAAAGGTTATCGTGAGAGAGGACATCTTTTCACGCGCACCAATCCTGTTAGAGAAAGAAGGAAATATGCCCCTACTCTGGCCATTGAAAATTTTGATTTATCAGAAGCAGATTTGGACACGGTATTTCAAGCGGGAACAAGCATTGGTATAGGACCTGCTACTTTAAGAGATATTGTTGCTTATTTAGAAAAAGCCTTTTGTGAAAGTATTGGAATAGAATTTCATTATATCCGCAATCCCAAAAGAAAGGAATGGTTAAGAAACCGTTTGGAATTAGACAACCGCCCCAAATTTTCTAAAGAAGATAAAAAGGCAATTTTTGACAAGTTAAGTCAAGCGACACTTTTCGAACAATTCTTACAAAAAAAATATGTTGGTCAGAAACGATTCTCTGTTGAGGGAAGTGAGGCCTTAATTTCAGGCTTGGATCAAATTGTTAATAGAGGTGTCGATCTTGGCATTGAAGAATTGGTTATTGGAATGGCGCATAGAGGTCGTCTCAATACATTAGTGAATATATTTAATAAGGATTTAACAGAGCTTTTTGGTGAATTTGAAGGAAAAGAGTTCGATGATATTGAGGAATTTGATGGAGATGTAAAGTACCATCTGGGATATTCTAGAAAAGTTAAAGTGAAGGGAAAAGAGCTTTTAATGACGCTTTCTCCCAATCCTTCTCATTTGGAATCAGTAGATACTGTGGTGGAAGGCATCACCAGAGCAAAAATTGACAGTTATTTGAAGTCAGAAAGCAAAATAGTTCCTATACTTATTCATGGAGATGCTGCAATTGCAGGACAAGGAGTAGTATATGAAACCATTCAAATGTCAGAGCTTGATGGCTATAAAACAGGTGGAACAATTCATATTGTAGTGAACAATCAGGTTGGATTTACAACCAATTACAAAGATGGTCGCTCAAGTACCTATTGTACAGATATTGCAAAAACTACATTGAGTCCAGTTTTCCATGTTAATGGAGATGATGTAGAAGCAGTTGCACAAACTCTATTGATAGCTTTGGAATACAGACAACAATTTAACAAAGATATCTTTATTGACTTGCTTTCTTATAGGAAGTATGGTCATAATGAAGGTGATGAGCCGAAGTTTACGCAGCCACAACTTTATAAAAAAATTGCAGAACACCCTAACCCGAGGGAAATATATAAAGCAGAATTGTTGGAAAACGGAACTATAACTGAAGCGTTTGATGAGCAACTCAGAAAGGATTTACACGACAAGTTAGACAAAGGCTTTGAAGCAGCAAAGAAAAAAGACAAAGTAATTGTCCGAAACTTTTTGCATGAGATGTGGAAAGATTTTCAACCCGCTGAACCAGAAGATCTTTTTAAACCTGTTGACACCACAATTCCCAAGAAAAAAGTAATAGAACTCGGCAAGAAATTAGCAACGCTTCCCGAAGGAAAGAAAATTTTTAGAAAAGTGAACAAACTTTTTAAAAGTCGATTAAAAATGCTCGATGAAAATAAGCTGGATTGGGGCATGGCGGAAATGTTGGCTTATGCAACTATTTTAGACGAGGGTTATCCTGTGCGTGTTTCTGGTCAGGATTCTGAACGGGGAACATTCTCTCACCGACATGCTGTTGTAAAAACAGAAGATGATGAGGAAGAGATCATTACATTGAACTTACTTTCTGATAAACAAGGAGAGATGTCCATTTATAACTCACCGTTAAATGAATATGGAGTAATGGGCTTTGAATACGGTTATTCATTGGCACAACCTAGAGGACTTACTGTTTGGGAAGCTCAGTTTGGTGACTTTATGAACGGGGCACAAATCATTATAGACCAATATATCACAGCGGCAGAAGACAAATGGAATGTGCAGTCGGGGCTTGTGTTGTATTTGCCTCACGGCTATGAAGGTCAAGGATCTGAACATTCTTCAGCGAGAATGGAACGTTATCTTCAAAGTTGTGGAGACTATAATATTCAGGCTGTTAATACAACAACTCCGGCTAATTTTTACCATGTTTTACGTCGACAAATAAAGAGGAGTTTTAGAAAACCTTTGGTTATTTTCACACCTAAGTTATTGTTGCGTCACCCGAAAGCAGTTTCGACGATTGAGGATCTTGCAGAAGGAAGCTTTCAGGAGGTTATTGACGATCCCCAAAACAAACACAAAACGGCAACGAATGTTGTAATGTGTTCAGGAAAAGTTTATTATGAATTGGTGGAGGAAGCAGAAAAACGAGGAATAGATGATATGGCATTTATTCGTTTGGAGCAACTTTATCCGTTACCAGAAAAACAAATAGATGATGTATTGGCAAAATATAAAAATGCAAAGAACATCATTTGGGCGCAGGAAGAGCCTAGAAATATGGGGGCATGGACTTTTATAGCAATGAATTTAAGACATATTGATTTAAAGTGTGTTGCTAAAAACGCTTCTGCATCTCCTGCTGCTGGAGCAAAAGAAGTTTACCAAAGAAGAACCCAAAAATTATACGAGAACTTATTTGAATATGCAGCAGTAGTTACCAAATAAATAATATTAATTAAAGAGAACAGATGTCAATTTTAGAAATGAAAGTACCAAGCCCAGGAGAATCAATTTCCGAAGTGGAGATTGCAGAGTGGCTTGTCTCAGATGGAGATTATGTTGAAAAGGATCAAACGATTGCCGAGGTTGATTCCGATAAAGCAACTTTAGAATTACCTGCAGAAGCAGCAGGTACAATCACCTTGAAAGCCGAAGAAGGTGATGAGGTGGCTGTAGGCGCCGTTGTGTGTTTAATTGATACTTCTGCAACACCTCCCAAAAAGAAAGATGCTTCAAAGGAGCAGAAAAAAGAAGCATCGCCAAAGGAAGAAAAGCAAGAAGATACTAAAGAAGCACCAAAAGAGCAGAAAAAAGAAGCGGCTCCCAAGAAGTCTGAAGAAACGTATGCATCAGGTACGGCTTCTCCGGCTGCGGCGAAGTTGATGAGAGAAAATGCTGTTTCTTCTCAGCAGATATCAGGGTCTGGAAAAGATGGTCGAATTACAAAACAAGATGTTGTTCAGGCAATGGCAGCTGGATTTAATACCGATACTGCTGCAGGTTGGGGCGGAACACGGGATAAAACACCTAAAAAAATGTCCAAACTTCGTCGTAAAGTAGCAGAGCGTTTGGTCGGAGTGAAGAACCAAACAGCAATGCTTACCACGTTTAATGAGGCGGATATGAAACCCATTATGGATTTGAGAAAAAAATACAAGAAAACTTTTTCAGAACATCATGATGTAAATCTTGGATTTATGTCTTTCTTTACCAAAGCGGTAACAGAAGCCTTAAATATTTTCCCCGCTGTAAATGCACAAATTGAAGGAACGGACATGATTATGCATGATTATGCAGATATTGGTATTGCAGTATCTTCTCCAAAAGGATTAATGGTGCCTGTTGTTCGAAATGCAGAGCAAATGTCATTGGCGGAAATTGAAAAAGAAATTAAACGCCTTGCTGTAAAGGCCAGAGATGGAAAAATCACACCAGATGAAATGGCAGGAGGGACTTTCACCATTACCAATGGCGGTGTTTTTGGCTCAATGATGTCTACTCCGATTATTAATCCACCGCAAGCAGCAATTCTTGGAATGCACAATATTATTGAACGTCCTGTTGCTGTGGATGGAAAAGTTGAAATTCGTCCAATGATGTATTTGGCGCTTTCCTACGACCATAGAATTATTGATGGTAAAGAATCGGTAAGTTTCTTGGTAAAAGTAAAAGAAATGTTAGAAAATCCTGAAAGGATGATTTTTGGAGGACAAGATCCTTACGAAGTGCTTTTGGGTTTATAAAAATTAACTGATTGTCGTTGAAGATATAGTAACTCCTTTTTTGGGTGTAAACTGTCCTGAATTATGTTTTATAGGTAATGAAGGAGTATAAGAGGAATTAGGAATTCAAAAAACCAATTTTAAAGAACAAAGTGAAAATTAAAATTATATGATGTACAATTTAAAAAGCATAAAAAAGATATTGTTCTTTGTTATTATATCCCTCCTTTTTGGGTCTTGTCAATTTACAGAACGATTTTATTTAAATGAAGACGGCTCTGTGAGAACAGAAACTGAATTAAATCTATCCAGCTTTATGCAGATGATGGCTTCTTCTATGGGCGATTCAACAAGCCAATCTGTAGAAGCTATTGACATTACCTTTGATGCAGATGTAAAAAATGTAGATTCTATTGTGCCTTCGAATAAACTAAAGAACAAAACGGATCAAGATTTTGAAGCATTTAGAAAGTACTTAGATAAAACAAAAATCCATATCAAATCCGATTCAGATTTAATGGTTGTTAATTACATCACTGAAGCAAAGAATATTAAAGAACTGAATAAGTACAATAAGAAGCTGCACCAAGCCAAAATAGAAATTCTGGAGGCCGATACAGGGAAAATAGAAAATAAAAAGAAAAGCAGCCTTCAACAGTTTTATTATGCCGAATACTCATATAAAGGGAATAAATTTAGAAGAAAACTTTTTAAAAAGAATCCTTTTACTGAAGCGCCTTCAAAAAACACACAGGACAATCAACTGGATGAAATGTCGAAAATGATAAAATACAATCTGGAATATCATTTCCCAAAACCAATTGAAAAAACTTCATTGGAAAATGCGACCTTTTCTACCGATAGAAAAACGATGTACTATAGTTTCACTCTTGATAAAATTGACCAAGTAAGGGAACAATTTGTTGATTTTACTGTCACTTTTAAAAAATAGTGGTTAATTGGTTCGAGTTTATGTATGCTTCATTGCCATGCGCTTGTTGAAGTGTGGTCATTTCATGAAGAGAATCCATATTGAGAAATTTATTATCTTTGTTTATAATAGACAAAGAAAATTTGAAAATCAATAAACATTAAAGAGATGGTACAGCATAAAAAAGTAATATTGTTCCTATTAGGTTTTGTTGTCATAGTAGGATTGAGTTATAAATGTAGCGGTTCAGATAAAGATAAGAAAAATGTAAAAACAAGCGACAACCGAATTACACCTTATGATGCCGAGAAAGAGAAAGCATTAAAAGAAAAGGCAGACATCTATTTTTCATCTATTTCATCTCTTCCTAAGGAAGAAATAGCAGAGAATAAGATTGCTCTAGGGAAAAAGCTTTTTTTTGACAAACGACTTTCTAAAAACAACACAATTAGCTGCAATTCTTGTCATAATTTGGATACCTATGGAGTAGATAATTTATCGCTTTCTCCAGGAGATACTAAGGAATTAGGAGCGAGAAATTCCCCTACGGTTATTCATGCTCATCTCCACAGCATGCAGTTTTGGGATGGAAGAGCAAAGGATGTTGAAGAGCAGGCAGGAGGTCCCTTATTAAATCTTGTTGAACACAGTATTCCATCAGAAGAATTCTTGGAAGAACGGTTAAGAGGTATTGATGAATACCAAAAATTGTTCAGTGATGTTTATTCCGATTCAACGCAACCCATTACTTTTGCAACTATTACAAATGCCATTGGTGCATTTGAACGTCAATTAACTCCAGAAAGTCGGTTTGACCAATGGCTGGACGGCAAAAAGGATGCGATTACTGATGAAGAAAAGCATGGATTGGCTTTATTTATTGATAATGGTTGTACAACTTGTCACAGTGGATCAGCACTTGGAGGAGCTATGCTTCAAAAATTTGGTGTATATGGAGATTATTGGGATTATACACGAAGTAAGATTATCGATAGTGGATTGTATGCTTTAACAAAAGAAGAAAGTGACCTATATAAATTTAAAGCTCCTGGCTTGAGAAATGTTGAGAAAACGTATCCTTATTTCCATGATGGGTCTGTTGAGAAACTCGAAGATGCCGTTCGAATAATGGGGAAATTACAACTTGATAAAGAATTGAGTGAGGAAGATGTAGCCAGTATTACAGCTTTCTTAAAGACATTGACTGCGGAGGTGGATGAAAAGTATAAAGAGTAATTAATTGATAGTTTGATACTCTAAATTTTATTTTAATTTTTATACTTTTGTTCAACTAATTGATAAATCTGTTGGCAAAAATAAATTCTATATCATATTTTAAATACTCTTTCTTATTTCTTTATATTATAGGTCTTACGCTTCTTTTTAGAATTATCGAAACGTGGGGGATTCTTTCATATTTTGCGGTAGATAATTATGCGAAAATATTTCTTCAAGAAGTATTTGGAGGGGCTGGAGATATTGGTATTATTGTACTTTGCTTCAGTTTTATTTATTTGAACACATTTTTAGACTTCGATACAAGAATTTAGAACTTATCTATCTTGTTGTCTTTCTATTGTTTTTCGTTGTTCATGCTATTTTGCTCTGGTATTTTATTGCTGAATCAACGCCATTAGGAGAAGCTGTTTAAACACAGTTGGGATGAGGTTATATATACCATTCCATCTGCAGACTATAAGATGAGCTATGTCGAGCCGTTATTATTTGGCGCGGTTGCTTTTTCCTTTGGTTGTTTACTGATGATGCATTAAAAGAGTTTTTCGCAGCATACACTACACGACTGGAGTACAACAATACGGTGTTTTTATAGATTCTATTCCTACTATTCATAAAAGATACAAAAAATAAGAATTTACAAAGTGGAGGTGTAAATTTTTAGAAATCCACTTTACTTTACCTCTATTATTAACTACAGTTCGACAGGCTCACTACATTGCGTTGTTGAGCTTGCAAACTCATTTCGTAGTGTTCAATTAAAATTTTTTGTCATGCTAATTAATAAAGTATGCCAACGAAATCATAGAAAAATTCGTTACTAATAAAAAATAAGCAAACTATGAGATTTTTAAAGTTTATTGTTGTTTTCATTCTATTTTCATCTACAGTATTTTCTCAAAAAAATATCGATTTAAAATTATTAAATGTTTATGAGGATTCCACCCATTTAATTTCAGATACTATATATAATCCTCTTGGGTTTGCTATTCCTTACGTTTACTATATAAAATTCACAAATCAGGATTCAACTTCAATTGCTGAAAATGACACCCTACTGTTACATTATTATGTAAATGGTCAAAAACAAATTTTTGATAATCAGGTATATCCTCCCACCGATTCGTTTCCATATACTGGGATAGATTTACAACCCAACGATACGATGTTGCTTCGAGTATATGTTTTTAATAATTACAGAAAATATATTGAAAACAATAGCGAAATTATTGAGGAATGTTTTGAACTTGTTCCATCATCGGTAAGTCTTTATTTAAATGAACTTACTCCAAGTGATAACATTATGTGTTATGATAGATGTGTGTATTTAGAAGGATTGTCAACAGAAAGTGAAAAAACAATAGAACCGTTACTAATCTCTCCAAATCCTACCTCAGGATATATTTACTTTAATTCTCCTGTAACGCAATTTCAGATCTATAGTTCTTCTGGGCAAAACGTGAGGGATTATACGCAAGTTAATAGCCTTAAAATTGATGTCAGCCGATTGGAAAAGGGAGTGTATTTTATTTTAGGAAAATTAAACGGTCTTGATTTTACACGTAAAATTATTCTTAAATAAAATAGCAGAACATTCCATTATCTGTTTAAAACAAGTAAGGCATTGTGAGCCGAACTAGCGAGCTTACTTCGACAAACTCTGCACATCGCATGAATACCTTTTACTACTTTAAAGAATGAATTTTAAAGAATGATTAATAAAGCGGGTTAAAAATTAAACTTCATACTCCGTTCGTCCAGGATGGCAAAACTAATTTTAAAGGAAGTATGTACTTTACTCAGGTGATTTCCTTCTGAAAAGGCAGCATAAGCTCCAATTCTTAACCTTCGTTTTGCAAATTTAAAGATGCGCTCCAAGCCCACAAAAAGCTCATAATGGATCCATTCGTGTTCAGGCACCCATAAATAACCACCGCCAACGACTGTCGATATCCTGGTTTTCTTCATAAAAGGAATTTTATTCATAATGGCACCGTTAAAATGATGAATATAATGGGATTCAAAGTACCAATTCATTGTGGGTAGTGTGGAGTCTAAATCTTGATAGGAGAACAATGGATTTGAGAATAAAATGGGATCTGACCTTCGATGGTATTTATAATCTACAGGTCTTAAAATATTGGTATTCACAAATTTTCCTGTTGTTATGCGGTATTTTGATGTTCCAATAGTGCCAATTTTAAACGTTTGTCGTAGCCCAAACCGGAGGTAATCAAAATCTACCTCACTGGCCAATAATTTTGGAATGCCTTTTTCATAATAAACAAAAAGAGTGGGCCATTTTGATCCTAAAACTACCTTTCTGTTGGGTTCTCTCATATATTTTTGAAACGGAGTAAAACGCAATGTTAAATCGGCAATTATAGCATTGTAAGCCTTAAAGTCTGGTGGCTCTGTATTGTTTAACGCTTCGTCAAACCAACGAATAAATCGAGTGTCTTCAGGAATTGGACGCCGGTTGGTATATGTTAAATTACTTCGTAAGTACAAGCCATTGAGTATTTCAAAATCATGGAACAATGTCCCTGAGGTTTTTTCGATAAAGTTATCACGGAGAAATACTTGAGTTAATGCATCATAAGATCGAATTAAATCATAATCATGGGTAAATGAAGCACCAACTATAGACTGCCGGAAAGGGTTATACAAATACTGAAGATTGGTTGATCCTTTTATATCGGCATTCAGTATACCTATGTCTACGCGTGCATAAGCATCTATTGTATGTTCATTGTCCCATTTTTTAAAAATTTCAAAGTCAGGGCCGACACGTGGTCCAGCAATGTATAATGGACGAATCATTGCAGCAATTGAGCTGAGCGTCCACTGGGTCTTTTTTAAACGATTCCTATGGTCAATTCCGAACCAAAGTACCTTCCAAAAGGTAACTTTATTAAAAACAGAATCAATAGAATCAAGATAACTTTCTTTTGTAAATAGATTTTCAATACTGTCTCTTTGTTGAATAAACTCTTGTTCTTCAATAGTTAATGGAGTAATTCTTTTATTGTCCCAATACAGCGAGTCCCTTTCATAGGCTTTTTCTGTTGTTACGGCCAATTCATTGCTGAACATCTTTCTGGTCAGGTTGGGTTTAAAGTTAAAATTACGGTAGTTGACTGTAGTTTGTCCTTTATATTGTACTTTTCTATATGAAACATCATAATTCATGGTTTGGTTTTTTAGAACACAAATTGTATCACCTATAACATCAAAATCTTGGGTGATAGAAAAGGCGTCAAAAACGTACAGGTTTCCACTGTTGATGGTGAAGTTGAGTTTTTTTACAAACCAAGTGCTGTCTTCTATCCAAATGTATCCTTCAAGTGTTGATGTGGCAATCTTCCTTGGCGTAATTTTAATTTTATACAGGTTGGGCTGATTCTTCTTTTCTAATTTTTCAACCAATTGATATTTATAGGAAAGGATTCCGGCAGTTGATATGGGAGACTGGATAGGGTTTTTACTCAAATCATTAAGATAGAGAATATTTTGAAAGAAATTAAAGTTAGATTTGGCTGTGGTCGTAAAATACAGATATCTATCGTTCCCTCTTTTTTTGTAGCCTGTTCTTATTTCTTTAATATGCTTGGGGGGCAAGTAGTTTCGGCTAAGTTCTACTTCTACCATGTTTATTCCATCAATTGCATCGAGTTGTTTCCTTTTCAGCTCATCAATATCATCATATCGAGCATCACCTTTCTCCTTCTCCTTTTTAGATGTTTTTTCTCCTCCTTTTTCGGTTTTACTTTTTTCATTCTTGGCTTTTATGTATACATTACAGGAATAGGGATATTGGTTGAAATCAATTTGATCTTTTATGGCTATGGTATTAACGACAATATCCCGACCCACATTTCTACGTTTCACCGAGTAATCAACTGCATCAAGGTCTTTAACTTTAATGGGAAATAATTGGATATTGATTTCTTGTGTTTTTTCCTTGACAACCAAATAATACTCCCGCTGTTGATATCCACTTGCCGAAAACACCATTTGATACCCTCCTGCTTGGAGTCGAAGCACAAAACTGCCTTCAATATCTGCTCTTGTACGCAAGTCAGGATGGTTTTTAACATAAACGTCAGCAAAGGGAATGCCCATATTGCTTTCGTCTATGATTTTACCCTTTACTATATATTGCGCTGAAGCTGTGCTGCCTAGAGAGAGACAAATGCTAAGAATCAGATAAAAACGTAAATTCAGCATGAATTAAATAATTACAAAAATCCAACATAAAGGGATCTCTTATAATTCCATACAAATATAATCTGAAATATCGGAAAGCTGAGAGTCTGATAAGAAAACCTTATTTTCAAGACTCGTAAAGACAGGAAACAGAATATTCTCAAGCGATTCAACAGGAATTAAAAGCCCCTTTTTTGATCTTTGTTTTTTTTCATGGTCTCGTTGTGCTTTGCCATTCTCTTCATCATGTACCAACGAATAAAATACACAAAGAATGCGAGTAAAGCAAAGATATAATAGAAAGCCCACCGATTAAAACCCTCAACAAATCCTTTATAGGTTACAATAATAGTGACCAATACACCTACAACCAACCAGAAAATTTGCATTATTTTATTGTACGTTTTCATTGTTTATTCATTTAAATATATTTTAGCTGTCGGATTGTAAAATTGAGCGGTATCTAGGTTTGGTGTCGCCCATGCTCCAACTCCTGAAAGCACCATGTCTGGGGATGTGATAACAACAGGCTTATTTGTATAAATTGAATCCCCTCCCTTGTTCCAATACAATACTTCAGTTTTAAGTGTTTTTTGTTTGGCCAAGTTAACCAATTTAACACTATCTTTTACTGTAATATTCCCCGTTTTTTTGTCTATCTCTCCGTATAAAGAGGTTAAAACAGCTTCAACTTCTCCATCATCGCCGTAGAAGTTAACTTTCAGGCCATCTTTAAATTCAGTTTTTTCTTTTGGCAAAGCATACGTTTCAGCAATGTGTGCGAAAATTTCGATTTGTGCCATTCCAGAATCCGTATAAATAACATGCAAGCCTTCACTGGTTTCATCGGGACTGTTCGGTTGAATAGCTATCTTTTTTACTTTATTAATGTCATTGACACAAGAATAAAAGATTCCTACCATGAAAATCACGATAGGAATCCAATATAATTTATGTTTAAACTTCTTCACAAATTAATACGTCTTAAGTTTGTAAGTCTTGCCCCAACAACTTAGTGTAATGGAATCGCCTTCAGCTTTAGATGCTCCAAAAATATCATCCTGACTGGGACATTGCTTTTTGTATTTTTCCACTAAAGCATTGTTTCCAGACTTTTCAGCCAATTCAACGGCATAATAATTATTGGCTTTTCTATCGAGTGTTGATACCCCACAATCATTCATTAATGCATTTACACTTTTTGCAGCAATCTCATAGCCTTCACTAGCGTTTTTACCACTTATATTCAATCCAGCATTATGAGCACTTTTATAATCCCCTCGATTGAAGTAAACTCTGGCTATTTTTAATTGAATATCACTTTTTTCATCAGCGGATGTTGACATATTAAGTGCTTCGTTGAATGTTTTAATTGCAGCTGATGTTTGACCTTTACTGATTTGTAATTTGGCTTTAGCCAGCACAGCATCAATAGATGGGTCAATTGCAATAATCGTATCGACAAGCATTTCATACTCATCACTTTTGGTGCAATTTTTCTTTTCAAGAAGCTCCATAAAATTCTTAACTGTTGTTTTCTTTGCTTCCAGTTCTTGAGGTAAGTCTTTCATAAAGTTTGAAATTTCAGGAAGAATAGACTTACAATCTGTAACGGCATTGTTGAAATAAGAAGATAGAAAATCGATAATTTTTGCCCCCATTTCTCCCTTATTTACATAATCAGACAATGTAAAGTATTCCGAAATTAATCTTTTTTTGTATGCTGATTTTGCTTTTTTGTCTTGTTCTTGCACCCAAAGATTATACAGGTTTTGATAGTATTGTTGTAAATATCCTTTGTTTACTTTTGGACCTTCAAAATGGATACCAATTCTATATGCAGAATCTGCTTTTTTCATTGCATTAGGCGCACCCTGTCTTAGATAAGAATAAGCCATGTGATTTTGCCATTCCTTTTGCAATCCATGTTCCCGTTGAGCACTTTCATATATGGTTATTAAAGTGTCAAGGTAAGCCGCTTTTGTAGCTTTATCAGGGGCATCTGATACTGACTTGCGTATTGCATAAATAAAGGGTTTATAAAATGCCATTCCTAAAGAACCACATTCATTTAAAGCCTTAACGTATGCCCGTGTAACTTTTTCGTATTCTTTTACTTTATACGCATTACCAGCAATGGCTTTGTACCGCATACATTCAGTAGGCTGTTGCGTAGAGCCATCATCTTGGGCAAATGAGGTTGTTCCTAAACCAAGTGTGAAAAGTGTCAGTAAAATTAATTTTGCTTTTCTCATTTTTCTATAGATTAATTTAATTTACGTTTTCTAAACCATTTGTCGTAACCAGGAGCAATATTTATGCCGATATTGAATCCATAATAGTTTTCTTTGATGACACCAGGTTGACTGGTCTTGCCATGGACACCATAGCAAGCTGAGATACTGAGTGTTGAAACAGAACGTGCTAAAACAAAAGGGATGCCTATACCGGCAGTTAAACCTTTGTCGATCAATTGTTCTCCTCCGACTTCATAAGGTGTGTTGACAAGGTAGGCGCCGATGCGGTAACTCATTTTGTCAAAAAAGTGAATATAGGTGGTTCGATCATTGGCAATTCTATGTGGGATATATTGAAAGCCCATTCGTATCGAATTTGAGTTTATATATTGTCCTGTGGAGGAGCCAGTATTAAAAGTTTCTTTGTAATCAGACCAGTCTTCTAAAGAATATGCTATAGTATACATGAGTGAGGGTTTTTTTGGCCGGCTTGACTTTTCGTTCAAGGGTGTAAAGGTATAAGTAAGCCCGAAACTCATTTTTGTTGGAATAAAGACCTCTCCACGCTCTTCTGTATTTACGAGGGTATCAAAAGTTTGTATATTATAGTAATTGCCAAAGTACGAACGCACATGGGTTTTTTCAAAACTAAGGTTTAATCCAGGACGATATACGCCTCCGAATCTTATACTGTGTGCATTGCTGGGACGAAAATCATAATTTAATCCCACCTCAAAACCGATGTCACGAGCGCGAAGTGATTTTGTATCCATGCCACCAAATTCAATCCCACTTTTTCTTCTATAAGCTCTTCTTTCGTTATTTACTCTCCCAAAATAATATTTTCCGTTTATACCTATAGAAAGGCTGTGTTTTCTGCTGTCTAATACATTTCCAGCAAATCCAAGCATAAGTTCTTGAACGGCCCCATCTCCTTTATAATTGTAAAAAATGCTGTCACCTTCCACCATTTCATAGTTGTCGATATCATATCCAGCCTTACTTAAGGGTTGAAGTCCAAAAGCAATTCCTAAACGCTTTGCAAAAGGAACAATTAAAGCAAAATGAGTGATGTTTGTATATCTGCCTTGTGAAGTTACTCCGTTATCGTTGGTAAAACGTTTTTCAAAATGATTGACTCCAAATGAGAATAACGGATTTTTTTTTGCAAGCAAAGAGTAAGTTGAAGGATTGTATAGGTTGGCCTGACTTGAGTCGGTTAATGCCACCGCTGCTCCTCCTAACCCGTTAATGTAGGCATTCCCGGTGAACCCAACATCTCCTATCCCCCTAGATGAATAAGGAGTGTTGGTGCTCACTTGCACCAAAGCATATCCACTTGTTAGGAAAAATAACATGACTAATAAACCTCTATACATTATGCCTTAAAATTATGAATAAACCTTTAATGGTTAAATTATCATCGGCAAAGATGCTATTTTTTAATTCTTTATCAAATATTTTATGGTCTCCACCTGTCAAAAAAATTGTTAATTGCTGGTATTGTTGAGTGTAAGCGTCAATAAAAGTATTGATTTCTGACTGAACTCCGTTAATGACTCCTGAAAGCATCGCTTGTTTTGTGTCTTTGCCAATCAGTGGAGCAATATTTTCCAATTCCAATAAAGGAAGTGCACCAGTATATTCATGCATTGCTTTTAGACGCATTTTATAACCAGGAGAGATAGACCCACCTTGATATTGCCCTTTTATAACCAAATCAAACTTTATGCACGTACCCATATCGATAACAAGAGCTTGTTCAGTTGATGATAAATGATTTGCAGCCACGGCATTTGCAATGCGATCTGCTCCCAAAGTTTCAGGAGTTTTGTATTGCCCGAGGTCGATAGGAAGGGGAGTATTGTTGTTTAGTATTAAATCAGGCTCCATGAGGCGGGCAAGCCATGTTGTAGTTTTATTGTTCAATACAGAAGACAATAAACTCGTCCTTTTATTTCTAGACGAAAGCATTCTTTTTACTTTTCCTTCCTCATTAATTGCTAATGTTTGTTGTTGAACGATTTGATTATTTTCAAAATCAACAATCTTGATTTGAGTATTTCCCGCATCAACTATGCAATATTTTTCTGTTATTGAAGACACAATACAAAGATAAAAGATATTAGAAGAACAATATGCAATTATATGATTGAAAAATAAAGTTCACCTCCAATCATTTTAAAAAAATATTCGATTCTTTATTGAGAAATAGAATTTGTTTCTATCTTTGCCCTCACTTATTTATAAAGTAATGGAAAGGTGATGTAGCTCAGTTGGTAGAGCAAAGGACTGAAAATCCTTGTGTCGGCGGTTCGATTCCGTCCATCACCACTTCGCAAAAGGGGACTGATTATCAGTACCCTTTTTTTTATGCTTACCAATTGGAAACGATATGAACGATTGGTGAAACGCAGTTAACTCGAATTATTCATGAGATTATTTTAGATTTTAGATGGTAGATGAGATTTGTAATTTTCGGATAATAATATTCTATATCAGCAAATTACAAGCGGAATATAAAATCCAAAAAATCCAAGCATTTAATAATTGATGCCTAAATTTGGGGCAGATTTGTACCTTTTGAAAAAACATCAACCAGTTACAGATCATTCGATTGTGGCTTTAAATTGAAGGGAGTGGTGAATAATATGGGTTAAATTATTTTCATAATAAAGTTTAATTAATAGTTTATCCTATAAAAACCCATTATCTTTGCACCCGTTTTTAAGAAAAATTATATTAAAATCAATTGATTATGAAGGAGTTTTTTATGGGATTTGATTTCATTGAAGTGTTCAATTCAACCATGGTATTGTTTGCGGTTATTGATATTTTGGGTTCTATTCCAATTATTATAAAAATTAAGGAATCAACAGGAGATATCCATTCGAATAGAATTACAATAGTTTCTCTGGTGATTATGATATCTTTCCTTGTGTTCGGTGAAAAATTATTGAGTTTGTATGGTATAAACGTAGAATCATTTGCGGTGGCAGGTTCCTTTATCCTTTTTATCATGGCTCTCGAAATGATTATGGGTATTGAATTGATTAAAGAAACAGCAAAAGGAGGGAAGAGTGCAGGAATTGTTCCTTTGGCTTTTCCAATAATTGCTGGTGCAGGGTCAATGACGACTTTAATTTCTATTCGTGCGGAATATGAAATGATTAATATTCTTGTTGCTATTTTCATTAATATGGGCGTTGTGCTTTTGGTACTTAAATTAACCAGAAGAATTGAGCGTTTACTCGGACCTGGAGGAATCGCAATTATACAAAAGGTATTTGGTATCATCTTATTGGCAATTACGGTGAAGCTGTTTGCTTCCAACGTTACTCATTTATTTGATTAAAATCCAAATTACTCATAGAATAAGTAATGAAAAACCCGACAATTCACGATGAATGTCGGGTTTTTTATAGTGATTTAAACTGTCAGATATTATCTAGCAGCTTTATATCTTTTGTTGACTTCGTCCCAGTTGATTAAATTGAAAAATGCCTCAACATAATCTGGTCTTCTGTTTTGATAATTCAAATAATAAGCATGCTCCCAAACATCGATGCCTAAAATTGCAGTACCACAATTTCCATCGATTATTGGATTGTCTTGATTGGGTGTAGAACATACTTCTAGCTTTCCGTTCTTAACACATAACCATGCCCATCCTGAACCAAATTGTGTTTTTGCTGCTGTTGAAAATTGTTCTTTAAACGCTTCAAATGAACCAAAATCAGCATTAATTGCATCTGCAATTTCACCTGTTGGTTCTCCTCCGCCATTTGGAGACATTACAGACCAAAATAAACTGTGGTTGTAAAACCCACCACCATTATTCCTAACTGCTTTATTATCTTTTCCTTGTACTAATATTTCTTCAATTGACTTTCCTTCTAGATCTGTTCCTTCAATTGCCGCGTTTAATTTGTTTGTATATCCTTGATGGTGTTTTCCATGATGAATCTCCATTGTTTTTGCGTCAATGTGTGGTTCTAATGCATCGTATGCATAAGGTAATTTTGGTAATTCAAATGCCATTGTTTTATGTTTTTTTAAGTTAATAATTCCGTTCTCTCAAATATAACTATTTTAAAGTCACTTTTGTTCAGATAGTTATTAGAAATGCTAAATTTTGTTATAGATGATGTTTAACTATTCGTTTGGGTTAAAACTCCCAGCCAAATTCATCCAAGAACATTTTATCAAGATGTGCTCTTAGAGGTTTATCTTCGATTTTATCCAATATATCTCCAATGAATGCGGCCACCATTAAATGTTTTGCCAGCGTTTCAGAAATACCGCGTGAACGAAGATAGTACACGGCTTCTTTGTCCAATTCTCCAATTGTAGAGCCATGAGAACAACGTACATCATCGGCGTAAATCTCCAATTCTGGTTTTGAGTTAACCGTTGCTTTGTCTGAAAGTAAAACATTCTTATTGGATTGATATGCTTCGATTTTTTGAGCATTGGGTCGCACCAATATCATTCCGTTAAACACACCTGTTGAACTGTCGTCCATTACCCCTTTGTATGTTTCATTTGTAGTACAATGTGAATACATCTGATCAACAAAGGTATGATTGTCGATGTGCTGTTTTTCCTTTCCTAGATATGCACCATTAATTTCAGTATAACAGTTTTCACCTTCTACGATAACATCTAGGCCATTACGGGTTAAAATCCCTCCAGTTGTAATGGTATTCATTAAGAAATTACTGGATTCCTCTTGGATAAATAATTCACGAGAAATATGGAGTACGTTTTTCTCCTCAGTTTGCACTTTATTGATGATTAAACTTGCATTGGTTTCAACGTCTCCTTCAAAAACAATATTCGAGAAACTATTTTCAGAATTCCTAGAATGGTATGTTACCACCAACTCCGCCTTTGAACCACTTTCACTATGCACAAAATGACGGGTATTGGCAATGACCTCTTCACCATCCAAAACATGGATTAAATGAATTGGATATTTGGCCTTTTTATCCTTTTTTATTCGAATATAAGCTCCTCCAGTTTGATAGGCTTTATTAATCAATGAAAAAACATTCTCATGGATATCATCTAAAAGTTGCGTATAATATTGCTCATCAAGGTCTTCTATCTTCTGAACAGAAATCGCATCATCTTCTAAAATTGTTGATGCTTGTTCGTCGTAATAACCATTTACAAATACCAGTTTATGGGCTTCAAGACCTTCGACTTTGAAGGCTTCAATATCAGTTGATTTTTTAACTTGGTGGTACTTTCTTTTTACATATTTCCTTACTCGGGTATATTTCCATTCCTCCACTTTCGTGTTGGGAAAATCCATCCCTTTTAAGGCATCTAAGGCTTGCTGCCTGACCTTTGAAATCGTTTCAGGTTTCTTAAAATCAGCAACAAACTCAAGAACTTTATTGTCTTTATCTACTACTAATTCCATATCTATTCTGCAATTTCTTTTTCGTTAATCCAATCATATCCTTCCTCTTCTAGCTTTAATGCCAAATCACTTGTTCCTGTTTTAATAATTTTACCATCATTTAAAACATGAACATAATCGGGTTTGATATAATTCAATAAACGTTGGTAATGGGTAATAAGAATAATTGCATTGTCTTTTGATCGCAATTCATTAACGCCATTGGCGACAATGCGCAACGCATCAATGTCTAAGCCCGAATCTGTTTCATCTAAGATGGCTAATTTGGGTTCTAGCATCGCCATTTGAAAAATTTCATTTCTTTTTTTCTCTCCTCCTGAGAAGCCAGAATTTACTGCACGACTTGCCAGTTTACTGTCCAATTCAACGATTTTTGAAGCTTCTTTTACTTTGGCCAAGAAATCTTTTGCTGAAATTGGGTCTTCTTTGCGGTATTTGCGTATTTCGCTTATGGCTGTTCGCAAGAAGTTAATATTTGAAACGCCAGGAATTTCTACTGGATATTGAAATGCCAAGAACAAACCTTCTTTTGCCCGGTCTTCTATCTCAAGTTCCAATAAATCTTTTCCATCAAAATCTACCGATCCTTCGGAAACCTCGTATTCTTCTCTGCCTGCCAATACTGAAGCCAATGTAGACTTTCCTGATCCATTGGGGCCCATTATTGCGTGAACTTCACCCGCATTTACTTTTAAATTAAGTCCTTTTATGATTTCGGCACGTTCTTCTCCAACTGATGCGTGCAGATTTTTTATTGTTAACATAATGTATATTTTTCTAAATTAAACGTTCTTATTCTAAATTATCCTACTGAGTTTTCTAATGATACCTCCAGTAGTTTTTGTGCTTCTACAGCAAATTCCATTGGCATTCTGTTCAAGACCTCTTTGGCATAACCATTCACAATTAGATGAATGGCTCTTTCCTCTTCAATCCCTCTTTGTTGACAGTAGAAAATTTGGTCTTCACTAATCTTTGAGGTCGTGGCTTCGTGTTCAATATTTGCGGTATTGTTTTTACATTCAATATAGGGGAATGTATGGGCACCAGACGTATCGGAAAGCAGTAAAGAATCACATTCTGAACGATTTCTGGCATTGTCTGCTCCTGGATGAATCTGAACCAAGCCTCGGTAACTGTTTTCTGAGTGACCCGCTGAAATACCTTTCGATATAATGGTGCTGCTTGTGTTTTTACCTAGATGAGTCATCTTTGTTCCAGTATCTGCTTGTTGGTGTCCGTTGGTTACAGCAACTGAATAAAACTCTCCAATGGAGTTGTCACCTTTAAGGATACAAGAAGGGTATTTCCATGTTACGGCAGAACCTGTTTCTACTTGAGTCCAAGAAATTTTTGCATTTTTCTCACAGAGGCCTCGTTTGGTTACAAAGTTATAAACACCACCTACTCCATCCTTATCTCCAGGATACCAGTTTTGAACGGTTGAATACTTGATTTCAGCATTGTCTTTAGCTATTAATTCAACAATAGCCGCATGCAATTGATTTTCATCTCGTGAAGGCGCTGTACAACCTTCTAAGTAAGAACAAAAAGAACCCTCATCTGCAATAACCAAAGTCCGTTCAAATTGCCCTGTCCCTCCTTCATTAATTCTAAAGTAAGTTGAGAGTTCGACAGGACAGCGTACACCTTTAGGAATATAACAGAAAGAACCATCTGTAAAAACAGCACTATTAAGCGCAGCATAAAAATTATCTGTGGGAGGAACAATAGTACCCATGTATTTTTTTACCAATTCTGGATGCTCCTGGATAGCATCTGATATGGAGCAAAATATAATCCCCAATTCATCCAGTTTTTTCTGGAATGATGTTCCCACAGATACAGAGTCGATAACAAAGTCAACAGCAGTACCTGTAAGTCGTTTCTGTTCTTCTAAAGAAATCCCTAGTTTTTTCATGGTTTCTTTCATTTCAGGATCAACATCGTCCCAACTTTCATATTTTTTATGATCTTTTGGGGCTGCATAATAGGAAATGCTTTGAAAATCTAGCTTTTTATATTTTACATGAGCCCAATTGGGTTCAGTCATTTTCTCCCAAATTCTAAATGCTTCTAAACGTTTCTCTAACAACCATTGGGGTTCTTCTTTCTTCGATGAAATCAAACGAATAATATCTTCGTTTAATCCATTTGGTGCTTTGTCCATTTCAAATTCCGAAACAAAGCCGTATTTATATTCTTGATTTTCAAGATTTTTCGCTAACTCTTCTTCTGTGTATGCTTCCATAATTATAAGTTTTAACTGCTTAATTGATAGCGTAAGATGTATGCTTTTTTCTTTATTACCAATTAGGGCGCTACTGCCTATATCAAGCTAAATTCATATTTAAAAAAGTTGTTATTTATAATAAATCTAAATAACTGTCCTTTTTGAAGGCAAAAATACCTAATTTATGGTATTCAAACAACTAAAAGTAGGAATTTTTTTTAATCTCTTTATTGTTGCGAAAAAAAATCAATGATGAAACCTTGGGAATCCATGAGATAGAGAAAATATGGAGTAAGAATATGTAGAACCGAGCTTGCGAGCTCAACGCAGTTAATATTACGGGTTACAATCCCGAATTATAAAATCCTCTTTGCTTCTCATACCTATTGCCATTTTAGCTTTTCGTCACGAAATCTTATGAATAGTTCAGGATAGATAATATCTTTGTAAAAAAAAGAAATGGATAATATCACTTTAGAGAATACAATTGTAGATGTACTTAAGACCATATATGATCCAGAAATTCCTGTTGATATATATGAATTGGGGCTTATTTATGAGATTATAATTGATGACAATCAGGCGGTGGAGATTATAATGACTTTAACAACACCAAATTGCCCAGTAGCTGATTCTCTCCCTCAAGAAGTGAAAGATAAAACTGCAGAAATAGAGGGTGTTCGATCGGCCTATGTGAATCTCGTATTTGATCCACCTTGGGAAATGTCAATGATGAGTGAAGAAGCCAAGTTAGAACTTGGATTTTTATAAAAATTCCTGTGCTCCCCAATCCTATGAACCGTGCTTGCGAGCTCAACGCAGTTAATAGTTCGGGTTAAAGTTAAGGACAAAACATAAATAATGTCTGGCTAACCTTTAGAAGTTTTTGCTTTTGCCTTCTTCCCTTGTTTAATGTATTGCTCTATGGCCATCGACATTGATGGGATATGAGGTTGTGGTGCATGAATATCCAATCTCAAATTATTGTCAACAATAGCTTTTGCCGTTGTAGGACCAAAGGCAGCAATTAAGGTTTTATTTTGTTTGAAATTAGGAAAATTCTTGAATAAAGATTCAATACCTGTCGGAGAAAAGAAAATCAATACATCATAGGTTACATCTTCCAAATCTGACAAATCAGAAGCAACAGTTCTGTACAAAACAGCCTTTTTATAGTTGATTTTTTCGTCGTCTAAGGTCTCTGGGATGTTGTTTCGAAGAATATCCGAACAAGGCAATAAGAAAGTCTCTTTTTTATGTTTTTTAATAGAAACCATTAAATCTTCTATGGTTTGTTTTCCATGGAAAATTTTTCTTTTTCTGTAGGTAACATACTTTTGTAAATAGTAGGCCACAGCTTCAGATATACAGAAATACTTCATCGTATTGGGGACTTCAAAGCGGCATTCCTCTGCCATTCTAAAGTAATGGTCGATTGCAGTTTTTGAAGTTAAAATCACCGCTGTATGATCGGAAAAATTAATCTTTTGATTCCTGAATTCAGACCGTTCAACTCCTTCAACATGGATGAAAGGACGAAAATCTATTTGCAACTTATATTTCTCTGCCAATGAGAGATATGGATTTCTACTACTCTCTGGCTCTGGCTGTGATACTAAAATTGTTCGAATACTCAAGACCTAGCAATAATTTAGTTTCTAATTATGTGAATTATCTAACGAAATCAGACGATAAAAGTATATACAACAGTATTGTCGTCCATATTTCAAAAGCGCAAAGATACAAAATTATATAATACCACAATATATTATTCCGAAGAGCTGATAATATACTTCTAAAAATTCGAATCAATTGAAGGAATACAAATATGATAACAAGAGCATAAAGGATGTATTGAGAAAACTGTGGATTGAGCAACCATACAAGTATTAATGGTATAAAAATGATGCCGAGTAGATGAGACGTATAATGTGTTAATAAGAGCGCCTCTTGTATTCTTTTGAGTTCTCCTGAGACGATACCTACAAAATACAATTCCAACACTTGAAGATAATAATAACCAATCGGTGTTAGTATCAACCAATAATCATCGAGTTGTAGATAAATTAGGGTCATGTACACAGCCAATCCCGAAACAAGAAAATAATTGAACAATAAAATCCAATGGGTTTTTCCAAAAAAACCAATTTCTTCTTTTGCCATTGCTGTTGTTGAAGGAGGCTTGAAAAAGGCAGCTCTTAAATGGGTGTACACAATTTCCCGACGAAATTTTAGAATAGAAAGCAAAACAATTGTTGCCAAAAGAACATACAGTACCATGGGAGGGAACATTTCATGCCGTTCTACTAATTCCATTTCTTTCATGCTGCCTAATTGTTTTAAATTTTTCTTCTCTCTATGGATTGAATAATTCCTCAGCGTATAAAAGTACAAAAATAGAAATTGCCTAGTTTCTCTTTCTATTATTCTGATAAAAGAAAGATATATTTCTTAAATTTGAGCGAAATTTACAATGTAGAAAAAATATAAAATATGAAGTCAGATTTATATACACATCCCGATTACTATAATATGGACGATTTGTTGACTGATGAACACAAATTGATTCGTGAAACCGCAAGAGCATGGGTAAAAAAAGAGGTGTCTCCAATCATTGATGAACATTATGAAAAAGGCACTTTTCCAATGCATATATTAAGTGGATTGGGAGAAATTGGCGCTTTTGGTCCTTATATTCCTGAAGAATATGGAGGTCCGGGGTTAGATCAAATTTCCTACGGTTTAATTATGCAAGAATTAGAGCGTTGTGATAGTGGTTTACGGTCAACTGCATCAGTACAAAGTTCTTTGGTGATGTATCCAATTTGGAGATATGGATCTGAAGACCACAGGAAAAAGTTCTTACCAAAACTGGCCACGGGTGAAATGATGGGATGTTTTGGTCTTACTGAACCAGATTATGGTTCCGACCCAGGAGGAATGGTGACCAATTTTAAAGACAAAGGCGATCATTATTTACTCAATGGTGCTAAAATGTGGATTTCTAATGCTCCTTTTGCAGATGTTGCAGTAGTGTGGGCAAAAGATGAAAATGGAAGGATACATGGTCTTCTTGTTGAAAGAGGAATGGAGGGTTTTTCTACTCCTGAAATGCATGGCAAATTGTCTTTAAGAGCATCTTCGACTGGCGAATTGATTTTTGAAGACGTTAAGGTTCCAAAAGAAAATTTACTTCCAGGAAGAAGTGGATTGGGTGCACCGCTATCATGTCTTGACTCCGCACGCTATGGTATTGCATGGGGCGCCCTTGGAGCTGCAATGGATTGTTATGACCAAGCCTTGCGCTACTCAAAAGAAAGAATACAATTTGATGTGCCAATTGGTGCGTTTCAATTAACACAAAAGAAATTGGCGGAAATGATTACTGAAATCACAAAAGCACAATTGCTTACTTTTCGTTTAGGGCAATTAAGAAATGCAGATAAAGCAAGTACAGCTCAAATTTCAATGGCCAAAAGAAACAATGCACGCATGGCTTTAGATATTGCACATGAGTCCAGAGAAATTCATGGCGGAATGGGAATAACTTCTGAATACTCTATGATGCGCCACATGGCTAATCTCGAATCGGTGATTACCTATGAAGGTACACACGATATCCACCTTTTAATTACAGGTGCTGATATTACGGGTATACCTGCTTTTACAAGAGACATGAAAAAGAAATAGGTGCTGTATGTATAATTTCCAAGATGATTATTCGGAAGGAGCGCATCCCAATATTCTTAGAAAACTTGTTGAAACCAATAAGGTGCAACAGGTTGGGTATGGTGAGGATGAGTACTCTATACAAGCCAAAGAACAGTTAAAGCAAAAATTAGCCAATCCCAAGGCTGCTGTTTTTTTTGTGTCGGGAGGAACACAGGCTAACCTTTTGATTATCTCTTCATTACTTCAAATTCACGAAGGTGTAATCAGTGCGAGATCAGGGCACATATATGCCAATGAAGCAGGTGCTATTGAGGCTACCGGTCACCGTGTTGTTCCTGTAGAAACAGTTGATGGAAAATTAACCCCATCTCATATCGAACAAGTATTAAAGGATTATGTAAAACGCCCTCATGTCTTAGCTCCTAAAATGGTGTACATCTCCAATGCTACTGAAGTAGGAACAATTTATTCTAAATCTGAATTGGAGCAATTATCTCAATGTTGTAAAAAGAAAGAATTGTATCTTTTTCTCGATGGGGCAAGGTTAGGAAATGCTTTGATTGCAGAAAATAGTGGTTTAAATCTGTCGGACATCGCTCAATTAACAGATGTTTTTTATTTGGGAGGAACAAAAAATGGTGGACTTTTAGGAGAAGCTATAGTATTCAATAAGCCTGAGCTGGCTGTTAATTTTGATTATGTAGTTAAACAAAAAGGTGCAATGCTTGCAAAAGGAAGACTTTTGGGCATCCAGTTTCTTGAATTGTTTAAGAACAATTTGTATTTTGAATTGGCGGCACATGCTAATCGGTTGGCAATGAGGGTTGCAAATGCAATAATTGAAAAGGGTTATTCTTTTGTAAATCAGCCCGTTTCTAATCAAATCTTTCCCGTTCTTCCAATAACAATGGTGGATCAATTAAAAGAAAAATATGTCTTTCACCAATGGGAAGGTCCCAAAGAAGGGTTTGTTACCATAAGACTTGTAATGTCTTGGGCAACAGAAGACCAAACAGTTGATCAACTCATCGATGATATTCATATCATTCACAATCAAGATAAAACAAGGGCAAACCACTAAGAAATATGAACCCAATGGAACGATTGTTTGATTGGAAACTTCATTTTGTAGCGCTTTATTTATGTTAAAAAAAAGTAGAGTTAAAAAAATAATTGTGGATTAATAAAAAATACCTATATTTGCACTGATTTGTAGTAGAAATGAAGAAATGAGGGGACAAAAAGTCCCCTCTTTTTGTAGACATGATTAACAAGAAAAAAGTTGAAAAATTAGCGCAGGAGAGAATAAATGAATTAAATAATGGTTTGTTTATCGTTGATTTGTCTATATCTACACACAACAATATTCGATTGGAACTGGATGCGGAGGAAGGAAATGTTTCAATTGAGGATTGCGTTTCAGTATCTCGAAATATTGAGCACAATTTAGATAGAGAAAAGGAAGATTTTGAACTTCAAGTTTCTTCGGCAGGTTTAGATCAACCCTTTCGCGTTTTGAAACAGTATATTAAGAATATTGGTAGGGAAGTAAAGGTGTTAACTAAGGAAAAACACAAAACGCTAACAGGAGTTCTTAAAGCGGCAGACGAAGAAGGAATAAAGATTGAAACAACATCGAAAGAACGGTTAGAAGGAAAGAAGAAAAAAGTAATTGTGGTTCGCGAACACGAACTCGCATTTAGTGAAATAATAGAAACAAAGATTGTAATATCATTTAAAAAATGAACAGATGGATAGCCTCAATTTAATAGAATCATTTACAGAATTCAAAGAGTTTAAAAGTATAGATAGGCAAACGATGATGCGTGTTTTAGAAGACGTTTTTCGCTCTATTTTGAAGAAAAAATATGGCACAGACGAGCATTGTGATGTCATTATCAACATTGATAAAGGAGATTTTGAAATTTGGGTCAATAAGGAAATTGTACCTGATGGAGAAGTTGAAGATCCAAATACAGAAATAGCTTATTCAAAAGCCATTAAAATTGAACCAGATTTTGAGGTGGGAGAAGAAGTTTCTGAAGAAATCAAATTTGAAGACTTTGGACGTAGAAATATTCTTTCTTTACGACAGAATTTAATTTCTCGAATTCTTGAATTGGAGAAGGATCAATTGTACAAATTGTACAAAGACCGTATTGGAGACATCATTGCTGGTGAGGTTTATCAAGTATGGAAAAAGGAAATCCTTATTTTAGATGATGAAGGAAATGAATTGATTTTGCCAAAGTCCGAACAAATTCCATCGGATTACTTTAAGAAAGGAGAAACAATTCGTGCCGTTGTCGCAAAAGTAGATATGAGAAATAGCACACCTGTTATTATTCTGTCACGAACAGCTCCTGAATTCTTGGAACGTCTTTTCGAATTGGAAGTTCCCGAAGTATTTGATGGCTTAATTACAATTAAAAAGATTGTTAGGTTTCCTGGAGAACGTGCAAAAGTTGCAGTTGAATCGTATGATGATAGAATTGATCCTGTAGGTGCCTGCGTGGGAATGAAAGGGTCTAGAATACACGGCATTGTTCGTGAATTGAAAAATGAAAATATTGATGTGATTAATTATACCAACAATATTAATTTGTACATTCAAAGATCGCTTTCTCCAGCAAAAACGACTTCTATTGAAATCAATGAAGAAGAAAAACGAGCTGATGTTTTCTTAAAAAACGATCAAGTATCTTTGGCCATTGGAAAGGGTGGATTTAACATCCGTTTGGCAGCACAATTAACAGGGTATGAGATTGACGTATATAGAGAGGGAGCTGAGGATGTTGAAGATGTCGATTTAGAAGAATTTGCCGATGAAATTGATGGTTGGATCATTGATGAATTGAAGGCAATAGGCTGTGATACTGCTAAATCAGTATTGGAGTTAGAAATTGAAGAATTAATTAAAAGAACTGATCTAGAAGAAGAAACTGTTGAAAGTGTCTTTAAGATTTTAAAATCTGAATTTGAATAATTTCAATACAAAGTATTACCTTAGAGGTTCTTATTTTTAAAAGGAAGGATAAAAAGTATATGGCAGGTAGAGTAAAAAGATTAAGCAAAGTAGCGAGAGAATTGAACGTAGGGATTTCTACGCTCGTAGAGTTTTTAGCTTCCAAAGGAATTGAGATTGACTCAAAACCGAATACGAAGTTAGAGCCTGAACATTATGAAATCCTTAAAGAGGAGTATGCAGATGATCAGGAACTCAAAGAAGAAGCTGAGAAAACTGTATTGAAGCACGAGCGACGAAGGACCGTTTCTCTGAAAAATAAAGAGAAAAAAGAGACTTCTCAAGATGAAGAAGAGATAGAGGAAACAAAAGAAGCGGAAGAACTGCCTGAAAAGGAAGTGGAAACACCTGACAAGAAGGAAGAAGAGCAAAAGGAAGGAAAAGGGTTAAATGTTGTTGGAAAGATAGATCTTTCAGAAATTGACTCCAGTACGCGTCCGAAAAAGAAAAAATCTTCTGAGGAGAGTAAGAGCAAAGAGGAAGAGCCGCCAAAAGAAGAGCAAAAGGAAGTTGCTAAAGCAAAAAAAACAGAAAAATCCGAGAGCAAAGAGGAAGAGCCTAAAACTGAAGAAACACCCAAACAAGAAGAGGAGAAGAATGAAACCATATCGAATGTGTCTCAGCGGCTTTCTGGGCCTAAGGTAGTAGGAAAGATTGAATTAAAAGAAGATCCAAGTAAGAAGAAGCGGGAAAATAAAAAGAAGCGTAAGCGGATTAAAAAAGTAAGTACCGATAAACATACGGGTAAAAAATCGCATAAGTCTTCTCCTAAAAAGAATAAGAAAGAGGAGCCCAAAGAAATTACTCAAGAGGATATCGAAAAAGAAATTAAGGAAACATTAGCGCGTTTATCTGGTGGAGGAAAGAAATCTAAATCGGCTAAAAATAGACGGGCCAAAAGAGAATCTGTTGCTGAAAAACGAGAAAAGGAACTCCAACAACAAGAAGAGGAGCAACTAACATTAAAGTTAACAGAGTTTGTTTCTGTTTCTGAATTGGCTTCTATGATGGACGTTCAAGCTACAGAAGTGATTTCTGCTTGTATGTCTCTAGGAATTTTTGCTTCCATAAATCAACGTTTAGATGCCGAGACCATTCAAATTGTAGCAGACGAGTTTGGATTTGATGTCGAATTTGTAGCTGCCGATGTTCAAGAATCTATTCCTGTTGAAGAGGATCAACCAGAAGACTTGGAGGATCGACCTCCAATCATCACTGTTATGGGGCATGTTGACCACGGTAAAACCTCTTTGCTGGACTACATTCGTCATGCAAATATCGCAGAAGGTGAAGCAGGAGGAATTACACAACATATTGGAGCTTACTCTGTTGAGTTTAACAACAGAAGATTAACGTTCTTAGACACACCTGGTCACGAAGCCTTTACAGCAATGAGGGCTCGTGGAGCGCAAGTAACAGATGTTGCCATAATTATTGTTGCGGCAGATGATGATGTTATGCCACAAACAAAAGAGGCCATTTCTCACGCTCAAGCAGCAGGCGTTCCTATGGTGTTTGCAATTAATAAAATTGATAAGCCGGGAGCCAATCCTGATAAAATCAAAGAACAATTGTCTAACATGAACATTCTTGTTGAAGAGTGGGGCGGAAAATATCAATCTCAAGATATTTCTGCCAAGCACGGGAAAAACATAGAGGAACTCCTTGAAAAAGTATTGTTAGAATCAGATTTATTAGAATTAAAAGCCAATCCAAATAAAAATGCAGTTGGTACAGTATTAGAGTCTTCTCTTGATAAAGGAAAAGGTTATGTTACAAATATGCTTGTTGAAGCAGGGACTTTAAAAGTAGGTGACATCATTCTTGCGGGAAAACATTCTGGACGTGTACGTGCAATGCTTAACGAAAAGGGAGAAAACCTTGAGAAGGTACAACCTTCTTATCCAGTTTCAATTATTGGAATTAATGGAGCTCCAAGTGCTGGAGATAAATTCTATGTCATGGATGATGAACGTGAAGCACGAAATATTGCTACGCGTAGAGAACAGTTGCATCGAGAACAAGGGTTGAGAACTCAGAAACACATTACGCTCGATGAAATTGGTCGTCGATTGGCGATTGGTGATTTCCAAGAATTGAACCTTATTATTAAAGGAGATGTTGATGGCTCAATTGAGGCACTCTCAGATTCATTGTTGAAATTATCAACTGAAGAAATACAAGTGAACATCATTCATAAAGGAGTGGGTGCAATTACTGAAGCAGATGTCAATTTAGCTTCTGCCTCGAATGCCATTATTATAGGTTTCCAAGTGCGTCCAACTGTTTCTGCAAAAAGATTAGCAGCAGATGAACAAATTGATATCCGATTATATTCAGTGATTTATAAAGCTATCGATGAGTTGAAAATGGCAATGGAAGGAATGCTTTCTCCAGATATTCAAGAAGAAATTGTGGGTAATGCTGAAGTGAGAGAAACATTTAAGATTTCTAAAGTGGGAACCATTGCAGGGTGTTATGTTACATCAGGCTACATTAAACGCAACTCTAAAATTCGCTTAATTAGAGACGGAATAGTTGTTCATGAAGGCGTTTTAGGTTCGTTAAAACGATTTAAGGATGATGTAAAGGAGGTTAAAAAGAATTACGAATGTGGACTGAACATTCAAAACTATAATGACCTTAAAGAAGGAGATATTATTGAAGCATACGAGGAAAAAGAGGTGGCGAGAAAGTTAAAATAATCCCTTGTGGAGTGCCACTTTCTTTTGAAGGTTTTAGGTTTTACGGTAGTGTTTTGCTTTACCTTTTTCTAAACTCAAATCATTAATTTAACTCAAACTATGCATAGGTTTGTGTGATGAAAAGCTATAAATAGTCTGGGTTAAGTACGATAGTCCACCACATCATATTAAGTTTGCAAACTGTATTCATAGGATGGGGTTTTCGATTTTCTTTCTTTTTAACAGAAAATCTGCTACCGACTATTGTCAATAGCGCTGAATTTTGTTAAGTTTGATTACTTAAATACGAAAACAATGAGAGGAACAATTTTCATACTTCTTATCGCAATGACAACGCTCTATAGTTGCAAAAATAAAGATAGAGAAAACTACATTCAGGAAATTGATGAGATGTCGGCTACTCTAGACAGTCTAAAAATAATTGCTTATAATACGACAGGGCAGAGTATACAGCCCATTTCACAATCTGTACATCAGACCGTTCAGCAGATTAAGCAAAACTACAATGCCGATACCATTGATTTGCAAACAGCAAAAAAAATTGATGCTTATAAAGAAATTGAAAGTGCAATTTCCATTAATTCTGGGAACTTGGCAAAGGCCAAACAAGCCATCCCAGAAGTGCAACAAAAAATTGAAGACTTAAAACACGACATTGAGAACGGAGTCAACGACAGAGATAAATACCAAGAATATATTGCGTTTGAAAAATCAAAAATAAAGGACATTGAAAATGTATTGTCTTATTACATTAAAACGAAAAGGAGCTACCAAGACAGATATGACTCCCTTCACCCTATAATGAAAAACATGGCAGCTACGTTTTTCAGTGCATCAAATGAATAAAATAATTTTACATATTGCTTTTCTTTTTTCGGTTTTTGCACTTTCTGCACAAGACATGGACAAGCAATTGGCCAATTATTATTTTAACCAAGGAGATTGTGAAAAGGCGATACCTTATTTTGAAAAGGTTTATTCCAAAACACCAGACGACAGAATATTTCGCAATTATCTCGCCTGTTTAAAGGAAACAAAAGACGATAAAAGCGCTTTAAAATTAGTTGAGCAACAGGCTTCCTATTTCCCTGATGTGATGCGGTATCAAGTTGGAGTGGGAGAAGAATATGAACGACAAAACAACACAAAGAAAGCCGAAAAAATATATGAAGGATTAATTGATCAACTCATTGCCAATCCCAGAACAATTATCGATTTACAAAAAGCATTTTCTGCCAAAGGAAAGTACCAATGGGCGTTAAAAACATTGCAAAGGGGTGACCAGCTTCTCAAAGGAAATTATCCTTTAAATATTCAATTTGCTGAGGTTTATGGAGAACTCAATGAACCAGATAAAATGATTGCTGCATATATTGACCTTTTAGATTATAATCCCTCTATGATTTCTTCCCTAAAACTAGTGATCCCCCGAATGATTGATTTTAGTGAAAAGGAGAATGAGCGCTTTACAATGTTTCAAAATGAATTGATACGAAAAATCCAGAAAAACCCAAGACAACAAGTTTATTCAGAACTTTTAATCTGGGCTTTGGTGCAACGGCGAGACTTTTATCCTGCATTAATTCAAGCTCAAGGATTGGACAAACGCACCTCAAGTAATGGTAAAATAGTATATCGATTGGGCAACCAAGCATTGCAAAATAAAGATTATTCTACTGCCCGAAAAGCATTTAGGTATGTTGTCGACCTTGGGGAGGAAAGTCCTTATTACTATGCGGCTCAACGTTTGTTGCTCAACACAAGTTATAAGGAAATTACAACCCTCCGCAGTTACACCAAACAACAGGTGGAGGCAACCATATCAGAATACCAAAAAGCGTTAACACAAATGCCAATGAACGGGAAAAGAATGCCAGTGATGAGGGAGTTGGCATATATTCAGGCTTTTTATGGAAACCAACCCAAGCAAGCGATCGCTGTTCTTGATAGTGCTTTGAATTTGCCGCGATACAATGACATAGAACGTGCTAAAGTAAAACTTTTGCAGGCCGATATCAATGTGCTTCTAAATCATATTTGGGATGCTTCTTTGCTTTATATGCAAGTAGAAAAAGCGTTTAAATTTGAAACCATTGGAGAAGAAGCCAAATTTAAAAATGCACGTATTTTTTACTATGACGGCGATTTTAAATATGCACAATCGCAACTGGATGTTTTGAAAGAAGCAACCACCCGATTGATTGCCAATGATGCCATGAATTTATCTGTTTTTATTACCGATAACCTAGGACTGGACTCCAACTATACAGCCATGCGACAATTTGCAAAAGCTGATTTACTCCTTGAGCAACACCGTTATAAGGCTGCCTTTCAAATGTATGATTCTATTATGGACGCTTTTCCTAACCACAAATTAGATGACGATATTCTTATGCGGAAAGCTCAAGCATATAAAAATCAAGGAAAATGGGATAAGGCAGTTAACTATTTACAGAAGATTGTTGATGAATTTGGTAAAGGAATATTGGCCGACGATGCTTTATATCAACTTGGACAAATCTATGAAAATCACCTAATGGATAGCAAAAAGGCTTCGGAAATATATTTTCAATTGATGAAAGATTACCCTGGGAGCGTCTTTGTTACCAATGCCAGGAAAGCGTACCGTAAAATCAATTGAGCAAACCATTAATTCTTAGGGGAATGCTATTTTGCATTGTAAAAGATACCTGTTTTAGAATCTGGGTTAAACAAGTAGCTGTGATTATGTTAATTGATTATAATTTTCCATTAAATTTATTGTGCGTGCTTAATAAATTTTGTACTTTTAGCAACCATGAAAAATACAAAAAAAGAAAACTATATAGACTTTTACCTGCGTCATGCTTGGCATAAGGTTTCGCGCATGTACAACCAAAGGGCTAAAGTGCATGGTTTAACAATGTCTATTGGTTTTATTTTGCTTATTGTTGATAAGGAAGGCACTCCAAGTACACAGCTGGGACCACGTATGGGAATGGAGCCAACAAGTTTGTCGAGGACATTAAAAACAATGGAAAGTAAAGGGTATATTTACCGTAAAGCAGACACCAATGACAAACGGAAAGTGTTTATTTATCTAACTCCTGAAGGGCTCAGTTTGCGCAAAGAAGTAAGAGAGGTTGTGCGGGACTTTAATGAAAAATTACTCCAGTCCATTCCCAATAATAAATTGAAAGCTTTTTATGAAGTAATGGAAATTATAGATGAGAATGTAGAAGAAGAATTAAAATTAATTAATAAAGTAAATCTTAGTTAAATGGAAAGAAAAATTAATAAGGTAGCTGTATTGGGCTCTGGTGTAATGGGCTCACAGATTGCATGCCATTTTGCCAATATTGGGGTTGAAGTCCTTTTATTAGATATCGTTCCTAGAGAATTGAATGAAAAAGAATCAAAAAAAGGATTGAAACTGACCGACAAAGTGGTGCGCAATAGAATTGTAAACGAAGATTTTAACAGGGCGTTGAAGATGAGTCCTTCTCCGATATACAAAAAGGAATTTGCCAGTAGAATTTCTACTGGAAATATGGAGGATGACATGGGCAAGATTGCAGAAGTTGATTGGGTTATTGAAGTTGTTATTGAACGTGCCGATATCAAGAAATCAGTTTATGAAAACGTTGAGAAGCACAGAAAAGAAGGTACATTGGTTACCACCAATACTTCTGGAATTCCAATCAATACTCTGCTTGAAGGACGTTCAGAGGACTTTAAAAAGTATTTCTGTGGTACGCATTTCTTTAATCCTCCACGTTATCTTGAATTATTGGAAATTATTCCATCGCAATCTACAGCACCTGAAGTTGTGGATTTTCTCATGGAATACGGCAGTAAATTTTTGGGTAAGAAAACAGTAAAATGTAAAGATACTCCAGCTTTTATCGCTAATCGAATAGGTGTTTATTCTATCCAATCTTTATTTCATAACATTAAAGAATTAGGGCTAACGATTGAAGAAGTTGATAAGTTAACAGGAAAGATTTTGGGACGTGCAAAATCAGCTACCTTTAGAACAGCTGATGTTGTTGGGTTAGATACTTTGGTTTTGGTTGCCAACGGTGTACACGACAATTGTCCAGACGATGAAGAAAACGACCTTTTTGAGTTGCCTGATTTCATCAATAAAATGGTAGAAAATAAGTGGCTTGGTTCTAAATCGGGTCAGGGCTTTTATAAGAAAACCAAAGATGAAAACGGGAAAAGAAAAATACTTTCTCTCGATTTGGACACTTTGGAATACCGTGATAAAAAGAAGGTGAAATTTGCTACGTTCGATATGGCAAAGCCGATTGACGATTTGGCGAAGCGGACAAAGATGCTTGTTCAAGGTCAAGATAAAGCTGGCGAATTTTATCGTTTGATGTTTGGAGGGTTGTTTGCTTATGCTTCCAATAGAGTTCCTGAGATCGCTGATGATTTATATCAAATTGATGATGCAATTAAAGCTGGGTTTGGATGGTCTTTAGGTCCATTTGAAACGTGGGATATTCTCGGGTTTGACAAAGGTCTTGAGCTGATTGAAAAGTACGATAAGAAAGCAGCCGACTGGGTGCTTGAAATGAAAAAGAATGGAACGAAAGCTTTTTATAAGCGGGAGAATGGACAGAAACTCTACTACGATATAAAAAGCAAAGGATATAAAGTTATTCCAGGTACGGAAGACTTGGTGATGTTGGATGCATTGCGCGATGACAACACCGTTTGGAAAAATTCTGATACGACAATTGTCGATTTGGGCAATGGAATATTGAATCTTGAGTTCCATACAAAAATGAACACCATCGGAAATGGAGTGGTTCAAGGAATTCATAAAGCCATAGATTTAGCAGAGAAAGAATACGCTGGATTGGTAATTTCGAATACAGGAGACAATTTTAGTGCAGGAGCGAATGTTGGATTGATATTTATGATGGCTGCAGAGCAGGAACTCGATGAGTTGAATTTTGCTGTAAAAGCTTTTCAGGACACCAGTATGAGAATTCGTTATTCCAATGTGCCTGTTGTTGTAGCGCCACACAACATGGCATTGGGAGGTGGATGTGAATTTTCGATGCATGCAGATAAAGTAGTCGCCCATGCAGAGTCTTATATCGGTTTGGTTGAATTTGGTGTTGGTCTAATTCCCGGTGGAGGCGGAACAAAAGAATTCGCTAAACGCTTTTCCGACGATTTAAAAGAAGGAGATATCCGAATCAATCGATTGAGAGAACGCTTTATGACAATCGGGCAAGCTAAGGTGTCAACTTCGGCTTATGAGGCGTTTGATCTAGGTTACTTAAGAGAAGGACAAGATGAGGTTGTTGTGAGTCGTGAACGACAATTGACAAGAGCAAAGGCAGCTTGTTTAGAAATGGTCAATAAGGGCTATACACCACCAGTAAAAGAGAAAAACATTACCATCTCAGGTCAAGAAGGATTGGGAATTGTATATGTTGGTGCTCATTCTATGATGTCGGGAGATTATATGTCAGAACACGACAAATTAATTGCTGAGAAACTTGGATTTGTACTTTGTGGAGGTGATATATCGGAACGCATCGAAGTCTCTGAACAGTACCTGCTGGATTTGGAACGTAAAAAATTCTTGGAATTGTGTACACAGCGCAAAACATTAGAGCGCTTGGAGAGCATGGTAAAGAAAGGAAAAGTATTGAGAAATTAAGAGCAATAAATAGTTATTAAGAACATTAAAATTATAAGAAAATGGCAAATAAAAATGCATATATCGTTACTGGATTCCGAACTGCTGTAGGTAAAGCCAACCGTGGTGGTTTCCGTTTTTATCGTCCTGATGACCTTGCCGCTGATGTTATTAAACACATCATGAAGGAAGTGCCCAGTTTAGATCCTAATCGGATTGATGATGTTATCGTAGGGAATGCAAATCCTGAGGCGGAACAAGGACTTAATGTTGGGCGTTTAATTTCTTTAATGGGATTAGATACAGAGAAAGTACCGGGTGTAACCGTGAACCGTTATTGTTCATCTGGACTTGAAACCATTGCAATAGCATCAGCAAAAATTAATATGGGAATAGCAGATTGTATTATTGCTGGAGGAACAGAATCTATGTCTGCAATGCCCATGGGAGGATGGAGAATTGTTCCGAATCCAAAGGTTGGAAAAGAGCATCCTTCTTGGTATTGGGGAATGGGACTTACCGCAGAGGAAGTAGCAAAAGACTTTGATGTTTCGAGAGAAGATCAGGATAAGTTTGCGTTGCATTCTCACGAAAAAGCATTGAAAGCGATTGATAGTGGGCGTTTTAAGGAAGATATTGTTCCCATTGAAGTTGAACACATTTATCTTGATGAAAACGAAAAAAGAAAAGTGGAAACATACACTGTAGATACAGATGAAGGGCCACGGAGAGGAGGAAGTTTAGAAGTTTTAGGAAGGTTGCGTCCTGTATTTAAACAAGGCGGAACTGTTACGGCGGGGAATTCTTCACAAACCAGCGATGGAGCGGCATTTACTTTAGTAATGTCTGAAAAAATGGTCAAGGAGTTGGGGTTAGAGCCTGTTGCTCGTTTAGTGGATTACCGAGTTGTGGGACTTCCGCCAAGAATTATGGGGATGGGACCTGCAGATGCAGTACCCGCAGTTTTAAAATCTGCTGGAATGTCACTCAATGATATTTCACTTATGGAATTAAACGAGGCTTTTGCTTCGCAATCCGTTGCGGTGATTCGTAAATTAGGTATTGATCCAGACATTGTGAATGTAAATGGTGGTGCAATTGCCTTAGGCCACCCACTGGGTTGTACAGGAGCCAAGCTTACCGTTCAGATGTTTAATGAATTAAAAAAACGTAAGGAAAAATATGGAATCGTGACCATGTGCGTAGGTACGGGTCAGGGTGCTGCAGGAATTATTGAGAGGTTGTAAAAACCGCTGAATAGTATAAAAAAATCCGTTGTGAAAGCAACGGATTTTTTTAGTTTTAATAATTTTTAATCGCTATATCTAGTGCTTGGTCGGAAACAGACGATTTTTACAAATTGTATAAATTTTGAGAAATATTTATTCAATCATAATATTTCTCAAAGGTTTTCATGAGCTTGCTGCGCTGCGGTTTGTTTTTCTTTCTTTAGGAGATGCCTCAGCATCAGACGACAAGAAAAAAAGCAAAATATACTCAAAAGAATCAATTTTAAATTTGTTGTGTTTCCGACCAAGCACTATCTATTGAACAATCAACTTTCGCATTGTATTTCCGATACTTACAAAGTAAACTCCTGGTGCAAGTCTATTAACATCAATTGTTTTTTCTCCTTTTAGGCCTTTTGCTGGAATTTTCTTTACTAATTTTCCTTGGAAGGATAAAATCTTGATATCGTTCACTGCTATCTCTTCCCATATGATCTTAATTTGATGAGAACTTGGGTTAGGGAAAATGTATAGTTGAGTATTTTTCAATTCTTTAATTAAACCCGAAGTTCCTGAACCTTGCTGACAAGAATAAGCGGTGGTATCAAAATAGTTTTGTACAGAATCCGCAGTATTTATTAATCCTTGTACATTTTCTAAATTGTCACCCTTACGATTGTATAATATTGCATAATTATAAATTAAAGTATCTCCAGGGAGAAAGCTTTCCTCTATTGAAGTTATTACCAAACGTCTATCACCAGGACTGTTAGGGGTCCCATTTCCATCAGTATCTATTTCAGTCCAACCCGTTCCTTGGTAGGGATTACCATCGTAAATAAATTTAGTAGTCCCCGAGGTTCCACCATAACCGTTGCCTCCATAAGTCCATGGGGTTCCATCCTTCCATTTTCCATTCATATAATTCCAATATTCTGAAGCGGTGTTTGGCCCAATGGTTTCTGGCGTACCTATGTCTGGTCTATAAAATGTTCCATAGTATTCGATGTCTTTATTTAAACTTATAATACCTACTGCAGGAGGGGTATTTCCATATCCTGGTCCAGTACCTTGTCCACCAATATCATTACTCACACCATTATAAGCATACATTAGATCCTTTGCGGGTAAAGACCCAACATAATCATCCTCTGAATACCCAATATCTGTATCTAGGAAAAATGAAGTTTTAAAATTGGTAAAAGAATTTTGACCTTTATTGATTACGGAAACATCAATAAAAGTTGTAGAATTAATATAATCCTGGGCAAGTACTTGATAGACCATTATATGAATTTCAGCACCTATTTTTCCACCCCCAGTATTTTCATGGTTTAGGTCTTCATGCATAATTTGATATGCCGCGACATATCCTTTAATGCAGGGGTAATCACCTTTATAAGGCTCATAGATTCCATTGTTGTTTACATCTACAAATGGTGCGAGTTGGTTCGAAACACCAACTGCTGGATTTCCGTTTCCTGGCCAATTCAAGATGCCATAAGGAGCAGTGTAGTTTGGTTGATCATAATTGTTTATATGATAGATAATTTCACTTCTCGTAACCCCCCATATAGCACCTTGATAATGGTTACTATAGGCGGTATCATTGTAGGAGTTTGTGGATGAATAAGGACCGCGATAAAAATCATAATCTTGTCCAAAGAGTTGTGCGGCAAGTTTTAAATCTCCATTTTGATTATTACCTCCAAACCAAAAACCGCCCTGATAAATAAGATGGTTTCCACTGCCCTTAGGTGCTTCATAACCTGCAGAACTTATGTTTTCATTGTTAAAAAGTATACCTCTATCGTTTATTATAGCTTCTACTTTTTGGCCAGAGAGTATGTATGTGTTTACTTGACAATGTAGAGACTGAAAAGCAAAAACGGATAATAAGATAACGAGACTAAAATTAAATCGTTTCATAAATTAAAATTTTTAATGATTTTCTTAAACCATATGTATAATGGTTTCTCTTATTTTAGACGTTGAATTGGGGTTAATGGTTGGGTAAAGCTTTAAAATAACTTCAAAACATACTCGTATTTGAGCAATCAATACTATTTTTGAGAAAAATTATAGAAAATGGCAAAAAACTTCATCGAGGAATTGAAATGGCGGGGCATGATTCACGACAGCATGCCAGGGGTGGAAGCACACCTTCAAGAGGAAATGAGAACAGCTTATGTCGGTATTGATCCAACAGCTGACTCATTGCATATTGGGCACTTGGTAAGTATCATGATGTTGCGTCATTTTCAACGGGCAGGACATCAACCTATTGCTCTACTCGGCGGTGCAACTGGAATGATTGGTGATCCTTCTGGGAAATCTCAAGAACGCAACTTATTGAGTGAGGAAGATTTAAAGCATAATCAAGAAGCTATTAAGAAACAATTGAGTAAGTTCTTAGATTTTACGACCAAAGATGAGAATGCTGCCTTATTGGTGAACAATTACGACTGGATGAAAGACTTTTCTTTTTTAGGATTTATCCGTGATATTGGAAAGCACATCACCGTGAATTATATGATGGCTAAAGATTCCGTAAAAAAAAGAATTTCTGGAACGGAAGAAACTGTGGGCATGTCATTTACTGAATTCTCGTATCAGTTGGTACAGGGCAATGATTTTTTACATCTTTTTAGAACACAAAATGCCACCATCCAAATGGGCGGATCAGACCAATGGGGAAATATTACGACAGGAACCGAACTCATTCGACGTGTTGACGGCGGAAAAGCTTTTGCGATTACTTGCCCTTTAATTACTAAGGCCGACGGAACAAAGTTTGGAAAAACAGCAGGAGGGAATGTATGGTTAGATCCCCAACGGACTTCGCCTTATAAGTTCTACCAATATTGGTTAAATACTTCAGATGAAGATGCAGAAAAATACATAAAGATATTTACCTTTCTGTCACAAAAGGAAATAGAATCTTTGGTTGAAGTCCATAAAGAAGCTCCGCATCAAAGACAGTTGCAAAAAAAATTGGCCGCAGAAGTTACAACAATGGCCCATTCAAAAGAAGCTTTAGAAACTGCGATTGTAGCATCTAAAATTCTTTTTGGAAAATCGACCGAAGAAGATTTAAAAAAGCTTTCAAAGGCTGATTTTTTAGAAATATTTAAGGGTGTTCCACAAGCCACAGTTACTGCACAAGAATTGAAAGAAGGAATTGGTATTATCGATGCGCTTTCTGCCAAAACCAATTTTCTTAAATCCAATGGAGAAGCGAGAAGAGAACTCAAAGGAAATGCGATCAGTGTCAATAAAACCAAAGTAAAAGAGGATTTTGTATTGACCGAAGAGCAATTGCTTAACGACAATTTTATCTTGATTGGAAAAGGGAAAAAAAATAATTATTTGATTTTGGTGGAGTAAATAGATTTTGATAAGCAACAAGGTACTTTCAGCGCTTGCCCTTCTTTGATGAGTCACGTTGACTTCTTTCAGAAATTAATTTTAAATTAGATTTTTATAAATATGTATATATAAAACAGATGGAAACTTTGCAACAACTCGATGAACAATTATTTCTATACCTTAACAATTTGGGGAGTACCCAATGGGATGGGTTTTGGCTGGTCATCACTGACCAATGGATGTCTCTTCCTGTTTATGTTATTCTTGCATTGTTGCTGTGGAAAAAGACAGGCTTCAAGAAAACCTTCATAAGCATGGTTGTTTTGTTTGCAATGCTGGTGGTTACCTATGCTTTTTCACAATTAGTAAAATATGGAGTAGCACGACCACGACCTTGTGCAATGGGTTTTGATATGCGTTTTCCATTGGGTGCTATAGGAGAAGATTGTGATGACTTTGGCTTCTTTTCTTCTCATGCTTCTGTTGGCATGGCAATGATTCTCTATATGGGCTTTCTTTTGAAAAAATATTACCGGTATATTTTTTGGCCGCTGTTCATTTGGTTGGCTTTTTTCTGCTACAGTCGAATTTATGTAGGAAAACACTATCCAGGAGACATCATCACAGGTCTATTGGTTGGCTGGTTCTTGGGTGCTTTATTTCTGCGTTTGCGGGCACGAATTGCAGTATGGAAAAATGTATAAATCCCCTCTTGCTCCCCACTCAATCCTCTTGCTGAATTTACTCTGACTCTGGCTTCCCAATTAAAAACATCGTTGGGCGCTTGTTTAAATCAAAAGCATTTTCTCTCCATTCTGCAACAGTCATTGTTTGAATTCGTTCAGAAGGCAAGGTCAAATCACAGGCAATACATAAATGGGTATGATCCAAACACTCATTTAAGAGGTCTTCCAATAAATGATTGTTGCGGTATGGCGTTTCCATAAAAATCTGGGTTTGACCATTTTTATTGGCGTTATATTCAAAGTCTTTAAAGGCAGCAATGCGTTGTTTCCTATCTTTGGGAATATAACCATTAAAGCAGAATGATTGTCCATTAAAGCCACTGCCTATCAATCCCAAGAGGATGGAGCTAGGTCCTGTAAGTGGACTCACAAAGGTTTTCTTTTGATGCGCTAAAGCCACCAAACTAGCTCCGGGGTCAGCAATACCAGGACAACCTGCTTCAGAAATAATGGCGACATCGTAGCCTTCCTTTATCGGTGCTAACATTGCCGATAAATCGTGTGGTGGCGTTTTTTTGTTGAGTATAAAAAATGTAGAATCATCGATTGGAAAGGTACGGTCTAGCTTTCTTAAATATCGACGGGCAGATTTTATGTTTTCAACGGCAAAATAGCGTGTTTTTTTAGTTGTTTCAGCAACTTCTGCAGGAATAACATGTTCCCAGTTCTCAGAACCCATTAATGTAGGCAATAAAAACAATCGGCCTTTTTTCATTTTTCGCTTAGTTTCTTAATTAAAACATCAGTTGCTTTATCGAGCATATCAAAAACATGCTGAAAACCTTCGTCTCCACCAAAATAAGGATCAGGAACGGAACGGCTTTCGCCAGGATAACTCACATTGAGCAGTAAATCCACTTTTCTGGTGTCTCTTTCATCTCTTGCCAATTTTACAACATTGTCAAAATTACTTTCATCCATCACATAAATTTTATCGAACTCATCATAATCGGCTTCAGTAAATTGTCGACCTCTTAAATCATCGATAGGGACACCGTTTTTCTTTGCAGTAGCCCGCATACGTTCATCAGGAGCTTGACCTACGTGCCAATCACCTGTTCCAGCAGAATCCACAATGATGTCTAAATTGTTCTCTGCAGCCTTTTTGCGCAGCAAACCGTCCGCCATTGGGGAGCGACAAATGTTTCCTAAACACACCATTAATACTTTCATAATTTATTGATTTATGTTGCTTTTTGTTTTCGTATAATCTTCCAAAAGAGAGCAGGAGAGAAGCGTTTAATTTTAGCCGCTAAAATCTCTTTATTCCCAATTAAAACATCCTTTTTTTTCTTCGTTACAGCCTTCAACATTTGCTTTACACACTCTTCTACTGGCATTCCTGTTGCTTGATTGTGGTCCATTTCTCCGTGACTCGATCCGTCTTCGGTTAAAGCACTTTTTGAAATAGGAGTATTTATTTTTCCAGGACAAATCATTGTAATAGCAATGTTGTTTTTTTCCTCTTCGAGTAACAAACTTTCATAAAAACCATGTAAGGCATGTTTTGATGCCGAATATGCCGAACGCAAGAAAAATCCAAATTTCCCTGAAATACTTGAAGTAACGATAATATGACCACTTTTTTGTTTGATCATATAAGGGAGAACAGCCTTTGTGAGTGCAATATTTCCAAAATAATTGACTTCCATAATTCTGCGGTCGACAGCAATATCAGTCTTGGCAGCTTCTCCACGCTGGGAAATTCCACCGCTGTTAAACAAAAAATCGATGCGTTGGTATTTTTCAATAACACGTTGTGCTAAATCATCAAAATGATTGTTTTCTGCCAAGTCCATTTGTAAAACAGTGTGGTTGTCAGTGTTTTTTAATGCTGTTTTCAACTGTTCTAAAGCATCAATATTTCGAGCAGATAAAATGAGTTTTCCACCCAATTGTGCCAGTTGAATCGCTAATTCCTTTCCAATTCCAGAGGACGCTCCAGTAATCCAAATAACTTTATCTTCAAAGTATTTCATAAATACAAAGATAGTAAAAACTTAGATGAGGGATTCAATTACGAATTTGTCAATTGCGAATTGATATTGATTCAGAAATATGGATTAATCCTCTTGTTCAATCTTATTTTACAATATTTTTTCCATTAATTGAACTACATCTGTCTGTTTTGTGTCGAGATGAAAAGCGTTTAATCCTGCTGCTTTAGCACCTTCAACATGTTGTATTGTATCATCGATAAACAAGGTTGTTTTGGGGTCAAAATTTTCAAGAGAACACACTTTTTGAAAAATCTCAACATCAGGCTTTCGCATGCCCATTTCAAAACTAAAATAGGTATTGTTGAAAAAAGTGCTTAACGAATCAATATTGTAAACTGATTTTAGCTTTTGATGGAAATGATCCAGATGGATTGGGTTGGTGTTGCTGAGGAGAACAGTGTTGTATTTTTCCTTTAATTCAAGCAAATAAGTGAAGTGCTGGGCAGGAAAGTCCAACAACATTTCATTCCAAACAGCTACAATTTCACTTTGGCTTAAAGAGGGCAGTAATTTATTGAGTTCATTCAAGAAAGCATTACTTCCAATTTCCCCTTTCTCAAACTGGTCGAACAATTGATTTTGTTGAGCCTGTGTGTAAAGCGTCTCAAAGTTTTTAATACCTAAGCTTTTAAATTTATTGATTGTAAGTGAATAATCGATGTTGAGTAAAACACCGCCCAAGTCAAGTATAATATTTTTTATTTCCATGATTAACCTTAATTTATAGAAACATTTTGTTGAGAACGATTGAAAATACAGCTTCAACAGTTCGTTCAAAATAATTTACATAAGATAAGGAAGTTTTTATTCTTTCACCAATTCAGCATCTAAATTAAACTTTACTTTAGATGTTAAACCTCCCATTTCATATTCTTCTGGATGGGCAAACAACTCTTGAATGTTGGCTTTTTGGAAGTCAAAGATAAAATGACCTGTTAAGTGCATGGTGTTTTTGGTTTTCGACATTTTAATGGGTAAAGTTTGCGTAATCGGAATGCCTAAAGTTTCTACAGTAACATTCGCACTGTCCATGCTAACACTTTTAATGTTTACTTTAGTTTCAGGGAATTCAGTAACTTTAAAAAAGTATTCACTTTTCAGGTCTTCCACCAAGTTGGCATTGCTCTCTTCGTTATGAATATCTAAACATTTTATAGTGGTCATGTCAACAGTAAAATTCCCATTATAATTTTTACCTTTCTGCGTTACTGTGCCCGATGAAATAGTGATAATTCCATTGTGGGACTTGCCATCATTTTGTCCTCCGATCCAATGTCCATCCCATGCTAAAGAACTGTTTTCTGAAACCAAAACAAACTTGTTTTCTTTTCCTTTTGTCCCTGATTTGGAATGACTCACGTCGTTTTTTACACTGCTGCAACCTGTAAAAACCAAAACGGCTAACGTCAACATACTATAGCTTAATCCTTGCATTAGACAATTATTTCATTTTTAAAAAGACAAAAATAAATAATTTCAATTAATTTGTATCATTTGCAATAAACCAAAACCCGTACCCATCAGCGATGCTTGCATCCGTGTCATCCGCGTTCCATTGCGCACTACCCACGTCCAACCATCATGCCCAACTCACGTCCAACTATCCCAACCTTACCCTACTTATCCCACACACTGTATTGGCGTTTTAATGACACACATTATTCTAGCAATTGAATCATTTTATCAACTGCATTTTTTAATTCGGATTAACATGAAAACCTTCTTACAGTTAGAGCGTTTACTTCTGACAATCAATGCTTTAAATTATAAGTTAGTGTCTTAATGAATAAAGTGGGTTATAGAACTAGTTGTGAAATAGTATAACTTATTTTAAAAATTCTTCCTAAATTCGTGAACTAAATGAGAAAAGGAGACGAAAAATACAGTAAGAGAGGATTGCAATCGGGTTATATTTCTGTTGTAGTAGGCATTTCTCTAGTTCTTTTTATGCTCGGATTGGTTTTGGGGGCTTACTTTGGTTTGGAGCATACTCAAAACGCAGCACGTGAAAATATTGAAGTGGATTTGTTTTTTAATCCTGATATGAATGATGCGGATATAAAACTTATCGAACAGGAATTAAAAAGTTGGGAAGCCATTAAATCCGTTTGGTTTGTTTCTCCAGAACGCGCCTTAGAAGTTTTTCAATCAAATCAAGAAGAAGCTGAAGAGATCAAAGATATATTTGATGGAAATAGTCCTTTCCCACCGTCAATAACATTTAATCCACAAAGTCATGTTGTCAATAAAGAAGGACTGGCCAAATTGAAAGAAAGAATTTTATCGACCTATCCCGATCAAGTAACTGAAGTTAACTATGACGAAAACAGAGTGAAAGAAGTCAATTTAGGGTTTTTACAATGGATGTATCTCTTTGTTGTTATTGGTATTTTGCTCACGATTATCGCAGTTGCAATTATAAACAACACCATTCGATTGGCGTTATATTCAAAAAGATTTACCATTAAGACCATGCAATTGGTTGGTGCAAAATCAAACTTTATTAGAAAGCCGTTTTTAATAAACAGCATAATTCAAGGCGTTTTGTCGGCAATCATTGGAAGTGCATTGTTATTGGCAGTTTTCTATTCATTGAAACGCTATATGGAAATTATTGTTTCTACATATAATTTGGAAACTTTTTTGTTATTGTTTGGAATACTTGTACTTTTAGGGGTGTTGATTAGCTTATTGTCAACATGGTTCGCATTGAATAAATACTTAAGAAGAAAACTGGATAAATTATATTAAGTTATGACAGAAAAACACAAAACAGAGTTCGTATTTAATAAGTCAAATTACATATTTCTATTTATAGGACTAGGACTTAATATTATAGGTTTTTTATTGATGATTGGAGGTGCGGATACTGATCCCAACGAGTTCAATGCTAATGGCTTGTTCTCTCATCAGCGATTAACGGTTGCACCATTAATTATACTTCTGGGTTACGCTGTAATTTTCTACAGTATTATGAAACGACCCAAAGGAGTGAAGAAAAATCAGCCCACAACACTTGAAGAACAACAATCTATTGCAGATTCCATAAAGGAAGAAAAATAGTCAGATTAAAGAATGAACAATTCTGAATACGATTTTCGCCAAGGCGAAATTCTATTGGTCGATAAACCCCTACATTGGACTTCTTTTGATGTCGTTAATAAATTGCGTTGGCGACTGCGAAAAAAATACAACATTAAACGATTTAAGGTAGGGCATGCTGGAACATTAGATCCTTTGGCTTCGGGACTCCTTATCATTTGTACAGGGAAAAGCACCAAATTGAGCATGGCACTAACCGCCGAAGACAAGACCTATAAAGGAACTTTTTTACTTGGAAAAACAACACCGAGCTTTGATTTAGAAACAGCATTTAATGCAACTTTTGATGTCGATCATATTACTGAGGAAGACATTTATAAAATAGCTCGAAGGTTTGAAGGTCCACAAAAACAAACACCTCCTGTATTTTCAGCCAAAAAAGTAAAAGGGAAAAGAGCGTATGAATCTGCGAGAAAAGGAGAACATGTAGAATTGGAAGCAAACCCTATTGAGCTTTTTTCTTTTTCTATTGAAGCCATTCGTTTTCCAGAAGTAGATTTTAAAATCAAATGTTCTAAAGGGACTTATATCCGTTCTGTAGCACGTGACTTTGGGAAAGCACTCAACGCTGGAGCAACGCTAATTGCACTGCGACGAACACAATCGGGCGAATTCAATATTAAGGAGGCCAAAACAGTGGATGAATGGATTGATATAATTGATGCTATAGAACTTCCTGTTGAATGAAGTAGAACAGAAATCTGAACAATAAAACCAATAAATTTATAATTCTAGCACATGATATGTTTGTATCTTCGATAAAACATTTAAAAACAGATGACTGAATAAATAGGCTTAAAAGAGTCAATTCAAATATTGTTGTGTTTCCTACGAATTACGAAATATAAAAACTCAAGAGAAAAACATAACCTTTACAACTAAGAAAACAGGAAAAATGGTTGTATCGCATTTGAAACTTGAACCCGCTCCTAAAACAATTCAGCACTTATTGTTGGTTTCGATGTTAATATTTATTACTTTTGAGCCTATTTTTAAAAATTATAGTGTGGCTTTGAACAAAATGAAACTTTCTGAGTTTTTTTTCGAATTACCCGAAGAACTCATCGCAAAATATCCAACTGAAAATAGAGATGAATCTCGATTAATGGTGGTGCACCGAGATAGTGGTGAGATTGAACACAAGATATTTAAAGATGTTATTGATTATTTCGATGAAGGAGATGTAATGATTCGGAACAATACGAAGGTGTTTCCCGCTCGATTGTATGGAAATAAAGAAAAAACAGGAGCCAAAATTGAAGTTTTTTTATTGCGTGAATTGGATAAAGACACTTTGCTTTGGGATGTTTTGGTTGATCCCGCTAGAAAAATAAGAATTGGAAATAAATTGTACTTTGGAGAAGATGAGTCGCTTGTAGCAGAGGTGATTGATAACACCACTTCCAGAGGAAGAACCCTTAGGTTTCTTCTAGATGGAACCTACGAGGAGTTTAAAGATAAAATCAATGAACTTGGTGAAACGCCTTTACCCAAAGAAATAGGACGTCCAGTTGAACCCGAAGATGCTGAACGGTTTCAAACTATTTATGCCAAAAAAGAAGGGGCAGTAGCTGCACCAACCGCAGGAATGCATTTTTCTAAGCAGTTGTTGAAAAGATTGGAACTAAAAGGTATTAATTTTGCCGAATTAACTTTGCATCTGGGATTAGGAACCTTTAGGGATGTTGAAGTGGAAGACTTGACCAAGCATAAGATGGATTCTGAACAGGCTTTTATTCCTCAAAAAACAGTCGATATTGTAAATAAAGCAAAACGGAACAAGAAAAAAGTATGCGCTATTGGAACTACTTCTATGCGTGCTATTGAGACTTCTGTTTCTACTGATAGTATGCTTAAACCATACGAAGGATGGACCAATAAATTTATTTTCCCACCTTACGATTTTAGTATTGCCGATGCGATGATTACCAATTTTCATCTTCCTTCTTCTACTTTGTTGATGATGGTTTCTGCTTTTATGGGTAAAAACGGAGGACACCAGTTGATGAAGAAAGCATACAAAGAAGCGATTAAAGAAAAATATAGATTTTTCTCTTATGGTGATGCCATGTTAATTGTGTAGTATGCACGCATTTTCCGATTGACTGATTGCTGTCGGATAGATGTTTTTATTTTGGAAAGAAAATTGTAAACAGTTATCATTGTAATTCAAAAATTAACTATGAAGTATATTTTCTTATTTATTTTCACCCTTTCATTTGCTTTTCAAAGTTTGTGGGCACAACAAAATCAAGAATTAAATCTTACAAATGCACTCATCATTGCTCAGCAAAATGATTTGTCTGATCGGTATTCTTTAGAATCTGCTATGATGCAATTGTTCAGTGCTTATCACATTCGCTCCAAGGCCTCTCTCAATGTAGTGAAGGAAGGGGGATCGCCCGATATTTTATTGACAGATTCTATACGGAAAAAGCTGAAAGAGGATGGAATTGACACCTATCTATTGATTTCAATTCGTGGGTTTGATCGGCGGTTTCAACCTGCAGATAGCCTCAATAGTTTTGCGGACGAAATTAATATTGGTCACCTGTTTCCCTTGTTTAGAGAAAGCGCTTCAAATGTAACGTTTAACTTCACTTTCTACCGAGATTTAAAACCGGTTTATTATGATTTAATCCGAATTCGGGGAATCGGCTCTAAAGATGATGTCATAAAGAAACTGATGAAAAAAGTGGAAAAGGAATTGACAAAGCATTGGCGCTAGAACTTTAACCCGAACTATTAACTGCGTTGAGCTCACAAGATCGGTTCATGAATAATGCGGGTTAGTTGGGTTAATCCCTATCAAGCAACTTCGCAATATACTTCCCCACAATATCAAATTCAATATTGACTTCTTGTCCGACTTTTAATTGATGAAAGCTCGTGTGCTCATAAGTATAAGGAATAATATGAACTGTAAAGTCATTTTTGCCTGAATCAACGACAGTTAAGCTCACTCCATTTACTGTAACGGAACCCTTTTCAACGGTAACATCCTGGGTGGAATAAGAAAAGCAAAATGCCCAACTTCCTCCTTTTTCTTTTATGCTTTCACATACGGCAACGGCATCGATATGACCTTGGACAATATGTCCGTCAAAACGCCCGTTTGCAGGCATACACCGCTCTAAATTGACTTTTTTGCCAACTTCCCAATGGGCTAAAGTTGTCTTTTTTAGCGTTTCCTCAATCGCTGTAACTGTATATTCATTTGCATAGATGTCAATAACTGTTAAGCAAACGCCTTCATGCGATAAGCTTTGATCTATTTTTAACGCACTTGTAAAGGAACAAGTTAATGTAAAATGAATGTTGTTTTTATCGCGTTCAATCTTTACAATCTCACCAAGGTCTTCAATAATTCCTGTAAACATAATGTTTTCAAATTTTTAAATGGAGAAATACACACTACGCTTCTATGAACTCCATATTGTCAATTAGGCGCACGGTTCCGCAATATGCAGCAATGCAAGCAGTGGCACCAGGCACCCAATATTGTTCTAAAGCGTGCAGTGTTTCTGGATGCACTATCTCTAAATATTCAAGTTGAAGTTCGCCTTTGTTAAACATTTCCTCCATTTTATTTTTTGTGACTAAAGGAGGGTGGGATTGTGCCCATTCTTTCCCTTTCTTCAGCACTTCATATATATGAACAGCCTTTGCTTTATCTTGTTCACTTAACCGCAAGTTTCTACTGCTCATTGCCAAACCATTGGGCTCTCGTTTAGTAGCAATCGACACAATTTCTGTAGAAAGTTGCAACTGTCGCTTCATTTCTTTAATTACTGCTACTTGTTGAAAGTCTTTTCTCCCAAAATAAGCTTTATCAGGTTGAACAAGCGCAAACAAACGTGAAACAACATTGACAACACCATTAAAATGCCCCGGACGGTGTTTCCCTTCCATCACATTTTGCAAGGCATTCAAGTCAATTTTCATTTTTTGATAATTTTCTGGATAAATCTCCTCAACAGAAGGAAGAAAAACAAAGTCGCATTTTTCTTTTTCAAGCAAAGTCAAATCCTCCTCTTCTTGTCGTGGATATTGTTCTAAATCCTTCGCGTTATTAAATTGTGTTGGATTAACAAAAATGCTTACAATTACCCAATCGCATGCTTCTTTCGCTTTTTTAATCAAGGCAATATGTCCTTGATGTAATGCCCCCATTGTCGGGACAAAGCCAATTTTTTTCTGCACTTGCTTCCCTCTTTGAAGCTGTTTTTCAAGCGCTTTTATATTACGTAAAACTTTCAATTGTGCTTCTTTATTTTATAGTCATCATTAAAAACAAAATAATCATCAAAAGTAATTCAATTTATAAAAATTGTCTGTTTTCAATCAGGCACTATTAGAGTAAAAACAGGCTCTCTAATTCTTGGCACAATATTGTGCAAAATCAACAAAACTATCTTTTTATAGTGAAAAACCGAAAATTTTTTTATATTTTTGTAGAATCTATTCAAATTAAATTTCATGGAGAAGAAAAGAATCCTTTTTGTTTCGCAAGAAATCAAACCATTTTTACCAAGTACAGAAATATCCGAAGCTGCTCGAATGCTCCCACAGGGTGTTCAAGAAAGCGGAAAAGAAATCAGAGTATTTATGCCTCGATTTGGAGTAATTAACGAAAGACGCCATCAATTGCATGAGGTGATTCGTTTATCTGGGATGAACCTTATCATTGACGATATGGACCATCCGTTAATTATTAAAGTGGCTTCTATTCCTACTGCGCGAATGCAAGTGTATTTTATCGATAACGAAGAGTTCTTCAAACGCAAGAGTGTTTTCTCGAATGAGAAAGGTAATGAACATAAGGACAATGATGAAAGGTCGATGTTCTTTTGTAAAGGTGTACTTGAGACCGTTAAAAAACTAGGATGGAAACCAGATGCCATCCATTGTCATGGTTGGATGACTGCACTTATGCCAATGTTTATTAAAGATATTTATAAAAATGATCCTCATTTTTCTGATACGAAAGTAATCTATTCACTATATGGAAATGAGTTTAACAAAAATTGGGATGACCGATTTGATGAAAAACTTAAATTTGAAGGCTTCAATAATGAGATTATTGACGCAATCAAAGAAGGAGATTGCCTTAGCTTAAACAAAACGGCTGTTCAATACTCCGACGGTATAATTTTGGGGCATGAAGATGTTGGAGAAGAATTAAAAAATATCTTTGAAGACTCGGATATGCCAAAACTCGAGATGGACTCAGAAGTGATACAACCCAAAGTTGTTAGTGAGTTTTTTGACAAAGTAATAGATGAAGAAGCATTGATTCAATGAAGAGAAGAAAAATAAAATTTTATCAATATAAAATGTGGCGGAAAGTGGTTCTATTTTCCGCTACTTTTTTTTGTTTAACAATAGCCTTTAGTGCTTGCAAGAAGAAAAAAAATCCAATTGGAACTGATGCGCTGCCCAGTGGAAGCATTATGAGTTCTAGCGGGATAGATACTTTTAAGATTAAGTCTTATACCGTTGAGGAAGATTCGGTTGTTACCATGGATCCCGAATTTAACCTTTTGGGAAGCTATACCGATGAGGTGTTTGGAACAATGGATGCCAGCTTTTATACACAACTTAAATTGTCTGGCTTTGCACCTGACTTTGGTGATTTAAATACAGTTGCTATTGATTCTGCAGTTATGGCATTTGAATATGGAGGATATTATGGGAAGTTGAACCAGCAACTTTTTGAAGTGTATGAAATTACCGAAGATTTAACCCGTGATTCAACATATAAAAGAACTTCTTTTCTTCAAACTTCTTCGCAAAACCTCGTGCCTACTTCGAATAATGAAGGTGCCATTACACCTAATGTAGATCAGCCCGCAATCGTAGGTAACGATACGCTCAATCCACAATTAAGAATACCGATTGATACTGTTTTTGCTAGACATTTACTTACCCTTGCTGAAACCGCAGCCAATGATGATGAATTTATTGAAAACTTTAAAGGGTTGTATTTTAAAGTAAACAACCCAACTTTCTTCCCAGGAGAAGGAGGAATATTGTATTTAAAAACTTCAATTCCAGCCTCAAAATTAACGGTGTATTTTACCAAGGATGGAGAACAAGAGAAATTTGATTTTGTTGTGAGTGGACAAGCTATTGATTTTAATCATATAGAAACTGATTTCTCAGGGACTAAAGTGCAGCAGGTGATAGACAATCATGCTTTGGGTCAAAAGGAATACTATGCCCAAGCTTTTACAACCCGAGCAAAAGTAGAGTTCCCCTCAATTACTGATATTTCAAAAGATGTAATTATTCACAGTGCAACCTTAGAACTTCCTGTTACATACTATCAGCAAAGTCCTTTTGCACCGAGTGGAGAAGTTAATGTAAGCGCAATCCTTTTTTCTGATGATGCTAAAAAATATAAAATCACTTCTTCGACTTTTAATCAGTATAAAATGGCTTATGTTTTTGATTTGAGAGCGTATGTACAACAAGTAATTAGAGGTGAAATTGAGAATGACGGAATTTATATCTCACCCAAAAGGTTCAATACAACCGCAGAAAGAATTATTTTTAATGGAGCAAATACGTCTTTTAAAAAACAACCTAAGCTCAATATTGTTTATACCAAACTATAAGGCGTAACTTATAATAAATTAAATGAGATATGTGTGGAATTGTTGCATACATCGGAAAAGAAGATGCTTTCCCGATTATATTAAAAGGATTAAAAAGATTAGAATATAGAGGTTATGATAGTGCTGGAATTGCAGTGCTTAATGACGAAGGTATTTACAATTACAAAAAAAAAGGGAAGGTATCGGAACTGGAGGTATATACCAATGACGAAAATACCCAAGGAAAGATAGGCATTGGTCATACCCGTTGGGCCACTCACGGACTTCCCAATGACATCAATGCACATCCGCATCTTTCAAATGATGGTGAAATAGCACTTATTCATAACGGAATCATAGAAAATTACGATTCTTTAAAGAAAGAATTGATTTCAAGAGGACACAAATTTAAAAGTGAAACAGATACAGAAGTATTGGTTCATTTAATTGATGATATCAAGAAAACGGAGGAAGTCACTACGGCTGAAGCGGTGAGAATTGCATTACACAGTGTTGTAGGAGCTTATGCTATTGTTGTATTGGCCAAAGACAATCCCAATCAATTAATAGCAGCAAGAAAATCGAGCCCTTTGGTGGTCGGTATGGGAAAAGATGGTGCTTTTTACTTGGCCTCTGATGCTACACCAATTGTTGAATACACCAATGAAGTTGTTTATTTAGAAGATGAAGAAATTGCTGTCGTTGGAAGAGATTCAGGTTTGCGTATTTTTAGTATCCAGAATCAAGAAAAAACGCCCTATATTCAGGAGTTAGAAATTCAATTGGAAGCCATAGAAAAAGGCGGATACGAACACTTCATGCTCAAAGAAATTCACGAACAACCCTGTTCAATTAGAGATTGTTTTAGGGGAAGACTAAGTGTGAAAGATGGTTGGGTTGGTCTGGGCGGAATAAAAGATTATGAAGTAAAACTTGCCAATGTCAAACGCATTATTATGATTGCCTGTGGAACTTCATGGCATGCCGCTTTGGTAGGAGAATACCTGTTTGAAGACCTAACACGAATCCCTATCGAAGTTGAATATGCTTCTGAATTTAGGTACAGAAACCCGATTATATATGAAGATGATATTGTGATTGCTATTTCTCAATCGGGAGAAACTGCAGATACACTGGCTGCTTTAAAATTGGCAAAATCAAAAGGGGCAACAATTTTAGGTATATCCAATGTGGTAGGTTCCTCAATATCTCGGGTAACAGATGCGGGATCATACACCCACGCAGGCCCTGAGATAGGAGTAGCTTCTACAAAAGCTTTTACTGCTCAAGTAACAGTATTGACGCTTATGGCCTTAACGATTGCCAGAAAGAAGGGGACAATTAATGAGGCTAAATTTAGGCGGATCATAACTGAATTGGATCTCATTCCTGAAAAAGTGGAACAAATTCTAAAGAAAGAAGAAAAAATAAAAGCCATTTCAGAAGTTTATAAGGATGCAAGAAATGCACTTTATTTAGGGAGAGGAAATTCATTCCCCGTGGCACTTGAAGGAGCGTTAAAATTAAAAGAAATTTCATATATTCATGCAGAAGGATATCCTGCAGCAGAAATGAAACATGGCCCCATTGCACTTATTGATGAAGAAATGCCTGTTTTTGTAATTGCTACAAAAGGAGCGTCTTACGAAAAAGTATTGAGCAATATTCAAGAAGTTAAAGCACGAAAAGGGAAAATTATAGCTGTTATTACAGAAGGAGATGAGCAGGTTAAGGCTATTGCAGATCATTACATTGAAATTCCATTTACCGATGAGAACCTCACGCCACTTTTGGCAACTATACCGCTTCAATTGATTTCTTATCATGTGGCAGTGATGCGTGGAGCCAATGTAGATCAACCAAGAAATTTAGCAAAATCAGTAACTGTAGAATAAGAAGATATGAACATGGATTTGACAGGAAAGCACGCCGTGGTTTGTGGTAGTACTCAAGGAATTGGTAAAGCTTCAGCCTTGGCATTATCGAATATGGGAGCATCCATTACTTTGATGGCACGAAATGAGGAACAACTCAAAAAGGTGTTGACCGAATTGCAACCCCATGTTCAGAATGATTATATCGTGGCCGACTTTTCCAATCCAGTTGAGGTAGAAGAAAAAATCAAGCAATGGTCAGAAAATCATGTAGCTCATATTTTGCTGAACAATACAGGAGGACCAAAAGGAGGACCGATCATTGAAGCCAAAACATCTGAATTTACTGCTGCTTTTTCCCAACATTTGGTTTGTAATCATGTGCTTGTTCAAGCACTCTTTCCTGGCATGAAAGAAGAAGGATACGGACGAATTATTAACGTTATTTCTACAAGCGTAAAACAGCCTATCGATAACTTAGGTGTTTCAAATACCATTAGGGGAGCGGTTGCAAATTGGAGTAAGACGTTAGCCAATGAAATTGGGAAATACAACATTACTGTTAATAATATTCTTCCGGGCTTTACCAATACTTCAAGGCTGCAGGCGATTGCAAAAAGTAAAGTCGATAAAGGTTTGGCAAAAAATTCAGAAGAAGCTATAAACAATATGGCCAATATGTCGCCAATGAAAAGAGTGGCACAACCCGAAGAGTTGGCAAACGCAGTTGCTTTTTTAGCAAGCCCAGCAGCAAGTTATATCAATGGAATCAATGTTCCAATTGATGGTGGACGTACAAAGTCATTATAGCTAATTTGTAGATACACACTTCTAGGGTGGTATCCTATTATCTGGTAATTACGAATCTCATCTAAAATCAAAAATAATCTCATGAACCGAGTTTGCGAGCTCATGAATACCTTAAAAATATTTTAGAGAATGAATAATACAGCCTGCGAGCTCATGAATACCTTAAAAACATTTTAGAGAATGAATAATAATGCAGGTTAAAGTTACAGATTTTAAAATGGTTAGAAACCATTACGTGTAGAAGGTTTTTCCCACTAACCCACGAATTAATTCGTGGGTTAGTGGGAAATCACGCGTAGTCTATAACCGTTTTAACGGTTTCTAATACACGAAAAAAACATCGAATAATAGCAATCTTTTAGTGAATTATATTTTTGTCATGTAGTATGTACTTAAACGCTTAATAAAAAAAAGAGGATGAACCGTGTCCATCCTCTTTTACAATTATTTTGATATAAACATTAATTTCGGTTCAAATGAATAAAGCCATGTTCTTGCTTTTCTTTGTCATTTAATCCTTTTAATGTGGCTTTATAAAAATAAGTTCCATCATCGCAATCCGCTCCTGAATTCTTAACCTTACCATTCCAGTTAAAGTTAATTTCGTTACTTTCAAAAACGAGGTTCCCCCAACGATTCACAATGATAATGTTCAACTCCGCAACATTTTGGGGATTGATTAACTTATACAAGTCATTTTCATTGTCTCCATTGGGTGTAAACACATTAGGAAATTCATAAATCATATCGGGGAATACCACGATGATTTCAACACTTGCCGAATCGGAACAGCCTTCTACTGTTTCACCAGTCAAAATAGTTGTATATGTACCTACTTCATCGAAGTCATGTGTAAGTTCAAGGTCATTATTTTGCTCAGAAAATCCATCACCAAAGTCCCAAGTATACTCATCAGCACCGGAAGATAGATTCTCGTAATCGACAACTAAAATAGGTTGCCCTTCTGTAGGGTTAGCAACGAAATCGACAACTGGTGTATGGAAAACAACCACATTTTGAGTTGATGAAGAACAGCTGTTTTCAGTTGTATACTGAACAGTATAAACAGTTCCACCAACACCTCCTGTTATTTCACCAGTTATTGAATCAATAGTAGCGCCATCTCCTGGGTCAGGATTAAAACTAAACACGCCCCCTTCTGATTGGATACTGTCGGCTTGATTTTCCGAATTTTCACAGAAACTATTGAACTCAAACGCTGGGTCTCTAACTTCTGGATTAATCAATGTTGTGTCACCAATTGTTCCACAACCTCCAATGTCAAAAACTTCTAATGTATAATCACCAGCACATAGATTGTCTAATGTATCGCTATTTGTTCCGATTGGGTTGCCTACTGAATCATACCAATTGTAAGTATAAGGCGCTGTACTTCCCGATACATCAGCAATTATGGAACCGTTACAATCGTCGTGACAAGCTGGATTAGTTATATTTAATGCATCGATGCTGGGAGATTCTGTGCTCACAAAAATACTCAGTGTATCTGTCCCCGATGCACAGCCTGGTAGTCCATTAGAAACTGTAATCACATAATCAGTTGATTGTGTGGGACACGCTGTTGTATTGATGTCGTTCAAATCAGATAAAGTGGGGTCTGCATCCCAAGTGTGATTGTATACAGTATCCGAATAAGAGAAAGTAATTTTCCAACCGTGAATTTCTCCCGATAAATTACAACTCGAATTATGGCTACCCGTAAGCACCAACTTCCATGTTCCGTTGGCATTGCATCCGTTTAGACCGTTAAATGGGTCGGCAGGAGCAAAAGTTCCATTGTATGGTGCAGAACCACTAGATAGAGGATCAGCTCCCATCTCAAAACAGATGTCATAAATGGCAGTCCCACTTAAATCACCTGTGTTTGCCAAATTGATTTGTGTGCCATCGGGACACTCCAGAAACAATTGTGTATTTGCAAGATCCAAACTCGAACAATTCCCACTTGTGGGTAAGGAAAGACTGTCAATACAAATACTTTGGATAGAACCGTTTTCGATTGTTGTAATGTCTAGACTGGTCACTTCATTTGTCGCTGTTCCATTAATTGTACCCGGAATAACATTGGGTATAGCACTTGGCGATACACTAATATTAAAAGTATCTTTCTCTTCATAAACGGGGTAAAACACTTGAAGAGCATATCCAGAAATGTCTGCGCATGTATCACCTGGACAAAGAGAAATAGGGTCTTCATCGAAAACCACGTTATATATTGGATCCAACACAACAATTGTTACAGAATCCATGCATACATCACCATCCCCATTCGTTACAGTAACATAATAAGTAGTGGTGGTTGTTGGAGAAACTACATTGGGATTATCTCCACCGTGACTACCAATAGGATATGTATAATAATAACCATCACCAGGTTGTCCCCAAACGGTTTCTAAATCTTGATCGTCAATAACAATACTTGGATTGTCAATTCCCCAGTGATCATTTCCAGAACCAGAAGTTACATCCTGATACCAACGAAACTTTGTACTTGACGTAAGTGCAGCTACAGGAATTGTAACACAGTAGTTGTTCCAAGTGGTCAGTTGAGGATCATTTCCTCCATTAGGATCCCAATAATCTATATCAATCCAAGTTGCTCCATTGTCGGTAGAATATTGAATGTGAACCCCCTCATTTGGTAAATCAGGGCCTTCGCATGGAGAGGAACCAGATTGAGTTGCATACATCATGTCGAAGCAAATGGTTACTCCAGCAGAAGCTCCACTTAAATCATAATTGGCAGTAGAAATCTCTCTTGGAAATGAAGTCGAACTCCCCATCCAAGCGTGGGTAGTACCATCAACACCGCCAGGCGAGCAAGGGTTACTCCAATCAATACCACCAGGTGTATAATCCCATCCTGCACCTACTGTACCATTGTTAAAATCTTCTGCCAGCAAAACACTGTCTGCCCCTTTTGAGAAAACAGATAAGGTTACTGATTGTCCGCAATAAATTTGATATTGCGTCGCACTTGCATTAACTGTACAATCTTGACCGAAAGAATTAGAAATGGCAAATACTACAAAAAAAAGTGAGAGTAGTTTTGTATATATTTTATTCATATTCATTGTTTTTCTACTTTAAGGTTAATGATTTTAAAACTATCTAATGTGCTTTTAATGTATCCTTTATTGTCTTTCTTGAAAATAAAATAAGCATTGTTTCGTTCTTTTGAGTTGTCGTATTGAACGGTTCCGCTCGCAGGAACAATCAATGTGAAACCGCTATCACCATGATGTATTTTTCCTCCATAATTTAATTCACGGGTAAAAGTAATTTGAATTGGAGAATCAGTATGGTTTTGATATTTAAAAATAATACGTTGATGATCAATGTCATCAGCATTTCGTTCATAGTTAATTTCTTTTTGAAAAATAGTGATTTGGTCATTAGAAGTTACTGTTTCCCACTGTTGAGAGAAGACCCCGTAACTGAATGCTAAAGAGCATAGAATTAACGTTAATTTTTTCATTTTAATTATATTTTATTTGTTAGACGATATACTTTAAGATAAGGTTGCACAGATAAATTATGTTAATATTTATTTTATCGAACAACGGTTATATTGCCCGTTTTTTCAATGCGCTCCCCTTTCTTTGTTGTTGCAATGAGTTTATAAATGTAGATGCCACTTTGTACAGGTTGCCCTCTAAATCTGCCATCCCAACAATTCTCTTGGTCTACTGAGTGAAAAATTTTTTCACCCCAGCGGTTAAATATAGTAAAATCAAAGGAAATAATGCAGTTTCCAAGAACGCATTGCAAATCATTGAGCCCATCCCCATTGGGAGAGAATGAATTTGGAACGAATATCTCATAGCAAGGAAGGATAACTTTCACCCAAACGGAGTCTTTTGAAACACAACCCAAAGTGTCAGTTACGGTTACAATATACAAGGTTGATTCTTCTGGAGTTGCGATAGGATCTTGACAATCTGAACAACTTAAACTTTCACTGGGTACCCATTGAATATCGGTTACATCAATATTTGGGTCAACAAAAACATGAAGCCCTGTACTTTCATCTAAATTAATGGTTGGTTTATCAGCTACTGCTTCTATATAGAATGAACCTCCCAGTCCTATATTTGCAGTAATTGAGTCTGTACAACCGTTTTGATCGGTAACAGTTGCTGTATAATCACCTATGGCAAGATTATGGGCTTCACTAGAAGTACTTGAAGATCCCGTCCAAATGTAACTGTAATTGCCTGTGCCTCCTGTTACATTCAATGCAATACTTCCATCGCTTTGTCCACATGTAGCATCTGTAACTGTATAATCAATTGCTATAGAGTCGGGATTGGTTAACGATACAGTAATACTGTCTTTACATCCCACATCATCGGTTACTGTGAAGGTGTAGCTTCCAGAAGAAAGTTGATTGACAACAGTATCGTTGCCCAGGCCTCCAGGATTCCAGGAATAACTATAAGGTGCAGTTCCTCCAGTTATGTTTACGGTAATACTGCCATCATTGTCATTATAGCATGAAGGATTCACTTTGTTGTCAAGTGTTACTTCTGGACTGTTCAAGGCATCTACAGTTACAGTTCCTGTTGCTTTGCAACCGTTAGAATCACTTATAATAACCGTATAGCTGCCCGCATACAATTGGTTAAAAATACTGTCCGTTTGCTGGGTGGTATCACTTTGTGAGATAAGCGTATAGCTGTATGGCGCATCGCCTCCACTGGCATGGAATTCTAATATTCCTATGTTATTGTTGCATCCAGTTTCAGTCATATCAGAAGTAAAGCTGACTGTAGTAAAATTAACATCGATTTGAAAAACATTAAAACAAGTTGGATCTAGCGCATCTTCAATTCTTACCCAATACGTGCCAGAGGCAGTAACTGATGATGAGATTTCATTGACATCATTTTGAGCATCAGAATTTGACGTGTAAAATTTTAGGATTGCGGATGCATCTGATATTGAGTCAAGACCATTCATTAAATCAATTGTATTGGGAGTACATCCCTCAAGTGGAAGCGTTTGTAGTGTTGGACAAAAGTTGCATGTATCAACAGTAAAAGAGAGTTGCATGCTGTCTGTAGCACAAGCAGGAACTCCGTTTGAAACAGTAATTGTGTAATCGATATCATTGGTTGGGCAAATTTGATTGGCTAAAACCGTTGAGTCGGATAAAAAATCACTGGAAGACCATGTTATATTTGTTACAGTATCTATAATAGGGGTAAATGTGATTGACCAACCGGTAAAGTAACCGCTAGGTGTACAAGGCTCCATATTATCTCCATCAATAATTAATTTCCAATCACCAGTTGCTGAACATCCATTAAAGTTATTAAAACTTTGCACAGGACTAAAAGTGCCCGTATAAGGAGAAGAACCACTCGATATAGGAGGCGCTCCCTCTTCAAAACATACATCTGCAATGAGCTGTCCTGTTAAATCACCGATATTGGCAAGTTTAACCTGAGACCCGTCAGGACATTCGATATAAAGATTAGCATCCGAGAAGTTTGCTGTTGGACAAACATTGTCTATGATTATACTGTCGATACATACTCGTTTAATGTAGCCCGATTGTACTGTTGTAAATTCAGTATTTTGTACTTCGTTGATGTTTTCACCATGAATTTCTCCTGGGAAAGTGAAAGTAGGAGAAACAGTAGCATCTGTTCCAGTAATACCAGAATACGATTGTGCTGAATGAGAATGTCCTCCAATTTGAGTTATCTCTCCTGAAATGTCTGTACATTCGCCTAAACAAAGAGCAGTGGTTGAATCAACAATCACACCATCAAAATTAAAAACAGGATCTTTCACGATTACAGTAACCGAATCTGTGCAGACATCTCCGTTGCCCGCAACAATTGTGGCAGTATATGTTGTTGTGGTAGTTGGAGATTGAGGATTGGGATTGTTTCCTCCATGGCTTCCTGCGGGATAGGAATAATAATAACCATCGCCTGGAGAACCCCATGATGTTTGGGAGTTTTGATCGTCTACTGCTATATACACGTTATCAATTCCCCAGTGGTCATTTCCTGCACTCGAACTGTTGGTTTGAAACCATCTAAATATAGTGTTACCAGTTAAGGCACTTGCTGGAATAGTAAGGCAATAATTGTTCCATACCGTGAGCATGGGATCGTGCCCTCCATTGGGACTATAATAGGTAATATCTGTCCAAGTAACACCTCCATCTGTAGAATATTGCACATGCACCCCTTCATTAGGCAAGTCTGGACCTTCACAAGGGGAAGGATCTCCTTGCTCAGCAAACTTCATATCAAAACAAATGGTTACTCCTGCTGTAGCTCCTGTTAAATCATAACTCGCCGATTCGATTGCCCGGGGAAATGTTGTGCTTGCTCCTGTCCAAGCGTAAGGTGTGCCGTCAGGACCAGAACCACATGGATTGTTCCAGTCGACAGACCCTGGAGTAGAACCCCATCCTGGACCAAAACCCCCACTGTTAAAATCTTCATCCATTATTACACTATCAGAGCCAGAAGAATAGAGGTTTAAAATGGTTTCTTGCCCACAATAAATCTCTATAGGATCTGCACTAGCCTCAATGTTACAGTCTTGACTATATGTATAGTCAATGCCATAAAATAGAGCAATTAATACAGTAAGGTAAATATGGAAATTACCTGTTATCAGCTGATTTAAACCTGTTTTAACACCATTTATCATTGAATAGAACCGTTTAAATTAATTTACTATAATAACGTTTGCAAATTTAAAAACGTTGCTTGTACTAAACAATTAATTTGTTGTTAAAAGGGAAAAGAATAAATTCTAATTGTTTTGATAAATATAACGGAAATCAAGTTTCAGTAAAGGTTTTATAAATTTTTTGGGAAGTTAAATTAATAGGTATAAAATTTTTTTAAAAAAATATAGTTATTTATTTTTGGTATTTACTTATTTCTCACTTAAGTTTGTACATAAAACAAAAAAAAATTGGAATTATGAAAAAAATTTATTACTGTGGGTTACCACATAAAAAAAAGAAAATTGAAAGGAACAGATGGCGTCATCTGTTAAGCCTTTTTCTAATGATTGTGCTTTTTGGATTTATTTCGAATCGAACTTATGGACAGGGACAAACTTGTAATGCGCCAATAATCATTACCTCATTACCCTATAATGATAATGGAAATACTTCTGCTTACGGTGATAATTATGATAACGCCGATGTGCCTCCAGTAGCTACAGGTGCTGTAACCAATGGGACAGGCTCTGATTATTATATAACTGGTGATGATGTTGTTTATCAAATCACTCCTTCCATAAATGGTACGCTATCTGTTTCAACTACAAACGATGATGATTGGATAGGTCTATGGGTTTTTGAAGGATGTCCATTTGCTTCTACAGTTGGTTACCATACTGCAACAAGTGGGACAACAAGAAATATTTCTAATATTCCTGTGCAAGCAGGGAATGACTATTTTATTGTTATTTCTACTTGGGATGCTCCTCAAAGTACCAATTATACAATAGATGTGACAGGTTCACCAGGTTTATTAGTTCCTCCATCTTGTATGTTTGTAAGTAATTTAACTTTAGATAATCTAGCGCCTAACAATGATGCCGACATTTCCTGGACTGCAGGCGGTTCAGAAACAACATGGAATATTTCTTGGGGACCTGCAGGTTATACTCCAGGGGACATCAATGAAGTTGGGAATGAAATGGGTTGGACAACAGGAACAAATTACACCATAACGGGACTTAATTTCAATACTACTTATGATGTTTATGTACAAGCCGATTGCGGTGGTGGAGATGAAAGTATATGGAGGCTTTTGAGTATTACTACGCCATGTTCGTTTGTTACGCCTCCTTGGTTGTATGATGTAGAAACAGCAACGGCAACGACCAGTTCTGAAATTGAAGATTGTTGGAGTTCTGACCCTAACAATACAACTTCGAGCTACCGATGGGATGTTGAAGGCAGTGGAGGTGGAACCCCCTCTACTAGTACTGGTCCAGATGCACCTTACAGCGGAAGTTCCTATTTTTATGTTGAAGCGACTTCAGGTTCAACAGGAGATTCTGCATTTTTAGTTACTCCTCCGATTGATATCTCAGGCTTAACACTTCCTTTTTTAAAGTTTTATTACCACATGTATGGTGCCGATATAGACAATATGGTTGTTCAAATCACTGATGATGGTGGGGCAACATGGAGTACAGAAACAACTATAACTGGTCAACAACAACTTAGTGGATCAGACCCATGGATGGAATATTCTTTGCCTTTTGTGAATACTTACTCTGGACAAGTTCAAGTACGATTTGTTGCAGTAAGAGGAGGAGGTTATGAAGGAGATATTGCTATTGATGATATTGAAGTAAAAGAATCGCCAACTTGTTTACATGTAAACGATTTATTGGTAGCACCTATAGGTGGTGATTCTGCAACAGTATCATGGACAGCAGGAGGATCTGAAGGAAACTGGAATATCGTTTGGGGACCTCCTGGATTTACTCCTGGAGATACCAATCAAATAGGCAGTGCAACCTCATCAAATCCGCAATATACCATTCATGGATTAACCCCTGGAACAGACTACGCAGTGTATGTGCAAGCAGATTGTGGTGGTGGAGATGAATCAATATGGGAAGGTCCTATAGATTTCCAAAACTATTATTGTGTTCCAGGTGCCAATACGAGTTCATACTATATTGATGAGGTTTCAACAGTGGGAGCACTCACCAATCTCAATAATATTGGCTCTGGAGCTGATCCAAATGGTTATGGAGATTATACTGCAACCGATACATTGGTTGTTTACCCCGGTCAGATTCTTGACTTTACTATTGTATCTGGATATGGTACACAGTATTATTACGTTTATGTTGACTGGTTCCAAAATGCAAATTTTGATGATCCAATTGATTTGATTGAGTCAACATCGAGTTATTCATCAGACCATACTTTTACTTATACTATTCCACCAGTGCCTGAAATGACTACACGACTTCGTGTAAGAGCAAGTGGTTCAGGATCAGCTGGTGGACCATGTAATCAAAATAATTATACAGAGACCGAGGACTACATCATTAAAGTAGTTGCTGCACCGACCTGTTTGCCACCTATTAATCTAGATTCTTTGGATGCAACAACAACTAGCATACAATTAGGTTGGGATGAGCAGAATTCTGCAACAACTTGGAGTATTGAATATGGTCCAACTGGGTTTACCCCAGGTACTGGAACGGTAATTTCTGGTGTGAATACCAATCCTTATACAGTTTCAGGTTTAGATCCATCTACAACTTATGATTTCTATGTGCAATCAGATTGTGGAGGTGGAGATGAAAGTTATTGGGGAGGTCCAGTAACTATACCCACTCAATGTGGAGTTACTCCAGCACCTTTCTACGAAGGATTTAGTACAGGAGAATTACCCATCTGTTGGACAAATGTTTCAAGCAATACAACAAGTACAAGTTCCAATAATTTTTGGAGTTTTGATGAAAGTGGAGGTTATGGAGCTTCTGGTAATGGCGGTAAGGCCGAAGGAACATTCGCCATGTCAGATGGGTCTTCTCCTTATCCCGACAGTATGATGTTGATTACTCCCGAGATTGATTTGAGTACATTGACAAATCCTGCATTGAGCTTTGAGTGGTTCAGTAACAACACAAATTATCCTGGAGATAATGTTCCTTTAATTGTGTTGGTCACCAAAGACAATATCAACTGGATTACTTTGGATACGTTGCAAGGAGATGATCTCGATTGGCAATTCGCAAGCTATGATTTAAATGCTTATGCCAATGATACCATCCGTGTCATTTTTATGACCAATCAAACAGTAACGACTAACCTTTCACAATACAATGATATCTTGCTTGATGAAGTAAGGATTGATGATTGTATAAATGGTCAGCCAGGCAGTAAAGATGTATGTCGTTTGGACGGTACAATTAACTTGAACGATAATATTATTGTTCCTCCAAACGGCGGCGGAAAATGGTACGGTGGTACAGCTTTAAGTAGTTTAATTACAAATGATTCAATTTTAGATGTAACAAGTCTACCTGCAGGTTCTTATGAAGTGTATTATTCAGAAAGAACAGTTTGTTTTGACACCACTATAGCAACAATTGATGTTTACGGACCTTCTTCTGCTGGAGATGGAACAACGATTCATGCTTGTAAGTATGATCCATTAAACCTTTTCTCAACACTAACAGGAACTGTTGACATGGGTGGAGATTGGTATGATTACAACGGAAACTTACTTCCTAATTCACAACCAACAGCTCCAGGAATTCAAGCGAGCTATAACTACAAGTATATTACATCAAATGGAGTTTGTCCTGCAGACACCGCTACAGTAGAAGTAGTGATAGACGATTGTGAAGCAGGATTGGAGGAAGAGGCGTTCACAAACATCTCTGTATATCCGAACCCTGCAACAAATCAAATCAATATTATGAATCCTTCTACTGCTTCTGACTTAAAAGTTGAAGTATTGGATGTGAACGGAAGAGTAGTATTGGTTGATAATGATGTAATGAAGAACACATCGAAGGCAACTATAGCGATAGATCAACTTGCAAAAGGAATTTATACGCTGCGTGTTTACAATGATGAAGGCCAAAAGGTATTCAAAGTAGTAAAGCAATAAGTTGTTGAATACATAATTTAATGAATAAAGCACCTTCCATTGGGAGGTGCTTTTTTAATCTGAATTATCACGTATTATTCATTCTCTAAAGGAAATGAATAATAATTTCACCTAGCCAATCAGCTAAATTACTGATAATTAATCATTGTGATATTTGAATTTTTCATCATCTTTTGAATAGATTTTATACGTTTTTTTCGCATTGTTAGCTATTTTATGTGACAAAGTATCTCTGTCTTGGAATTCGGGTTAATTGTATTGAATTCCTTTTGTAAACAATCAGAAAGAAGAAAAAAATTGGTCCCTCTTTGTTGTTGCTAATTTTATTTAATTAAATTTGCGATTCAACAAGCCTGAGTGGCGGAATTGGTAGACGCGCTGGATTCAAAATCCAGTTCTTTCGGGAGTGT
>CAZPDT010000018.1:0-58106 GCA_964585545.1 uncultured Fluviicola sp.
ACTACGGCTGTAATCTCTCCATCACAAGAAGTAGCACAAGTGGGAGGTGTGATATTAAAATTGTCAATTGAAGGACCACCTGCATTACTGAGGCTTTCCATTCCTGTTCCTTCACAACCGTTATTATCAGTAATTACAATGTTGTATGGTCCGGCTGCAAGGTTAGGAAATGTTCCTCCTGATTGTGTGGTTGCTCCATTATCAATAGAGTAATCGGTTATTGTAAATCCACCATCTGGGATAATTACAATTTCTCCATCAGGATTTCCACAGGAAGGATCTGTTGTTGATGTAGTAAATGTAGGACTGGCATTAACGGTAACGTCTTGACTTAGTGAAGCTGGACAAGTACCATTTGTAGTGTATTCTACTGTATAGGTTGTTCCACCAACACCATTTGAGATTTCACCAGTTGAGCCATCAATTGTTGCGCCATCTCCAGTTGGAGTAACAATGGTAAATGTACCGCCGGGCGTTCCTGTGATATTGGCACTATTTGCTGTTCCTTCACAGAAATCAGTCAGTGAAAATGATGGGTCGTCGGTAGAACCTGTATTGTTTAATGTTTCCGTACCTGTTGCTTCACAACCGTTGAAATCAGTAATTACAATGTTGTATGAGCCAGCAGCAAGACCAGAAAACGTCCCTCCAGACTGAGTAGTTGTTCCGCCATCAATAGAGTAAGTATAAGGAGTACTTCCACCACTTGGTGTTAAAACAATTTGGCCATCACTATTTCCACACGTTGGATCGGTATTACTAGAGGAATAGGTAACAGTAGTTATCGTCACTTGAATTTCATAAACATTAAAGCAGGTTGGGTCACCTGGGTCTTCGGCCCTTACCCAGTAAGAACCTCCTGTGCTTACTGAATTACCGATTGGATTTGTAGCATTGTCTGCATCCGTTTGTGTATTGTAAAATGTATTGTTTGCAGGATCTGAAGAAGGTGCAATGGCGCCATTTAAATCCACTGTGTTTGGAGCACAATCCTGAAGATTGTTAATATTTAGATTGGGTGGAGTACAACTACATGGGTCAACTAAATTATAGCTTTCAGTAACCACACAACCTGTAGAAGTTGTTATAGTTACATCATACGTTCCCGCTCCTTTACCACTGATATCTTCAGTTGTTTCCCCATCTGGCATCCAAGAAACCGTATATGTTATTGGTGGGGTACCACTCACACGAATATAATCAAATCCAAAGCCGGAAGTGGACCCGTTCGAACTAACAACAACTCTAATTTCAATCTGGTTTCCTGTTGCAGGAATCGGAAAACAAAAGTCCTGAAAAACATCTGAAAGTTGTGCACCATCCCCAACACCATCTCCATCAGTGTCAACAGCCATACCTGCACCTGGTCCAGACTCCTTCCTGAATTCACTTAATGTAACCCATCCACCTCCATCTATTTGGTATTCAATATTAAGATAATCGCTTGAGTTAGAGTTTCCAATAGCTGCAAGAAGTATACATACTTGTAAATTATAATAACCTGTAATTGCTGTAGGATTTGTAGTTAATGAAACAGGATTAGTCGATGGATTCTTAAGTCCAAAATAATAACTATTGTTTTCACCAGATAAAGATCCTCCAAAAAAGTTAAAATCTGTGGTTACTCCACGTTTAAAAAAGCTCCAATTTGAACCAGGGTCTTCTAAACCAATAGTGTTATACCTAGTTCCTTCCCCGTCTGTTTCAAAATCTTCTGACAAAATCTCAACACTACCACCTCCAACAGGTGTTATGGTGAGGTCTATACCTCCATCAGTAGCTCCACAAGAAGATGGATCGGTTATAACATCCTCTACAGCTACAGTTTGTTGGTTTTGATTAACAAAAGCACTATCTTTCATACAGTTACCAAAATCATCTGTAACAGTAACGGTATACCAACCTCCATTTAAACCTGAAATATCTTGTGTTGTTGCTCCATTAGACCAGCTGTAATAAAAGGGAGGTGTTCCGTTGGTAATAACCAAATCAATAGCTCCATCTGCTTGACACTCTGCATCGGTTACATTTAAATCAAAGTCTAAATCTGGACAACCATTATAAAAGAATGAAGACACGAAATTAGTTAATCTTGTTTTACAACTTCCACTTACAAGAGGAATGCTGTTCGGAATGTAATTACATGCTATCCCTGCTAAATTAGGTGTATTAATAACTCCTACAGAATTTGCTCCACTACTCAAGCCACCTATAGACACATAAATTTTACAGTCATTTGCCAATTGCAAAGAAATTGAACCCGAGCTTGGAGAACTCGTTATTATATTTGTTTTTGAACCAATGATAGCAACATCATCATTAATATTCACTCCTGCAGTCAAATCATATTGTTCTATACCTAGATTTGTGGCTGTATATAATTTTGAGCAATCAGCAGAAAATTCAATACTATATCCAGCAGCTCCACAGTCTTCCCACAAAAAATTAATTACTCCTGTTGCATCATCAAAGCTGTAAAGACACAAGCTTGGATTAAAGTTGGAATTGCACTGGTTTTGTGTCGCCAACATTGTTCCATCAGGAGACAACTTCGCATCTAAAGAATTATCTGGTCGAGCAGTAGGACCAGTTGTAGATATAACAGGTGTCATATTTACACCTGTAGCGGTAACTTCATAAGCATACCAATTATTCGAGCTTTTTTCCTGAGCAACCACCCAGTAACCATTCCCTGCGGCGTTAGCAACTGCAGTTAACTTTTCTTCATTGGGTTGGAATAGGAATATATTCTTATTGGCTGTTACATCTCCCGTCCCACCATTTAAAGACATATCTACTTCGGAATAATGTATACCAACAGTACCACTACTTTCTATTGAAGTTCCACCAGTAAAAATATAATATATATTTGGATTTCCTGGATTAGGAATAATAATCGCTGATTGTACAGTAGAGACATCTCCTAACAAACCTGTGCCATTGGGCATTACATTGTTATTTGCATCCCAAACGGTTTCACCATTAGTATACATTAAGAGGTTTCCATTTAAATCTGATATTGAAGCAGAGCCTTCAAAACTAGACATTTGACTTCCAGAAAAGCTTGTTGGGGGCAAACAACTAAAATCTAATCCAGCATTGCCTCCGAAATACCAAAAATTAGCACGCTTTCTTTCACTTTGAGCCAATGTACTATTTATACAAAGTACAAGAATAATCAATTGAACAATAATTCGTTTCATAAGCTTTAGGTTTTTAAAATAGTATTATGCTGAGTCAAAACTATAACAATTATTTATATATACCTAATTTTTAAATAAATATTCAATCTATCAAATTCATAGAAAGAGCATATCTGCTATTACTATGCTATTACTATGCTATTACTTAATTAATTTAAGTTTTTAGATGGTGGATTTAGATTGTGGATGGGATTTGTAATTTACTAATAACAGCAGTCTATATCAGAAAACTATGAGCAAAATATAAAATTAAAAGAATCCAAGCATTAAATAATCGATACCCCATTTTTAGGGTATAAAAATTTCGAGCATCTCAAAAGATAGCAGGTAGTTTAGTTTTGGAATAGAAAGTGTATGAATAATTCTATCCAACAAATTAACTATTCGTTTCACAATCAGTTAATTATATTTCATCTCCTTTTTATTTAGTTCTGTTTGTTTCTTTTGTATTCATGAGCATACTGTAAAGAAGCGCCCTAGGTGCGACATCTTATTAACCCTGAATAAACGCAACGCAGTGAAGTGCAATTCAGGGTGAGTATCGAAGGCAGAAACCATTTTGGCGTGTATTTTTGCCCAAAAATCATGACAAAATCCTCCTTTGAGTATGCTAAGCACAAAAGTTAGCTATTTTATGTTACAAAAGACTCTCTGTCTTAGAATTCGGGTTAAAAGTAGCTGACAGAAAAAAGCAAACCCTGTAATAAAATAATAGGTGTTTCAAAAGTGTAGAGAAATGCAAGGCATTGAAATTAAGAACGGGATGAGCATACTAAAGTTGTGATTGAGTTCAAAATTTGTCAATAACGCAGTAGTCCTGCACTTTTGAGATATCCACTTCTAGATTAAGATACAGGCAACTCTAACCATCAACAGGAGGGCGCAATCTTATACACAATTAATCTTCAACTTTGGAGATTACACATTCTTCACAATCCTTCACTTCACCACTATAAGTTTCGCGGTACTTGTGAATTGTTCGTATAGGGATTCCCATAAAGTGGCGCTGAATGCGTGTTACTTGTGTACATAATCGTCCCATATTGGGATGATACCTGTTTTCCATTCTACTTTTACGCACTGTTCTAATTAGTTTGATAATCTTATAATTTTAAATTCTTTATGAATATAGTTAAAAAGTATTCTTTTTGCAAATTTAATTCAATTTTCTTCCAAAATGCTCCATTTTTTAGTAAAATTTAGCAAAAAGGTAGCCATTTTTTCAATAACTACCTTTTTAACCCAAACCATTCATGAATTTACTTATCAATAGATCCCATTACACGTTCCATGAATTCTTTAGAAGCCTCTTTTTGAGAAAGGTTCTTCTCCTTCATCATTTTAGTGACCTCTATAGCACCGTACATGTTGGACAAAAGTTCACCAATAACGTCTAATTCATCATCTTTTATTGAAGACAGTTCGGTCAAGTATTCCAAAGTTTCAATGGCTTCTATTACAAAGTCCTCATCATTCTCCTCAATAAAATTAGAAAGGTGTTTAATTACTGGTAGTCTCATCAATAAATGATTTTAATACTTCTGTTTTATTTGTTTGTACTTGCTTAATCAGTTCTCCATTTCTAAAAGCGGCAAATGTAGGTAAGTTATCCACCTGTGCCAATTTTCTAGACTCTGGATTCTTTTCAGCATCGATTAATATGAACTTTGCATGATCATGATCTTTCGCAAATTTTTTAAATTTGGGTTTCATGATTCGACAGTTCCCACACCATCCAGCTGCATATTGAACGAGTACAGTTTCGTTGTTCGCAACTTCATCCTGCAATGTATCTGTACTTAATTCTTCAAATGCCATAATTAATGTGATTTTAAATATTCTGCGGTACCTTCACTTGATGCCGCCATTGCTTGACTTCCTTCTTCCCAGTTGGCTGGACAAACCTCACCGTGCTTTTGTACATGTGTATAAGCGTCAATTAAACGCAAGAATTCATCGACATTTCGACCTACAGGCATATCATTAACACCTTCATGAAACACCTTCCCTTCCTCATCAATTAAGTAAGTTGCACGATAAGAAACCATATCACCTTCATAAATGAAAGAATCTGTCTCTTCATGGTAAGTTTCAGAAGTTATATCTAAAATACCCAACATGCTGGATAAATTCCGGTTAGAATCAGCAATAATAGGGTAAGTAACTCCTTCTATTCCTCCATTATCTTTCGGCGTGTTTAACCATGCAAAATGGACTTCGGCTGTATCACATGAAGCTCCTATTACGATTGTATTTCGATCTTCAAACTCTTTCAATTTGGATTGAAACGCATGAAGTTCTGTTGGACATACATAAGTGAAGTCTTTTGGATACCAAAATAAAACAACCTTCTTATTGTTTTTTTTCGCTTCTTCTAATACATTTATTTTAAATGTATCACCCATTTCATTCATTGCATCTACTTCGATGCTTGGAAATGTTTTTCCTACAATTGACATATTATTATTTTTTTATGATTACTACTAATTTTCCTTACAAATATACATTTTTAATACTATAGTTTTTATCAATTAATGTTATATTTACATAAATTTTATCTATATGATTTCACGCATTCAAATTTCATATATTATTACGTTACTCAAGCACAATAATTTTCAAAGAGCTGCAGATGCTTGTCATGTTACCCAGCCAACGCTTTCCATGCAAATTAAAAAAGCCGAAGACATCATAGGTCATCAAATTATCAACAGAGATACACAACCATTATCACTCACTAAAGAAGGAGAAAAGCTATACCCTATTTTCTTGGAAATTTTAGATGCATTCGAACAACTGGAGATCAATATTCATAAATTGGAAGGGAATTATAAAACTGATGTCAGATTGGGTATAATTCCCACCATTTCAAATTATCTAGTACCTGAGTTATATTCGAAATGGAGAAAAGAATTGGGTTATGTTAATTTAGACATCAAAGAATTAACGTCAGAGGTACTCATTGAGCAACTGAGGGCAAAGGAAATCGATTTTGGTATCATGGCTGGTCCTTTAGCCAGTCCCTCTATCAATCAACAGATATTATACAACGAAGAAATTTTAATTTATGCACCTTCAATAAAAGAAAAAACAATTAATTTGAAGCAACTTGAACATATTTCTCCATGGTTGTTAAGTCCGGGCAATTGTTTAAGAACACAAATGATTAATTTTTGCAAACTGCATGATTTACCAAATAAAGAATGGAATTATGAAGGAGGGAATTTACAGTTATTAATTCACATGGTAGAACAAGAAGGAGGATATACATTAATTCCCTCTGGTATATTGCCTCATATTGAAATAAACAGGAAGCACGTAAAAAGAATCCATGGTCTTACTCCAATACGTCAAATAATTGGCATCCACTTAAGTAAAAACACAAAAAAAGAAGATATCTTTAAAATTATGAAAACGATTCAGAGAAATAAGAACAATCGGTCAAGCTCCATCAATAATCCTGAATTGCTTCCATGGAAAGTATGATAAAAGAAGATATTAATGAACAACTCCACATAAATTTCATTCAAAAAAAAACAATTTCTTTTCTATTTCAAATATTTATTCTAAATTTGAAAACGTATGTAAAACTTATGAATCTCATGAAAAACAATTTCAAAACTTTAAAAAACCTCGTATTTAGCCTAGGACTAGTAGGCTTATCTTTTGCTACAACCGCTCAGGTACAGCAAAGTGTAAAATCTCAAAAAATTAACCATAAAACCGTTGTCCCTTCACAAACTGAAACAAGAGTTCAACAATCTGCATTGTTACAAAGCCCAAGTAATTTTAGTCCCACAGTAAATATTGATGGGGAACATTGTGCTACTGATATTCTAATGAATGCTTATTTAGAAGAAAATGGACTGGAAGCACAATACCAAGCACAGTATCAACAAATGGTTGACAACATCAACTACAATGCAGGCGGAGCAAGAGCAACTTATACAATACCTGTTATCTTTCATGTTGTTTATAACAACTCTGCTCAAAACTTGTCTACTGCTGCAATTACAGCAATTTTTGATGAGATCAATGAGGATTATCAATTACAAAACCCTGATAGAGTAAATGCACGTTCACAATTCGGCTTTACTCCAGCTGATGTTGATGTCAATTTCTGTTTGGCAATGAGAGATCCACAAAACAATCCATTAGCCGAACCTGGGATTCATAGAGTCCAAACGACTAAGAGTTATTTCAATCCTAATACAGAAAGTAATGACATGAAATATACTTCATCAGGAGGAACGGAATCTTGGGACAGAAGTCATTATCTCAATGTTTGGATTTGTAACATTTCAAACGGTGCCAATTCTGGTGTTGCAGGATATGCTTATTCACCGACAACATCATATTTACCTCCGGCAGCCATTGATGGAATCGTGATTGATTACCATTTAGGAACTTCACCTCACGTATTGTCTCATGAAATAGGACATTATTTAGGTCTAGCACACACATGGGGTAACTCAAATCAATCAACAGGTTGTAGTAGTGATGATGGAATTACTGATACGCCAAATACAAAAGGGCCTTCTTTTGATTATCCTGGATCTTGTTCTGGAAATCAAGTAACATGTACTGACCAAACACAGTATGAAAACTTCATGGATTACAGTAATTGTACTTGTATGTTTACCCAAGGCCAAGTTTCTTTAATGCATCAAATACTGGCTTCTTCTCGTATTTCCTTACAAAGTAGCATTGCCTGTACTCCACTTAATTCTAATCCACCAGCTGTTGACTTTATGGCAGACATTACTACTGTAGTAAGTGGCGGAATAGTCAATTTTTCCGATATAAGTACAAACTATCCGACATCCTGGTCTTGGACAATTACACCTTCTTCTGGTTGGTCTTATGCTGGAGGGACTTCTGCTACTCACCAAAACCCAAAAGTTCAATTCAATACTGTTGGAACATATACTGTTGAATTAACAGCTTCGAACTCAAATGGTCCTGATACTGAAACAAAAACAAATTACATTAACGTTATCGCCAGCGGTGGTGGAAATACCGCCTGTGATACATTAAGGAATTGGTTGCCAACCGACAATATGGCGTATTACACTGTGGACGGTAGCCAAGACCAATCATGGGGTTTCTTACCTGGAACTGCAACCATTGATTTTAGTCAAAATGGTGATGGCTCAATCATGGTTCAAACATTAAATTATGCTGAACCTTTCACAGCCTCTACTTCTTCTCAAGTTCGAGCAACTAGAATCGCACTAAATAAGGTCAAGAATTTATCGGGAAGTGCTTCTGTTAATTTTATAGTTTTTGATGACAATGGAGGCGTACCAGGAACTGTTCTGTCTACAGAGCCGGTTTCATTTAATGATTTAGATGAAGGTTATTGGAACACCATTGAATTTTCGACTCCTGCAACTGTATCAGGACAATTCTGGGTAGGATATTCATTAAACTATGGAAGTCCTCAAGATACCTTGGTAGCGTTAACAGCTGAAGATCGAGGTGGTAGTAATCCCAGTACAACGTTTATGTATCTTGACCATTCACAATTGGGGTGGAAATCAATAGAAGAGATATTTGCTTTAAAAACATCGATTTATATGGATGCTCTTTTATCCAATGGTCCTGCTCCTGTAGCCAGTTTATCTATAACAAACAACGAAACTTGTAAAAATTCACCTGTAAGCATGAATGGTTATGGTTCTACCAATACGGATAATTATTTATGGACTTTTGACAATGGAACAGATAAATATTATACGGTTAATGGTGATTTAACCTATGATTTTGATATTGGAACTTGGGCTATAGAACTTCATGCACAAGGTTCTTGTTTAGAAGATGTTGCTTCAACAACATTAACAGTAAATCCTGCAATTGTACCCAATTCAACCGTTACTCCTGCACATTGTGGTGGTAATGATGGTGCTATTTCTTTCAACCCTACTGGTGGAAATGGTGGTGCGTATGATGTAAGTACCAACAGTGGTGCCACTTTTATTCATGCTCCTCCATATGATTTTAATAATTTGACAGCAGGAACTTATACCTCTATAATAACAGATGGTACTGGATGTAAAGATACTTTGGATATTACTGTAAACGATGACAATTCATTTAGTCCAACAGTTTCCCCTGGTACTTCTGCTACAATAGATGAAGGAGAAAGTATTACTTTCACAGCGAATGGTGGAACAACATGGACTTGGTATGAAGGAACAATTGCGATAGGAACTAATCAGTCAATTACTCTTACTCCTGATACAACCACGACTTATACTGTGAATATTATTGACGCGAACGGTTGTTCCAAAACTATTGACATTACTGTTACCGTAGATGAAACCTCAGGTATTCAAGACGCGGATCTCTCACGTTTAATTAAAATCTACCCCAATCCTTCTAAAGGTGTCTTTAACCTTTCTATTGCATTGGAAAAAGCACAGGATTTGAATATTAAAGTATTCGATTTAATTGGAAATCTTGTTATAGAGAGAAATTACAGCAATACAACTGGGGCAAATTATACTGTTGATCTATCAAGTAAAGATAGTGGCAGCTATATGATTCGTATTTCTGGGAAGAATGGCTCCACAACGAAACGAGTGGTCTTAACAAAATAAAATTGGAAATCTATTTTTTAAAATCCTCTTGAGCAATCAAGGGGATTTTTTTGTGTTGCAATTGTATTTAAATACAACAATTTTAAGTGAATTAACGGTAAACTTCTTATATTTGAACCTCAAATTAAAATTATGGCAACGACTTCAGACATCAAAAACGGACTTTGTATTATGCACAATGGAAAGATTGCAACCATTACAGAGTTTCAACATGTAAAGCCAGGGAAAGGTCCTGCTTTTGTGAGAACTAAAATGAAAGAGATTGAATCAGGGAAAGTTCTGGATTTTACATTTCCTGCTGGACATAAAATTGATATTGTAAGGGTTGAAAGGAGACAATATCAATATCTTTATGAAGAAGAAAATGTGGGTTATCATTTTATGAATACAGACAACTACGAGCAAGTTGTAATCCCAAAAGAAATGATTGAAAACCCATTGTATCTTCGCGAAGGAATGATTTGCGATATTAATTTCCATGCCGAAGAAGAAAACCCGTTGACATTAGAATTGCCTAATTTTATTGAAGCTGAAATTACTTATACTGAACCCGGTATTAAGGGCGATACAGCAACAAATACTTTAAAACCTGCAACTATCGATACTGGAGCGGAGGTCAGAGTACCCTTATTTATCGAAAATGGTGAAAAGATTAAGGTAGATACACGGAAAGGAGAATATGTTGAAAGAGTGAAATGATATTACTTTAAAATTCTATTATAAGCCTGATTATTCAGGCTTTTTTTATTGGTAATTATGAAACAATTAACTTTAATTCATGGTGCACTTGGGAGAAAGAATGAATTTAAAAAAATTGTCTCTTATTTAGAAGATGATTTTAAGGTCTTTCTATATGAAATTCCGCACCACGGATCGTTATTTGACTCAAGTCTTCCTTTTGAAATGGATCATTTGATTGATCATTTTCGAGATTTCCTCAATGCAGTTGGTCCCAGTTATATTTACGGTTTTAGTCTTGGTGGATACCTTGCTCTTGCTACAGCACAGAAAAATGAAAAAAACATTTTGGGAATTGTTACCCAAGGTACAAAACTTTATTGGTCCCAAGAAGAAGCAACAAAAGAAACGGCTGGGCTTAACATCAAAACGCTGTCTACAAAAGCTCAAACTTTCTATCAATATCTGTTAACACTTCACGGGGATAATTTACCACAATTGCTAAGAAAGACGGCCCAATTCATGACAGGATTAGGAGTGCATCCTCTAATTTCTGCCAAATCCATTTCCGATATAACAATTCCTGTCCGATTTACTCGAGGAGGAAAGGACAGAATGGTGACGCAATCAGAGACCTGTAAAATAGCAAATGTAATTGAAAAGGCACACTATACTGAGATTCCAAGTATGATACATCCAATTGGGTTTATAAAACCTAAACATATTGCCCGACTCATCTCAACGCAGATAAAAAGTATGGATTATTGCTGGGCAGAAACACCTCATGGCAGAATGGCTTATCAACAATATAGGGAAATCAAATCAAAGCAACAACCTGTCGTCCTTTTTCTTCATGAATCACTCGGTTCGATTGCTCAATGGAAGGATTTTCCAAAGAATTTGTGTGAAGTACTACAACTTCCTGGAATTGCTCTTGAGTTTCCTGGATATGGTTTTAGTGAAAGTGAGGATAAACAACGGGACTACAATTATCTTCATGAATTCTCATGGGATGTTCTCCCCTCCTTTTTAGATGCAATTGGCCTGAAGAATCCATTAATTATTATTGGTCATTCTGATGGGGGAACCAACGCTTTACTCTACAGCAAAAGATACCCTAACAAAGTTCAAGCTATTGTTACAATCGCCGCTCATTACATAAATGAATCCGTGACAATTGATGGAATAAAAAAAGCTGTTGCTGCCTATAATGATGGCAAGTTAAAAGGACTGGAGTTATTTCATGGGCAAAAGACTGAACGCTTATTTTTTGCATGGAGCAATACATGGCTACTTCCAGAGTTTAAAAATTGGGATATTTCAAAAGATATAAAAGATAATCCAGTTCCTGCTTTAATTATTCAAGGAGATGAAGATCAATATGGTACTGACCAACAAGTAAATGGCATTGTGAAGTTGATAAAAAAGGGAGCGCCTTGTTTTATTTCAAACTGTGGACACTCCCCCCATCTAGAAAAAGAAGACAACGTCATTCAAGCCATCAAAAACTGGATCAAGTAGATACACTCTATTTATCTTCGACCAGTCGGTTTTCGTGTCGATTGACTATTGCTTCCTCTCCTACCTTCTGGTCTAGATTTCGTCGGTTCTTGCCGTATATATGGACGACTTCTTGTATTTCGATTATTTGGCTTTGACTCTACATCATTATTGGGAAAAATTTCTATTTGTTTATTGCTTTCTGTATTGGATTCCTCTTTGCCTTTCTCCACATCGGGGGTTTTATTCTCATTCAACACAGGCGTATTGTTATCATTCAGACGTTGGGTTCCTTCAGATGCTGTCCCATCTACTTGGTCTTCTGGCTCTATATTAGCATAAGCATAATCAAATACTGTACTGTACATTTCATCTCTTCTGATTCCCGCTTCTTTAGACTTTCTCAATCCTTCAGCAATTTGTTCATCAGAAGCATTTGCTAGAGTTACACATTTGCTTGGATAGCGAACTGAATCAGGAATGGCTGTCATTTGCTCCGAAAACAAAGACGTTTTCTCATCCAATTGAAAAGTATTTGCAAACGGATGTGCAATATAAAGGCAAGACCTTTCTCTTTGACTTATCACTTCAGGGGCATGGCGTTTATTGCCAAACAATTCCTCTTCTGAGAGGGTCGAACGATCGTTATTTATCGTTGTTGTATCATCAACTATTAAATCATTTTTAATTCCATCATTGTTGCCCAACAACCCAGTATAGCTTTTTTTGCATTGAGGAACTTCAACATACAATTGGTATAAGATATTCATTTCTTGATTCTCTTTCTTATCTCCAAAGCTAAAGTTTCTGATGATGGCCACTCTCATTTGTTCACCTGTTGGCCATTTAATTATGAATCGATCGCCTCGAATATGCCGATTTTTATTAGATTTTGGAACTTCGTTGAGTCGAATTGTTCCTCCTTGTGGTAAATTTATAGTTGTATTTCTCTCAGTAATCAGTTTTTTATTAATATAAACTTCTCCGTCAATGGGTTTTGCTGTACCTTTTAATTCAACAATGTCTCCATTTACATTCATTACTACACCTCCATTAAGTGACCATGAATCGTTGGTGTAACGTCTAAATAACTGTGTTTGAATCAAAAAGGTTTGATCGTCTGAAGAAGACAATAAATAATCTCCTGCATTTTGAAAGTCGTATCGTTCCCCATCAAATGTGAGCATGTGAGGTTCTCCTGTAGATGAGCCCCGTTGCATTCCACAAGTTGTAGTTTCCAAATATTTGATCCAATTCTGCCAATAATATGCAGTTCTTTTTCCGCGTTTTGCTGCTTTTTCATTTTCCAACTCGGTATTGGCCACTCTTACTAAACGTTGAATTCGATCTATATCCATTCCTTGCAAAAGTTCAAACGGTGTTTGATTCACTCCTTCAGTCCTCTTGGGCTGTGGTTGATGCATGACTAAAGCGCTTATACTATTGTAGAGGTAAATGCCTTTTTCATTGTCCCAAGCTTTAAGGATTTCTTTAATATGCTTGGATTCTTGCTTTTTAAAAGGCACATGATTGGGTTGTGTTTGAGAAAATAATGAGAACACAAATAAATTGATGCATAAAAGTAGAGTATATTTCATTTTTTTGATTTTTAATTGTTTCTGAGGATGACATAACAAATTGTGTTCCAATCTTGCCAATTATAAAAAATAAATTCATAAAAATATTTCAGAAGAATAGAAATTGCTTTCTTTCTGACCTATTTCTGTGTAAAAATCAATGATAATATTAATTTTGGACGCATAACAAAAATATATATTTATTCTTTTTCTAATAAGTTGATTTTTTAATAGACAAATAATGTTATTCAATAGTATTGTTTTCCTTTTTTCCTTTCTGCCGATACTTTTATTTGTCTATTATATTATACCTAAGAAATATAGAAACTATGTCCTCTTGTTGTTTAGCTTGATCTTTTATGCATGGGGAGGCGTTTCATATACAATCATTTTGATTGGGTCTATTTTAATGAATTATATTTTTGTAAAACAGATTGAAAAAAACACAACCTCAAAGAAAAAATGGCTGATTGTAAGTCTTACTTTTAATGTACTTATCATTGCAGTATTTAAATATTTAGACTTTTTATTGAACAATATTAATGAGATTGGTACAGCAATCAGTTCTAATTACTCTGCAATTCCCCTTCAACATATTGTTCTGCCTTTGGGGATATCTTTCTTCACATTTCAGCAAATGTCACTCATTTGGGATGTTTACAGAAGAGAAAATACTGAGAAAACAACACTTGCAAATATCGCTCTTTACATCAGTTTATTTCCACAATTAATCGCAGGTCCGATTGTAAGATATAATGATATTGTTGGACAAATAAAGCATCGTATTTCTACCATCCCTCTATTTCGATCAGGAATTCGGCGGTTTGTTTTAGGATTATTTAAAAAAGTAATTATTGCCAATACTTGTGGTGAACTAGCAGATCTTATTTTTTCATCATCTTTTGATTCTCTCAGTGCATCAACTGCTTGGTTAGGAATTATTGCTTACACATTGCAAATTTATTTTGATTTCTCGGGTTATTCAGATATGGCAATCGGATTGGGAAGAATGTTTGGTTTTAGAATTTTGGAGAATTTCAATTTCCCTTATATATCCAAAAGCATTCAAGAATTCTGGAGAAGATGGCACATATCATTATCTACTTGGTTCCGAGATTATGTTTACATTCCCCTAGGTGGAAATAGAAAAGGTCCTTACAAAACTTACTTTAACTTAATTACTGTGTTTTTCCTTACCGGTCTTTGGCATGGAGCAACATGGAGCTTTGTTGTATGGGGACTTTTTCATGGTTTTTTCCTGATTCTAGAACGGATTGGTTTTAAAACTATATTATTGAAAATTCCAAATATTTTTCAATGGCTCTATACTTTACTTGTTGTCGTTATCGGTTGGGTATTGTTTAGGGTAGAAGATTTTTTCGATGCTCTTGTTTATATCGGTAAATTATTTAGTTTCAGCAATTCAAATTTCGTAAGCTTTACATCTTATTTAAATGATGAAAGAATTCTTATCTTACTTATTGCTGTTCTCTCCAGTTCTTTGCTTTTTGTTAAGTTAAAGGCCTTTTTAGAAAAGAAGAAGCTTTTTTCAACGTACTTAATACAGACTGCAATAGATATTGGCGTTGTTATTCTGTTTATTATCTGTGTTTTTTATATCAACTCGGGATCGTATAGTCCTTTTATTTATTTTAGATTTTAGATGGTAGAATGTAGATTATGAAGAATAGATTTTTAAAATACCAGTTGATTGTCATCTTTCTTTTGATGTTGTTTTTGCCTTGGCTGATTAGGGTTGTTGGTATAGATGACTTTCCGAGAAGGGATGAAAATAGGGTTTTTCATGATTCATTGACGCTTGACATCACAAGATTGGATTATTTCCCTGGTGATTGTGAGGATTTCCTCAATGACAATTTTTATTTCAGAACGCCTTTGCTCAATATTTTTCATCAAATGAAGTTTTCAGTTTTTAATGTTTCGCCTCATCCTGATAAAACGAGAATTGGAAAGGATGGTTGGTATTTTATGGCGGGAAAAGAACTTCAAATTTTAAATGGAAATTTAGATTTCTCTCCAGAAGTACTTGATTCTTTTACAAATGAATGGAAGGAAAGAACAAATTACTTAAAGCAATTAAATATTCCAGTCTTTTGGATTATAGCTCCTATAAAACATCGTGTTTATTCAGATAAACTGCCTTATAACGTGCATCACTCAAAAAAGAACAGAATCACAGTTTTACAAAATCATTTACAGGCAGATTTTCCCAATTTAATCATCAATCCATTAGAAACATTAATAGAACACAAAGACGAAAATGAGCTCTATTTTAGATTGGATAACCATTGGAATTTACATGCTGGATATCTTACCACGCAACTTCTAATAGAACACTTGCGAAAAGCCTTTCCTAACAAAGATATTATTGATATTCCTCCTCTTCATTGGAAAACAGAAATCATCCATAAAGGATACCATTATAACGTTTTAGGCATTAACCACCTAAAAGAATACAAAGACATTCCAATTGTAGAGCATCCACATTCTATCGAAGCTAAAAAATATGGCTTCAAACCAGGTAAAGGTTTTCCTTATCCTTGGGCTTATGAAAATCGGTATGTTAACGACAGTTTAAAGAATGGGCTTCGTGTTCTATTTATCCGCGATTCTTTTGGAGCAGCCCTTCAACCATTTGCTCGTGAAGTTTTTAAAGAAAGTGAATTTATATTTGATTCTTGGCAGTTTAAATTAAATAAAGCCATCATTAAACGCTACAAACCAGATGTAATTGTTTACATAGGTCTAGAAAAGAATGTAAAGAATTTTTTAAAAACCTATGATAAAGAATAATTAGGGTTAATCCACTTTTCGGAGCCAACGATTCCCGAGTTTGTTTTCAGAATAATCAAAAGTATATTTGGTCTTATTTAAACTTCCCATTTCGGCATCAATGCTCATTAGTTCTTTATCTCGTGATATAATTAAGTTGAATGTATCACCTTCATTTAACAAATCGAAAAAGTCGGTTAAATCACTTTCATCTACCCGAAATCCATTGAAAGCAATAATTTCATCTTTTGGAGATAAACCTGCCGATTCAGCAGCGCCCCCCGATTGAATTGACTTGATTTTAAGTTTTCCATTTTCCATTGCGAGATTCATTCCCATTGTAACAAATTCATAATCTACTCGATTGATTGTTAAGCCCAATGGTTCGAATATCTTCGCATAAGGTATTGTTTCTGTTCCATTGATGTATCGATTAAAAAAATCATCCATATTTTTACCCACATATTGCTCTAAAGTTGACTTAAATGAAGCTTCTGTAATTCCAACATTTTTATCTTTATAATATTTATTGTACAGCTCCTGCATTAAATCATCAAGTGATTTTTTACCTTTTGAATGTTCAATAATTAGTGCATCGAAAACACCCGCTATTAAACTTCCTTTAGAATAATAAGAAATTGTAGTGTTTTTGCTGTTTTCATTAGGTCGATACGCCTTTATCCAAGCATCATACGAGGCATCAGCAACAGGTTGTACTTTATTTCCTGGACTCCCCTCTATCCAGTTTAAAGTGCCTTTGAAACGCTGTAGAAAATCATCTTCTGAATAAAACCCTGCTTTAAGAAGGATTAATTTAGAGTAATAGGTTGTAAAACCTTCCATCATCCACAATAAATCAGTATAATTTTCATTGCTGTAATCATATTCTACCAAGGTGCTTGGGCGCAATCTTTTGACATTCCAGATATGGAAATATTCGTGTGCAACTAGAGATAGGAAGTCATTGTATTTTTCAGGACTGTAAGTCCACCGGTTTACACCCAATGTTGTTGAATTCATGTGCTCTATTCCCCCACTACCATGAACTATGTTGTGAATAATAAACCAATATTCTTTATTGGGATTATGTCCAAAGATAGAAGTTGCTGCTTCTACTACTTTTGCCATATCTATTTTTAATTTTTCAATATCATAATTTCCCGGTCCATACATAGCAACATGGTGTTTAACACCTGCCGCATTAAAACTAAAAGTCTCTTGATTACCAATTTCTATAGGTGAGTCAGCCAATTGATCAAAGTCTTTAAATGTAAATGTAGTTGTTCCTCCATCAGCAGCAAAACCTTCACGTTTAATTGGAAGAGGTGTTGTGATTTTACCAAAAGATGGAGCGGGAACAATTGTGAGTTCTCCTCCTAAGTCTTTATAGCCTTCTGGAAAAGTAAAAGCATTTGTTCCATTTAAAAACCCATGAGTGTTGTCTAAAAAAGCAGTTCGAACAGTAAGATTAAAAGCATACACTTCATAGTTTACAATTATTTTTTTGGCATCTCCTTTATTTATTTCCCATTTATTTTTTCTCACTTTATGAACTGCCAGCTTTTTTCCATTTCCGTCAACCGCTTTTACCTGATTGACGTTTTTAGAATATTCTCGAACCAAATAAGAACCTGGATTCCAAACAGACATTGTCAACACGACTTTGTCTTCTGGAAAATCTGTCAACGTTGTTTTTACATGGAAATAATGGGTCTCTGGGGCTGGCATAGACAGTTCATGATGAATCGATTGACCTAAGACAGAACTGCTAAAAATAAGTACAGTAGCAATAAAATTAAAATATTTCATAAAATTAGTCATTGATTTTTCCCAAATATACAATTTACCTCAAAGAATTCGTTAATTTTGTATTAAGAAACTAATTATATTAAACAAATGAAAAAATTCTTTTTGATTTTAACTTTGATTTATGCTTTTTCGGCATGTAATAATGATACTCCCCCTTCCGATATAACCAGTAGCGATGCTGGAAAAACGGAAATACTTAAGTTGCGTAATAAACTAGAGCAAATGCAATTGGAGAAAAACAGGAACGATTCTACGCTTAATGAAGTCATTTCATTTTTCAATGAAGTACAAAGCAACTTGGCTAGAATTGGTGTGAAAGAAGATGAAATACGTGTAAGAAGTTCGAACCCTGAATTGACTGAAGATGATCAAAAATGGATTTTACAAGAAATTCAAAATATCAACTTCTTAAGAAAACAAAATGCCAAAACCGTTGGCGTTTTAAGAAAAAAATTATCGGATAAAGACCTTAAAATTAAGGAACTAAACAGTATGACCGATGGTTTAGTGAAACAAATCCAAGCCAAGAACGAACAAATAGAAGCCCTGCAAACACAGCTTTCAGATGTGAATATGGAATATTCTAAATTATTCGATGACTATCAAGAGCAAGTTGAACTGAACTATGATGTGATGAAAGAAATGAACACGGTTTACTTTGCTTATGGAACAATGAAAGAACTGATTGAAAATGATGTTGTTGTTCAAGAAGGCGGTTTTATTGGAATAGGAAAAGAAACAAAAGTTGCCGCAAACCTGAATCAAAAATATTTTAAAAAACTCGATAAAACAAAAGTAAAACAACTAAAAGTTGTAGGCAAAAAACCTGAATTGATTACAGACCATCCTGTTTCATCGTATAAATGGGACGGTGACAAATTGATTATATTGGATGCTGATAAATTTTGGAGGGTTTCTAATTATCTTGTAGTTGAGGTAAAATAATTCATTACAATAAATGCAGCCCTTTCCTTTTTAACATAAAAGAAAAAATACTGTACGCTAAAAAAAAAAAAAAACTTAAAAAGCCGTTCAATTATCGAACGGCTTTTTTTAATAACTTCAGATTTGTTTATTCAACGACATCAAATCGTGCTTTAACTTCAGCGTAATTACTTAAATCAACATCAGGGTTTTGTTGTATCGCAGAACTTTTAATAACAACCGCCTTATATTTGAATAACATATCTTTTGTCCAAGGACTACCGCTCGTTCCGTCAGCATTATACGTATAAATATATAGTTTCCCACTGTCTTCTTCGAACTTAAAGGTTCTAATTACCCAACCCGTTTGAGAGTCTGAATGAAAAACAGTACCAGGTAATGCTCCCCAAGCATCTTTCCCTTCTATTTCTGACCAACCATATACAAGCAAAACATCTCCTTTGCTATAGCCTTTTATTCCAGAATAAGAATTTTTATAAACCGTAGGACTAAAAGATAGTGAAAAAACAGTTGCTTGTGGTTTTTGATCATTCAACTCACTTTGGGTTGCTTTCTTATCACATCCCATCATAAACGTTACTCCAATTAGAAGTAGTGTTAAAGTAATTACTTTCATTATTTTCATACTGATTAATATTTTAAGGTAGGTTTTAATATTTTAAGGTAGGTTCTAAAAATTAGTTTTTTCAATTTTTTGATTTTAGAAAATGGTAGAACCTATTTATCCACTTCCTAAAATCTATACAAATATATATGTTTTTATCATTTTCAATATAAAACTTTCATTTTTTTTCATATATATGATTATCAGTTATTTATATTAAATGTTTAATCTTGATATTTGCTCATATCTAAACAGGTTATACGCAAAATTTATCAAGCCGATTATTCCATCTGCCCTTTTAATGGGTCATGTACAAAAAGTGGGGAGAAAGTTATATTTGTACAAAAAAAGTATGGATAAAACAGCCTTAATTTCAGAGTTTCTACCAAGCGGAATACTTCAACATTTTGGATAATGAATTATAAAGAACTGGGCTATATTCCAGAAAGAAAAGACAGCCTTTATATTTATTTAGAAGAGAAAAACAGCCTTCCTGAAGGCTATGATAGGACTAAATATGAATCGAAAGGATTTTATAAGGAAAAGGTTGTACAAGATTTTCCGATAAGAGGAAAGCCTTTATTTTTAGTGGTAAAACGAAGGAGATGGTGACTAAAATTAAGTCCACACACTGTCATAAAAAGTGATTATAGCTTTGTAGCATCGGGAGTATAACTGACACGAGAAGTGGCAGATTTTTTAAAAGGTACAGGTAGAGACCCGAGAAGATACGATAAGTAATATTTCCAGTTATTTTTACTTGAATGCAAGAAAAATAAGGAGGTATTACAAACACAAACAAAGCGAATTTTCGACTTGGGAACAAAAAGAACACGCAGAGGAGTATCTAATTTATCCAGATAATTTGGGAACTCATATAGGTATTGACGAGGTAAGTTTATCAAAAGGAGAACTTTATACGTTTGTTACCAATAAGCCTAAAAATGGAGGGAATAGAAATCTAATAGCTTGTATTCGTGGAACAAAAAGTAACGATATAATTCAAGTTCTTGAAAAACTCCCAAAACAGAGTAGAGACAAGGTCAAAGAAGTATCATTGGATATGGCTCCAAATATGGAAAGTGCAAGTAGAACAAGTTTTAAAAATGCTAAGTTGGTGACAGATCGTTTTCATGTCGTTCGATTAGTTCAGCAAGCTTTACAGCACCTTAGAGTAAAACTACGTTGGGAAGCTATAGATATAGAAAATAAAGCGATTGAAAAGGCTAAGGAAGAGCATAAAAAATATGTACCGAAAAGATACAGTAATGGTGATACCCCAAAACAACTCTTAGCAAGAAGTCGATATATAATTATCAAGAAAGAAAATGACTGGACGGAGAATCAAAAGAAACGAGCTGAGTTATTATTTGAAAAATACCCCATCCTAGAACGAGGATATAAGCTAACTCTAGAGTTTAGAAATATCTATGAAGAAAAAATAAAAAGTAAAGCAGAGAGCAGAATGAAAGAATGGCTGATTAAATCAAAAGATTTTCCTGAGAATGTTTTTATAACGACTAATCACACTATTAACAATAGGTTAGATACCATTATGAATTTCTTTGATAATAGAAGTACGAATGCCAGAGCTGAATCATTCAATGCAAAAATTAAGCTCTTTAGAGCAAATCAAAGAAGAGTCAGAGATACTCAATTTTTTCTCTTTAGACTTGAGAAGCTTTTTGCTTAGTCCCCACAAAATGGTCTTGACCCCAAAAAATAAATACAGACGAAACTGCCAACAAAAAATTAATTGTAAAAGAATTTGCTTTGGCAATTATTCAAAATGACATAAATAAATTAAGCGACCTGTTGTGTGATGATGGCGATTATGAAATGCAAATTAAGAATTTAGTCATTAGAAAAGCAAATAAGAAATCCTTTATTAAATGGTTTAAAAGAAAATTATCTGAAACGAAAGTAGATAAGATAGAATACGACCAATATATAGGTTGTTTCTTTTCGAATACGGTAATCCTATTGAACGGTGGGGAGTTCCCAATTATACCGAAGGACAATTCTTATCGTGCAAAAATGGGGTTGATGTTGGAGACTGAAAATGATAAAATAAGTACAATAAAATTTTGTTCCTTATTTTTTAAAAACAGACAATCCATTTATTTGTGAAATAAACATGAGAAAAGCAAATGAAAGAAATGACCCTTTCCCCTTTTAATAAACAATTGGAAAAGCCAGCCGCTAACGACAGCGTTCAATGGGAAAGTTAGAAAAAAAAGAACACATCCTTTTTAAATCTCTATGTAAAAGTTGCTTAAATCGAAAATATTTGGCTATTTTTGATGAGAAAGTGCAAATAAAAGTGGGTTTTTAGACGGACTGACGTTATGCCACTATCCATGAAAAGAGCAGATGAAAAATTGGGAATTTCATCCAATATTAGTGATTTCGTTATCCCTGTTGATGCAGCAATTAATATGGACGGTACTGCATTATTTCAATGTGTAACAACTCAATTTATGGCACAAGATTATGGCATAGAAATATCTATTGTTAATTTAGTATTAATTACTTTTACCGTTGTAGCTGCTTCTTTAGGAACGCCTGCTATTTCGGGAGGTGGAGTTATTATTCTTGCTTCGATATTGAACAGTGTGGGGATTCCAATTGGTGGTCTTGTCGTTATTATTGGCATAGATCGTATATTAGGAATGTTTAGAACATCGATTAATGTAACAGGTGACCTTACTGCATGCTTGAGTTTTAACAAGCTTTACGGTATAACATCAAATAATAAAACGTTTGCGTCTCATGTAAAAAGTTCTGCACTGTAAACCGAAGGTGTATACAGGTAAATGTAAACAAATAAATTCAACAATTATGCAGATTCCCATAGATACGACATGGAAAAATGAATTAAAAGAAGAACTACAAAAGACTTATTTTGAGGAGCTCATGGTATTTGTAAAATCAGAATATGCTTCAAAGACGTGTTTCCCTCCCCTAAAAAATATATTCTCTGCCTTTGAAGCTTGTCCTTGGAGCAGCTTAAAGGTAGTACTTTTAGGTCAAGATCCTTATCATGCTGCAGGTCAAGCAAATGGACTGTGTTTTTCTGTCAATACTAATATTGCTTTACCTCCTTCGTTAAAGAACATTTTTAAAGAAATTAATAGTGATCTGGGAATTCCAGTTCCAAAAGATGGAGATTTATTCCGTTGGGCAAAACAGGGAGTGCTGTTACTCAATTCAACACTTACAGTTCGCAATGGTGAAGCAGGGAGTCATCAAGGAAAAGGTTGGGAAAAATTTACCAATGCAGTGATAAAAAGGATTTCAACAGAGAAAAAAAATGTAGTTTTTTTACTTTGGGGAGGTTATTCACGAGCAAAAGCAAAGTTAATTGATCAAAGCAAACATCTTATTTTAGAATCTGAACATCCTTCGCCACTTAGTGCGAATCGTGGGTATTGGTTTGGAAATAAGCATTTTTCGAAATGTAATAAATATTTAAGTAGCAAAGGAATGAAAGAAATCAATTGGTAAATAAAGTGGTTAACCCGTTTTCTAAGACAGAGATACTATGTAACATAAAATTGCTAACAATCCGTAAAAAACGTATAAAATCAATTCAAAAGATGATGAAAAATCCAAGCATTCTAATAAGTGAACTATCAGTTAATTAGCTGATTATTTAGATAGAATTATTCTCATTTAACTTCACCCAAACCACAAGGCCCGAGAGCAAAGTGATTACCGCTACGATATTGATTGTAGTAAATAAACCAAAATATGTACCGAGTATACCTGCTAACAATGCTCCAATAGCATAACCTAAATCGCGCCAAAAACGATATACTCCAAGAGAAGACGCTCTCCAATTTGGGTGTGCTACATCACTAACTGCTGCCAATAATGAAGGATACACCATGGCCGTCCCAATTCCCATAAATACCGCTCCCGTCAATCCTGAAATAAGCGGCTCAAAAAGTTCGAGGCCAATAATACCAAAACCAACCGATTGAATAATCATCCCCCACACAATTAAAGGTTTTCTCCCTACCCTATCACTCAATGGTCCAGTAATGATTTGACCTAATCCCCAAACTAAAGGATAAATTCCCTTGATCCATCCAACACCTTCTAAATGTACTCCCAACGATATAAATAATATAGGAAATACTCCCCAAGCCATTCCATCATTCAAATTATTAATTAATCCTGCTTGAGAAATCGAAAATAAATTCTTATTTTTTATTGAAGTCTCTTTAAAAACCCAAGGAAAACTAGGTTTGTGAGGATTTTTAATACTGTCTTTTGTTTTGATCTGGAAAGACTCTAGCTGGGTATGTTTTCGGGTGTCTTTAACAACAAATATAGACAATAACAAACCTAAAACAGTATAAGCTATACCAAGATAAAATGGCTCAGGACGCAAACCATAATTTGTAGCTATGTATCCTGTAATCAGAGCTGTTAGACCAATTGCACTATATCCTGATGCTTCATTAATTCCCATTGCCAACCCTCTTTTCTTTGGACCAACAAGGTCGATTTTCATATTGACTGTCATTGACCACGCCAATCCTTGACTAGCACCAAGTAAAATATTGGAAAATAAAATCCAATTCCATGTTGGAGCCCAAGCCAATAAAAAAGGAACAGGAAGACCGACAAGCCATCCTGCTATCAATAATTTTCTTCGTGTATATTTATCAGCTAAAGCGCCTGATATTAAGTTTGTTAAGGCTTTAATGACTCCGAAAGCAATAATAAATGAAAAGATAAATAGCTCTGAGCTTAGATGAAAGTCTTCTTTACCAATGAGTGGGACAATAGTTCGTTCTAAACCAACCATGCCCCCGACCATCATATTTACAAAAACGAGAAGTGTAAATTGTTGCCAGTTTTCTTTTAAACCCAGTTGTATATCTTTCATTTCTTTATATGTTCTAAAATTTATTTATGGATTTTTATTGAATGTGGTAAAGGTAAAAACAATCGTTGTTATTCTGTTTTAGACAACATCATTTTATTTTCCATCACTATTTTAACCTGCATTATTCACCGCATTATTCCATACTAGAGATTAACACTTTTGTGATCAGCAGTTTATTCTCTATTAGGAGGTTTTTAATCAACCCTAAATTTGGGTGTCGATTATTTAATGCTTGGATTCTTTTGATTTTATATTTCGCTTGTAATGACTTGATATAGACTACTATTATCTGGTAATTACGAATCTCATCTAAAATCAAAAATAATCTCATGAATAATGCAGGTTACTGCACAGTAACATTGTTCAATTGCTCAAAAATGCCAAATTACTATGAGAATATAAAATACGTTTACCCAAACATAATCTTCTTTTTATTGTGTTGTTTAACTTAAAAGTTATAACTTTAATTTTATTCTAAACAGATTAAAAATATAAGGATCATTAATAATTTGAAATTGAGCATACTATGAAGAAACTACTATCAATATTATTTATATTCACACTAAGTATTGGACTTTCGCAAGAACAGCAGGTCGTTAGTTTTTCTCAACTCGACAGAAGTGGCATGCAGACCGATTTGTTATTGACCCATGTGAAACCATTCACAGTATTGGTCAATAATGAAAAAAACCATTTTTCAATGTATAGTTTTGCCGAATCCTACAAAGAATTGGCAAAGTCTGACCTTTTAGACCGTTTTACAGGTATTGATCAATTAAATCAAAAACTGCAGCCTACAATATACGATGCTGTTGTTCCTATTGGATTAATTCATACCAAATATGAACTTGTAAGTAAAAATGCATATGACAAAGGTTGGGTTACCATTGAAAACAATAAGATGATAAAGGACTCCAACCATTATATTTTTGATCAATATAACCAAACCATTATTGCACCTCTTGCGAGTAGAAAAAAAGGCCTGAATACCACTTTTAAAATTATACCTGAATTCTTCGTTAATACAACAAATAACCCCATTACAAAAATTCAAATTGATTTTGATAATGGATCTGGTTTTCAGACTGTTAATGTTGGAGACAACATAAACATTAAATACAATTCAAAAGGAGATAAGCAACTAACTTTCCGTATTTATTTCGGAAATGGTGATGTCGCTGAAAGGACTTCAAACCTTCATCTCGACTACTCAAATAAAGATTTAAATGAGTTGTTTGGACTTTCTATAGATTCTCTTACTTCAACTCATGTTCCTGATTTAGCAATTTATGGAGAAAATTCTACAGCCCCAGGACAATGCGAATATGAAGTATTTTTAAGTCCAGATAATGTATTGGACAAACCTATTTTTATTGTTGACGGTTTTGATCCAGGAGATTCGCGAGGTATCCTTTCTGTATACAATATGTTGACTTATACAGACTCTATTGGAGATACTTTAAATATGGGAGATTATGTTCGCCAAGAAGCGGGTTATGATGTAGTAGTAGTTAATTTCCCAACCTATATCAACACTGATGGAGATACCATTGATGGAGGTGCGGACTACATTGAGAGAAATGCATTGTCCTTGGTTTCAGTAATTGAAAAAATCAACAATTTGAAAATTGGCAATAAACAGAATGTTTTGATTGGACCAAGTATGGGCGGTTTAATTACCCGTTATGCCTTGCGTTATATGGAAATGAACAACCTCAACCATGATGCACGATTGTGGCTCTCTTTTGATTCTCCTCATAATGGCGCAAACGTTGCAATGTCTGTACAATACATTATCAATTATTTAGGATATGGTTATCCAGATATTGATGAATTAAAAGCCGCCGTTAATGGAATGTTGCGTTCCAAGGCTGCTCAACAAATGCTCGTGGATCACATCGACGCACATGGTAATGGACAACCATTAACACCACATGGAGCTCCGGGTTACCACACTGAATTTCAGAACCGACTAGATAATATTGGATATCCTCAAAATACCAGAAATATATCAATGACCAATGGAAGTGGAATCGGAAATATTTTTAACGATTTAGATGGTAATACTGTTTATCCAACCTACCCTGTAGTCCATGGAGATATCGATGCAGGCACTGTTCTAGGTGTAATGAATACAAGACTTAAACTTCATGCTGAATTTATGCCTTATGCAGGACAAACAAGGGAGATTGTTAACGCTAAAGCCCAAACCCAAGCGGTTTTTTGGGTTACTGTAGATACATACACCGCAGATGCAACCCAAAACACATCTTCGGATGGAGTCGATACCGCTCCTGGAGGATTGTTTGATATTCTTGGCCTTTTGTCTGATTTCGAAATTCCACAAGAATATCAAGGCCTACTCCAAAATGCTCTTGAAACAGTGAATGCGGGTGTTTTTAATTTTATACCTGTAACCAGTTCAATGGCTTTATACAATCAACCTGATTATTACTACAGTTTCAATTTAGGTGCTGGAGACACGCCCTGGGATGACACCTTAATTACCAATTCAGAAACTCCTTTTGTAAATTGGTATATGCCCGATGAGAATCAGAAACATGTAAAATTAACACCTGAAAATGTAAATTTCGCTTTGTGTGAAATTATTGAACCTGAATATGAATTAACACGCACCACACCTGGTTTATTAAACGTTTGTGAAGACCAAAGCTTTAATATAAATATGAATTTTGAAGTAACGCTAGGTTGTTTTCAAATTGCTCATTTTGAAGCTACAGGAAACCCTAACGGCAGCAGTATAACGTTGAATCAAGATGAATTGACTGGAGATGGAACACTTACTTTACACTGCGAAGATTTTCCTCCAGGAAATTATACTTTATGGATTACGCCCGACGGAAAACCCAATAAAGCAGTAGAAGTAGCAATAAATGTTCATGAAAATTTGTCCGATCTTACAGGTACAACAGCCTACAGTACAGATGGTGAAGTGACCTATATTCAGTCTGATAGCGCTGTCGTATACGAAGGCGATAACATCTATTTAAAACTGCCACTCAACATAAATATTGGTGAAGTAGAATGGTTTGATCCATTGGGCAATTCATGGGGAAATCATCCTTTTATTCAAGACATCCAATATGGAGGTGCAGAAACAGGAAAATGGACTGTGGAAGTTACTTCTTATTCAAACTGTAATGTTTTCAATGTTCCAACAAGCTATGATTTTGTGATTGTTGTTAAAGATCCATTATCCGTAACAAAAAACAAGTTAGATCAACTCATTTTGTATCCCAACCCAAGCAGAACCAGCTTTAATATTGAGGGCTTACCCAACAATGAAAAAGTGAATATTCATATTTTTGACAATAGTGGCCGACTTATTAAAAGCGTATCCAATAAAGGCAAAAAAAATGTAACCATTGATATGCATAGCTTTTCAGAAGGAAGTTATCAACTGCATATTGAAACCGATAGAAATTCAATCTTTAAAAAGATCATTAAATTATAAGCATCTATCGAATGAAAATTCAACCTGCTTTATTTATGAATGATACAGTCCTATTGATTTTCATTCTTCACCATCAAAATTAATTTCTGTTAAAATCAATATAGACCACAGAAAACTATTAATTTTGAAACGATGAAGTTTGCACACCCATATATTTTGTATTTCTTACTGTTGTTAATCATCCCGATTATTATTCACTTATTTAATTTTAGGCGATACAAAAAGATTTATTTTTCAAGTCTACAATTTATAAAAAAGATAGAGAAAGAAACCAATGCAACAAAAACATTACGTCATTATATCATTCTAGCTTGTCGACTTTTGGCCTTTGCAGCATTAATTTTGGCCTTTGCTCAGCCTTACTTCCCCACTTCCTCTAAGTCTATTGATTCAACGTTAATTGTTCCTATATATTTAGACAATTCCTACTCAATGTCGGCAAAAGGATCCAACGGCAATCTACTCAATCAAGCCAAAGCAACAGTTCGCCAAATTACAGACGCTTATCCCCGAGATCAGCAATTTATGCTTGTCACAAATAGTTTAGAAGGTGCCGATTTTCATACAATTACCAGAGCAGAGTTACAAGACCAACTTGAAAGCATACAACTTTCCCCTGTGCCCCGGTCAATTACAGCCCCTTTAGAAAGCATCAAAGAATATTTAAACGCCTCAACCTTTAAAGGCAGTAAACATTATTATGTTGTTTCCGATTTTCAATCAAGAAATTTAGACCAAACATCGTCCAACATTGATACCAGTGCAAATTATACTTTTTTACAAGTTGAACCGCAAATAAAAAGTAATCTGTACATCGATTCTATTTGGTTTGATCAACCCTTTCAACGTGTCAATGTGAACAATACTTTAAATATTCGCATTCAAAATACAGGAGATGACAAATTAACCAATATTGAAATAGACCTTAAGGTAGACAATGTTAAACGACAGGCTCTCGTTGACTTAAACGCTAATAATAGTACTGTTGCTCGTATGAATTATACAGATAAATCAACTGGATTAAAGGATGGAGTTGTTGAGGTTATGGATGCCAATTTATCCTTTGATAATCGGCTCTACTTCACATATAAAGTAGAAAAAACAGTAAATGTATTGATTATCAATGATGAAAAAAGCACCTCATTTCCAGAATTGGTTTATAAAACAGATGATTATTACACCGTTTCAGAGACATCAATAAACCAACTCAAAATGAGCACTTTAAATGAGGCAGACTTAATCGTTTTGAATGAACTCAAAACCATTAGCTCAGGAATACAAACCCAGTTAAAGCAATTGGTTGACAATGGAATTCATTTGTTAATTATTCCTTCACCTAAATTTAATAAAACAACCTATAATCAGCTTTTAAATACATTTCAGCTTCCTTATTACCAGGGGGTTGAGAATCAAGAAATGAGGATAGGTAAAATTTTTTCCAAAAGAAGTTTTTTTAATGGGATGTTTAGCAAAGAAGTAGATAAAATAAGAATGCCGCCCTTAACGCATTATATTGCTTCTTCTACACCTACTAACGCCAATTACAATACTTTAATTCAATATGAAAATGGAATGCCTTTATTGGTTAAACAAGGAAAGCATCAAAATGTATTTGCCTTTTATACTGCAATTGAACCTAATTTCAACAACTTTGGGAAGTCGGCTTTGTTCTCATCAGTTCTCTTGCGCATTGGAGAAATAAGTCAAGACCAAGTTCCATTGAGCCTTGTCTTGGGCTCATCCGACACCTATAGAATTCGACGATTGAATAACAAAGATGAAGCATTATTTTTAAAACAAAAGGATATATCCTTTGTTCCAGAATTAAATAATCAATCGGGGTTTACTTCTATATCTGTATCTAACGCAATCGACAATCAATCCATTAAAGACGGAATTTATGGAATTTATACCCGTCAAAATGAGATAGGAAAATTGGCATTGAATTACAACCGCGCAGAATCAGATATGAAATATGCAACCGAAAAGGAAATAAACAATTATTTTAAAACCTTAAACATCTCCCGATTGAATACAAAGCAAATCTCTACACTTTCTGACATTCAGCAAATATCCATTCAAAAACCACATGAATATTGGAGAATTCTCTTAATTTTGGCATTGCTGTTTTTTCTATTAGAAATGTCAGTGATCATATTTTGGAAAGTATAAGATGAAAGTTCTACTCAAGCAAGCAAAAATTTTAGATCGTGACTCTGCTTATTTTAACCAGCAAAAAGATATCTTAATTAAAGATGGAAAAATTGCAAAAATTGCAGAGCACATCGTTGAAGATGGAGCAGAAACAATAGCCAGTAAACAACTGTGTATATCGCAAAGTTGGATGGATTTAAAAGCCGATTTCTGTGATCCGGGCAATGAATTTGACGAAGATATAAAAAGTGGACTCGCTACGGCTGCTGATGGTGGGTTTGGACATGTTTTTGTTGTTCCAACAACCACGCCTGTTATTGACAATAAAGCACAAGTAAACTATATAAAAACTGAAAGTTCTGGTCACATTACTGAATTGTATCCATTGGGGGCAATCACCAAATCTGCCAAAGGTGAGAGTTTATCAGAAATGTATGATATGTTCAAATCTGGCGTTCAAATGTATACAGACAATTTACATCCCATTTCCGCCAGCATACTCTTACGTGCTTTATTGTATGTAAAAGACTTTGGAGGCAAATTGATCTCTTTTCCTCAAAACGAATCAATTTGTAAAGATGGACAAGTCAATGAAGGGATCGCTTCTCTAAAAACGGGACTAAAAGCAATTCCAACAATTGGAGAAGTTATACAGGTACAACGCGATCTCAATCTATTAGAATATACCGAAAGCTCAATTCATTTTACTGGGATTTCTTCCAAAGAGGCGCTAGATTTAATTCGAAAGGCTAAGAAAAAAGGACTTAATGTTACTTGTGATGTGCATGTGCATCAACTTTTATTTAATGAATTAGATACTTTAGATTATGATACCAACCACAAGGTAATGCCACCCTACAGAACTGAGGAGGATCGTTTGGCACTGTGGAAGGGTATAAAAGATGGAACTGTAGATTGTATTGTATCTAATCATCAACCAAAAATTATTGATAAAAAAGATGTCGAATTTAACAATGCTGAATTCGGAAGCATTTCATTGCAAAGTTTTTATCCTGCTCTTTTAAAAAATCATAAAAAATATGAAATAGATTTTATTGATAAAATATCATCACAACCTAGAAAAATTTTAAACCTGACAAAAATCACCAGTATTAATGAGGGAAATTTTTCAGATATTACTATATTTGATCCTACTATAAAATGGACTTATGATGAAACCTCTAATCTTTCTAAAAGTAAAAATTCACCTTTTTTAAACCAAAAGTTAACCGGAAAGGCAATAGGCATCATCAAAAGCGATAAGTCTGTAATTAATACAAACGTCATTGAGTAAAAAGAAAGATAATTTTTTAAAAGAGTTTTTTAAAGAACGTAAAACGATTGGGGCTGTAAGCCCCAGTTCTAAATCTTTAACAAAAAAAATGTTGGAGAATGTGGATTTCAAATCTTCCAATGTTATTGTTGAGTTTGGACCGGGAACTGGGGTAATGACAAGAGAAATTGTGGCAAGGATGAATCCAGAAACAAAATTGTATGTGTTTGAATTACACGTCCCTTTTTTCGAATCACTACAGAAGGAGTTTGAAAATGTTAAAAACGTTCGAATAATTAAAGACAGTGCCGTAAATATTCGGAAATATTTAGAAGAAGACAACAATGATAATACAGATGTAATCATCTCCTCTCTCCCACTCACCAATTTTGATCAAAACTTAACAATCCGAATACTTAAATCAGCTGAAAAAGCATTAAAACACAATGGCTTATATATACAATTTCAGTATTCATTGAATGCACGTAGATTGTTAAACAAAATATTTGACTCCACAGCTATTCAATTTACTGCTATGAATCTGCCCCCCGCTTTTATTTATACCTGTATAAAGAAATAAGCCCTTTAACAAAATGAATGGAAAAGAGCCTATTTTTTTAGTTCTCATTAGTAGTAGTGCAGCAATGTTACCTTTAAGACGTAACATTCTAAATAATGGTTGCTTTATAAATGGTAAATATTTAACTTTTTTTTAACACCCTCAGTAAAAATCCATAAATCAATATTTTAGATAAAATTTATCCGATAGTTTTTATCTTATAAAAGATGGCTAATTTTTACACTGAGCATACGCATACTAACTGAGCATACATAAAAGACGTATTTTGTCATGATTTTTGGTCAAAAATACACGCCAAAATGGTTTTTACCTTCGAACAATAAGGGGATGAAATATAATCCATTAATTATGTAACGAATAGCTGATTAATCAGATAAAAGTATTAATATATATCGTTTATCTCATTATCTAACCAGGGTAACATTTCCTGTTTGCTCAACACTTTCTCCATTTTTTAGTGTTGCTTTCAACTTATAGATATAGACGCCACTTTGAGCTGGTTTCCCTCTATAACGTCCATTCCAACACTCGCTTTGATCTTTAGTATGAAACACTGCCTCTCCCCATCGATTAAAAATAATGAAGTCTAGTGAAACGATACAATCCCCTATAACACATTGGCGGTCGTTTAATCCATCAGCATTGGGTGAGAATGTGTTGGGAACAAAAACGTCAGGGCAAGGTAAAATAACATTTATCCTCACTGTATCCTTCGATGTACAACCATCAGAATCTGTTACTGTTACTATATAGTCAATACTATTTGAGGGTGTGGCAATAGGATCTTTACAATCTGTACAGCTCAACCCTTGAGTTGGCATCCAAGAAATATTATCTATTGTTACATTAGGATCAATAAACACATTTAGATTTACACTTTCTCCTTGTGAAATTGTGGTTTCTTCTGGTATGGCTTCTATATAGAATGAATTGCCTAAAATCACATCATAAGTTGCTGTTTTGCTGCATCCACTGCCATCTGTTACTGTTACTTCATAAGTCCCCACTGGGAGGTCTATAGCTTGATATGTTGTGCTTACATTAGGATCCCAAGCATAGGTGTAGCCACCTGAACCACCAGTGACAGCAAGATCAATTTCACCATTGTCCATTCCACAATCTGAATTGGTAATCGTTTCATCAATAATAATTTCATCGGGTTCATTAATCGTAATTTGAACATCATCTGAGCAACCACCACCATCAGTAACCGTAACGGTATATATCCCTGAAGGCAAACCTGTTGCTGTTGCTGCATTTCCTCCTGATGGTGACCAGCTGTAGATATAAGGAGACGATCCACCGTTTGCACTCACCTCCCCACTTCCGTCATCTGCGCCATAGCATGAGACATCATTACTGTTGACAATTGTTAAACTAACACCACTTGCACTTGAAACCGTAATTGATTGGTTGGTTGAACACCCAAGACCATCGGTAACAGTTATGACATAGTTTCCAGCACTTAAGCCAGTAAATGCTCCAGTAGTAGATGTTTGACCGTTATCGAGACTATAATTTAATGTTCCAGATCCTCCAGAGGCAGTTACAGTAATCGTACCATCACTACTGCCACAAGAAGCATCAGTTGTACTTACATTGTCAATTGATGGACCTCCAGCATCACTTAAAGTTATTGTTCCTGTTGCTTGACAGCCATTGTCATCAGTTATTAGAACGTTGTATGTTCCTGCACCTAAATTAGAAAAAGTACCATTGGATTGTGTCGTTGTACCATTATCAATCGAATAATCGGTAATTATAAATCCAAGATCGGGAGAAATTACAATTTCACCATCATTATTTCCACAGCTTGGATCCGTAACTGCGGTACTATAGGTGGGATTTCCAAATTGGGCTTCATTCACGAAAGTCGAAGCAGCTGATGTACATCCTGCATCTGTTGCTGTAACGTCATAACTCTGCCCAAGAGTTGCTCCATTAATTACTCCACCTGCACCAATAGTTGGTCCACTTGGGGTAAAGGTATACGTATGAGAAGGGTTGTAATTGGTTATCGTGCTTGACCCGTCTGTAGTACAAGTTGCAGGGGTTGTGTTAACATCTGGTATTCCTGTCGAACCACAACTTGTATAAGCTTCTGTTAATGGGAAAGTACAGACTACAGGTGTACCAATCATTTCTTCAAATTGAACATTAAATGTTACATCAATATCTGCATTCCATGCCCCTGGTGCCAAACTGCTACAATTTGTTCCAGGCGAGTATGTTGTATACACTGTCGGAGTTCCTGCAGAGAAGGTATTGGGCAGAATATAAACTTCTACCTGACTGGATTGAGTATAACCTCCCGGGATATCTGTTAAGTCGATACAAACATTATGAGAACTTCCTGTAATTCCAGGACTCATATAGACTTGAGCCCCATCAACGAAAATAATAACATACCAAGTATTATCATCCAAAAAATTAATTAACTCTCTACAGAAATTTGTCACATCAACACACAGACTTAGTGAAGTTGCATTTCCTCCAGTATTGTTCGGGGATATTACTGTATATGCTGAGTTATTTGTACCTCCAAATGGAGAATCTTGAGGGGTTGCATCACTTGTGGAAAATGTAGCATCATAAGTAATATTTGTTGCTGGACCAGCAGTTGAACAACAGTTTGGACTACCAGTAACCCCAAGATAATCCACATCAAAACTTTCATTTCCACTGGCACAATTATAAGTTAATGAATTGGGATCCGGAGAAATATCAAAAATGTTTCCAATATCCAATTGATCACAGTCATTATTTGGAGAAATATCCCATGAACACGATGTAGAGTTCCAAGTTATATCAACCAAGTCATTTGCACTAGAAGGAACTTGTGGATAGACGGTAACAGAATGTATTCCACTGGAAATAATACTGCCGTCATGGTCACAAACGATTTCCCAAGGCAAGTCTACACTCAGTTCGGTACAAAAGTTTGAATTGGCCAAAGGTACTTGAACAATAAAGTCATTACAATTCTGAACAACTGCAGACACAGGACCTGATGGAGTGGTAATGGTGATTGTTGCGCTACTAATTGTGATATTAGTCGCAAACATTGAGTGTCCAGGTGTATCTAAGTGTACCAAAACATTGCCTCCCTGACTGGCATCAACATATTCTCCTGGTATAAATCCGAATCCACCTGGGTCACTAATTATTAAATCAAATGTGTTTCCTTCTGTATTTGGGTTAATAGGACCTATTGTTACAGTTGCGCTCCCATTGTTCCCAGAACCAACTGTATTTCCCGTTAAGACACTTTCAACAGACCAGCTAAAGCCCAATCCATTAGCAAAATTAGTTTCAATAGTAATATATATCTCTCCATTGCATCCTGTATTGGGTACGGTCATTGTATAAATTTGATTCCCACAGGCTTTCCCCAATCCTGTAGCAGTACTCGCATAATCAGGACAGTTTTGAGCTTGTAGATTGAACAGACTTAGAGAAAAAAGAAAGGAAAAGAACAGTTTTTTAAGCATAATGATTTATTTAGTAGTATTATAATGACGATATTTATATTCAATAGTTGCCTTAAATATAAGCTAAAACTTAAACAATACAATAAATAAAACTTATTAAAATTTAAACTACTGCCTAATTTATCTAGTTCATACATAAGAGCATGAAGATATTCTTACTTAATAAATATAAGGAATTGATCATCAACGATAAATAAAACTAGTCCTTCACAATTTCATCATAATCATAACCTGCCCGCATACATGAACGTTTTGCAGTTGCCCAGGCCAGCGGAATATCTTTATTTGGGTGGACGGGCGTTTCGGGTGTTGCTTTTAACGCTTTCAAAAGCGATTCTGTTCTATCTTGGGTTAAGTTTTCACAAATATCGTACATGCCCCCAGGTTGTTCTTCTAACTCATCATGCTTTTCTATAATGTGTTTTAATACCTTAATCAACTCTTTATTTGGTGGGGGAACCAACAAGGAAGTAATTGCTCCATGCTCCAATCGAAGTTGTTTTGCTAATGGAATAGGTACTCCTCCATTGGCTTCTTGGGCCGCTTTAAACAATCCTTTTTCTTCCATCTTTATATGGGTCAATAATCCTTTTCTAAAAGCTTGGTACAACGCATCGTTGATATTATCTATGTCTGCTATAGCTTCTTCAAGTAGATTTTCAATTCTGCGGTGATCATTGGTGAAAAAATCATATATTGGTTTGTTCATATTTCATTTTTTAAGCCGCCTTATTTATAACGGATAAATTGCGACTTCCAAAGGTATAAAAAAAGAAAACAAGGATGAAGTATGACTAGAGGATTAAAATGTATTCAACCTTGAAAAAACAATATCGTGTCGGCACTATTTTTTAACAAGTTTTCTCACTACAAATTGATTTCCTGTCTTAATCGTAACATTGTATGAACCTGCAGACAGTTGACTTACATCAATTTTATTGTTTTGAGCATTCACTTTTGTCTCAATTAACAATTGACCTGCCATATCATAAACCAAAATAGCTGTAGGATGCACCAAATTGTTAAATTGAACTTCATCTACAGTTGGATTGGGATACATTTTAATGCTTTGCAATTCATTTTCTATTACATGTAAATTTTCAATATATATTTGTCCATCACTTGTGGTAGTATCGATTAATCCTGCTCCGTTTTCAGCAGCAACAGTGATATAATATACCTGACCATAAGTTAATCCTCCCAATGTACTTGATAACGAGGCATTGGTTCCATTACTTGTCCAACCAGCCACATCATCGTTTCCAATGCTTGTCCCTATTGCAACCTTATATTCAGCAATCCCAGAATGTGGATCGTTTGTTGTTCCCCAATTTCCTTCTAGTGTGTTAGTATAAACAGTATCAATATCTGCTCCTGAACCATCGTTAACATATAAGTCTTGGGGTTTTGTCCAATCCACATTCGCAAATTCAAAAGCGATTGATGAAAGATTGGCAGCACTGTCCATAACTATAGACTTTATCTTTGCTGATGGTGTATTGGGATCTGGGTTTTGATAAGGAACATCTGTATTTGAACCGGGACCTACCGTAACGGTTACATTTGGATAACGGGTGCGGTACACTTTAAAATTATCTACTTCATAATTACAATTCCCATTTCTAAAAGAAATAAAATCACCATCGCTATATGGATTTGGATCAGTCCACGTCGCTGCAATATCCCCATCTACTACAACCCACATTTCTCCAGTTATACGATCAAAAATAATTTTATAGTTGTACCATTCATCAGGTGTAATCGTGTAAGAAACGTTCTTTTTAAGTGCTAAGGTATTGTTTGAAACCTTATAAATTTGAATTTTATTGTTATTGTTGGGGTCTGGATTTCCTCCTGCTCTAAAATAGACCAGATAAGAGTTTCCACGATTGCTCTGTGTAGCATCATCACAGAAAAAATGAAGTCCAGCTCTTTTGTTATCATCATTGCCACTTATTTTCCCATTCCAAGCATATAAATAACGATTGGATAGGTTTTGCATAAGTGGCGCATAAATATTAGAGTTTCCTTCTGCCACATCTGTTTGTTTTAAAGTATTGTTTGACGAAATCCCCCAATTTCCATCATTCTCTGTCCAGTTTGAACTGATAGTTGTTCCGTCAAAATTATCACCAAAAAAACCACGGTTGGGATTGGCACCCCACGATGTTCCATCATAAAATAAAACTTGATAGAAGCTCTTGGCCAATCCACTCCCTCCAGTTTCGTCTGCATCAGTAAAATAAGCATCAAAATCAGTGGTTTTCCAGCCCGAAGGAATAGAAACCGAAGTTGTTGGGGAAATATCATCTACACTACAAGAATAATTGGCTTCAAATCCAGGTCGTGTAGTGGCACCATCAGAAGTGAACCTAAATGTTAATGCACCAGTTGATGAAGTAATTGTTGGGGGAAGTGTCGTTCCAGAAAAAGGACTCCCAGCAACTTGTGGGTCGGAGGTGCTACTCCCATCATAAATATATAAATAATCGTAATTGTCTTCAACATCAAAAGAGGTAAACTCTAAAGTGATTGATGTTGCACCATCGGGAGCAATTGTCCACGTATAGTCTTCATGGTTGTAATAATTTCGAGGCCCTCCAAAGTCAGTAATGGTTCCACTGCACGGATTGGTATAGCAATCTGTCATATTATCTTCTATAGCATCCCACAATTCTGTGTATCCATCATCATACCCCAAAGCCCATATTCCCATTCCGGCAATATCGGTTCTATTGATATGTTCTAGTCTTTTGCGCAATCCGTCTTCTAAGGTTATAAAACATTGCCGATGTCCTCCACTATTATAAATGTAAATATCAGTATAACTATCATTTTCAAATTGATGATTTGAAGCACTATAATTTCCAGAATTATTGTCTTTTATATCGTTATAGAATTTTGCGGTAGCATTAGCGGTAGTCGACGAAGGAACTGTTGAGGTAGCCGTGGGCCAATCGTGTCCGTAATAAGGTAAACCAAGAACCAATTTCTCCTTTGGACAACCTTTGAATAAATATTCAGTAATGGATTTAGAAAGCGTAAAATTATATGAATTCCCAAAGTGATAAAGTGGATCATTCGGTCCCGCGTTGGAACTTCCACTGTAATAATAATCATAGCCCATAATGATAAAATGATCAACAGGTCCTGCCATTATTGAGAAGTCAAAAACATCACTCCAATCAACCGCATAAAGCACTGTGCTTACGTCTGAATTGGGGATTGCAGCGTGCATTTGATTGGATAATTCAACCATAAAATTGGCAAAATCTGTTTTATTGGCTGCTGGCAGTCCTTCAAAATCAATATTTACTCCGTCTGCTCCCCTATTGTCAACAAGGTTGATTAAATTGGTAATTAGGTTTTGCTGGGCTGAAGAACTGTTGAAGAATGTTGCATGTCCTGAAAAAAGTGTCACAGTTAATGTCACTTTTGTATTGCCCGAAGCTAGGGCAGCATCCACAGCAGAACTCGTTGCCCAACCATGGGTGGAGTTTGGATTTCCAGTTGAAGAATTGACTTCATAACTAAAAAAGGAAAAATGGCTCAATAAATCCCAATCATAGTTTTGGTAGGCGTTACCTGACCAATACGGATGCCAACCATACACTATTTTATTGAGATTGCAGTTGGCTCTTAGGGTATTGTTTGGAACATCTCGGGCAGTGGTGTGTTGCTCGTAATAATTTGCATTTGCATGTCCAAGACTATTGTAATATTCCAATTGCTTTTGGTGGATTGATTTATGGGAATTTGTTTGTGTATTCCCTATAAGACCAACGACCAAAAAGAGTAGTAAATAAGTATATTTCATAACAAAAAAGAAATTGAGGCTGAAAAGTTAGTGAAAAATTAAATTAAAATTGAAATGTTGCAAAAGAAAAATTGTCAATGCGTAATTGAACCGTTCGTAATTGATTACTTGTGCTGTTCCCAGATTTGAACCAACTCAACCATTGTATGAACTGCTTTCTGCATGTCTTGAACACTTACATATTCATGCTTTGAATGAATGGCCATTTCACCTGTAAATAGGTTTGGACTCGGCAATCCCATAAACGAAAGGCGTGAACCATCGGTACCTCCACGTATAATTTTATGAATGGGTTTAATTCCTGCCTTTTTCATTGCTTCGATGGCATAATCAGTTACAAAAGGAACTTCTTTTATAACTTCTTTCATGTTGCGGTATTGTTCAGTAACTTCAAAATCAAATCGCGAACCTGGATAATCAGCTATCACTTTTTCTACAATTCCTTTTAATCGCTCTTCGTATTCTGCAAGTTTAGATGTATCATGATTTCGAACGATAAAATTCAACGTGGCCTTCTCCTGTATTCCATTAAAAGCAGTTGGATGTACAAATCCTTCTCGGTCTTCCGTTGTTTCTGGAGACCAGCTATCGAGAGGCAATTCAGCTAAGATCCGCCCTCCAATTTTTAATGCGTTTTCTAATTTATTTTTCGCATATCCTGGATGTTCACTCACCCCGTGAATGGTAATTTTTACTGCATCAGCTGAAAAGCTTTCATCTTCAATAGAACCCTCGATCCCTCCATCCATGGTATATCCATAATCGGCATTGAGTTTTTCCATATCCAATTTTTCAACGCCTCTCCCCACCTCTTCATCAGGGGTAAATAATATACGTATATCTCCATGTTTAATCTCAGGATTTTTTAAAATATATTCTGCAAAATCCATAATGATCGCAACTCCAGCTTTATCGTCAGCTCCCAAAAGTGTTGTGCCGCTTGCAGTAATGATGTCATCTCCTATCTTTTCTTTTAAATACGGATGTTTTTCTGTTGTAATCACTTGTGTTTCATCGTCGGGAAGAACAATAGGATGGCCTTTATACCTTCGGTGTAGAATTGGTTTTACATGTAACCCAGAAACATCAGGAGCAGTATCCATGTGAGAACAAAAACAAATCGTAGGTACTTTATTTTCTGTGTTGCTTTTAATGGTTCCAAAAACATAACCCCACTCGTCCATTTCTGCATCTTTAACACCGAGTTCTATCAATTCAATGACCAGCAATTTAGCAAGGTCTTTTTGCCTTTCTGTTGAGGGAAAGGATGTAGCGTTTGGATCTGAAGTTGTATGTACTTGTACATAACGAACAAAACGTTCCATCACGGTATGATCATAATTTTCTATTGCCATAATATTGTGCTTTTATTTGTGGCAAAAGTAATCAAAATTCAAGGAAAATTGTGTGAAATATCAATTAATTAGGGTCTGGTTTTGACTTTTTGTAATCGTCATATACAGTAATAAACCAGTAAATACTAAATAGACTTGAAAGCATCAGTGCCGACAAAATAAATGCTTTTGATTGAAGGAGTTCCCCTCCTGTTTTCATATAAAAATAACCTGTTAGTATAAGGAGAGATAGGTACATCATTCCCAAAACTGAGAAATGACTACTTGCAATTTTAGAAGTTTGACTTTGCTGAGTAGGAACAAGCTCTTTTTCAGCCTTAATTTGATGTAAAATTTGATCTTTTAACTTTTTATTTGCTTTAACTTTTGTTGCTGACAACAGTATTTTAAATTCTCTTTCCTCCATTATCTTTATTTTAAAATTTCCTGTAATTTTTTTCGTCCTCGAAACAATTTTATTTTAACATTACTTTTAGTTAGGCTCATGATATCTGCAATTTCTTGAACAGAATGTTCTTCTATATAATAAAAAGAAATAATGACCGCCTCACTACTTGGTAACTGGCGGATGGCCCAATTGATTCTGTTTCTTTGTTCATGCTCTTTTGTGCATTCATCTGTATCGCCTCTTTCTAAGTCTGGTTCAATTGCTTTGTTGTCAATATTGTAGTCCTCATTTCTGTTCTTGATCTTGTTATAAGCTGTAAGAGAAGTATTGTAAACAATGCGATAAAACCAAGTTGAAAACTTACTGTTCGACTGATAGGTATGGAGATTAAAATAGGCTTTAACAAAGGCATTCTGAACAGCGTCTTCAGCGTCTTGATAATTGCCTAAAACACGGATTGCAATGGTCATGGCCATATCTTGATATGTATCCACAAAGTAATCAAAAGAGAAAGCATCCCCTTTGATTACTTGTTTGATCAATTGCTTTTCATCCATACTATTCGTCCTGGTTGTCTTCGTATTTCTTTGACAGTTTAAAATACACTAAAAAAGAAGCACCTAAGAAAAACAAAATACTGGGTGCCACCACCCAAAAGGCATTGTCTTCATCGAGGTACATGGCCTTGGAAATCAACAATCCTACTACGAGTCCGAGTCCTATGCCGATTAGTAGAACTGCATTGCGCAATGTTTTCAGTCGGTTCGGCGGCGTTTTTTCATCACTCGGAGGCATCAAGCCTTGTTTAATCAGCTCCATTCGTTCTTTGTGTTTTTGATTGTTTGATCGTATCGCTAAATACATGCCCAAACCTATTGGTAAAGCAACTGCTGATAATATAGCCACGATCCCTACTAAATTCTCTACAATTTCATTCATCTTTTTTGATTTAAAAAATTAATATTCTTATCTGTTTATTGATAAGACAAATGAAAAATCAATTCGGTTACAAATTACACATATTTTTATGAAAAATACGGGTTAAGGCAAATGCATATTAAAACTGAAAAGCGTTATTGTTGTCGGCAGAGACTGAAAAACAACCAGAACATTTTTTAAAGCAATGCAAATAATGTATATTGGCGACTCGTTAAAAATGAAGTTTATGGAAGACAATAAAATACGCAGTTATATTCAAGATGTACTCGAAAATATGCCATCCGATTGGTTGAAGCTAACTACACATCGATTAGATATTTATGAAGAGGAATTGGCAAAAACTCAGTTCTTAGAAAAGTTTGAAAACCTGTTTACGAATAATAACACTAATTCATCAGCACTTAAAGAATTACCAACAGCCTATGATTATATTCGTTTGGGACATCCCCTATCTTCAGTTTTAGAATGGACAATTGCAAAATTTAATGGTCTTCATCCTGATAATGTCATTAGTTTTTCTTCGCAGACGATTCCAATCTTGGCGATATTGAGAAAAAATCTATTCGACAATAAAAAAACCCAAATCATTTATACTGATCAAATGCCCGATTTTTTTAATGCTGAATTAATAAAAGAGGTATACAATTATCAATTTGAATTAAAGCATGTTAAGAATAAATCAGAGGTCCCATCTTTTGATGGAAGCACAATTTATATTTCACATCAAAATGATTTTGAGGATATTCATCTGGATTCCAATATTGATTTCTTTATTCGGATTCTCAATGAATTGGGTAGCGTTTTAATAGTAAATGGTGAAAAAAACAAGCAATATGTTCCCGATATTCAACATGTACGAAGAAGAGAAACCATTGCTATGACTCCACCAGATACACATACCGCCTTAAAATTATTGGTTGATAAATCTTTTACTATTAAGAAAAGTGAAAATGCGGCCTCTCACAAAAAACAAGTCTTAAATGCAATTAATAAGATTACGGGAACAAAAACGAAAGCACTGATTGCCTCTTGCGGATTATCTACACAATACGCTATTATGATGGGATTGGTACACGATGCTTTAGAAAACCATAAAGGAAAACCTATTCAATTTATTGTGCCTCCCAATTGTTATGGTGGAACAAATGACCAAGCACGGCGTGTTGCGTCTTGTAATGATAATGTCCATATTGTTGATTTGCCTGTTGATGGTGACAATGATATGGTGCAAAGTATTGATCGTGTATTGCGTAAAGCTGCAACAGAAGATGCTGTCCCATACATTATTGCTGAAATTCCAACCAACCCAAGGGTCGAAGTGCCTGATCTTAAACAGCTGAAGAATGCTTTGAGCAAGGAGCGAAAAACAGCAGCTGGAACAAATGCCATTGATCCTGTTTTCATCTTAGACCAAACATTTTGCCCAAACTACCTTTTCCTAGGAGAAGAGGATATCCTCGCATCAGTCCGAACAATTTCTTATGTTAGTGGGTCTAAGTTCCCAAGTGGAGGATTGTGCACCGCCGGATACTGTGTTGCTAATGATAAGGCCAATAAACTCATGGAAAAAATTGAAATGCACCTCAAGCTATGCGACAACGAGGCAACAGATCTTCAAATTGAAATCTTAGCAAAGCAATTGCCTTCAATGAATCAAAGAATTAAAGAAGCGTATAAAAACACACGTGAATTTGTAAACTTTATTCACAAGATCTTACCTGATGCCAAGATTAATTTTGTTTCGGAAGAATTGGCAGAACAAGGGTTTACTCCTTCTGTTTTCTCATTGGATCTTCCAACCAAAGGAAACACAGATGAAGAAAGAGAGGCTTATAAAAGAGCATTAAACTTAAAGTTGATTCATTTAATGATTACTGAAATTCCCAATGAAAGTAAGTTCTGTGTCAGCTATGGACAACTCAAAGGATGCTATTGGACGATCCCTGCGACTTCAACACAAGGGACAACAAAAGAAGGCGATAAAGATTATATTGTACGAGTATCTGTTTCTGGAGATTTGGATCTTGATCGACACAAGCAAGTATTTAAAGACTTTGTAGACGAAATATAAATCTTGATTTACCAATTTAAAAAAACCTTATTGAATATTACGGTTCGATATTTTTCAATACATACTTCAAAGCTTCCTTAGGGTTTATTTCAATATTTGGAGCTACACCATTCTGCTCTATTCTGAATCGGTCGGAGGTATAATAATCCGCCACAGGTAACATTAAACTCCAATCATCTTTAACAGTTATTACAGTCGATGAAAGCATTGCTCCTGCTGTTCTTTCCCCCACAAGCGTAGCTAAATTATGCTGTTTTAAGAAATAAGAAATTGGTTCTGTAGCACTTGCTGAATTGTTATCAATTAAGGCATATACTTTACCACTATAATGCAGTTCTTTATCGGGTACAACAGTGCCTCTTAAAAGCCCTTTTTCCTTTATTACTTGTAAGAACTCTCTTAGTGACTTGCCCGCATAGCTCGGAAGTGCTTTTAAAGTGGCTTCATCTGGTAATTCTTGATTTTCTTTATAGTATTGGTTGCCAATAAAAAAACCTGCTTCGTACGTTTTATTGGTTAAGTATTGTGCCAAATACATCGATGAATAATCTCCACCAGTACAGCCTCTAAAATCAAATATTAAATTGGGATTTTTTTGATTTATAATGGTTTTGAAGTAGCTTCTTACCAAAAGACTGTCTGCCAATTGAAATGCATCAAACTTTATATATGCTACTTTATCGTCAATAACTTTAAAGGAAACCATTGGTTCAGCAACTGTTTCTTCCAAATCATCCCAAGGATTGTGTTTGAGAATGCTGATATGTGACATTTCGATTTTACCCGCTAAAAAAGAAAAATATATAATCATTTCTAGATCATCCCTTATTTCTGGCGCTGTTTTATTGAGTTCTTTAAAGAATTTTTTCCATTCTCTGGTTTCCAAGAGCGCCCTGTCATATATATTTTCTTGAAAGGTTTTCTTTATTGCATGTATCAAAGCAACATAATCATAATCAATAGCATCTCTTGATATCGGTTGAGCAGTGAATTTATACTTAGATGAACCCTCCTCATCTACAGAAAGTGTTCCTATCAATTCATTGTCTTTTAACTGTGCATCAAAATAAAAATTTCGAATAGGGGTAGTCATTACTCCTTCTAGGTGATCTCCTTTAATTTTACCATTACTGATATGCGCAAATGCACCGTTTTTATATTGGTCTTTTTTCTTTGCAACCATATATTTTAGCCCTCCAACTATTTCTTTTAATGCTTGGGGTCGAGAAGCAGCTTTAAAGGTTGTATCAGTTGTTTTGGTGAAGTCTAAAATCATTCGAATTGTTCCAAAACCTTCTATATTGGTTTCAAGTTCCCATTTGTTTGTTAAATCCTGTGCATTCGTTAAGAAACAAAACAAAATAGAAAGTAAGAATAAGGATTTTTTCATCTTGCTTTTTTTTAAAATAATTGATTTTCTCACGAATTTAATTGAAATTTATAAATACCGTACCGATTAAAAAAAAATTCTCGGCACGATACACTGTTTCCCTATAAATAATGCCTGATTAAAATACCAAAATCGTTTTTTGAATAGCTGAATGACAACATATAAATTTATTATTTTTTTATCAATAATTTGATTATCTGAATGTTTTCATTTACTTTTAGATACAATTCATCACTAATTTATGCCAAAATACATTGCCATATCGATTTTTATATTCTTCCTGTTCTCCTTTAACCAACCTATAGCAAAAGAGATTCACTTTACAAAAAAAGAAAAGGAGTGGATTAAACAACATCCCAAAGTAACGTATGGTTATGGTTATCAATTTCAGCCTTTTCAAATTAATAAAGACGGGAAATTTTTTGGTATTTCTCGAGATTATATTGAGTTACTTTCTAAAAAAAGTGGAATTGAATTTATTGGAAAAAAGTATCCTTCTTGGGAGGCTACATTTCAAGCTATGAAAGAAGGTGAGGTAGATATGCTACCCAATGTTGCCTACACTAAATACAGAGCCAAATATATGCTTTTTGCAAAACCTCATATTTCCCATCCTTTGGTTATTGTCACACGCAAAGGCTATCCATTTGTTTCTAATTTAGAAGCTTTTAGAGGTAAAACCATGTCACTGCCTTATGAATTTGCATCGACAGAATCAATTGTTTCATCAACAGACAACATTAATTTTATATTTAAAGATGATATTTACCAATCATTGGTAGATGTGAGTTCAGGAAAAGCTGAAGGTACAGCAGGAGACTTGCCTGTAGTGAGTTACTTTTTGTATTACAGAGGCTTTCAAAACTTAAAAATTGCTGCTCCCCTTAGTTCTATGAACAATATTGAGTTGGGCTTCGGAGTGAAAAAAGATGCTCCAGAGTTAAAATCTATTATTGATAAAGTTCTTGCTAGTGTTACTACTCAGGAACGAAATAAAATCTATCAAAAATGGATTTCTGTAAAATATGATTATGGAGTTAACCTCAAGCAGGTGTGGTTTTACAGTCTACTCTCCTTAATTGTTGTCATCGTTATAATAATTATTATTTTAATGATAAACAGGAGATTAAAGAAAGAAATAAAAGCCCGTAGAGCAACTGAGAAAGAATTGGAGCAATCTCTTGAAATCATTCATAAAAAGAATGATGAGAAGCAAGCCATGCTCAAGGAGATTCATCACAGGGTTAAAAATAATCTACAAATAATCAGCAGTTTACTGAGGTTTCAATCCAATAAATTGAAAGATGAAAATATTACTGCTCTTTTTGATGAAGCCCAAGGTCGTGTACTTTCAATGGCACTATTGCATGAAAAACTATATAAATCAGATAATCTAAAAAATATTGATGTAAGGGAGTACTTTTCATTATTACTCAATGAATTAATGGCAAATTACGATGTTGCTGATAACATTAAACTCAATTTAAAAATCGAGAACATTCTTCTCAATTCAAAAACAATGGCGCCACTTGGTCTTATCATTAATGAAATTGTTACCAACTCTATTAAGCATGCTTTCACCGATGCTAAAAATTATGAAGAAAAAATTATAGAAGTCATCTGTAAAAAGGGAAAAGAAGGCACTTATATACTAGAGATTGGAGACAATGGCAAAGGCTTGAGCAAAAACATCCTTTCTGGAGAACCTGAGACCATGGGTACTGAGCTCATCACTATTTTTGTGGAACAACTTGAAGGAGAAATTACACTTTTAGATAAAAAAGGAACCTATTTCCATATCTCATTTCGTGAAATCAATTGACCAACCGAGAGTTATTCAAGATTTCAATACAATCATCTATCTTAACGAAGCTCCTAGTCGTTCTTCGAGTTGTTTACGTATTTGATCCATGATCTTATCAACTTGTTGATCTTTGAGTGTTTTCTCATCATCTTGGAAATTAAAACTCACGGCATACGATTTCTTCCCTTCTGGTAACTTATTTCCTTCATAGACATCGAAAAGATTAACTGCTCTCAATAATTTACGGTTTGTCTTATATGCAATTTCTTCAATTTCTCTAAAGCTCACTGCTTTATTGAGTAAAAGTGAAAAATCACGTCGAATGGCAAAAGTTTTGGGTAATGCTTTGTATTGAACTTTATTTCTATTGCCTAAAGATAATATCATATCCCAATCTAAATCAGCAATATAGGCTGTTTGTTTTAAACCTATACTTTTGTTCAATTTTGAGCTTGTCCAACCTATTTCTCCAATCTTATCTTTTTGAATATAAAGTTGAACTCCATCTTCTAAAATTGATTTACCTAGTGCTTTTGATGCAATCATTTCGTTTAATCCCAGTCGACTTAAAACAGCATTTACAATTCCTTTAACAGTGTAGAAAGAAACCTTGTCGTGACTGCTGTTCCATTGTTCTGGATCTTTTGCTCCCGATAATATAATGGTCAGCCTTTTATTTTCAACATGCTTTTCATTAAATTTCTGGTACGTCTTCCCAAATTCAAATAAACCCAAGTCTAAATTTTGTCGATTAATATTATAAGCAACTGATTTTAACCCTTGAAATACAAGCGATTGCCTAAGCACATCTAAATCTAAACTTAAAGGATTTAACATCTTAACGTCATGCTTGTTTAACAAAGATTCGCCTCCGTGATCTTCGACTAATTTACTAGAAGTAAGCGAATTGTTCATGATTTCAAAATACCCCTTAGCAACCAGTAAATCAGCAATGGTATTTTTTTTCTGCTCTTCACTTCTCAAATTCTGTTGAGAAAGACTTACATTCCATTTATGGGGAAATTTGACATTATTGTAACCATAAATTCTAAGCACTTCCTCAATTACATCGGCCTCTCTTGTAACATCCACACGATAAGTTGGGATTCTCAATTTCACCATACTTTGATTGCTGTGAATGGTCTCTATTTCTAAAGCATTTAATATTTTTCCAATGATTTCATCATCAATCTTGTTTCCAATTAATCGATTGCAGTTTTCATAGCTAAACATTACTTCATTGGGTTCAATTTTTTTTCCTTCAAAGGGCACAGGTTCGTTTGTAATTGTTCCTTCTCCCAATCGAGCAATCAATGTTGCAGCCCTTTTCATTGCAAATTCAATCATTGAAGGATCTACACCTCTTTCATAACGAAAGGAAGCATCTGTATTCAATCCATGTCTTTTGGCTGTTTTGCGAACACTTACAGGATTAAAGTAGGCCGCTTCAAGAAAAATTGACGTTGTTTTCTCTCCAACGCCTGAGTTTTGTCCACCAAAAACCCCTGCAATACAAAGATTTGTTTTCCCATTGGTAATCATAAGGTCATTCTCGGATAAAACATGTTCAACTCCATCCAATGTGACAAATTTTTCTCCTTCATTGGCATTTTTCACAACAATTTCATCTCCTACATGATCTAAATCAAACGCATGAAGAGGAGTACCTAATTCATGCATCACAAAATTGGTGACATCCACAACATTGTTAATTGGCGAAAGTCCAATCGTAAGCAGGTATTTTTTCAACCAATCGGGAGATGACTGAACTTTTAAGTTTGAAATAACACAACCTCGATATTGATTGCAAGAAGCTGGTGCTTTAACACTAATTTTAAAGGATTTTCTCGTTTCATTAACTTTATAATCATTAATGTCGGGCAGTATCAAGTTCAATTTCTTTTTTTCATGGATTGCATTGTATGCTACGATATCACGTGCTACACCAATATGCCCCAAAGCATCACTACGGTTTGGTGTTAATCCAATTTCTATACGAAAATCGTCTTCTAATTTAAAATAATCGGCAGCATCTAGACCAACTTGTGCATTTTCTGGAAGCACCAATATTCCATCATGTGAAATCCCTATCCCCAATTCATCTTCAGCACAAATCATCCCAAAAGAATCGACACCACGGATTTTAGATTTCTTAATTTTAAAAGGCGAATCAGGCTTTGGATAAAGAGTTGTTCCAACAGTTGCAACAACTACCTTTTGTCCTTCAGCAACATTGGGTGCTCCACAAACAATTTGTAGTTCTTTATCTTCTCCAATATCAACAGTAGTTACATTTAGGCGATCGGCATTTTCATGTTTCGTACAACTTATTACCTGCCCAATTACAACACCTTTTAATCCACCTTTGATTCCTTCAATTTTCTCTAATCCCTCTACTTCAAGACCAGTATCCGTTAATATTTCGCACAACCGTTGTGGTGAATGTTCTGTTTTAATGTAATCCTTAAGCCAATTGTATGAAACGTTCATGTTGTTTAAATTTACTCAAATAGACAGCAAAAATAAGGAAATTATTGGGTTGATTGAAGCAAGTGAAGATCAAATTTAAAGCTTGAATTAATTTGGGAAAGTGTTTTGGTAATGTGTTCGGGTTATTCCTCACTTCCCTTCCCATCGTCATGCGTATCATTACTTGTATTCTTTTCCTTCCTGTTCTTTGGTTTAATTGGTGAACCAACCATTCTTGCATATACAGACATATATTTTACACCGAGGAATATAATTTGAGAAGTATAGAATATCCAAGCAAGAATAGCAATAAGTGTTCCCGCAATTCCACTATTGGGAACAAAGAAAAAATTTGACAAATAATAATTGATAAGTATTTGTCCTAAATACATAAAAATTGCAGTAAAGAAAGCTCCAGTCATTGCCATTTTCCATTTTACAACAGCATCGTGGAAATATTTAAACACTACAGCTATTCCAATAAAACTAATCAAGAAGACGGAAAGATGTTCAAAAATGGAAAGTAAAACGCCTTTAAAGATACTAGAATCAGAAAACAACCATGAGCCCGCAGAGAAAAGGAGTGATTGTGTAAAATAGATGCCTATCGTAACAGCACCAAAAACCGCCATCAGCCCCATATAGAAAAATCTTTTCACAATGTTTTCCAAAAGTGCATTGTAATGGTGAACTGTGCGTATTCCCAGAAATGAGTTGAGACTTTTCCTCAAAGAATTGAATAAGGCGGAAGAAACAAAAATCATTGCTACAATTCCCGCGGCTCGGAGCCAAAATGTACCGCCTTTACCTATATTCCAATCATACATTAAATTGGTTATCGCTGAAATATCTGAAATACCCATATTGGATTGAACAATATTTCCCACAATCTCAATAACCTTATCTTGTCCAACAATAAGTCCAAAGAAAGTAATTGACAGGTAAATCATTGGAACGAGTGCTAAAATCGCATAATAAGCCAATGCTGCACCATGAATAAAGCTTTCACCTTCACTCATTCGATTGTCTCCCTTAAAAAATTCCTTGAAACTCGTTTTTGTAAGTTCCCAAAATTCTGGCCAACTTAAACTTCTTGGTTTTTTCTTTTTGGTCTGTTTTTTAGACATAAACTTCTTCTATTTCGTTCAGTTTTTCCATCGAATATAAAACAATTTCTTTACCATTCAATAATTTAAAATAATTGGCCCAATACGGTCCGTTAAATCGTGAGTGGAGGTATTCTACAAGAACTTTATTTTTATCCATTCCTTTGGTCTGATAAAGTAAAAAATCAGTTGGGCGGAAAAGAATTTGTTTGTCATTCAAGTAAATGCTGTTCAATTCTCCAAAAAAACGACCTTCAAACAAACTTTTGGGCTTGTGCCATGCTTGTTGGGGTGTGTATTTAGAGGTGATTTTCCCCTTTCTTAAAATAAAAAGTCGATTTGACCATGAAAGGGCTTCTTCACCGTTATGGGTAACAAGAACAACCCCCATTCCTCTCAATTCAACCAACTTTCTAAGGTATTCCCCTATTCTTTTTGTTAAATGTACGTCGAAATGAACAAAGGGTTCGTCCAACAGCAAGCATCTGGGCTCTTTTGCGAGTGCACAAGCTATAGAAACGCGCTGTTGTTCACCTCCAGATAAATTTTTTGTTTTTACTTGAGAGAAATCTTCTAACTCGAGTACAGCAATCAACTCTTCCACAAATTTTTGCCTGTCCTTTTTGGGCAAATGATGCAGTTGAAGAGAGATGTTCTCACGGACAGTGAAATTGCGCTCCAGTTTAAAAAGTTGATTGACTAAAGCAATTTCTGGATGCCCTGGTTTTAAAACATCTTCTGGATTTGGTAATTTTTCATTTTCTAATCTAATTTCTCCTTTAAGCAACGGCAAGTGTCCCGCCAAACATTTCAATAGCGTTGTTTTCCCTGCTCCACTTGGTCCAACAATACTAATAATCTCCCCCGGTGCAACGTGAAAATCAATGTTTTCAAAAACAGGTTTTTGATGAGGATAAGAAAAGTCAATATTTCTAACATCCAGAATCAATTGATAAGGTGTTTGGGAAAATCCTGTAGTGCAATATAAACACCAGGAACTGGATTTGTCAATGGTTCTCTTTCTTCAAAAAATACTTTGAGCACAATTGTGTCTTCTTTTCTTTCGATATTGTAATGATTTAAAACAGAACGTGAACAAGTCATGGATACATCTTCACCCTCTTTAACAAGAATTTTAAAAATTGTCATATTCGGCAACTTTTCTTCAAATCCTTCTTCATTTTTCTCTCCTTTAAGAATATAATTTGCATTTTCTTGTACTTCAATATCTTCAACCTCACTGGTGATTAACAATTCATCTTCCCAATCGTACAGTCTATTGTTTTCAGATGGCTCTCCATTGTGATGGGCTTCGGCAAATTCTGGCGAAAAATCGTAGTTTAACTTATAAAAATGAGCGGTACATTTCATTAATTTTTTCTATTTTAATTTTCGATTTCTGAATTGGGCTTTCGGACAATATAAAGAATTTCGGACGGGATTAAACGATAACGCTCAATTTCTTCTGTAGAAAATTTATCTGATACAGCAAATTCATCTACTTTAAACCCCGCTTTCTCTAACCATTGCGGATAATCCTTTCCAAACAATCGCACATGATCCTTCTGCCAAAAATGCTTTTCTCGTTCTTCAGGAGAAGTTATGGAAGGGTCTTCATAAGTTTTCTCTAACGAAAGGTCTTGTGGCACTTGCATAATTCCCCATCCACCTGGTTTCATTACGCGATATAACTCCTTCATACATTGGTTTGCATCATCAACATGTTCTAAAACATGATTACAGAACACAACATCAAACTGATTGTCCTCCAATGGAATATCATGTAAATCAAAATGCATATCAGCAATTGGAGATTCTAAATCTCCTGTCAAATATTTTAAATTGCTTTGTTTTTTAAATGTTTTATGAAAACACTGTTCTGGAGCAATATGCAATAATTCAATGGGGTCACTAAAAAAAGAGGTTTCTCCTTTTAAATACAACCACATTAATCGGTGCCTTTCCAAAGTTAAATCATAAGGACACAATACATTTTCACGGTGTTTCACTTTTGAACCGTAAGACAAGAATTTACTAAAAGAATGCTCGCAAACAGGACATTCTACCTTATCACCTTTATATAAAATTGGGGCAATTCTTTTGAAAACATAACTCAAACGAATCAATAAAGGCCGTGGAAGTTTATTCAATAAGAATTTATAGAGTTTCTTCATTATATCCGTGTAAATGTAAACTAAATTTCAAATTGTAAAACTACAAAAATATAAAGTTGAATAACATATTCATAATTAATTTAAAAAAGTAACTTTGCTTAAGATGAAAATTGGGTTATTAATACTTATACTTTTTTTTACAGTCCATCATTCGCTTGCCCAGAATGATAGCTTGCCTTACTCTGTGTACAGAGATCGTGTTGTACTGCATACTTCTTTGTCTTATCGCGATGCTCCGTTTAGTCTTAAAAGTGATTTTGGAGAATTTGATAAACTTAAATACAGAGCCAACTTAAACCTTATTCACGGAATTGGGATTGCCTATAAATGGTTTGCACTTAATATCAATTATAAAATCCCCAGTTACCTCAAAAACAAGTCTAAATACGGGAAAACAAAGTATTTTGATCTCGGTTTTCAATTCGACTTAAAATCGTGGTATTTTCGTGTTGATTTCCATGATTATATTGGATATGGAATTAAAAATGCAAATGTAATTTCTGATACTTTGCCTGTTTCCTCAGCCAATTATTATTTAAATGATGGGCTACAATCTATTTCATTTGGTATTAATGCCTATCATTTTTTTAACCACAATTTAAGAATGAAAGCCGCTACTGGAGTGAGAGGAAGGTATACAGAACCCGTTTATGGTTTGTATCTTCGCGTAACAACGAATATTAATGCCATTACAGCACCAAAAAGTTTAATTCCACATGAATATTTTGACACAGAACTCTCTGTCCATTCTTCCAAAGCCATTTCAGCGATTGATGTTGGTGTTATTCCTGGTTACGCTTATATCAATAATATAAAAGGTTGGCAATTTGGTTTATTTGCAGGTCTTGGAGGACTTCTGCAAGCAAATACTTTTCATTTTTCAGGGGAAGATAGGTCCTTTTTGAAACTTTCGCCTCGTTTTGACCTTAAAGTTCAAATGGGTTATAATATTGAAAATTGGTTTTTAATGTTAACTTCTTCTGTTGATCAGAAAAGAATCACTTTTAGTAACCTCACCTATAATCAAGTGTATTATTACGTGAAGTTAACGTATGGATACCGACTCAAGAAAAAACAGAAGAAGAAAAAGAAGAAGAAAAGATAAATGTCTCTTTGCTTTATAAAGTAGAACGGAAACAAATCGAGAACGATGACTTTGCTCACCTATACATCATCCAAAACAATTAATTTTCCCCAAAAACCTGAACAAACCCTGATAACTTCTGTTCTTTTTCTAAGCCTTCCAAGCCCGTGAATTCCAAACGATAAAAATACACACCATCACTCACTAATTCTCCATTTTTAGCTCTCCCATCCCATAAATCATTTTGACCTTTTTTTAACTCTCCTCTCCATTGAAAAACAGCATTTCCCCAACGATTTAAAATGACCAAATGTGTTTCTACAGGAAGATTAACAGTAACATTAAAATAATCATTTATACCATCTCTATTTGGTGTAAAAACATTGGGAACACGTGCTACTAAGCTATCATAGACATAAACTGTTTTCCATACAGTATCAGCACAAGATTTATCTAATTCCCAAGCTACTAGGCCTATTTTGTAAACCCCTGAAGTGTCGAAGGCATGAATTGGTGTTGGACCTGTGGATATCCCATCGAGCAACCATTCAAAATCTGTAGCATTTTCAGAATTGTTGTCAAATTGAACTTCTAAAGGAGCAGCACCTGTAGAAGGGCTGACCGTAAAGTCCGCAACAGTATTATTGTATGAAGTTATCGTTACCAACGTATCTTTACTTTTACAACCTAAAGTATCAATGGAGTAAACACTATAATCTCCTGCACCAAGACCAGAAAAAGTGGTACCGGCAGGCTCATCTAAAGTGTCACCACTAGGTGTAACAACGTACCATTTATCTAGATTTTCAGGTAAAGAAATGGCTTTAATATAACCCGTTGATGCCCCACACTTTGTTTCTCCAGTGTAGCAACTTATTTTCTGCGGATGGCTCACGTTGATGTGAACAGGACGCACTACTGAACAATTGTTATTGTTCCATATTCTTACAGTATACGTCATGGAACTGTCTCCTGTAAAAACGGGGTTCAGACAGGTTGAACAACTTAACCCAGGAACAGTATTTGTGCTGGAGGTGTCCTGCTCTGCGCCTAATGCAGTCCATTCATAAGATTGACCTCCTGTGGCGTAGAGTTGAACTTGTTCACCTTGGCAGATGGTGGTGTCGGGAGAGACAGCGACGGGGAAGGTGTCGCAGGGGGTGGTGTAATTTAACATTAACAACATAACCATGTTAGTATTCAAACCAGCGGTATTACTAGGAGTTTGATAGTTAAAAGTAATTATGACTGAATCATCAAAATTATTCACATAGTTTTTTATATCTGCAAGAGCATCTGTACCTGCCATTAAATCATTCTCGGTATCATTACCCAAGCCAAATAATTGGTTATTGTAATAGGCGAAATCTGAATGCACTCCACCACAAGGATAACCAGATTCTTGACCTCCAATAAGCCCAATATTGTAATTGTTTACTTTTACGTATGATCCGTCTATTATTGTATCACAAAACCACTCCCCACACATACCTAAACCTATTGGATTATTATTATTCATAGGCATCCCCAAATATAGATTGCAAATTTGATTTGGAACTACATCCTTAGGATTTAAAAACAAATTACACGCTGTTTTTGGAAGACTGTTATTAGCATAAACAATATACAAATAAAAAGGCATATATCCATTTCCACCACAAGATAAATCTTGAATTGGAGAGTCTAGAGTATAAATGACCGTATTTGGATCAATATTATCAGTAATATCTAGGACATTTATGGTAGATTTATTTTGAGAGCAATTAAATATTTTGCCTGATGAAAATTGAGAAGAAGCAATCAAAAAATGGTTAAAAGGATAGCTTATTCCATTTAGTATTAAAGTATCATTCGGAAGATTAGGAGCAAATTGAAGAGTTATTAAATAGGCTTTTTCAATTGTGCTGCCAGAAGGTATATCAACTACTTTTGATATAGTACCTGATCCAGATCCAAAATCAAAACCTGCACCTGTTACCCCACCATGTAAGATATTACTGTAGAACAATTCTTGCGCAAAGATATTGATACTTATAAGGCAAGTGAATATTATAAGCAATTTAACTTTCATTTATTACTTGAATTTAAAAAGTTATGTTTTGTAATAAACAACTTTTTTAGAAGGAAATTATAAAAATAATGTTAAAAAAATTTGTCGTTCTGTTTTTTTTTTTATGAGATTCGTAGTATTAAAAACAAAAATATAAACACAAAAATCAAAATCCTATGAAAACGAAAAGCTTAATTTTTGCATTTGTATTTGCTATTACTACATTTTCTGTGGTTGCGCAAAGTCAAAACCCAGGCTGGATATTACCTCCCATGTATACTTCAAATTCACTAATGCTACCAATATCTCTGCCGACAGGAACTTATACTGGCACCAGTGCTTCCAACATGCAACTTGATGCCAACGGAGACATTTTGTTTTACATTATCGACAATGATATATTTGATGTAGACGGTGATCTTATAGGAAATTTGAAGACTTTCTATGCATCGAGTCATTATCTTCCTAATGTTTGTATGGAAAAAGCAAGCACCTCTGAAATTACAATTGTTCCAGATCCTGCAAGTTGCAATAGATATCTTATTTTAACTTCAGCCTTTACAATAAAGGGATGCAACGAAGAAAATCCTATTCCTAATGGAGCAGAGCCGTTTGTGACTGTCCTTGATTTTGATTTACAACGCCCTAACAACCCTAATAAGTTAGGTGCAATCACATCAGTAGAACGCTTGGCAGACTTACCTTCCCTTCCTCCATTTGAATATTATTGGGCTGCTGGATTAGAAAGTGGAATTCTTTTTGCAGCGTCAAAATTACAAGATGACAGTGGAAACAAATTCCGATATGTATTTGTTTCAATTCAATATTCTAGTTCCAAGCAAGGAATAGTACGTTTTAAATTAGGCAGCAATGGTCTAGAGTTTGATGGTTTTATACCCTACGAAGTTCAGAATTCTGATGGGGGATCAAGATCAGAAATGGAATTAATTGAACTTCCCAATGGACATTTTAGAATAGCTTGTCCGTATGGCACTTATGATACGCACAATGGGAAGGATTTAGCTGCGGCAATTTATACAGCAGAACTTGATGCTTCAGGTAAAGTTTATTCTGGAAATGAAAATACTTTATACTTTTATAGAAATGGCGAGCAAGATTATCCTTATATCCATGGTTTAGAATTTTCTCCCGATGGAAGTAAATTGTTTATAACACACGATATCTCGAATTATCATCCTCACCCATTTGAATACTATGATTTTAGTAATCCAAACACCTCGGATCCTAATGGAAACGGCATCTATTCGTTAAATATCGGTTCAGGTTCTGTGGATGAAGCAGATTTTCAAAATTCCCAAATTGAACTCGCAATAGATGGGAAAATTTATTTAGGTGCTGATGAAAGATTGGCTTCTTTGAGTAGTCCAAATAGCCCGAATCCTACTAATTTCAGTGACAATGTGGTTGCTTTGGCTGGTTATCATGCTAATTATGGGTGGCATGGTTCTAATAATGCTTACCCAATATTAAAAGCATATACCCTCCCCGACCAAATAGACGGAATGGATTATGGAAGCACTGCACCAGCAGGCTACAATGAAATTGATTACACAGCACAATCAAGTGGAATATGGCAATCAGGCTCAGGAAATAATCCATGGAACAATATAAGTGGAGACATTTATATTAAAAACAAATTAGTTATTCCTTCTGGAAAAAATATAACTATAAAAAATATGACTTTTCATTTTGCTCCTGAAGCAAAAGTTATTGTTGAACCAGGCGCAAAATTAACAATTGATGGTGGAGTCTTAACAAATTCAAAGCCATGTAACAATGAAGAGTATTTCTGGAAAGGCGTCCAAGTCTGGGGAACCTCAAGTCAACACCAATACCCATCACAAAACCCTACCT
>CAZPDT010000019.1:0-46463 GCA_964585545.1 uncultured Fluviicola sp.
TTGTTTTTTTTAATAAATTAGTTTTATATTTGGGGGGAGTTGTGCAACAGGCACAAGGTTTATACACCGTAAAAATCAGGAATGCAGAAATCTATGCAACCGCTTCAATTGCAATCAAAAATTAATCAAATTTATAGATAAAACCTGCTTTATTCATGGATAAATCGGTATAAACATCAGTTTTTGACCAGTGATTATAATGGGTCGACATCTATTGATAGTCTCACCGATTTATTTCGAGGCATTGCATAAAATTCATTAATTTTCTTGCGCAACAAGTCTTTTACCTTTCGGTTGGAGGCTTTTTGTTCGATTTTTAAGCGGATTACCTTTAGATAATTATTGTGGATTCGTTTCACTACAGGTGATTCTGGACCTAACACTCTAGAACCAAAAGGTACTTTTAGCAAGTCCGCTAAATCGCCCGCCATAAGCTCCAATTGATTTGGATCTTTGTGTTTGAGTGTAAGTTGAATCATTTTATAAAATGGAGGATAAAAATAATTCTTCCTTTCTAAAAGTTCAGTATTGTACATTTCAACATAATTGTGGTCAATCACATATTGTATTACCCAATGATCGGGATCATGCGTTTGAATCACAACTGTTCCCCTTTTGGACTTTCTTCCTGCTCGACCTGCTACCTGTGACATCAACTGGTAACTTCTTTCAAAAGACCGAAAATCAGGTCGGTTCAACATCATATCGGCGTCCAGTACACCAACTAAACTTACATTATCAAAGTCTAAACCCTTGGTTACCATTTGTGTCCCTACAAGAATATCAATTTCTCTTTCCTTAAAGTCATTGAGGATTTTTTCATAACTATTTTTTTGACGGGTTGTATCCAAGTCCAAACGTTGCACTTTTACACCTGGAAGAATTATTGTCAATTCATCTTCAATTTTTTCCGTTCCAAAACCTATCATTTTGAGTCGATTACTTCCACATTCCGGGCAAGCACCCATTGGTGGTGTGTAATAGCTACAATAATGACATTTTAATATATTCTGGTTTTTATGGTAGGTTAAAGAAACATCACAATTTTTACAATGGGGATTCCATCCGCATACCTCACAAGCCCAAATTGGATTATAGCCCCGCCTGTTTTGGAACAAAATAATTTGCTCTTTATTATCTAAGGCACTTTTCATTCTATCCACTAAAAAACTAGAGAAAATCGACTGCATGGTTTTTTCCTTCTTCTCCTTTTTAATGTTAGCAGTAAAGATTTTTGGCAACTGTAGGTTTCCAAACCGCTTTTCTAAAACAACCAATCCATATTTTCCGCTTTTTGCATTGTAGTATGTTTCCAATGCCGGTGTAGCAGAACCCAACAGTACCTTTGCATTGTGAAAGGAACGCAATACAATTGCTGTATCTCTTCCATTGTACCGCGGACTTGGATCGTATTGTTTGAATGAAGACTCATGCTCCTCATCAATAATGATTAAACCTAAATTTCTAAAGGGTAAAAACACTGCACTTCTGGCACCAAGTATAATCTGAAATTGACTTGTATCATTATGCAAGAGCGCATTCCACACCTCTACCCTTTCATTCTGATTAAACTTGGAATGGTAAACACCAATTTTATTTCCAAAATAATGTTGTAACCGCTGTATTAATTGTGTTGTAAGTGCTATTTCAGGAAGTAAAAACAACACTTGCTTACCCTTATGCAGTTGCTCCTGAATGAGTTCGACATATATTTCTGTCTTTCCTGAACCCGTTACCCCGTGTAGCAAAACAATATCATTATCCTTAAATGAAGCATTCACCTCGTCCAATGCAATACGTTGATCGTTAGATAAATCCTTAAAGTCAGAGTCGGCGTCATTTAACTCTGATATTCGAGAAACTTCAAGATATTTTATCTTAAAGATATTGTTTTTCTCAAGAGTACTCACCGAAGAGTTTGAAGCTCCTTTTTCAATAAGTTTTGGTTTCAAAACAGGTTTAATTTTACCTTCATTAAACGTGCTCAATTGTATAAATAGCATAAGTGCCTCTAATTGAGACTTCTTTCTATTGTCGGCTTCAAACCTTTCAATTAACTTCTTTATTTGATCTTCTGATTGATAATTGGATTCAAGAAATACAAAAGGTTGTGTTTTCGGTCTGTATTTTTGTTTGAGTTCTTCTTTTGAAATCACCACCCGTTTTTCAATTAAGGTTTTAATTATGGGTTGTATAGTTTTGATTCCAAGAATATCTGAAATTTCTTTAAGGTCCAATTCTTCTTGAATCTCTAATGCCTCAAACACCTGATACTCTCTATCTGTCAACAACTCTATATTCCCCTCATATTCAGGATGGAGTAGGATTTTTGTTTCACTTCCTAGTTTAAAATTAGAAGGCAATGCAGCATTCATAACATCTCCAATGGGTGCCATATAATAATCAGATATCCAACTCCAAAGCTTGTATTGATTTCCTGTAATTATAGGTTGATCATCTAAAACAGCTTCGACATATTTGGTCTGGTATTTGGGTACGTTTTCATGAATATTTATGATGATTCCTGTTTGTAATTTAGATCGGCCAAATGGTACAATAACCCTCACTCCTTTCTTAAGATGTTCATTCATATCAAATGGAACACGATAGGTAAAGGGTTTATCAATGGGGACGGGTAAAATAACATCCACAAAATATGTCTTTCTTTCTTGCACTTTTCAAAGATATGATTTTAGATGGTAGATTTTAGATTTTAGATGGTAGATTTTAGAAGGTGGATTGATGGTTTTAGACACAAGACCTGTATATTCATGTAAAATTGGTGAATAATTGGGGTTATTCTGGTTGTTCTAACTACCAAATATTCATCTATAACAACAGATTTGTTGAATTTAAGGGGCTTTTATTTAAATACTTTTGGATAGTTGTGAAATTTAACTGAAATTTAAGTTTTAACTTTTATTTATCGGTATTTTATCCCTATATTTGTATCACTAATGTCTTGGGGCTGACTTGGATTTGACAGCAACTGCGGACGATTAGTATAAGCATGTCGAGCCATGTGGTGCGTCTCGTAAAACTCTGGTCACAAAACATAATTGACAATAATATGTCATATAACCTCGCAGCATAGTAACTAAGTTACTAGGCTTAATCCACTCCGAAGAACAGTAAGAGGGACGAGTTCCTCCCTGGTTCTCCCGTCTCAAGAGCGCCAGAACACGAGGGATTAGCAAATTGAGAATAGCTGGCAAACGGCTTCTGTTTGGTAGTGAAATTTAATGAAGATAAGTTATGGTAAGGGTGTTTATGTCCGTTCTATAATCGAAAAAACAATCATAAACTAAACATGTAGAAACCTAGTTGTTTCATTGTTTGGACGAGGGTTCGAACCCCTCCAGCTCCACAAAACAATTTTGAGCAAGAGTAATGAGCATACAGCGATTTACTCTTGCGAAAAAAAAATATTTTTTCCTCCAGACTCAAACTCAAACACAACACTATTTCGCACTTACCACCTGCAATCCTACAACCGATAAAATCAATGTAGAAAGAAAAAGAATCCGCCAAAAACTAATCGGTTCTTTAAATAGAACAATGCCGAGTATAACAGTTCCCACCGCTCCAATTGCTCCCCAAACTGCATAAGCTGTTCCAACAGGAATGCCATTGGTGCCACCCATCGCCTTATAGAGTAAAAACATACTGACACAAACATTAATGGCGAAGGACAAAATCCACCACCAAAAAACACTCCCTGAGCTTTCCTGTGCTTTTCCTAGACTAACGGCAAACCCTGTCTCAAAGAGTCCTCCCAAAATCAATAGCATCCAATTCATTGTCATTCCTAAGTATTTAATTTGTTTTAAAGATAAAATATAATCATGAATAATGTAAGTTAAATCATAATCAGTTTCATTCTTTTAATTCTAACATTTAATCAAACTCCATTTGGTGCTTGAAATGACAATCCTTTATTTTACACTTTAACAATTATTATAGGTCGAATGTTATTGCTTATGCCTACCTATTATTCACTAATTTATATTAAAGTTGCTCTAAAATGATCAAAAAGTACTTACAGTTTAATTTAATGGAGTACAATTGGCAGGGAAATATGATTAAATTCATTTTGTCTTCAGAATATGGTTATTAATTTTCAATTTTACATTGGAATCCATACCTTCGAAGCTTCTTTTTATAAGGATATTAATTGATTAAAATTATTTGAAATTTATGGCAATAAAATTTACAGGTATCGGAAGTTGCATACCCCAAAACACCATTAAAAACAGTGCTTTTTTAGAAAAAAGATTTAAAAATCCTGATGGTAGTTCTGTGCCTGGTTCTAATGATTTAATCATTAAAAAGTTCAAGGCCATAACAGGCATAAGTGAACGGCGTTATGCGGATGAGGATGTAACCAGTTCAGACCTTGCGGCAATAGCGGCAAAAAGAGCCATTGAAAATGCTCAAATTGACCCAGAAACATTAGATTATATTATTGTTGCTCAAAATTTTGGAGATGTAAAACACAATCGTACTCAAAGTGATGCCGTTCCGAGTTTGGCTTCTCGGGTTAAACATCATTTAAAGATTGAAAATCCTTCATGTGTTGCCTATGATGTTATTTTTGGCTGTCCTGGCTGGCTCCAAGGTGTGATTCAAGCGCATGCCTTTATTAAATCGGGAATTGCCAAAAAATGCTTGGTTATCGGTGCTGAAACTTTATCGCGTGTGATTGACCCGCATGACCGAGACAGTATGATATTTAGCGATGGAGCAGGCGCAACTGTAATTGAAGATCTTCCAGATCAAAAAGGCGGGATTATTGCACATAAGTCAGAAACATACAGTAAAGATGAAGCCTATTATCTTACTTTCGAAGAGTCTTATAATAAAGACCACGATACTGGTATACGCTATATCAAAATGAATGGCAGAAAAATCTATAACTTCACCTTAAGTCATGTCCCAGCAGCAATGAAAACTTGTTTGGATAAAAGTGGTGTAGACATTAAGGATGTTAAGAAACTGTTTCTTCATCAAGCCAATGAAAAAATGGACGATGCCATCTGCGAACGCTTTTATCAACTCTACAATATGGAAGTGCCAAAACACATTATGCCAATGAGTATTGGAGAATTGGGTAACAGCTCCGTAGCAACGCTCCCTACATTATTGGATTTGGTAAAAAAACATAAAATCAAAAATCAAGAATTAAATGCAGGAGACATAATTGTACTTGCAAGTGTTGGAGCAGGTATGAACATCAATGCAATGGTTTATCAGTTTTAGTCTGTATTCGAGGGGCTCAATACAGCGTGTAGGTAATGCACATAATGAATCCCCAATAAGTAGGAATTATTTTAACCATAGTAAATCACGTAGAAGTGTTTAATAATTCCCAGTTATAACCTGTATTATTTAATGTGTTCACCAACCATGTGGATTTATATTCCAAAAAAAATGAAACCTTCTATTTTAAACAAATAAAGATACGCATTCGGACAAAGCTGTAAAGAATTCATTCGCGATTATAAAATAAAATCTTTATCTTTGCCTACAAAATTTACCGTATATGTCAAAAGAAAAAGTCCTTACGGAGGAACCCAATAAAATAGATTTTAAAGAATTTAAAAAAGAAATAATCGCCGATTATACATTAGCTTGTACTTCGCGTGAAGCGTCTTTATTAGGTCGTCGTGAAGTGCTTATGGGGAAAGCCAAGTTTGGAATTTTTGGCGATGGTAAAGAAGTTGCACAAATCGCCTTAGCAAAACAATTTAGAAATGGTGATTTCCGTTCTGGATATTACCGCGATCAAACATTGATGTTTGCCATTAATGAATTGAACGTACAACAGTATTTTGCAGGACTTTATGCAGAAACAGACTTGGATTTAGAACCGATGTCTGGAGGTCGTCAAATGGGCGGACATTATGCTACTCAAAGTCTAGATGAAAATGGTGAATGGAAGAATTTAATGCAACAAAAAAACAGTTCTTCTGACATCTCCCCTACCAGCGGGCAAATGTCTCGACTACTAGGATTAGCAATGGCTTCAAAAGTTTATCGTGAACTTGAAGAACTTCATGATAATGAAAAGTTCAAACAATTCTCGAACAAAGGAAACGAGGTGGCTTTTGGGATGATTGGCGACGCCAGTACATCTGAAGGGCCTTTTTGGGAAACGATGAATGCGGCAGGTGTGTTACAAGTTCCAATGGTTGTTTCTATTTGGGATGATGGATATGGAATATCAGTACCTCGAAAATACCAAACAATTAAAGGAAGTATATCTGAGGCATTATCTGGTTTTCAGCGTTCAGAGGAGGAAAAAGGATTTGAAATATTGACAACAAAAGGATGGGATTATCCCCATTTATGTGTTACTTATGAAAAGGCAGTAAAGATTGCCCGTGAGGAACACTGTCCGGTTATGGTTCACGTTCAGGAGGTTAATCAGCCTCAGGGACATTCTACATCAGGATCCCATGAACGATATAAATCTAAAGAACGCCTACAATGGGAAGAAGAATTTGATTCAGTTGCCAAATTTAAAGCATTTATCCTTCAGTTTAGGAATGAAAATGGAGAAAGTATTGCAACTGCTGAAGAACTTGAAGCAATAGAAAAGGAAGCTAAAAAAACTGTTCGGACACAGCAAAAGGCCGCTTGGAAAGATTTTAGATCAAGTATAGACAAGGACTTGAATACCGCAGTACAATTGATGAAAAATCTGGCTGAAGAAAGTGAAAATGGTTCTTTTATTAATAAGGAAATTGAAACTTTAACAGAAACTGTAGACCCAATCAGAAAAGAAATATTCAATTCAATCAATAATGTACTTCGATTGGTTAGAGGAGAAAATGGGTCGGCAAGAACACAATTGATTAAGTGGTATAACGAACAAATCGAAATCAATAAAGAGCGTTACAGTTCATTTCTTTACTCACAATCACCTAAGGCTGTTGGGAACATTACTCCTGTTGCGCCAGCTTATGATGGCAGTGGCGACGAAGTGGATGGACGCATTATTTTAAGAGATAATTTTGATAAATTATTTGATAAATATCCTGAAATAATAACGTTTGGAGAAGATACAGGACATATTGGTGGGGTGAACCAATCTATGGAAGGGATGCAAGAAAAATACGGAAAAATTCGTGTTTCTGATACTGGAATTAGAGAAAACACTATTGTTGGTCAAGGTATCGGGATGGCTATGAGAGGATTACGTCCACTTGCAGAAATTCAATACCTCGACTATATTATGTTTGCCATCCAAGTTATCTCTGATGACCTTGCTACATTGCAATACAGAACTAAAGGCCAACAAAAAGCACCATTGATTATACGGACTCGTGGACATCGTTTGGAAGGTATATGGCACTCTGGTAGTCCAATGGGCATGATTATTAATGCAGCACGTGGAATCCATGTTTGTGTTCCTAGAAATATGACACAAGCTGCTGGAATGTACAATACCTTATTTGCTGCAGATGAACCTGCTTTTGTGATTGAACCCCTTAATGGTTACCGCAAAAAAGAATTGACTCCATCGAATTATGGAGAATTTAGAATTCCTTTGGGAAAAATAGATGTTGTTCAAGAAGGAAAAGATTTAACTATGGTCAGTTACGGTTCTACCTTTAATATTGCAGAGGAAGCAGCTCAAGAATTACAGAAAATTGGAATCAATGTTGAATTGATTGATGTACAAACTTTATTGCCTTTTGATTTAGAACATGACATTTCAAAATCATTAGAAAAAACCAACCGTTTATTGATTGTAGACGAAGATGTATCTAGTGGTGCATCAGCTTTTATTTTAGATCAAGTATTGGTTAAACAGAAAGGATATTACTTCTTAGATAGTCAGCCTGTTACGGTGAGCGCGAAAGACCATCGTCCTGCTTATTCAACCGATGGTGATTACTTCTCAAAGCCCAATCTTGATGACATTTACAATGCAGCATATCAAATTATGCATGAGGCTAACCCTACAGAATATCCTGCTCTATTTGACTAACAGAGGCTGGATAGTGGGAGGAATAATTAATATCCCGAAAGAATTACTGTACACGCAAGATACTAATGGTGATTGATTAGCTTATCAACGATTTCATCGAGCGTATTTTGATATTTTTCTACGTTGGCTAATCCATCTTGGTGCAAAGCTTCCAAATTTTTGGGTTCTGCATTGTCCATTTCAATATCTGCTGAAAAAATTTGAGGTTGAATGCGATGATAATCTACAGCGTCCTTTTCATCAAGGGTATCATACATCTGTCTTAACTGATAATCAACTGTTTCTGAATTGCCATTCATCATAATATCGATAAGAGGCTTTATCCATTTTACTTGATTGGCGTTTTTGAAATCACGATAAGGATAAGGTACTTTATTTACCCCTGTACCTAGAGAAACCAAAAGCATATCTTTTGCTGTTGGATGATTTGGCTTTTGTTCGTCATTAAGCGCTTCTGTAAAACGAATCGTCCTGGCTTCCGAATAGGCACAAAGAGCGGGGTTATTGGCAAAAACACCTCCATCAATAAAGGTATGTTTTACACCGTATAACGATTTTATTTGTACAGGCTCAAAATAAGTGGGGGCAGCACTGGTGGCTCTTGCAATGTCTTTGAGATAAAAATTCTTGGTGTCCAATTGAGCGTCTACACTTGTGAAGAAACTGGCTTTCCGCTTCTCCATGCCATAAGCTGTTATTAATGAAGGCTTTAACAATTCTTTGAGTTGTGTATTCCCAAAATACGCTTTCAATATCTTTTCTAATTGTGCAGCATCATACTTTTCGTCTAAAAGTCCGCCTAAACTGGTTAACTTTCTCCGAAAAGAAACATCAAAAATTTTATGTCCATTTTTTAAATACAGATCTACAGCCTCTTGTGCACTGAACTTATAATCCCCATTGCTGTCTGGACAAAGAAAAAGCAATGACAATATTCCTCCAGTACTTGTTCCTGCAATTAAATCAAAGTATTGACCAATAGAAGCTCCTTTATTCCCTGTTTTCTTCTTTATTTTTTTCTCAACATAGGTAAGAATTGTGCCAGGCAATATTCCTCGTATACCACCACCATCAATAGATAAAATACGTACTTTTTTCATAATCAATAATTTGGTGTTAGCAATATAGTTGTTTTTATTAAAAAAAGGCGCTTCTACTGACTAATATGCTCCTGAATACCTTCTGATTAGCCATTCTGTTGTAAAAAGTGCAACAATAAGTAACAACAACCAAAAGTAATCAACCAAGTTGTGATAGGCACTTGATTCGTAGGCAACAGGAGAAATGTCAGAACGATCGGCAATGTCTTTTATGATAGATTGATAATCATTTAGCAATGCAAATTTACCACCACTATTTTCTGCCATCTGCCTCAATAATTGATGGTTGGCTTTGGTGGTTTGCTTTTCTATTGATAAGTCTTTAACAGCAAAAGCACCTTCTTTGCTGTATTCTTTATTGTTAAATGTTGTTGATGCCTTCCAAGTGTATCGACCAGCTTCTAATTTACCAAGGTTGAGACGGTAATCTTTATCGAGTGGTAAAAAAGCATATTTATAAGTTTCTTCATCTTTCTTCTTCAATTGAAAATGAACGGTAGGCGTTGTAATTGGCTCATAACTTTCATTATAAAACAAAGCACGAACAATAAGGTCTTCATCATTACGCTCAACGGATGGCATATTAATTCTCAATCGTGAAGTGTTTTCTTTTATAATCAGGTATTCTACGGTTTTTCTTACAATCTCATTGAAATGATCATGGGTTTGATTCAATTGATAATCAGCAAGACTCCAACTCCATATTCCTGCTCCATAGGTAATTGCAAATTTTTGATTTCCTCTTTTATAGAAATAAAATAAAGGATCTTTTTTGGTTACTTTTCCTAATTTTTGAAAAGCAAGAATTGAACTAATATCTCCAAACTCAACACTGCCGTATGGGACTTTCAAAGGAGGAAAATTGTCAATTGCCTTGCGTGTCTCTGTATCGAGCTGAAACAAATTAAACGCTTGATTAAAAGCAGCGTTCACATTGTCCGTTTGATTATTTTTAATGATTTCCCCAGGCAGTGACAGTTTTGCAAGGGTGGATGAAGACGTTTGCGGTGTAACAATAAACCATTTGGGTATATCGGTCTGTACAATTTTTTGAAATGCACCTTGATTCTGCCCTACTCCTGGATTGTACCAGATAATTAAATCATATGGGCTTAGTTCTTTTGGCAAATCATCTAATGTTACGGATGTAATCTTGATATTTTTCTCGGGTGTTAAACTCAATTTAATTTGTCCCATATCAGGCCCCAATGATTCTGAAACCATTAACACATCGCTCCTGTCGTCTAAAACTTCAACATAAAAAGACTTTTGATTGTTATCCAAATTGAATTCATTGTCTAAAGACTGTATACGTACAGTATATTCATGGATTCCAACACTTTTAGCATCAATGTAAAATTTTGTTCTAACCAAACTGTAATTGTTGTCCTGATGCTGCAATAATTTTGAAGCGAGCTCCTTGCCATCTTCTAACAATTGGATCTTAAATTTTTTATTGGGCGTTAAATTCCCTTCAACAGTAACCTCAACTGGAAATTTATTGCCTAAAAATGCAATTTCATTGGTCGTAACCGTTTGAATGAGGTGGTCTACTTTTTGAATGGTATCGCCTACGCCTAATGTGTAAATGGGAGTACGCTTAAACTTATCTGCTGGGATTAATGGTGTAGTTCCTGCATTAAAATTGCCGTCAGAAAGAACAACAATAGCTCCAATATTTCTACCGTAATATTTATTATAGAGTTTATCTATAGCTTTACTTAAGTTGGTTTTTTTATTATTAAAATCAATTGAATCAATATTTTGAAGCTCACTATCTAAAGTAAAAATTAAATGATTGTAATCTCTTGAAAATGCAGAGTTGGTTGATTGAAGAAATTGTTTGGTTTGATTTTTAACACTATTGCTGTCGGCGTAATTGAGCATCGATTGAGAGTTATCAACAAGAGTTATGATATAGGGTTTTCGTACTTTTTTATCAATTCCTTTAATGAGAATACCCACAAGCAATATGCCCAATAGGAATAAACCTGAGCTTCTCAATGCAATTAAAAGATAACGTTTTCCTTTTGAGATTTCTTTAATCCAGGATTTTCTTCTATAATAAAACAGTCCTATTACAACCACAAATATTGCCCACAAAATGAGTGTCCATAAAGGTATATCGCTGTAATATTCAGTCATTAGACGTCAATAACTTTTAAATAAAGTTTACTCTTTTAGCTCTCCTTCAGCTAAATAATCCTCAAGGTATTCAAAATATTTGGATAATTTACCCTCTTTGGTTGTTTCTGAAGCCCTTTCTATAATGAGGTCAGGATCTTCTCTAAACAATACGGGAAAAACTTTCTTGATAAGCTCACTACCAAAATCCATTGAGGCATCTTTGGGGAGTTCACAAGGTAAATTATCTACTGCCATCACTGCGATTGCATCGCTGTCTTTATAATCAACCTCTCGCTCTTTCATTGGATTGTATCCATAAATGGGGTCGGCTATTGTACTAGGACGGATTGTAGAAGCAACAGGTCCATCAATATCACAAGAAATATCTGCGATTACTGAAGTGCGTATACCATCAACCTTTAAGTCATCACGTGTAAAAAGATACGGAGCATCTGATTGCCAGAAATGACATGCGATATAAAGATCAGCAGTTTTCAAATAACGTGGAAAAGTGGAAGTGTGTCCTGAACCATCGGCATAAAACGCCTTTTTATCAAAGGGTTTACCATCATTTCTTTTGTTGTATTCCGCTACAGATAAATGGGTGTATACAGGGCCATCAGTATAGTCATTGCTCAAAAACTCATCGGGTGTTACTTCTGCAATTGGCAATTGGCCTAATATTTCTAATGCACCATGACCTACCCTTCCAAATCCGGTAAGAACGAGTTTAAAATCTTTTGGAAGTTGAATTTTACTCAATTCGGTTTCCATTTCTTTCCGATCCTCACATTTATGGGCAGGTTTAAGTGTATACAAAGAATGTTTGTGACCATAAGTTAAAAAGGCATTGTAACAACCAACAATTCCTGCATAACGACCAAAACCAATAATTCTATTCCCATTCTTATTGGTCAGTGCTTCGTAATCGGTAAGCTTTATTTTTTTATCAAGGATAGCTTGCAACAAATTTCTGTTATACGGTTGCTCTTTTAGGGTATGAGAGAAGAAGAAGAAATGTTTGTTTGGAATTAAATCTTCAATGTTTACTTCTTTGACGCCCATGATAATATCGCAGTCATGTAGGTCTTTAACAACAGGTATTCCCAGTTTTTCATAAGCTTCGTCTGGAAAAGAACGAATTGGACTCTTCTGAACCTTAATTTCAACCCCTGGATATTCTCCAATAACGCGAAGACACTGTTCGGGAGAAAGCGGTACACGTCGATCGGGCGGTACTTTCCCTTCCCTAATAATTCCTAACTTTATCATTTATTTAATGTATTTTTTTACTTTGACTTTTACAAAAATAGTAGAATTATAGGAATTTGTAGAATTGTCATTGTTAATTGGGTGATTTTATTTGAATTCTCGGCACAAAATAATTTTAACAAAAAGTTGAGCATACAGTAATCGAACAATTCGTAATTCTCCAATTCATAATTGAACCATTCATAATTGAACAATTCGTAATTCCCCAATTCATAATTGAACTATTCGTAATCCTCTCTTTTCTCACATCATTCCAGGCTCTCCTCCTTCTGGTCTCGGACCTCGACTAGGCTGTTCCCGAACTTTTAAGTTTCCAAATTTATAAGACAATGTCAAATAAAAGCGTCTTGTCGTCCATTTAAACTCAGTTTCTTGTTGAATTTCGCCTTGAGAAGCCTCCACTTTAAAGCTTTTTTGGTTAAAAATATCGCTTACTCTAAAACCAACAACGAGGTTTTTGTCGAAAAAAGAACGGGTAATTCCAACATCGAAACCTGGAGAAAATTGATACATTCCTTGTACTGTATATCTAGGAGCATAATAACCACCCATAATTTGAATATTCGTTGTGTTTTTAAATAAGGAGAAGGTCATCCTCATCTTTGCATCCCAGGTTATCCCTTTATTGCTTAAATCCATTCCTTGATAATGGGCAGATAGTCGACTTTCATAGGCATTGAATGAAATCATGTTCTTCCACCAGGAAAAAGGATTATAGTTTCCAATTAATTCAACTCCATAATCATAACCTTTATCGATGTTGGCAAAGGTACTTACCGCCACTCCATCGTCATGGAATATCTTTATACGCTGTATCTTGTCAACAGTCTCTTTAAAATAAAGTGTACCAGTGAAGCTGCCCTTTTTCCATATTTTCTCATAACCCAACTCATAAGAATTAATGTATTCCGGACGCAAATTAGGGTTTCCTTGTCTCAGGTTGAGTGGGTCACTGTGAATAGGAAAAGGATTGAGATTCCAAGCGTTTGGACGATTAATCCTACGACTATAGCTCGCAAACAGATTGCCTCTTTTCTCATCTCCTAATAAAAGATGAGCAGAGGGAAACAGGCTGAAATAATCATAACTTAGAGATTCGTTGGTAGTTACAAAATAAGGATCTATGAAAGCTTGCTCTAGACGCAAGCCGGCTTGGTATTTAAAAATATCAGAAACTTTGTGTTTAAATATTCCATAGGTAGAAAAAGTCTTCTCTTTGTATTCTAATTCATTACTTTCGATTGTATTGAGTACCATTTCTCCAGTTAATGTATCGTAATCTTCCAAATTGTTCTTTTCATTCATTCCATTTATTCTGGTCTCAATTCCTGTTTCATACCCTAATTTCTTATTGATATCTCGAACCAAGTCGGCTGAAAATGTAAACTTATTGTTTCCTCCACCTCTTTCTTGGGTTTGTCTACTATTAGCCGTTGGTAATGGGGTTCCAGACGCCATAAAATGAGATTCAGTATACTCACCTGTTGTTCGACGGTACCCAAAAGATTGTGTACCTGCAAGAATTAGATTTCCTTTTTTATCTTTAAAATCAAGTTTATAATTGGCATTGATATCTAGTGATCTGCGATTGGTTGGGTTCGGCGCATATCTGTTCCAGTATTGATCCAAATTATCGTTGTAATACAATTCGTAGTCATGATCTCCTATTCTCATCTGATCGGCGTACCTTCCGCTAACAGAAATGCCCAATACTTGATTCCTTTTAATAAAGAAATCAGTTCCAATATTGGCTGTGTGACTGCGTCTTAAATCAGAACCATCCCTAACAAGGTCTAAGTATTCTGTTGTATCATTGTATTTTGAATAGCGCTTACTTCGACCATCGCTAACACTTTCTCTATAATTAAATGAATAATTAGTATAGAAGTTCACCTTTTCATTTCTAAAATTAAAATTAACACTTCCATTGTACAAGTTATGCGTTGCAGCAGTCAACTGAATTTTTGTATTTGCACCTCTCAATTTTTTCTTTTTAAGCACAATATTTATAATCCCAGCTGTTCCTTCAGGATTGTATTTCGCAGATGGATTTGTAATGACTTCAATTTTTTCAATGGCACTCGCAGGTATTCCTGCTAAAGGATCATCTCCGCTTGTCATCGCACTCTCCCTTCCATCAATTAATATTTTTACATTTTGATTTCCTCGCAAAGAAACGTTTCCTTCATTATCGACATCAACAGAAGGAATGTTATTGAGTAGATCTATAGCTTCACCCCCCATTGCAGTCATGTCCTTTTCAACATTATAACTTCTTTTATCAATGCTGGTTTCCATATAAGGTGTTTCTCCTTTAACCTCAACTTCATCAAATTCTTGCCCTTTCAAAGGCACCAATTCTATATTTCCCAGATTTAGTATTTGTTTATTTTTAATGATGTTTAAATCTTGAATGGAGTATTCTTCAAAGCCAAAGAACGTGACCACTGCATAATATTTTCCTTTAGGAATTTTATCAATCTCCACTTTTCCCAATTCATTTGAATACGCACCTTTTATTACTGTGGAGTCCTGAAGGGAAAACAATCGGAAATTAGCATATTCTATAGGGTTCTTATTGGCGTTTAAAACTTTTAGAACAATTCGACCTTGACTATAGGAGACAGAGGATAAAAGTAACAAACAAAAGGCAAATAAAATATGTCTCATAAAAAAATCAATAATTACACTAGAATATCAGTGAAAACAAATAAAAAAAAGATTTGTTTTCAAATTAACATAACTTATAAATGCATATATCTGCTTGTTGCATCGATAAATCAGATAAATGCTCTAAATTTAAAAGCTCCAAAGCTACAATTTTTATACCAATTATTATTCTTTTATACAACTATTGAAAATTAAAATATTCCAATTATTAAGCTAATCGATACCCAAAATTGAGGTCGCTTTATATCTTCTTAAAATAGAGTAACCTTTTAAAAATCATTCAAGTATGGTTTTTAAGGAATAAATGCAGTTATTAATCCTGTCCAATAAATCGACTATTCATCACACAATCAGTTGATTAAGCTAAGCGTAAAATTGAACTATTTTATGTTACAAAAGACCTCTGTTTTGGAATGTGGGTTAAAAACTTGATAAGTTGTTCAAAAGTGAGAATTGATTGCCGATAACTCAAAGAATTTTATACTTTTAAAAGCGATAACTTTGTTGTCAGATATACAACAATTAATATATAGTGATAGGTCGAAGACAGTCACAACGAAAAACAGCACAAGAAATGGGAAAAAATCAGATACCACTTAAAAAAATGAGACGTTTATTATGGAAAATGGGAATATTTAAGATTCCCATGATTGCTTTTGTACGCCCAAAATTAATGCAACTTGATGAAAATACAAGTAAGGTAAATGTAAGACTTCGTCGCAGAACAAAAAACCATTTAAATTCTATGTATTTTGGAAGTTTAGCTGTGGGAGCTGATGTTGCTGCCGGTCTTCACGCCTTTTATTTTGCCGAACTTTCTGGGACACGTATTTCTTTTGCTTTTAAAGCTGTAAAGTCTGAGTTTCATAAACGAGCGATGTCTGACGTGCAATTTATCTCAAATGAAGGTCAAAAGGTCAAAGCGACCTTTGATGAGGCTGTGAGAACTAAAGAACGCATCAATAAATGGATTCATGTCGATGTAAAAGACAGTAACAATGAGCTTGTCGCAACCTTTGAGATGGAGATTTCCGTAAAAGTAAAATCATGAAAAAGTTTATTAATGTGTTCCTTATTGTTGTTCTATTTCAAGCTTGTAGCGCAGTAAAGGAACAGTCAAAGCAAGAAAAAAACACAATGGAAGACCAGTTTATATTTGAAATAGTTATCATTAACAATGTGATGCCCTCTCCATCACCGCGAAAATATATGTATGCTATTATTAAGCTGCGCCCGAATCAAGGAAAATTAAAGAGCAATTGGAAATTGGTCTCATTTAAACTCAACCAAAAGCGATATAACACTTTTGATTACAGTCAATTTAAAGGTCGAAACAGCTCCGAATACAGCAATATCATCAGGGAAATCCCAAAATCAAGTAAACGCCCCTGTAAAGCTGATGTTCTTATAGAAAATGAAGCAGGGAAACAATTGGAGTATTCTATTGAAAATGTACCTATTCAACAAGTACAATAAACTGAATTTAATAAATCTTTGAGTTATAATTTTCGGGAAATTTTGGAGATATATTCTTGAAATATGTCTGAATTTCATCTAAAACGCTTTCCATTGAACGTTGCACCAGATCTTTATAAGCAATTGTATAACCAATTTTAATGTGCTTCGTTTGATAATCTCCTGAAGCCATAACAATGGGTACTTTTGCCGCAATCGCCATATAGTAAAAGCCAAGTCGCCATTTTTCTGCATAAGAACGTGAGCCTTCTGGAGTAATGACCAAACTAAAATTGTCTTTTTTTAATTTTTGGGCAACAATTTCAATTAATCCTCCTTTTTGTGAACGGTCAATCCCTATTGCTCCAATCCATTTAACAATGGGACCGTAGAAAGCACTTGTATGATTGTGTTTGATGATTACTTTTAGTTGTTTTTTCAGTTTCCAATAAGTTAATATTCCAAAAAAGTAATCCCAATTAGAAGTATGTGGTGCAACAACCAATATGCAACGATCCAATTCTTTTGGATTTCCTTCTAACTCTATTTTCCAACCCAATAACTTTAACAGAAGGTTACCAATTGTTTTTTTCATAATTCGTTTATTTACCCGAATCGGGTCATTACAAATGAAAATGGAATCAAATGTTGGGCAAAGATAACCATTTGTATTTATGAATAAATTGGGCAAACAAAACCATTGGAATTGTGTTTCTTAGAAGGAACTAGCATTATTTTAGATGATAGATTGTAGATGGGGTATTTTAGATTGTGGATGGGATTCGTAATTTATATCAGGGAGTTACAAATGAAATATAGAATCAAAAGAATCCAAACATTAAATAATCAATACCTAAACTAGGGGTAGAAGCTATCTGGTAAAAACAGAGCAACTATTTGAAAATAAAACACGTATAATTTAAAATAAAAAAAACGCAGTGAATAATGCGAGGTAAATCGTTAGAAATGCTTTGAATAATGTAGACTAAATGGTTAAGTTTGCAAGAATTCAATTCATTTTTATAATATATAAGTTACAATGACAAAATCAGTTGAAATCAAATCAATTGAATACCTTACTCATGATGTTATTCGTGTAAGGTTAGAAAAGCCTAATGGAATTAACTATCTTCCTGGTCAAGCAGTAAATATATCCATAAGTAAGCCTGGTTGGGAGAACAATATTCGATCTTTAACATTAACTTCTCTTCCGGAGGAAGACTTTCTAGAATTTGTCGTTAAAATTATTCATACTAGAAAAGGGACATTGAGTCAATTGGTTACAGCCGACCCTGGAGACACAATCTTTATCCATGAAATTTTTGGTGGAATCCATTATAAAGGAGAAGGTATTTTTATTGCTGGAGGAAGTGGTATTGCTCCGTTTATTGCTATATTGAAGGATTTGGAACGCCACAACAACATAGGAAGTAATAAATTGATCTTTGCCAATAAAACAAAGAAAGATATTATTTTAGAAGAAGCATTTCGTGAGCTTTTAGGCAATAATTTTGTTAATATTTTATCAGATGAGAGATTGTCAGATTATGAACATGGGTTTATTACTGCTGATTTAATTAAAAAACACATTCAAGACAATCTCAAATATTATTATCTATGTGGGCCTATCCCTATGCTTGACGCAGTAGAGAGTAATCTTTTAGAGCTTGGGGTTGACAAAAAGTATATTGTAAAACAAAATTTTTAAGAATGAAAAAATCTGCCTTAGTTACTGGAAGCTCCGACAGGATTGGAAAAGCAATCTCCTTAGAATTAGCAAAACGCGGTTATAACATAATTCTTCATTACAACAATTCTTCTGAAAAGGCTGAGAAATTAAAAAATAAAATAGAAAATCAATATCCTGTTATAGCACATCCTCTTTCTATCCAATTTCTAGAGGACAATAACTACGATTTAATTTTTCAAGAACTTAAGGATAAAGAATTCAATATTGAGGTTTTGGTCAATTGTGCTTCTGACTTTGAGCGCTCTACCTTTAAAGACAAGGGAAATGAACTTCTTCGAAAAGAATATAAAATTAATTTTGAAAATCCATATCTTATCACAAAATCCTATGCTTCTATTTTTAAAAATGGACACATTATCAATTTTTTAGACACCAAAGTAACAAAGCATTCCACCGATCGATTGGATTATATTTTAAGTAAAAAAATATTGAGGGACTTTACTCAACTTTCTGCTGTTGAGCTGGCTCCGGAATTTAAGGTGAATGCTATTGCGCCTGGATTGGTCTTGCCTCCTCCAGATCAAGATGAAAAATATTTACTAAATTTAGCCAAAGAAATTCCTTTAAAAACAATTGGAAGTGTTGAAGAGGTTTTAAAGGCTTTTCGATTTTTATTAGAAAGTGATTTTGTAACTGGTCAAATTTTATACATTGATGGTGGGGATCACTTGATTTAAAATTTAATTTAAAGAATTATGGAAAGCGCGTCAATGCCACAATTGTCTAGTATTAATGTTGAAAATCTTAGGTTAAGAGCTTATATTGGATTTATCGATTGGGAAAAGGAAAAACTCCAAGATGTTGTCCTCTCCTATTCTTTTAAATATGATTCCCGAGTTGCAGCGCAAAGCGATGAGGTAAAAGATGGTGTGGATTATAAAGCATTGACCAAGCAAATCATTAAGATGGTTGACAATCAAAGCTTTCAACTTATTGAATACTTGGCTGAAAAGATTTATATAAAAATTCAAAAATACGCTCCTAAGATTCAAGATATCGAAGTGAAAATTGAAAAACCTTTTGCTTTGCGCTTTGCCGACAATGTATTTGTGAAAATTTCAAAAGAAGACCGATACAACTCTGCAATTATAGCGCTGGGTTCTAATATCAACCCCAAAGAGAATTTTGAAAAAGGCCTCTGTGAGTTGAGACGACTTGGCTGCATTGTACAACGTACTGATTTTATTAAAACATCACCCTTAAAGTTTAAAGACCAAGCCGATTTTTTAAATGGTGCAATTCTTCTGCAAACCAAAAAAAACCTTTCCGAATTGGAATTAGAACTTAAACAAATCGAGGCTATTGCCGGTCGTGTGCGCTCTGATAATAAAAATGCGGCACGAGAGATAGATTTAGATGTTATTACCTACAACGGATTTCTTATTGATAACAATATTAAAGAACTTCCATTTTTGATTGATTTTGTAAAATACCTACAACCTGAAATGGCTAACGAAATCTTGAAGCCTATTTTATAAGGTTTCAAAAGTTTAAGAAAATTTTAATACAAAAGTCAAATTACATTCCATAACTTTGTACGTACAGATAAAATATATTCTATGATTCATAATATGAAAATTCCCGCATTGGTTGTCTTGTTATTGTTCTCATTTTGTTCTTTTGGACAAGATGTTGGACCAACAATCAATGATACACTGGTTTACAATGAAATAGGCAGCGACCTACCTCAAGTGAGAATTGAGACGATAGATTCTACAATTCTAACTAATGCAGATTTAGATACAGATACTTACCTGTTTTTTATTGCCTTTAACCCGAATTGTGGACATTGCATTAGAGAAGCAAAGTTATTCAATGAAAATGCCGAACTTTTTAAAGATATTAAGGTCGTTTTTGTTGCAAACCCTGATAGGAAATCAGACCTTCCCGAATTCATTGAAGCAACCCATTTCAATGAGAAGGCTAATTTTATTTTGGGAGTAGACCGAAATGAAACTGTCAAAAAAATGAAAATTTATGGTTTGCTTCCGCACATTATAATATACAATAACGATCACAAACTACTAAAGATATTCAAGGGTGACACTTCCATTGAGGATCTAAAAATATACTTATCCAACTAGTATGTTTTTACTCTTTTTTTATATTTTTCTTTAACCCTCGGTAAGAATCCTGCAAATAACCCCAGCAATGGTAAAAAAGAGCAGATTAAGAAAATAAATTCTATACTTGTTTCATCAGCAATAAGTCCTAAAACTGCTGATCCTATAGCACCCATTCCAAAAGAAAATCCATAAAATAAGCCCGAGACCATTCCCAGTTTTCCTGGCAGCAATTCTTGTCCATAAACGATAATAGCAGGGAATGCAGAGGCCAAAATAACACCAATAATTGCAATGAGTACAACGGTCCAAAAAAGACCTACATACGGCAACATCAATGTAAACGGTGCAACACCTAGGATTGAAAACCAAATGATGTTTTTACGTCCATATTTATCGCCTAAAGACCCTCCCAACAAAGTCCCTGCAGCCACAGCCGCTAAAAATACAAAGAGGTAAATTTGTGATGTCTGAATTGAAACACCAAAATGATCAATCATATAAAAAGTTAGATAATTTTTAACGACGGCCATGTAGAAAAACTTAGAAAAAATAAGCACCATAAGTATAAAGATAGCCCATGCCACCTTCTTTTTAGGCAAATGGTGGGTTGCTTCTAAGCCCATTTCTGATGGTTTTTTGCGTTTAAAATCTTGACGTTTGTACCACTTGCCAATATATATAAGAATAAAGATGGCGATTAAAGCCAACAAAGCAAATAAAGCAACATAATGTTGTCCAAATGGAACTACAATTGCTGCTGCTAATAATGGACCTATTGCAGTGCCTGTATTTCCTCCTACTTGAAAAACAGATTGTGCCATTCCAGCTCGACCCCCTGAAGCATATCTTGCCATTCTGGAAGACTCAGGGTGAAAAATTGATGAGCCGATTCCAATGAGTCCTACCGAAATTAAAACTGTGATAAAATTGACAGAATAGGCCAAGGCAATTAACCCTAGAAATGAAAACCCCATCCCAATTGCTAAAGAATAGGGTTGCGGCCGCTTATCCGTATAATTTCCAACAACTGGTTGAAAAATAGAGGCGGTTAATTGAAAGGTTAAGGTGATTAACCCTATTTGTGTGAAATTCAATTCATAATTAACCTTCAAAAGAGGATAAATAGCTTGAATAACCATCTGCAAAGCGTCGTTAAGAAAATGGGCGATACTTAAAGCTATTAATATTGAAAAAACAGTATTATTGGTGTTGGTGTTTTCCGATTTCTTTCTTTTGAAATTCATATCTATGACTGATTTTGCAAAACTATTAAAAATAAAACCTACATACAATAAGAATCTGTCATAAAACAGCAAGAAAAAAGATGTTGATATTTCTTTAATTTCATTATAGAATCAATACCTTTATGGCTCTAAAATTAAAGATTATGACAGTTAAAGAAAGAATAGCCCAATTGCGTGCTGAAATGGATGAAAATAACATTGATGCTTTTATTGTTTATTCGGCCGATCCACACATGAGTGAATACCTCCCGAAAGAATGGGGCGAGCGAACGTGGATATCTGGTTTCACCGGATCAGCAGGGTTTGTTGTAATTCTTAAGGACAAAGCAGGTCTGTGGACAGATGGACGCTATTTCACCCAAGCGCCTGTCCAATTAGAAGGTTCAGGAATTGATTTATTTAAAGATGGTGTTGAAGGTACGCCCAATTATATCGATTGGATTATTGCAGAAACACCTGAGAATGCTAAAGTAGCGGTCAATGCCTTAACAACATCTCACTCCTATTGGGAAAACTTACAATCGAAGTTAGAAAAGAAAAATAGAGAACTTGTGGATTTGCCATTGTTGAATAATGTTTGGACTGATCGACCTGCTCCAAGTCAAAATCCAATTTTTGTGCATCCTATTGAAAGAGCTGGACAGTCGGCTAGTGATAAAATTAACGCCATTCGACAAAAAATGAAAGAGCAAGGCGCGACCGCCCATATTATAACAAGTTTAGACGACGTGGCATGGACGCTTAATCTTAGAGGCAGTGATGTCCAGTGTAATCCCGTTTTTTTAGGATACATTTTAATTACATTAGAGGAATCGATTCTTTTCGTAGAAGAAGAGAAATTAAATCTTGAAGCACAACAATTGCTAGATGAAACGCAAGTCAAAAGTAAGCCTTACAATACGTTTTTTGATACAATAAGAGATTTACAAAAAACATCTGTACTTGTTTCTCCGAGCAGTAATCAGGCTATATATGAAGCCTTGAAATACAATAATCACATCATCAGTGAAGCTGTTCCTGGTCATCTGATGAAAGCCATTAAAAACAAAACAGAGTTGGAGGGATTCCGCACAGTAATGGTAAAAGACGGTGTCGCTATGGTTAAGTTCTTACATTGGATTACACATAATGTTGGGAAAGTGCCTATGACAGAATTCAGTATTGGAGAAAAACTCGAAAGTTTCCGCGCTGAGGGTGAAAATTTTGTAGGCATCAGTTTTGACAGTATTGTAGGGTATAATGGAAATGGCGCAATTGTACATTACAAAGCTCCAGAAGAAGGAAGTGCTGAGGTAACGAACAAAGGAACACTATTGGTTGATTCTGGAGGTCAATATTTGGAAGGAACAACAGACATAACCAGAACCTTCCCATTGGAAGAGCAAATGAGTGAAGATTTTAAAAGAGACTATACACTTGTTTTAAAAGGGCACATCCGACTTGCTCTGGCCAAGTTTCCGAAAGGGACTCGAGGCGTGCAATTGGACGCCTTTGCGCGCTTACCTCTTTGGGAAGAAGGAAAAGATTATAACCACGGTACAGGTCATGGTGTCGGTAGTTTTATGAATGTACACGAAGGACCACAAAGTATTCGAAAGGATTTACACCCACAACCACTTGTTGAGGGGATGGTATTATCCAACGAACCTGGTTACTACCCTGTGGGAAAATATGGAATTCGTCTAGAAAATCTTGTTGAGGTAAAAGAATGGAAAAAAACGGAATGGAATACATTTTATGCCTTTGAAGATCTCACCTTATGCCCATTCTTTAAAAGCCCAATTATAAAAGAATTGCTTTCTAAAGATGAAATACAGTGGCTCAATGATTATCACAAGAAATGTGAGGAGCAGTTAGCTCCGAATTTGGAAGGGAAGGTAAAGGATTGGTTCCTAGAAATGGTAAAACCACTGTAATTTCATACAGTTGAAGGCACAACACACTTTTATCTCAAAATTGTCCCAATAAAACCACTCATTTCTTTTGTGCTGAGGTTAATGGCAATGATTTTTCCTTTTTTGTCTACAACAACATTAAAAGGTAAACCTTTAATTCCATAATCCTTAGCTGGCTGACTCTTCCAGAATTTCAAATCACTGACTTGGGGCCAAGCAACTTCATTTTGTTCAATCCCTGCTCGCCAATTCTCTTTACTGTAATCAAGTGAAACTCCGAGGATTTCAAACTTCCCTTTGTTGACCTCCGTTTGAAAATGCTGATAAATTTCAGCAATTTCTTTCTGTTCCTTTACACAAGGTGCACACCAAGTCGCCCAAAAATCAATAAGAACCAACTTCCCTCTTAACGAAGTAAGGGCTAGCGTATCACCTTTCGGAGTAGGCAAAGCAATTTCAGGAGCATCATCCCCTATTTTCAAAGGTGTATGCTGTGAAAAAACAGAGAAACTAAGCACCAATATACCTATAAGAAGTAACGTGTTTTTAATCATCTGTTGTCGGATATCCTTTGTCTAACCAATCGGTTTTGATGTTGTCAGGCAAATCGAGCAATTTTGCATTGGTAAATCCCATTTCTTTAAGCAAATTGAAGGCTGGACGAACATTGGGACATTTTGAATAAGGACAACAGCCACAATAAATTACTACTTCTTTGTTCTTATCAACGTGCTTTAAATACCCTCTTAGCTTTGTTAAATTGGCCGACTCTCCTGCTGGCCCCATATCAACTGAGCCAGGAATATCTGCCTGATAACCAATGCAAATAATAAGCATATCTTTAGTTTCATTGGCAGTAATTTTCTCTGAAAGTGTTTGGGGCGCTAGCAATTGATCTTTATTCCAAGGAAATGCTTGATGCTGAGCCATTGCATTTGCTCCAAAAAGTAGAGCAATAGCGATTAAAAGTGAAATTTTTCGTATCATATTCATATTGTTTTATCATAAAAGTAAAGAAATATATTTGTATTCCTTTTCTTCATTAACAAAGATTATGCAAAAAAATAAATAATCGACTTTTGTATTTTATTCTTCTATGAATTGTCCCATCTGGCTTTCCTTAAAAAATAAATATTTGAATTTTAAAATAATTGACGTAATTTTGGCATAGAATTTTCTAACTTAGAAAATAAATAACCAAAATTTATTAAAAGATGAAACAAATAAAATACTTAGTTATCGTTGGACTATTTGCTGGTTTATCAACTGTTTCCTTTTCTCAAGTAGAACACAAAGGAGAACAATTGGAGCAAAATAACAAAACCGAACAAGATACCATTAAGAAGAAGACACCTAAAAAAACTGCAGAACATCCGCCTCACCACCACCCCACAAAAAAAGGCGCCCAAATCTCAATCAACAATTTCAAAAAAGCAGTTGAAGATTATGTAAAAACAGAGTCTGCATCAAACGATGGTTACTTTCTTGTGCACGATGATAAACAAAATAAGTATTTAAAACTAAAGTATAAAAAAATGATGGATGAAGATCTTTCTGCTTTGGGAAACAACCAATACTTTGTATGCTCCGACTTTGAAGGTGCTGATGGCAATACTTACGATGTTGATATTATTATGCAAGGAAAAACAGCCAATACACTTAAGGCAGTTAAAAAGTATGTGCATAAAGTGAACGGCAAACCTCGCTATAAATGGGTTGAAGAAAATGGCGTTTGGAAACAGAAACTTGTTACTGAAGAAAGTACAGAGAAAAAGAAATCCAAAAAATAAAATCTATTTTTCTATTTGAAATAAAAACATCTGTTCAACAGGACAGGTGTTTTTTTTTTATGGACAACACCATATCCCGTATTCCAAGACAGAGACACTTTGTAGCATAAAACAGCCAACAATCCGAAAAAAATGGGTAAAATCTATTCAAAAGATGATGAAAAATTCAAATACTTTAATGAGTGAGCTATCAGCTACTTAGCTGATTAGTTAGATAGAATTATTCAATATGAAGTACGGCTTGTTGTTTTGGTTTGAATTCACCAATCGGCGATGTAAATGCAGCATAACCTTCATTTTCTAAAAGTTTTTGAACATCTTTCAAACTGTGTGGATCAACAGCTATTAGCAATCCGCCATTGGTCTGTGGATCTGGCAACAATTGAAATGCCTCTAAGCTATTAACTGAAGGCGCCATCTTAATTTTTTCTCGGTAATCTTTCCAATTGCGATAAGTGGCATCAGGAATTGTGTTTTTCTTTAAATATTTCTCTATTCCTTTTAATTTAGGTACATTTTCGTAATTCAACAATGCGGTAAGTTCAGCTCCCTCTGCCATTTCGATTAAATGCCCGACCAATCCGAAGCCTGTTACATCGGTCATGGCATGAATTCCATCAATTTCTCCCAACAATGCCCCAATACTATTTAACTTCACCAGTTGCTTCTCTAAAACATTGGCATCTTCGTTCGTAAGCGCCTCCCTTTTCATTGCTGTAGAGAATATCCCCACACCAATTGGCTGTGTCAACAAAAGAAGGTCTCCCGATTGGGCTTTATTGTTTGTTTTTAAATTCTTTATTGCAACCTTACCGTTTACTGAAAGACCAAATATCGGTTCTTGAGTGTCAATGCTGTGTCCGCCTGCTAAAGGAATGTCTGCCTCATCACAAATACTCCGTGCACCTTCCAAAACTTGTTGTGCAGCTGAAATCGGTAATGTATCAATTGGCCAACCTAAAATTGCCAGCGCTAGAATGGGCGTTCCACCCATCGCATAAACATCACTAATGGCATTGGCGGCAGCAACCTTCCCAAAAACAAAAGGATCATCCACAATAGGAGCAAAAAAATCTGTCGTTGAAATTATCGCATCTGTTTCATTTATTTTATATACAGCCGCGTCATCTTTTCCCTTATTGCCTACTATAAGTGATTGGGAACTATTATGTGTGATATTGGTTTTTAAAATCTCATCCAAAACTTGAGGTGCAATTTTACATCCACACCCTCCACCATGTGAGTATTTTGTGAGTTTTATTTTATTTGTTGACATTTATATTTGGATATTTCTTCTAAAATTATTTGAGTATTAGACTCTGGATCGGTATTGGGCAAATGTACTTCTAAAAATGGAGGTTGAAACAATTGACTTTTTTTATAACCTTTGTCATAGTATGATAAAAGTATATCAAAAGCATGATTTAAATCATAGTTTTGAATGAAGTTACAAACCTTTTTTGTTGCAGCTCCACCCAGTCTTTTTTGAATACGTTTCACTGCATTCAAGAGATCGACTTTATTTAAAACACCATATTCACGTATTATTTTTTCTAATCTTTTTTTCTTATCAATATCTATATGAATGCGTTCAGCCTTCTTCATTTGATTAAAGAAAATGTGATTATTAGCAACATTTCCTATTCTTGAACTCTCGCTCTCAAGCCAAATTGGAGCTTCTTTATTGTTCTCAGTATAACTGAAGAGTTGTAAAGCCAGATTATTCTCAAACTGTTCATTGCTAGGCTGTGCAGGCATTCCTATTCCTCCAAAAGCTGAACCTTTATGGTGGGCCAATTCTTCCAAATCTATAACTGCATGGTTCAAACGCTCCAATTCATGTAAAATTTCTGTTTTTCCACTGCCTGTAAAGCCACTAAGTATACGCAATTTGTGAGGTTTACTAAATTCTCTCAACACCCAATTTCTATACATTTTATATCCGCCTTCCAGAACAAAAACTTCAAATCCATAAAAACCCAATAGCCAAGCTACCGCCTCACTCCGCATCCCTCCTCTCCAGCAATGAAGCAGCACAGTACGATTATTTGCATTGTCTAATTCCTGCGCAACACGCTCAACAATAGCGTTCATTTTCGGACCAAAATAGGTCAAGCCAATTTTAATTGCTTCTTCTTTGTTTATTTGCTTGTAAGCTGTACCTATTTCCTTTCTCTCCGCGTTGGAAAACAAAGGCAGTGAAACAGCTTTAGGGAAGTGAGCATGAGCATATTCTGCCGGACTTCTTACGTCAAATACAACATGTTTCTTTGATAATTGAATAAATTTTTGAATTTCTAAAGACTCAACTTTCATAGTGTAAAATTACAAATTTTATAGCGTACAATGAATATTTATTAACGTTCTATTCTATTAATTCTTACATCTTTCATCCTGTTTCTAGTCGTTTTAAAACATGATTTAAATCATGTTTTAATACAATAGCGGACATTTTTATCCTATTTTTTTTGTCTTCTTATAAATTTGTTCACATAAAAAAACAGTACAGAAATTTAAAACTAAAAATTAAAGAGTTATGAACCAGACGACAACACTTCTATCGATACACAACACGATAGGTATTATTTCATTAATAGGAACTGCTATTGTAGTATTTACAGTAATCTTTTTAATGACGACATCACATAAAGTAGAAGACAAGAAAGAAGCAACAGCAAAAATTTATAAACTAAGAAAAAAATATTTCTGGGGACTAATTGCGGTTTTGGCAATTTTTTTATTTACTTCTTTTGGTTTTTTACCCTATCAACTTTCTTCCTCCAGCCAACCGAGTGAAAAGGTTTCAGTATTGGCTTATCAATGGGGTTGGAAAATGTCTACTGACCCTTTCACCGAAGACCTTAATGACTTCAAGGGGAAAACTGATATTGAGCTTCCTATGAATAAAGATATTGAATTTATTGTAGCTGCAAAAGATGTAACTCATGGTTTTGGAATTTACAACAGCAAAGGGACATTGCTCACAGAAGTTCAGGCGATGCCAGGTTATAAAAATAAACTCCATTACACCTTCGATAAAAAAGGAGAATACAAGGTTCTTTGTATGGAGTATTGCGGACTTGCCCATGCCTTTATGATCGGAACAATTCATATTAAATAAAATAAATAAGCACTATAAATAAACATGTTATGATTACATTAAGTTTAAAAGAAAAGAAACAACAGAAAAAATTAGCAACTGTTTGGGGAATTATCTTTATGATTGCATTTCCACTCCTTATCACATTAGGTTTGCTAATGAGGATGAGTCAAGGAGAAATAACAAGCCCATCTCCCAATGATTTTTATGTATACATGACCCTTCACGGATTGGGAATGATTGGTATATTATTCAGCATGGCATTTTCAGGATTGTGGTATTTAATGAGTACCAGATATGTCAAACTCAATTTAAAAATGGGTTATTTTATATTCATTACCATACTTATTAGTGTAATTGGATTAGTCATCGGAACACTTATCGGGAAGTTTGGTCCCGGTTGGTACTTACTTTATCCGCTTCCCTTTTCCAATGCAGGAAGTTGGAGTGACTGGTCTATTGTTGTTTCTTCTGTTTCATTGTTAATACTAGGTTTGGCATGGATTATTGGAATATTTCATGTTTTAAATGCCATGGCACAAGAGTATGGCGGTTATGGTAAAATCTTTGGATGGCAATATTTTAAAAAGGAAAAGCCCAAGAAAGAACTCCCTCCTTTTGTTATGATCGCAGCCATTTCACTTGTTCCAAATATTTTTGCTGTTATCTCAGCGGCCATATTGATCATCATGTTTATTATGCAGGTATTTGAACCTTCACTTGCATTTGATGCCTTAACTTTGAAGAATTTGGTGATGTTTTATGGTCATACCATTGCGAATTGTACAATGTATTGTGCTGTAGGTTGGGTTTATCTACTTTTGCCTGAATTTACAGGACGCAAGATCAGTGTAAACAAAGTCCTTGTAGTCTCTTGGAATGCAACCTTCTTTTTCATCACTTTAGCTTTCTTCCATCACATGTATATGGATTTTGTTCAACCTTTACCTTTCCAGTTTATCGGTCAAATCGTTTCTTATGCCAGTGCAGTTCCTGCAACAGCAATTACGATGTTCACTGTTATCTCACAGTTGTACCACTCCAGGGTCAAATGGGGCGTTGTTCCACTCATGTTCCTTATAGGGATTGCTGGCTGGGCAATTGGAGGTTTCTCTGCTGTTGTCGATTCTACCATCGCTTTCAATATGGTTCTGCACAACACGCTTTGGGTGCCTGCACACTTCCATACTTATATGTTAATGGGTGTTGTTCCCTTTATCCTTGGTTATTTGTATTATATATTTGCAACCAAAAACAACTTAGATGGTGGTAATCTGACCAAAATTGGATTCTGGACCTTTGCTATCGGAGCTTATGGATTCTTAACCATGTTTTATCTTGGTGGTGTAAACAGTATTCCCAGAAGATACAATAATTATTCAGCTGTACAGATAGAACATGTATCTAATGTTGGTGCATTACTCGCTACAATTGCGGTTTGTTTTATCATATTGCTTGCAATTGGTCTTGTTCTAATGTATGTTACCCTTTTGGTGAAAATGTTTAAAAAGAAAACGCAAGATTATTGGGAGAAAGATGCTGGACTTCTGCTTGCCGAAGAAAACAAATAAAAAAGAACGCCTCAACACCATTGAAAAATTTCAATGGTGTTGAAATGTTCTTCACTTCTGAAAACGCTCTGTTTTTTGGAATCTTTTTATAAAATAAAGTGTAAATTAAACGTTGAAAAGACTAAAACAAATATTCATTCCAGTTTTGTTTCTTTCGCTCTGCATTGGAATTATTGGTTGGTGGACACTTGGATTTAAAGCTTTTACGATTTTTTCTTATACTTTAAAAGATGCAGCTCCACTAAACAGTAATTTTCAAGATATTGGTTTAATTAATCAGGACGGGGAAGTTTTTCACCTAGGAGACAAGCACACATACAAACTTGTAAATTTTGTATATTTAAATTGTCCCTCTGTTTGTCATAAAGTAAACAATCAATTAGAGGAGATATACCATTTAGTGGACACTTCTTTAATTCCTGAACGAATTAATTTTATAACCATCAGTTTTGATTTAAAGCACGATGATGTAGAGAAAATCAAATTGTACAGAAATCATTTTGGAGACAATATCGAAGGGTGGACCTTTGCTCTTCCCTACCAAACAAATGAAGATCAATTTGATGCATTTTTAAAAAGAACAGGGGTTTGGATTTATAAAGACTCAAAAACAGGGATAATTAATCATTCAACGGACTTGTATCTTTTGTCACCAACAAATGAAATAATCGATATTTTCGATCCAAATAGAAGTGACAATCAAGCCATAAAACAACAAATTCAAGAATGGATAACCAAAAATTAAATCGTGCATTCCTGATTTTATGTGTTGGGATTGTATTTTATCTGTTTTCATTTCAATGGAACGGATGGTTTAGTTCCAACATGGTTCTGCATCAAATTGTCCAGTTGCCTGTTATGTTTGGATTGGGAATTTTCCTTGCCTTTATATTTCAAAAAGTTCGTATTGTTGCTCTCCACTGGGGAATTTCGGCTCTGATTTTTATCGCATCATCTCTTGTTTTCTGGATGTTGCCCCACTCTATTGATTATGCAGTAATTCACAATTGGTTCAACAGAATAATGCACATCAATATGTTGATTTGTGGTTTTTTAATAATTGTCGTATTCAGAGAAATACTGTTTGAAATCAAAATATATTTTTTAGGTATGGTATCGGCAATGCTCATAGCATCGGGCATAACACTAAGGGTTTTTGACATCCTGTTGTGTAGCTCATTCAATATTCAACAACAGAATCAAACAGGAAGCTTCCTTATCCTTCTGGGGTCTGTTCTGGTGATTCTCACGCTTATCACCTTCTTTAGAAAACCTTTACAACCAAAATATAAATGAGTTGTAAAAACCTTTGGTTTGAGCGAGATAAAATACATTATACCGACATTAAAATTTTGGTTTGAGGCACTTATTGAGAGGAATTCAAGATAAGGCTTAAAGTTTTAATATATTTAGCCCTAGATTAGTGTTTGTAATTAAAAAAACATCGAGTGTCCCTACAAGCTGCAAGCAGTTTAGTTTTAAAATAGGGAATTTATGATGAATTCGGGTAGGTACTCTTTCTTTTAAAAATAAAATAACATGACAACATTTGCAGAAAAAGTAATTGACTTTCATCAGCAACTCAACTTTAAAGGTCAGCTTCCTGAAGGTTATCAGGTATTGAATCCTTTCAACAACAACCCCGAAACCCTTGAAGTCATGAAGCGTTTTTATCATAAATACTACAATGACCAACAACCGAGAAAGTTTATTATTGCTATTAATCCAGGTCGTTTAGGAGCAGGAACAACAGGCATTCCTTTTACTGACACAAAACGTTTAAAAACTGAATGTAATATCACAATGGAGTCTGCCCATACCCACGAAGTTTCGGCAGTATTTATGTACCGCATGATTGAAGAGTTTGGCGGGGTTAAAAGCTTTTATCAACAGTTTTATATCAATTCCGTTTTTCCTTTAGCAATTGTGCGTAAAAACAATAAAGGAAGTTGGGTCAATGCCAATTATTATGATGAGTTACCATTATACAATAAAGTAAAAAATTATATGATTGCCTCTTTAAATCACAATATCAAGTTGGGGTTGCATACAGATAACGTTTTTATTTTAGGCAAAAAGAACGCTAAATTTATTACGAAACTGAATCAAGAAGCCAAGCTTTTTAAGGAAATGACTGTGCTGGAACATCCCCGATACATCCAGCAATATAAATCAAAGGACCTACAGTACTATTTAGATAAATACATGTTTGCATTTAATGAAAAAACAACGTTTAATACTTAGATACAGATGTATAAACATGTAAAATTCAAAGTGCTTTAAATGAGAACAATAATGCGCAACATGGACAATCATTGCCTCTTAGATATGTAATACTGAAAGTGAATATATAGGCATTCGAAAATAAATAATCAAAAAAAAATGTATATTCGCATTTTAGAATTCAATAGTGATAACTTACAAATAATAACAATCCAATATGAAGAAAACAGTTTACTACTTTAACGCAATTATTTTAGTATTATTTTTCAGCGGCTTGACTGCCGTTGTGCTCGGACAAAACGATCCTTTTGTTTCAGTATGGCAAACAGACAATAATGGTACAAGTAATAATGATGAAATTACAATTCCAGGCACTGGAGATTTTAATTATTCCTGGGCTCAAATTAACAGTACCGGTGACACACTTGCTACAGGAACAGGTTCTGGGAGCGATGTTCAAACCATTAATTTTGGTGGCAATGGAATAGGTACATATCGCATCAGTATTACACCAGATAATTCCAACGCAACTCCATTTAATAGAATAGAGTTCAATAATGCTGGAGATAAAGACAAAATCATCAATATCGAACAGTGGGGTGATATTGTATGGGCTTCATTGGAGAATGCATATTATGGTGCAGATAGCTTAATGATTTCTGCTACAGATACGATTAATTTAAGCAATGTAACCAATATGAATTATGCTTTTGCCAGAACCAATATAGATGTTGTTGCAAACATTGATGACTGGGATGTAAGTACGGTAACAAGCATGGAAGGTTTGTTTTACAAAGCTGTCGCTTTTAACGATACCCTTACCAATTGGGACGTAAGTGGAGTTACAACGATGGACTCTATGTTTATTGATGCGGGAGAATTTAACAATGATATTGGAAATTGGAATGTAAGTAATGTAACAAGCATGGTCGAAATTTTCAGAAATGCTTCAAAATTTAATCAAAACATTGGAGATTGGGATATTCAAAATATATCAGACAGTCTTTCTTTTGCAAATTCAGGGATGGATTGTACTAATTACAGTAAAACGCTTCACGGCTGGTTATTTAACCCTAATCTTCCAAGTGGAATTGTATTGAATGCTGAAGGATGTACACACAGTACTGACTTCTTTAAAGATAAGGTGATTTTTGATTCTCTTTACAACTGGGACATTACAGACAATGGAAAAGGTACTTGTTTAAATATCCTTGACGACAGTTATATTACGGTGTGGAAAACAGACAATCCTGGAACAAGCCAAAACGATGAAGTAATGATTCCTGCAACTGGGGATTATGATTTGTATTGGGCTGAACTCGATGTAAATGGTGATTCTACAGGGGTGTACGGTGTACTTAGAGCAAATGGCAACGTAACTCTTAATTTTAATGGAAATGGAGCGGGTACATACCGTATAAGAATGGCGCCAAATGGTACCACTCCATTTGATAGAATTGAATTTGCCAATGCAGACGATAAAGAAAAAATTCTCGATATTGAACAGTGGGGAAAGATTGCTTGGAGCTCTATGCAAGAAGCATATTTTGGTGCATCAAACTTAACAATTTCTGCAACTGATGCGCCCAATTTAACGAATGTAGCAAGTATGCAATCAGCATTTGCTGGATCTGGAATAACTTCCGTTCCCAATTTTAGTTCTTGGAATGTAAGTAATGTTACCGACATGAGCAATATGTTTAAAGATGCTGTAAACTTTAATGAAGATATTTCTGGATGGAATGTAAATAGTGTAACAGACATGTCATCTATGTTTGAAAATGCTTCTAGTTTTAATGATACCATTTCAAACTGGATGGTGAACAACGTTACAAACATGCAGAATATGTTTATGGATGCTACAAGTTATAACGCTCCATTAAATAGCTGGAATGTAAGTAATGTTACCAATATGAATGGGATGTTTAGTGGTGCTTCCGCATTTAATCAAACCTTAATAGATTGGGATGTTTCAAGTGTAACAGATATGCAAAATATCTTTTCAAATGCAAGTAGCTTTAATGAATCGTTGGCCACTTGGGAGATGATTGGTTTAACGGGAACATTATCCCTTGATAACTCAGGATTAAGTTGTGAAAATTACAGTCAAACACTATTTGGTTGGGCTTCTAATACAAATACACCGGCATCAATTACGCTGGATGCGGATGGTCTTTCATACAGTCCTGATATTGTTGCAGATAGAAATAATTTAATAAATACATTTAGTTGGACAATAAACAACGATACACAAGGGAGTTGTACAGGTATTGTATTGGGTGAGTTTATTACACTATGGAAAACCAACAACCCTGGAGCCAGCAACAACAATCAAATTACAATCCCAGCAAGAGGTCAGTTTATATACAAATGGGAAGAAGATGGAAACCCAAGTAACTCAGGAGGTGGAAATGGAAATAATACAACAACAATTACCTTCCCTTCTTCAGGAACTTACCAGGTAAGTATTTTCCCAACAGTAAATAATCCAATCGATTATATCAAGTTCAATAATGGAGGTGATAAAGACAAGCTTCTTGAAATTCAACAATGGGGTGAAATTCAATGGGGAACTATGAAAACTGCTTATTTAGGAGCAAGTAATTTGGAGATTACCGCTACAGACAGTCCAGATTTGAGCAATATGACCGATATGGAGTATGCTTTTGGTTTTACAAATATGACCACAATACAAAACCTTGAAAACTGGGATGTAAGTACAATAACGAATATGAAATTTCTTTTCTACAATGCACCAAATTTCAATCAAGACATTTCTTCTTGGGATATAAGCAGCCTTGAAGATATGTCATACATGTTTGCCTATGCAACTAGCTTTAACCAACCTATTGGAGGATGGGATGTGAGTAACGTTAAGGATATGTCTATGATTTTTAATCACACTTCTTCCTTTAATCAATCATTAGAAAATTGGGAATTGCGAAATTTATCAGGTGATTTAACTGTATCATATAGCGGCATAAATTGTCACAATTACAGTAGAAGTCTACGTGCTTGGGCACAAGATACCAATACTGTCAATAACTTTACTTTAATTGCAGAGGGTATTGAATATACTGCAGCTGCTAAGTCATACAGGAAACACTTAATTGATTCAATGCATTGGATGATTTATGGTGATGAATTGGGTTGGTGTCTACTAGATGTTGATGAATACAATAACCTAGACCAAACGTTATCTGTCTATCCTAACCCAACAGATTATGAAATCAATATTGATGGTTTACAAGGAAATGAAACGGTTCAATTGATGGATATGACAGGAAGAGTTATACAAACGAGAAAAGTGAATGGTTATTCATTGAAATTGGATATGGGGCAACTTGCCGAAGGTGTATACAATTTGATAATCACTTCCGAAACTGGTCAAATCATCAATAGAAAAATTATAAAACAATAACACATCCTTTTTTACAGGATATCTGTTTCTTTTTAAACCCTTTAGGAATGCTCCTAAAGGGTTTTTCTTTTAATTACAATTGAACATTTGGAGGAAACCTCAAGAACATTTTCTAAACACGAATTATTCACGCCTTTGGTCATTGAGTTGGCAAGAACAGTTCTCCGACATCATCCGTCAATATTATCATTGACTTAAATACAAAATAATGAATTGAAATTGCACGAAAAAATCCTTAAATTTTATTAAATTTGGAGAAACCATAAAAACTATAAAAATGAAAAGAATTCTATTTATCATTGGATTATTCTTATTCTTATCCAATGGCTATAGTCAACAACCTGCCTTACAAAAATGTGGAACAATAGAGTACATGGAGCATATCGAGTCAAATCATCCTGGATATATTCAATCAACTAAGGAAGCATTCAATGTTGCTCAATCATATATGGAAAACGGATATGTTCAAAAATCGAACAATACCTACCGGATTCCCGTTGTGGTTCATATCGTATACAATACGCCTGAACAAAATATTCCTGATTCTGTTGTTCACAATCAAATCGCAACATTAAACGAAGATTTTAATCGCCAGAATGCAGATACTGTAAATATGCGTACAGACTTTCAACCCTATGCTGGAAGTATGAATATCAGTTTCGAGTTGGCTGAATTTGATCCCAACGGTGATCCAACAGACGGCATTACAAGAACTCAAACAGATACCACTACTTTTTCAGGGAATATCCTCGAAATGATGTCAGGGGATATGACTGCAATGGAAAATGTTAAAACCACAAGCACTGGTGGGATTGATCCTTGGGACCAAACTCATTATTTGAATATTTGGGTATGCAATATGGCCATTAATTTCATGGGCAATGAAACTCCTGCAATTCTTGGTTATGCTACACCCCCAGCGAATTTACCAAATTGGCCTTCTGGAGGAGCAGGAGGGTTAGGTGATGGTGTTGTGATACAATATCAAGTATTTGGAAGCAATAACCCCAATGCATTGCCTGGTCAGCAGCCGTATATTGCTAAAGGAAGAACACCTACCCATGAAGTAGGACATTACCTTGGATTGCGTCATATTTGGGGTGATGATGCTGATTGTGGAATAGATGACGGAATTGCAGATACACCAAATGCAACTGCACAATCTGAACAAGACTGTAATAAAACAAAAAACAGTTGTGTGGACAACATAGATGGGGTTGATTTACCAGATATGGTTGAAAACTATATGGATTACTCTGCAGAAGATTGCCAAAACACATTCACAAAGGGACAAGCAGATTTAATGACGGGGGTTTTAGAAAATCAACGTTGGGATTTAACACATGGTAATCCTGCTTTGAATATTCAGGAAGAAACCTCTTTAGATTTAGTTCTCTATCCCAATCCTACAAATTCGAAGGTTACATTAACAAGTAAGCAATCCATCAAAGGATTTCTTGTGATTTCTGATTTAAAAGGACAAGTTGTGAAAAGTGTAATGGTTAATAGTAACAAAACTACCATCGACGTAGAAGGTCTTCAAAATGGAGTTTACTTTGTTTCTGTAGAAGGAAAACGAGGCGTTACTAAATTTGTAAAAATGTAATACTCGTTAATAACAACGCATTAAAAAGCTGGAACGACATGATGTTCTGGCTTTTTTTGTTGTTCAATCAGCCTTTTACCGATAATCTTTATTGTGGAATGGAGAAAAGAATGGATTTCTTCAAATTCAATTTACAATACCAACAACTAATCCATCTTTACTTGCAAGAAGTTTAGTCCAAAGGTTACCCTCATTATAGAAGTCGAAAAATGATGACTTCCATACGAAGATTCAAGATTGAAACCTTCCTTTCCAAAACTAAAGTCTAATCCTAAAGAAAGGCGTTTATAACGAATATCTATGCCTGCACCGCCTCTTAAATACATTTGCTCACTATTGTTCGCACCAACAGTAAATTCCAAAGTCGGTCTAAAATTTATAAGTAGCGCCCCAATAGGATTATAGCTAACATAAGGACCAACCTTGGCCGCTACAAAATTTAATATTTCATCGTTATGGGTATTGTTTTTTTCAAAAAGGAATTGAATATCAGCATAAACGGCCATGATACCGAATTTTAACTTGGGATGAAAATCCAATTTTCTGATCCAAAATAGATTCCCCACCTCAAATGAAAACCCCAACCCCATTGCAGGCATGGATGACTCATAAGTATCTCCCATATATTCTACTTCCTCTGGCGGATAAGGTGTAGAAAACTCTTGTCCTCTTCTAAATTTCCCTATAGGATTGATGTATGAATAATTAATAAAAAATCTCGGATAAAAAGGCTTCTCGGCTTTTAATTTATAAGGCGGTTCTTCAATTGTTTTTTCTTGGGAAAAAGAAACAAAGCTAAAACCTATAAGAGCACATAAGACAACTGCCCAAGGAAAATTGATTCGATATTTTTGATTGCTGTTCCTATTCATAGTTCAAAGTTTAGATTAAAAGTTAAATCCAAAAGTGATTCCTAAACGCGTAGTTGGTATCTCAAACTGATCTTTGAGATGAGGGGCATTGAATTTATATTTTCCGAAAGTCACACCTACTCCAACATATATTGGATGAAACCGAATCGAAAATTCTGCTCCATAATTAAAAAGGAAATTTACGTTGTTCCAGTATCCGTTATAAAACAACGATGGACCAGCAATAATGCTCCCTTGAATTACCAAATATCCTGATGGATTATAAGCAAATGTTGGTCCGACTTTAAAAGAGTTGTTGAAATCTGCTTTATTAAGGTTATACGTGTTTTTAAACGTAAACTCTGGTGCGAAATAGACTGTTTTAACACCCAATTTAATATTGTCTGATGCGAAATTAATGTGATTTAACCAATAGATATAACCCAGCTCAAACCCCAAACCGAGTTCCATCCCTCTAAATTGGTCAGACGTTCCATCTGTAAATTTGATATCTCTTCCCTTTCCATAGCCCCCTAATGGATGAATATAGGACCAACCAAAGAAAAATTGAGGGAAAACCCGTGGTGGTTGCTTCTCTTCCCTGTTTTCATTCATTAATGAATCTTCTACGTTGCTTTCTTCTTGGGCAAAAACAGGAGATGATCCAACCAATAAAACCGCAATAAATACTTTTAAAATTCTATATATCATAACTTTAAATATTAAATCCAACAACCATTTTATTTAAAAAAATTAAATCTGTTTCTATTCTTATATAATTAAAAATTAAATCCTAAAGTAACCCGCATTTGACTCAACCCAGCAGTTTCATATTCATTGCTTAAATGGTTTTTCTTTTGATATGTTCCAAAACTAAAACCAAGACCAACATAAATAGGTCGAAAGCGAATATTAACACGTGGAGAATATCTCATTAAAAAAATAGGTTTTCCTTGATTTCTAAAATAAAAGGAAGGCTCTGCAGTAAAGTTTGCTTCTAAAAATAAGTTACGTGTGGGATTATAGGCAATAGAAGGACCTAGCTTAAAAGAAAGAACAAAATCTGTAATGTTCGATCCAGGAATAATATATGCCGTAAGGTCAGATCGGGTATCCATAAATATTTGCGGACTTGCATAGACCACCATAGCTCCCAAACTCAATTGCTCAGGCAAACCTTTCAATTGATCAAGCCAGAATATATTTCCAATTTCAAAAGAAACACCTCCATCAATACGTGTTGGTGGTGAGTAAGCATAATCATATTCGTTCTGATAATGTAAATCAGTAGTGTAATCTCCAATAGGTCTAAGGTAAGAAAAGCCAAAGAAAAAGTTGGGCAGTTTGTTTTTTAAACGGGGCCGTTTTCTCTTTTGAGGATGTGCATGTGGACGTTTATGAGATGCGTCTGTTCTAATTTTTTCAATTGAAACTGAGTCGTCTTTTTTTCTTTCAATATCTTGAGAAATTACCGAAATAGTACATGCGAATAAAAGAACTGCTAATAGTAGATAACGCAAGAATCTCATAGTAAATTCATTATGTTTCCAATTCAATTTTGTATAAATATAATAGAATATGGGGACTCAACAAAATATTTGTACAAAAATCAATAGACGTATTTTAAAAATCCTCCTTTAAAAGAAATATTTTATGACTATCCCATAAAAAAAGAAAGTAAAGGTATTGGATAAATAATTATTTCTTCACTTCAATTTTCGGTGGAATCAATTTATATACTACAGGAGTAATAATTCTTGATAGCAAAGTAGAGCTTAACAGTCCACCAATTATTACAATGGCCAATGGTGAAATCATAGGATTACTCGACCATGCAATAGGCAAGAGTCCTCCAATAGCGGTCAAGGTGGTCAAAAGAATGGGTAAAAACCGTATTTCAGCGGCTTCCTCTGCTGCTTCTATAATGCCTTTCCCTTGTTCTCTTAATTGATTGGTAAAATCCACTTGAAGAATTGTATTTTTCACTTCAATCCCTGCCAATGCAACCAATCCGACAGTTGCAACAAAAGAAAGGTTATTTCCCGTTAACCATAATGCTACAACGGCACCGACAATTCCCAATGGTATAACAGACAAGACAATAAACGTACTTTTTAAGGTTTTAAATTCCAAGACCAAAACAGCGATAAATAGAAATGCAGCAATCATTATTGTCGTTCCAAATCCACCAAAAGATTCTTCGCGACTTTCAACCTCCCCTCCCATTTTATAATGATAACCAACGGGTAATTTAAGGTCTTCCATTCGTGATATTACATTATCAATCACCTCACTATTCGAATATCCCTTCTGAACGTAGGAATTAACATAAACTACCCGTGAACGATTGATGTGATTAATAGTGGAAGGAGATTCTTCAATGGAAATTGTTGCCAATTGATTGAGTGGAATGGCTGTACCTTTAACATTATTCACCAGGATGTGATCAAAAATTGTCAAGTCGGGATAGCTTTTTCTGGGCACAGTTACACGAATTTTATAGTCATCATCATTTCTTGTTGGATCAGAATATGTTGCTACATCTGCCCCAGCTAAGGCCATTCTTACTGTTTTGTCTATGTTGACCGTCGGAACCCCCAGAGCAAAGGCTTTCTCGCGATTGATGTTAACTTTAAAATCACTGCCATTGTGGGTTACTGGATTATTGATGTATACTGTTCCTTCTGTCTTATATAGCAATGTTTCTACCTCACCTGCAAGTTCTCTTAGCGTATCCAAATCATCTCCAAATAAACGAACTTCTACCGGAGACAAAATAGGCACGCCTTGTTCAAAATTTTTCACCTTAATTGTTGCACCTAAAAAAGAACCCCATTGCTCCCTGAGGTCATCCATAATCTTCATTTTATCTTTTGAATTGATATTCTCTTGGAGTTGAACAAAGATTTCAGCATAATCCTCACTTTCACTTGCTTGTGAAACATTGTAATAAATTCTAGGGTTTCCCTTTCCGATATTGCTCGAGTAGTATTTCACCTCTTCCCTCTTCTGTAAATCATCCTCAATAATCTTGGTAATACTGTCTGAATAATAGATGTTCGACTGATCTGGAGCGTTAATTGTTACCATAAATTGTGGTTTCTCAGACGGTGGAAACAAACTAAAGCCCAAAATAGGAATCATGGACAGTGCGCCAACAAAAATAATAAGTGCTATTAAAACGGTAAAAATTGGTTTTTTTAAAGCTTTGTCCAACCAAACTCCATAAGTTACATGAATTATGCGTTGCAGCGAGCGCAAAACTATATTTCCTTTCGGATTTTCATGAGGTTTCAATATTCTTGTAGCCAGAAATGGTACCACAAAAATGGCCACAAATAAAGAAGCGACAATAGAGCCAATTACTGCGGCAGGCATACTTCGTATAAAGTCTCCGGCAATGTCGGGCATAAACATCAAAGGCATAAAAGCAATAACGAGAGTAGCAGTACATCCTACAACAGCTACAGCAATTTGTTTTGTTCCTTCAATAGCGGCTTCTGTACGGTTATAGCCTTCCCGCATCCAACGTTCAATGTTTTCCACCACAACAATACTGTCATCTACCAAAAGTCCGAGTGCCACTACAAACCCAACAATACTCAATTGGTTTAAGGAAAATCCAAACATATTGAGCACAACGATACCAATAGACAACGACAGCGGAATAGCAATCATTACCACTAAAGAAGCTCTTGTGCCCAAAGGAAGTAGTGTTAACAGCACCAATGAAATAGCAATCAAGAAATCCCTTCCCAAGTGGCCCAATCTCTTGTTGACATTATCGGCTTGGTCAAAGCTGAGTATCAAGTCAATATTACTTGGTAGTTGGGCTTTAAAATCAGCGATTACCTTCTTATATTTCTTTTGCGTGTCACTGATGTTCATGCCTTCCTTTTGTGCCGCAGTAATAAAAAGTGAACGGTGTCCATTCAATCGGGTAATATGATTGTTTTTAGCAAAATCGGGATAAATATCAGCAATATCTTTAAGGGAAATATTGTTCCCATTTCTACTGGCAATAATTGTGTTTTTTATTTCATCAATACTTTGATAACTCCCTCCTGTCTTAACACTCAATGATTTTTGTCCTGCATGAACATTTCCCCCTGGAATATTTGCGGCTTCGCTACCAATGGCATCCATTATTTGATTGATGGGAATCTTGAGCTGCGCCAAACGCCCCAAATGTAAATCGACACGTACCAATTGATCGGGTAAGCCATGCACTTTAACGTCTTTTAATGGCTTGATTTTCTCTAATTCTGACTTCAACTCATCAGACCATTTTTTCATCGTTGTTCTGGAAGCATTTTCAGAAATTAATGCCGCTTGGATTACACTTACCCCCGATGGGTCAATTTTAGACACTCTTGCACTGTAAATATTTTCGGGCAAATCCTCTCTTTCAGCGGCTCCCAGCTCACGGGTCAATTCTTGAAACTTAGCATCGTAATCCACTTCATGTTCATATTCTACAAAAAGAAAAGCATATCCATTATTGATTGAGGATTTGATGCGTTTAATTTGATCCAGTCCATAGAATCGTGACTCCAATGGTTTCACAATCAACTGTTCCATATCTTTGGGACTCGTGCCTGGATAAAGTACCACCACTGGGAATTTTGGCGCTTCCATTGCAGGGTCTTCTGCACGGGGCATGCTTATTAACGTGCTGATCCCTACAAGAACAATCATTAAAACAATGATTAAGGTAAATTGATAATTTTTTATAGGGTATTTTATAATATTCATCTTTTTTAAATCTTAATTTTCGACGACATTTATTTCAGACCCATCTTTCAAATAGGGACTTCCTGCAATAATTAAGTATTTATAATCTTCCAGTCCTGAAGAAATCAAAATATGCTGTTTTTGAATCGAAGCGATTTTCACTTTCACTTTTTTTGCTTTTTTCTTGTCTTGGGTAATGAAAACATAACCTTCCCCATGGTTCCCATTCAGCATAGATTCGTAAGGAACACGCCACGAATCAGTCGTTTTTCCATAAATTTTAACTTTGGTAAACATGCCCGAGGCAATTGGTAATTCTTCTTTCGACTGGAGTTCGAGATATATTGTAAATGTACCAGATTGCGGATTAAGTCCTTCTGATTTTCTAATGACCTTGGCAGCAATCCCTTTTTCAACAACGTCAGTAGATACAACAGCTGAATCGCCCTTACTTATTTCAGCCCATTGTCGATCCGAAACGCCAACTTCTACAAGCCAACCCTCTTTTCCTGAACCATCAAGGCGAAAAACAGGTGTTCCCGGTCCTACCATTTGACCTTCACTGGCCAATTTAAGCAAGATGTAACCGTCCATTGTTGCCCTGATCTCGGAGTAACGCAAATTGAACTGAATGGTTGTCCAATCTTGTTCTGCCACATCCAAAGCTGTTTGTGCATTTTCAAATTGTTCTTTTGTTGCTACACTATCTCGAAACAATTTTTTAGCACGCATAAAATCTCTTTTTGCTTTTTCTAGACCTAGTTTTGCTTGTGCAGCACGTGCATTAATACCGGTCATATTAAGTTTAGCCAAAACCTCTCCTTTCTTAACAAAATCACCTTCTTTGGCAAATATCTTATCGATTATTCCACCATTTTTAAAAGAGAGTAAAGTGTTGTTGTCTGTAGAAAGAAAACCAGTTGCTTCAATTACAATATGATGACTTTTCTTTTCAATTGGTTGCAGGGTAACGGGAACAGGATGCTCAACATAAATTCCAGTATCCGTTTCATTTTTACAGCTCGTGATGAGCAATACAAATAGAAAGGAGTATACCCCCAACAGTTTTAATTTCTTCTTCATTGGTCTTGTTTTGTTATTCATTTTCTTGTTTGGGTAATGGATATGATGCAGTTTCTCGTTCTAATCTTGCCAAGGCTGATAAAAGCTTATAATATGCTACATTTGAGGCTAGTTTTGCAGTTGACAACTGTGTTCTGGCATCTACCGTTTCCATGTATGTATTCACACCTGAACTGTAGCCTTTTTTAATGAGGCGATAATATGTTTCGGCCATATCCAACTGCTTTATTGATGCGCTGTAATTGGACTTTGCTTCCAAAACATCATTGTGCGCTCTAGTAACAGCAACATCCATTTGTTGTTCTACTTGTTTTTTCTTCAGTTTGGCAATCTCCAATTCATTTTTGGCCATTTTAATTTCAAATCTGTTCCTCCATCCTTGAAATAATGGAATATCCAACTTTAATCCCACCATATAATACATCGATTCATCATTGAATCGGAGTTCTTCGGCCTGAGAACCCAAATCAGCAAAACCACTTAACTTGGGTATAAAGACTTGTTTTTTCATCTTCACCAACTCATTTCTTAAAGCAATGTTTTGTTCTAAGGATTGTAATTCCTCTCTATTTTTAGATCCAATAATTGCATCATTGAAAGAAGGGATAAGCGACTCCTTTGCCTCTACTTCAATTTTTGCTTCAGAATCACGGTTCAGTAAAGCATTAAAGTAGCGCTGAAGTGTTACCGCTTGGTATTGGGTTGATTTCAGTCTGGCCTTGGCCTGCTCAACCTCTGTCTCTGAGCGCAATACGTAAGCGTGCAGCCCTTTTCCTGCCTCCAACAATCTTTCATTCGACCGCATACTCTCTTTGGCCATTTCTATGGCATTTTGATGGATATCAATTGCCTTTAATACAGTTAAATATTGATAATACGTTACTTTAATTTCCTTGACCAATTCCCGCTTGTATATTTCGATTTCATGGCCTTTGATTTCCAATTGTTTTTCCTTGATATGATTGTTGTGGATAATGTCCATGTTAACAATTGGGACTGACAATCGGACACGTGCATCATAGTAATTCTTGGGCAGAAAGTTGATTTTTTGGTTTTCTATCATCGGAAAAGCATTTTGTCCCATAAACTGGTTCAAAGTAGAATAGACAGGGTTCATCATATCCCCGACAGGAACATCCGCACTTCTTCCCCCTTCTGCTGTAGTGTATGTCGTTTGAAAGTCGAGTGATGGTATGTAATGATTTTTAGCCTTTTTTAAAGTATATAGTGCATTTCCCAAAGATAAATTGTGCTGTTTTAATACCAAGTTACTTTTTAGGCCTTGTTGAATATACTTTTCCAGTATTGTGTCTTGGGCAAACCCAAAAACTGAAGAAAATACAAAAACAAGAAGCATTAATTTTATTTTCACATCCATTTCTTAACAGTGTTAATTATATTTTAATTTTCGTTAGTTCTATCAAATTGATATACGATTTAAATGTTGCCTCCAGCATTTCATTTTCAGTTGCAGATGCGATACATTCCTCTCCTACTATCTTTAACCTTGTGGTGATGTAGAGTGAACAAATTCCATGCACTACACTCCATGATTGTAAGGCCAAGTATTTGGGTAATCCACCTGGAAAATAACCTTCTTTTTGGCATGCTTCAATTGTAACCACTAGAAAATCAAACACCTGAGTCCCTTCTTCCCAACCTTCTTCTTTAGATGATGAATACAAATAATCCATTGGTTCTTTGAGCATAAACATCACCTCATAATATTCAGGATTATTTTTTGAAAAGTTAATATATGTTCGCCCCAATGCTTTTAATCGTTCAAAAGGCGACTCCACATTAACAAGTGAAACCATCTGCATCTTCAACAAATTAAAGCCTTCTTTATGGAGTGCATAGACAATATCATTCTTGTCTTTATAGTACAGGTAAATTGTGGTTGGACTACAACCCACTTTTGAAGCGATTTTACGAATAGATGTTGCCTCAAATCCTTTGTCTACAAACAATCCTTTTGCAGCATCGAGGATCTGCTTTCGAACATCTTCTCGCTTCTTTGATTTGTCTTTTGAAATAATCATGGCTGCAAATATATAAAATAATTAACACTGTTAATTAAAATTATTAAATAATGATTAAAAAAGATTTGTGTACACATATTTAATTGTCCAGAAAAGAAATAACATCTAAGTCTCCTATTTGGTAACATGAATAAGCCCAAGCGGCAAACGTTCACACGTGTTAGCCTCCTGTGCCTAATTGTAAACCGTTAAAACACAGCTACGCTACCCATTTATTAGAAAGCGGAACTGACTTACGACACATTCAAGAACTACTAGGGCACGGGAGCAGTCGAACCACTGAAATATACACACATGTAAGTATGAAGAGTTTACAAAACATCAGAAGTCCATTTGATGATTTATAGAAAAACTTGTGAATATTCAGAAAATGTTTAATTTTGTTAAAAATAACAACACCAAAAGGTGCACAAATTCAACAAATGGTTGGTAGTATGTAGTCTGATGGTTGGGTTATAAGTAAGTTA
>CAZPDT010000020.1:0-44995 GCA_964585545.1 uncultured Fluviicola sp.
TAAATTTAAATTAGCAAAAAAATTGTTTTCTAACACAGAATCTCGATACAAATTTCTCCATTGCGTTTCGGAATTCACTCGAACTGACGAGAGCGATACAATTTTATTTCGTTACACTTCATAAAACCACTTGAACTGACGAGAAATCCTTATGGAATTTTACAATATCTGGCATCTTCTCTTAAAAACAATTTACTTTCTTGCTCCGAAAGAAGCGTTTCTTTTATTGAAAAATGATTATATTTAAACTAGTGTGTTTCTGCCTCGTTAATAAATAACTGGTGCAGCAAAAAGTAAAGATATAGACCATGAAATATGCTTAAAAACTTTCTAACATACAGCCTTACTTTGATGTCACTCTTGGGTTTTTCACAAGACATTACACTACAAATCAACTTTAAAGACACCATGACCGAATCCTCTGTAAATGCTGTTCAGATCACAATATTTACCGTATCAAATGATGTTTTGTTGACAAGAACAGTTGATAAAAATGAAAAAATTGACTTCTCTTTGGTTGCTCCTTTTACGTTTCGTCTTAAGGCAAAAAAGCAAGGCTATTATACCACAGATACCTTAATAAATTTAGAGGCTTACCAAAGAAAAATAAAGCGAGAGAAGGTGATTCCTTTAACAATTCTTCTAAAATACAAAGGGCAATTCTCCGAAGAAGTAGATGTTTTAGGCAATTACACACCACCAATTGTATACTCATCTAAACAACTCGAGGTAAGTGATTATGCTATCGTCGATGATGAAACAACCGTTTTATTGGTTTACCCCAAACGACCCAATGCGGGGAGTCAACTGATCTGGTATGCGCATGATAGTGTTGTTAACACGAAAAACTGTCCTGAAAATGCCGAACAATTGATTACCGATTACCGCAATCGAATTTACTTGCGTTGTAAAAAACACGATTATTTACTAAGCGATGGTGCGCAATTGAATTTGCTAAAAGTCAATCGTAATGAATTGAACAAATCCATACGACCAGTAGAAGATACTTTAGACAATCATGCATTGTTCTTCAATACCTATTATAAATATTATCCAGCCTTTGACTATTATAAAATCAATCTAAGAGATACATCGGATATACTCTTACACCATATTGAAGATACTGTAATGATGGAACAATACCGTGCAGAGTACAAATGGGCAGATCCTCAGGTGAAACTTTGGGCGTGGGACAAGGAGTCGGAAACAGGAATTGATCGTGAAGTATGGATAGGAGCAAATTATTTTACGCATTCAGTCTATTATGAACCTCCTTATGGTGATTTTTTTATTCGGAATGATACCGCCTATGTTTTTGATTTCTATAAAAACAAAATGTATGTTTATAATGCCATTTCTGGAGAAAAATTAAAACAAATAGAGATTGATTTTTTCCTTAATACAAGGAAAACATGGTGGGAAACAGGGTGGCAAAAGACAATGTTGCAAGATCCAATCACAAGAAAAATATACACGTATTTTGATTTGGGGGGCTATGTTGAGCTTTATGAAATTAATCTAGAAACTGGGAAAAAGGAAAATCACTTTACACTTTTCTATCGGTATTCCGAAAACATTCAAATCTATAACGAACATGTGTATTACATATTTCGCCCTTTTGGAAGTATACAAAAGAAATACCTTTATAAGGAAGGGTTTAAAGATCCAAATAGAAATTTAAAAGGACAAAATCGATTTAGCAATTATCAGAAAAAGGAGAAGGGAGGAAAACAGAGTGAGAATGAGTGAACAGAATGAGGAGAAAACAGAAGATAAACTTCATTCTCGTTCTGCTTCTTACCCTGTTCTTCCTGCTCTGGATTTTCGGCTGCCAGATATTGTATGCCTAAAACACATGAACAATCTGGATTAAAATATAATTATTGTTAAATACAAGTGTAGACTTTAGAATTTCCTTGAACATTCTAAATATTTCATTACCTTTGTTGGTGAATGTTCACACACATTAATTATTAACAATATAAAACATAGATTATGAGCAATTTAAACACAATAGGATTGGACAAAGATAAATCAAGTAATTTAGCTGAAAAGCTCAATATTTTACTGGCTAATTATTCAATTTTTTATCAAAACACAAGAGGTTACCATTGGAATATTCAAGGAAAAGAATTTTTTGAACTTCATGTAAAATTTGAAGAGCTTTACACGGATTTAATTGTAAAAATTGACGAAGTTGCAGAACGAATTTTAACATTAGGGGAAACACCCGAACATGCTTATGCCAATTATTACAAAACATCTACAATAAAAGTAAGTGGAGAAGTAACGGATGGTATTAAAGGTGCTGCAGAAATTTTAGAATCTTTACAAATCCTTATAAAGCTACAGAGAGAGATTTTAGACATGTCTGGAGAACTTGGAGATGAAGGGACAAATGCCTTAATGAGTGACTACATAAGTGAACAAGAAAAATTAGTTTGGATGTATTCATCTTTTTTAAAACAATAGAACATGTCGGTTCAACGTTCACCAAGACAAATCGAACTGATTAATGCAGCGGGAAAAATCCTTACAACGGCGGGAGTTGCAGGCTTGACCACAAAAAGACTGGCTTTAGAAGTTGGTTTTTCAGAGAGTGCTATCTATCGTCACTTTTCTTCTAAGGAGGACATTGTTCTTGCCATGCTTGATTTTATGGAAAACTCTATGGAAGAACGGTATCAAACAGCTTGTCATACGAAAGATTTGCCTGAGGATCAATTCCGTTGCTTGTTTCAAAATCAATGTGATTTCTTCAGTAATAATACCCATTTTGTTACGGCATTCTTCTCGGATGGATTAATGGAACAAAGTCAAGCCATTAATGATGGTCTCTTAAAAGTAATGAACTTAAAACAGAAGTACCTAATTCCTATTTTAAATCGTGGTCAAAAAGAAGGAACCTTTAATTCGGCAATAAAATCTGAAGTATTATCAGAAATTATCGTTGGAACATTCCGTTTTAATATGCTTCAATGGAAACTGAATAACTTTTCATACGACATTAAAAACAAAGGAGCCGTTTTAACAGAAACACTATTGGAACTAATAAAAAGTTAAACAATTATATAAATTAAAATTTAAAATTATGACGTATCATCACAGCAGAACATTCTCTAACACAACCTTGGAGGAATTGCGTCCGAAAGTAGAGGCCGCTTTAAAAGAAGAAGGTTTCGGTGTACTGACCGAAATAGATATTAAGGCAACAATGAAGAAGAAGTTAGACAAGGATTATTTGCCACATATTATTCTTGGTGCTTGCAATCCAGTTTATGCCGACAAAGTTCTTTCAAAAGAACCCAATATCAGTACATTATTGCCCTGTAATGTTTGCATTAGAGAGTTGGAGAATGGAGATTATGAAGTGTCGGCTATGAATCCAAAAATAGCAATGCAAGCAGTAAGCAATCCTGATATTGAGGCGGAAGCTGGAGAGGTTGGGAACAAATTAGAGCGAATTATTCAAAGTATTTAAATAGCAAAGTAAAAATGGAAAAACATCATTATAACATTTCCTTACATTGGAAAGAAGGACGAATTGGTGAAATGGAAGCCGAAGGATTAGAAGATAAAATCACAGTTGCTACCCCACCTGAATTCGATAAAGGAGTTCCTGGAATATGGTCGCCCGAACATTTATTTACTGCCTCCATTCTCAGTTGTTTTATAACAACTTTTTTAGCGATTGCAGAATACTCCAAACTAGAATATGAGGATTTTAGCTGTACTGCAGATGGAGTTTTAGAAAAAGTAGATGGAAAATTTCTGATGAGTGAAGTGAACTTAAAGGCTAAACTTTCCATTGAAAATGAAGATAAAAAAGGTCGGGCAACACGGGTGTTGGAGAAATCCGAAGCTGCTTGTTTGATTTCAAACTCAGTCAAAACAGAAGTTAAATCGGAAACTGATGTTCAGGTTGTTCCATAACTTGTATTATTATTCATTGCATTTATTCATTTTAAATGAGATATCCAATAAAAATAGATTAATGGTTTGAAAATCATATAAGTATGATTTAGAATAAGAACACAGTATAAAGCAGTTTAAAAGAATTATAGATTGTCTCAATTATTCGCGCAATATCTTTTAAATTTGCCTTTTCTTAAATGATAAATTATGTTGGAAATTACCCGTATTCGAGCCGAAAAAGATGTCCTGATTGAAGGATTGCAAAAGCGTGGTGTTGATTACCGTCCGCAATTGAATGAGATTGTATCCCTAGATGAAAAATGGCGTGCAAAAAAGACAGAATTAGAATCTATTCAGTCGGAAAGCAACAAAATTTCCAAGGAAATAGGAAAGTTGATGGCAACAGGCCAAAAGGACGAAGCCATGGTGGCAAAGGACAAGACATCAATTTTAAAGAAAGAAGAACAAATCGTTAAAGATGAGGTGGAAATGCTAGTAGAGAAAATACAACAATTGATGTATGAAGTTCCGCAAGTTCCTCAATCACTTGTTCCGAGTGGGAAATCTGAAGACGACAATAAAATCGTAGAAGAAGGAGGAGAAGAGATTGAATTTTCCGGAACACCTTTACCGCATTGGGAATTGGCGAAAAAGTACGATCTGATTGATTTTGAATTGGGTGTGAAAGTTACAGGAGCAGGTTTCCCTTTTTACAAAGGCAAGGGGGCTCAATTGCAGCGGGGATTGATTAACTTTTTCTTGTCCGAAGCTGAAAAGGCTGGATATACCGAATACATACCTCCATTATTGGTAAATGAGGCCAGTGGAATTGGAACAGGACAATTGCCAGATAAAGAAGGACAAATGTATCATGCAGTAAAAGATGACTTGTATTTAATCCCAACTTCAGAAGTGCCTTTGACCAATATTTATCGCGACACCATTCTTACAGAGCAGGATTTTCCAATTAAAATGACAGGTTACACACCTTGTTTTAGAAGAGAAGCTGGTTCTTATGGGAAAGATGTTCGTGGTTTGAACCGTTTGCATCAATTCGATAAAGTAGAATTGGTACGAATAGAACATCCCGAACATTCACAGAAGGCGCTTGAAGAAATGGTAGACCATGTTCGTGGACTGCTTGAGAAATTAGGTTTGAAATACAGAGTCTTGCTTCTTTGTGGTGGTGACTTAGGATTTACATCAGCAATTACGTATGATTTTGAGGTGTATTCTGCTGCGCAAGAAAAATGGTTGGAGGTAAGTTCTGTTTCACTCTTTGAAACTTTCCAAGCAAATCGATTAAAACTGCGTTATAAAGCAAAAAATAAGAAAAACCAATTGTGCCATACATTAAATGGAAGTGCCTTGGCTTTACCAAGAATTATGGCAGCACTTATAGAAAACAATCAAACACCAGACGGCATTAAAATTCCTGAGGTGCTTGATCAATACCTTAATTTTAATAAAATACAATAATGTCAAAAGATAGAGAAATTATAGATGTCCGCTCAAAGTTTGAGTTTAGGTTAGGAAAATGTGAGGGTAGTATTAATATACCACTTCAGCAGATTTCTAATCATTTGGAAGAGATAAAAAAGATGAAAAATCCTATTATTTGTTGCGCGTCTGGACACAGAAGTGAACAGGCCGTTCGATTTCTGAAATCCAAAGGAATAAAATGTGAAAATGGTGGTGCTTGGAGAGAAGTGAAGCAAAAGACGCGTCATTAACCCGATTTACCCTCTTCTCATCAAACGAACGAGCTGACCACTTAAGTCAAACTTTATTTTCGTTCCATCATTGAGTAGAATTATTTGATTGATTGCTCTTTTTTGCCATTGTCTTATTTGGTGCGTAGGGAAATGCTTTTTGGTGTATGTAAGAATATTCTTTGGTACCACATTATCTGGCAGTCCTGTTTCACTATCAATAATGGTGGGCAGGAAGTCTTCATCAAAAGTTACATTGACACCATCGCCCATAAATACTTTATATTTGGCTGTCTCTAATGTCATTTCAGACTTGTATTTTACTACTTTGTGATTGCGAAAATAGGTTTGTAGGTAGTTTTGAATTTGCTTAGGCAATTTTTCCTCAAGTCCTTTTTGTGCAGTACAAAAAGAAGAAGAGATTGCAATTGCAGCGAAAAGGATAAATAGTCGTTTCAAGGTAAGCTCATTTTAATTTGGTCTCGGAAAGATAGAGAAAAATATTTTAAATAATCTGCATTTATTTTATCAAAAACATATCTTTTTTTAGATATTATTGGGTTGTTTATTATGAATCCATCTTGAAATACTAGAAGATTTAAAAAAAGCAATGACTTTTCTGTTCTTGTAAGTTTTTAGGAAGAACAAATATTCTTATATTTCACCCTCGACTTATAATAGATTATCATGGAGGAAATTAGAATCTGGATAGAAAACACATTGCACAATTATCATATATCAGAGACGATTAGTCCCTACATCTCTTTTATAATTTTGTTGGCAATTACCATAGGCATGGTTGTTCTTGGGGTTTATGTTACCCGTTTAATTTTAATCAATGTTGTTGCTAAAGTGGTTAAGAAAACCCCAACAGATTGGGATGATTACTTTTTTGGTCCTCGCGTGTATAAAGCACTTTCGCTGATAATTGGAGTGGTTATTTTTAGGACGGTAATTCCAATCCTTTTTGCGAATACACCAAGTCTTATGTCTTTAATGTTGAAAGGTGTAGACCTCTATTTTATTTACATTCTCATCAGAATCATTATAGTTGTACTGAAAACCCTTCAAGAAAAGCTTGCCACATTTGAATCTTTTAAAGACAAGCCTTTAACCAGTTATTTCCAGCTGATTAAAATCATTTTAATTATTGCTGCGCTCATATACGGAGTTTCTATTCTCATTGATAAATCACCTCTTTATCTTTTAAGTGCTTTTGGAGCAATGACGGCTATTCTACTTCTCATTTTTAAAGATACAATTTTAGGTTTGGTTGCGAGTATCCAGATTTCTGCTTACGACATGGTACGCGTTGGTGATTGGGTTTCTATGCCTGAATTTAATACCGATGGTAATGTTCTTGCCATCAATTTAAACACAGTTAAAATTGTCAACTGGGACAAAACGGTGAGCACAGTTCCAACTTTTAATTTTGTAACTGAAAGTTTTAGAAACTATCGAGCAATGCAAGAAAGTGGAGGCAGACAAATTCAACGCACCCTTCAAATTGACGTCAACAGTATCTGTTTTGTTGATGATAAAATGAGAGAAAAGTTTCAGGAAATAGAATTGATTCACGATTATATTATTGATCGTCAAAATGAAATAGAACAATTTAATCAAGAGCGAAAAGTAAATAAAGCCATTTTAATTAATGGTCGCCGAATGACCAATATCGGGGTTTTTAGACAATACATCATAAAGTATTTAGAACAGCATCCGAGAATACATAATCCAGAGGAATCTCCAGGAATGTATTTAATTGTAAGACAGTTGACCTCTAATGAAAATGGTGTTCCCCTTCAGGTTTATTGCTATACAAAAACGGTTGCTTGGGTGGAATATGAAAGGATTCAATCAGACATTTTTGATCATTTATTTGCAGCAGCATCTTCTTTTGGTTTGTCTATTTTTCAAAGACCAACAGGAAAGGATTTTCGGGCTTTAGAGGAGAAGTAGTTACTCCCGACCTTTCTTTAATTGGTCAATCTTTTTCTTAAGAGAGTCGGGTGTATCTTTAGACTTTGTTTCTTTTTGGTCTTTGCTTTGTTCTGTTTTCTCCGTATCTTCCTTAGAAGAGGAAACATACTTCAAATAAGATGGATTTTTTTGATATTTAGAAGTTTTCTTTGTTTCCTGTTTTTTTACCTCAGGAACAGACTTCTCTTTTTCTGTTTTTTCAGAAGGGGCTGTCTTTTTCCCTTCCTTTTCTTGTGTTACATATTTTTTTGATGGGGTGGGTTTCTTTTCTTCTTTACCTTGACGAAAATATTTATTGCTGATTGGTGCAGTAGTTTCTTTCGTTTTACGGGGTGGTTTTTTCTTTTTTTCTACCTCAATTGAAGTTGACTTCTTATTCTTTGAAGGCGCTTTGTTCTTTTTAAGGGTTGTTTCATCTTCACTTTTCGATGGATCCAACTCCTTTATTATCTTATCTTTTCTCGAACCCTCAAAAATTTGATACTGTCGAAAACTACACTCTAAACTTCCGTTATAAACCTTAAATTTTTGACTCGGTTTTAATCCAACATTTTTTAAAGCATCTACATTAGAAGAAATAATCCAACAATTATACCCCACAAAAGCATTTTTGAAAGTGTTGCCCAAGCCTTCATAAAGTTTTTCTACGTTTTCCCCCATTCTTTCATCATAAGGCGGATTGCAAATTAAAATGCCTTTCTCATCAGGACGTTCGAGTGTTAAAACATCTTTCCGCTCGAATGTAATCATATTTCCAATTGGTGCTACTTTACTGTTGCGTTTGGCTTTTTGAACCATTTCGCCATCAATATCTGAAGCCAGAATATCAAAACCAAGGTCAATTGGCCTTTTGTTGCCTTCATTTCTCACTTTTTGCCAGGCTTCTGCATCGAAAGAAGTGAAGTTTTTAAAAGCATAATGACTTCTTTCAATCAAAGCTGGAATATTGGCTGCCCATAAAGCAGCTTCTATAGCAATTGTTCCAGAACCACACATCGGATCAATTAATGTCGATTTTTTATCCCAGCCAGACAAACGTAAAAGTCCTGCTGCCAGCACTTCATTGATGGGCGCTTCTCCTGTTTCTTGACGATAACCTCGTTGAAATAATGGAACTCCACTGGTATTTAATGAAATCACCACAGACTTATCTTTAATGTAGACATCAAACATTACTTGTGGAGCTTTGATATTGACATCGGGACGTTTCCCAAACGCCTCTCTGAAAGTATCTACAATAGCATCTTTTACCACAAGCAGTGGATATTGGGAGTGTTGAAATAAAGTAGAGAATACTGCTCCTTTTACAGCAAATGTTTTATCGACATCAAAATAAGAAGTCCAGTCAATTTTTTTGGCTTGCTTATACAAATCTTTTTCATTGTGAATGGTAAAAGATTTAACCTCAACAAGTACCGATATTGCAAGTCGGGTGTGATAATTTAACCGGTAGACATCTTCCCAATTTCCTTTCAATTGAACAGCACGATTGAGAAGTGTGACATCTTTATAGCCCAACTCATTGAGTTCCTCTTCAAGTGGCTTTTCAAATCCATAAGGTGTTTTTATCGTAATAATTAATTTATTCATCTTTTTTACTTTCAATTATTTGAGTGTAGGCATAGGTGATTTCCAAGAAAACTTTACCGACAAAGTTCTAAAAATAGCAATAATCGCCATACTTAACCACAACAACCAAGAAGCATCTCCCTGTCCAAAGTAATAGCCAATCAAGTAGATTGTTCCTCCAACCAAACAAGGAATGGCATAGAGTTCTTCTCTAAAAATCAATGGAATTTCGTTGCAGAGCACATCTCTAATCATTCCACCAAACGTTGCTGTAATCATTCCTAAGAATAAAGCAACAATATACAATTGCTCATGGCTGATCCCTTTCTGAACACCAACAATGGTAAAAACTGAAATTCCAATGGTATCGAAAATTGATAATGTTTTCCGCCATTTTTTTAATGTGTTTCGAAAAATTATCCCAAGAGTTGCTGCAATTCCCACAATCATAATTTCATTAAAAGATTGCATCCAAGCAATATGGTCGGTAAGGAGCAAATCCCTAACTGTTCCTCCACCCAAAGCAGTTATAAAAGCAATGGTATATGCTCCCAAAAGATCTAACTTTCTGTTGGCTGCAGTAAGGACTCCACTTATCGCAAAAGCAACTAATCCTATATGATTAAGAATATCAAGCATTCAATTACGTTATAAATTAAGGTAAAACTTATACATTTGTACAAATTAACGCATTAAAATAGAGCTTGAGTCCTAAGAAGATATTTTTTTTAATTGTTTTTAGCATTGTTTCTATAAATTGTGCTTTTGGTCAACAACGCATAGGTGTTGTCCTGAGTGGTGGAGGTGTGTCAGGGTTTGCACATATAGGTGTTCTTAAAGCATTAGAAGAAGCCGAAATCCCTATAGATTATATAGTGGGAACAAGTTCTGGTGCACTTGTGGGATCTTTATATGCAGTCGGTTATTCGCCAGAAGACATAAAAGAATATTTTTTATCCAATAAATTAAAAGAAATGGTTTCAGGGAAACCGTCAAAAGAAGAGCGATTTCTACTCCGGGAAGAAGATAAAAGCGCATCGATGTTCAACTTTAAGTTTTCTGTTGATAGTCTTTTTAAAAGGGCTTTGCCTACAAACTTTGTCACGCCTTCCTATCTCGATTATGAAACTTTTCGTGTGCTTGGAGTAATAGGGGCTTCTGTAGGCAAAGACTTTGATTCATTGTTTGTCCCTTTCCGTTGTGTTGCTTCTGATATTTACAAAAAGGAATCTGTTTTTTTTAAAGAAGGAGACCTTAACGCTGCCGTTCGTGCATCTATAACTTATCCGTTTTACTTGAATCCAATTCGTATAAATGAAACGCTACTTTTTGATGGAGGATTGTATGATAACTTCCCCGCAGATTTACTGTATCGCGATTTTCCTGTTGATTATATCATAGGGAGCAACGTTACCTCAAATGATGCTCCTCCAGCAGCTGGAGATTTAATTGGTCAGATTTCTACAATGTTGGTACGCAATTCAAATTTCTCATTGCCCTGTGAAGCAGGGGTTGTTATAGAACCGAAAGAAGAGATTGGAACATTTGACTTTTCGAAGGTGGACGAAGCAATTCAAAGTGGATACAATGCTGCACAGCCATATATTGACAGTATCCGAATGTATGTTCATAGGCACGTTTCAAAGGAACAATTGAACGAAGAAAGGGCGGAATTTACAAAAAAAATATCCCCTCTTAAAATTAATAAACTTACTGTTTCTTCATACAAAAAAGGAGACGTTTCCTTTGTGAATGATAACTTTAAAAAGGATTCAATAAAAAAGCCAATTACAGAAGAAATGTTCGAAAAACGTTATTATAGAACGTATTCCTCTCCTCAAATAAAATATATTTACCCTACGCTCGAAAAAAATAGTGATACAACGTATAAATTAAATCTTGAAGTGACCAAGCAAAAACCTTTTGAAATAAGTATTGGGGGACATTTTTCTTCCCGATCGGTCAATACAGGATATATCGGATTGTCTTATTATAACCTAGGAAAAGGGGCCGTTGGATTGCACGGAGAAACCTATTTTGGAAAGTTTTATACTTCTACAAAAGTAAAGCTAGATTACGATTTGCCAAGTCTTTTTCCGATTAGAGTGAGCCCTTTCTTTGTACTAAACCGATGGGATTATTATAAAAGCACCTCCACATTTTTTGAGGATGCAGACCCCTCTTTTTTAATGCAAAATGAGATGTATTATGGATTAAATTTTGGAATTCCCGCTTCAAACAATGGTGTGCTGAACCTAAACTTTAAGAAATTTGAAAACCAAGACCAATATTATCAGACGTTGGATTATTCTAAAACCGATACAGCAGATATCACTTATTTTAATGGTGAATCGGTACTTTTAAACTTTGAATTAAATACTTTAAGAAGAAAACAGTGGGCTTCTGAAGGAGGAATGCTAAATGTTAAATTTCGATTTGTAAATGGAAAAGAAAAAAGTATCTCAGGAACAACGCCAACAATAGAATATGATTTAAGAAGACGTCATCAATGGATTAACTTTTCCATTGAAGGAAGACGTTATTTTAAAATGAATTCTTTTTTCAAAGTGGGTATTTATGGAAAAGCTGCACTAAATTCTCAGTCCTTGTTCTCTAATTATACAGCAACTATATTAACTATGAATGATTTCTCTCCTTTACCAGATAGCCGTACTTTATTTATGGAAGAGTATAGAGCTCCCCAATTTATTGGTGGCGGACTCAATTTTATTTTTAACTATAGAAATCTATTAGAATTGCGAATTGACCCCTACTTTTTTCAACCAATTCGTCAAATTGTTCAACATGACGACGCCTCTTTTGATTACTCAGGTTTGTTTCAAGGAGGCGTACCAATGGCGGGGGCATCTTTAATTTTTCAAACTCCATTTGGACCATTGAGATTGTCAACAAATTGGTTTCCAAAACAAAAAAAGAAGTTTGTAACCCAATTGAGTTTTGGCTATGTTATTTTTAACGACAGGTCAATTCGTTAATGAAAAAATACTTTTCTTCTTTTGAATTCTTATTTTTGTAAAAAAGTTAATTTTTATGTTATTACCCATTGTTGCATACGGCGATCCTGTTTTAAAAAAGGAGTGTGTAGAAATTGATAAAGACCACAAAGGGCTTAAGGAATTGATCGCGAATATGTGGGAGACAATGTACAATGCAAATGGTGTTGGTTTGGCAGCACCACAAGTCAACCATTCCATTCGCTTATTTATTGTGGATGCATCTCCTTTTGCCGAAGAGGATGGTGAGGAAAGCACAGACCCTAAAGCTATAGGAGCAAAAGATCTAAAAAAAGTATTTATTAATCCTATTATTGAAGAAGAAAGAGGTGAAGAATGGGCGTTTGAAGAAGGTTGTTTGTCTATTCCTACTATTCGCGAAGATGTCTATAGACAAGAAAAAATCACAATTTCGTATTTTGATGAAAATTTCAAACTTCACGAAGATACTTATGATGGATACGCTGCACGTGTTATTCAGCATGAATATGATCATATTGATGGGATTTTATTTACAGATCACCTTTCTCCACTTAAAAAACGATTATTAAATAAGAAACTAATGAATATTTCGAAAGGAATAGTTGATGTTAATTACAGGATGAAGTTCCCATCCTCAAAAAGAAAGTAAACATGAAAAATTTAACTTTTATCTTTAGTCTAGTGCTTGTGGTTTTATCCTGTACAAGCCCCAAAGGAAATAAAAATGAAGAAACAGTAAAAGACCTTAAGGCTGGCATTAAAGAAATGGATGATTCCTTGAAAATATTGGTGGACAAGGTAATGAACTCTTCTGATTTTCAAATCAATCGCGCAGTTTATTATGAGGCAATTAATAGAAACAAGAATTTTTATTTTAAATTTCCAGAAGACCCTTATGCTGAAGTTGCTTTGGGAAAAATAGCCTCCATATTTCTGCAACTCAATCAAGAGGATAAGGCCGTAAAATGGAGAGATACTCTACTGATAAACTATCCCAATACAAAAGATAAAATTGATTTGTTAGAACTACAAATGAGCTATTATGATGTTAACAATTATAATCCAGAGAAATATAAATATTACGCAAAGCAATTTTTGGCAATAGAAGACCTTCCCAAAGAAAAAAGAGAAAAATGTGAGTTCCGCTTAAAACACATTGATTTGACGTTTGATCAACTGATTAAACTGCAGGAGCAAAAGAACAAAGATTCAATAGAGCAAGCCGTACATCCCTAATAGAATGTTAATCATTTGTTAAATATATAGATGCGTCGATAATATCTTTTATATTTGAATTGAAACTAAAAAGATATAAATTATGAGAAAACTATTGTTTACATTGAGTATTTTAGGAACTTCCTTATTTGGAATGAATTCTTTATTAGCTCAGGCTGCTGTAGAATCAGGAGCGCAAATTACATTTGAAAAAGAAACAAATGATTATGGAACTATCGATCAATATAGCGATGGTACTTGTGAATTTGTTTTTACCAATACGGGAAATGCTCCTTTAGTAATTTCTAACGCCAAAGGATCTTGTGGATGTACTGTTCCTACTTGGCCAAAAGAGCCAATCGCTCCAGGTGAAACAGGAAAAATAAAGGTACATTACGACACAAAGCGTGTTGGAAAATTTGGTAAAAGTGTTACGCTGCAATCCAATGCAACGAACGCCCCAACTAAAACAATTCGTATAAAAGGAGAAGTTCTTGCAAAACCAAAAGGAACGGCTCCAGTTAATAAAAGTGGAGCGCCTTCTAACTAGTGTCAACAAGAAATCTTCGTTTTCTGAAGTTTTCTTTCAAGCACTTGACTTTTCGCGCTGACACTAATGAATAAATATGATTGAAGAAAAGTTTAAGTTTACAATTAATTAATTATTAAAAAAGGTATATGGAAAACCATATACCTTTTTTTACTTAACTGCAAATCGTCTTTGCGTACCGTTTTGATTTAGGTCGGCGGGCTAAGTTGCTAGCGAGAGGCAGGATTTAAAGCAACAACATTTTTTGCTTCAATTGAAGTAAATGTTCTCGACTCTCCTTTTTTTGACAAGTATTTTCGTGTAACTATTTTACCCGTCAAAGCCAACTCGGTTCCTTTTTTTGCAGATTTAGCAATGTACTTTGCTGTTGGTCCCCAAGCATAAATATTATGCCAATAGGTTTTGCTTTTTCTATTGCCTTCTTTATCCATATAGCGCTCATTGGTTGCTAATGTGAAACGAACTTTCTTTCCACCATTTTCAAAGTTGGTGATCTCTGGGTCAACACCCATATTTCCGATTAATTGAACTTGATTTCTCATAATATTTAAAATTTAAAAGTGATGATTATAAAATGACCATATCATTAATTTCTATCTCTGTAAAAGATTTGCGTTGGCCATTTTTATTAAAAAAACGGGATATGATTCGACCTTCAATTGCCAAAGCCTGACCTTTTGAGCCCAACTTTTCCAATACAGGAACCCATTTGCCCCAAGCGGTTATTTGATGCCAGTTTTTATGTAATTTTGTTGCTCCTTGGGCATCGAGATAGGTCTCTTTGGTAGATAAGGAAAACTTCACAATCTTGTTTCCTTCTTTTGTTTTTATAAATTTAGGATCCGACACCATTTGCCCAATTAAATTTACGTGATTCATTTGTTGTACATTCATGATTCTATGTGTTTTGGTTAATATTCTTTGTTTTGCCCTAGTTTTTTTCAGACTTTTCATTTTGGGTTTTGCGGTTCAACACGATAAACTGTTGTAAGGCAATTTCTGTCTTGCTTCGTTTCTCTCCAGCTTTGTCTTCATAAATATTGTTTCTCAACTTGCCTTTAAGAATAATCTTAGAACCCTTTTTGAGTTGTTTTTTACATTGATTTGCTTTAGATCCCCATGCCACAATATTATGCCATGTGGTTTTTTCTGTCCATTCGCCTTCCTTAGTTTTGTAGGACGCGTTTGTGGCGACTCTAAAGCGTGCCAATGAACTGTTGGGAGCATACGTTATGATTTCTGGATCAATGCCCAAATATCCGATGACTTTAACTGTGTTGCGTAATGTATTCATGTTCTTGTGTTTTAAATTATTGAACGGTCAATTTTTGAAATTAGGGCAGGTACAATACATTAGTGATTTACTTCGCCTGTACCTACCCACTTATTTACTTCTCAGATTTCTTTTCTTTAGAATCCGCTTTGTCTTTATCGCGATTGAGCAATAAGAACTCTCGCAATGAGATTTCAGTTTTGTATCGCTTTTCACCTTCTTTGGTTTCATAACTGTCATTGACCAATTTTCCTTCTATGGCAATTTCTGAACCTTTTTTGAGTAAATTTTGGCACAGCTCGGCTGTTTTACCCCATGCCACGATATTGTGCCATGTGGTATCCGTTACCCACTCTCCATCTTTACCTTTGAAACTTTCATTGGTGGCTACGCTAAAACGCGCAACTTTATTGTTATCACCAAATTCTGTGATTGCAGGATCTTGTCCTAAGTTCCCGATTAAACTAACTGTGTTACGTAATGTGTTCATGTCTGTAAATTTTAATTAATAATGATTTGAACATTTTCTCATGCTGTCTCTCAGCAATCGACACTGCAAAGTTGGGGCAGGTTTGGAATTTTATACGGTTATTAAATGATTACTTTCGAATGTCTTTCGTTTGTAAGTGATTAAATTCGAATATAACCCCATAAACAAAGGGAGATTAGAATTTACCCTATACCTTTTTGAAAGCGAGCATACACCGAACAGTATAAAAAGTATGATTGGATAGAATTGGATTTTATGATTATTGGCACGTTTCATCCAAATAAATAAGCTCAGATGAAATTATTTTAATAGGGCAAAAAAGTCAAATACCAGCATTTACCCGCATTATTCATGAGATTATTTTTGATTTTAGATGAGATTCGTAATTTACAGATAATAGTAATCTATATCAGGAAATTACAAACGAAATATAAAATCAAAAGAATCCAAGCATTAAGCTAATCGATACCCAAAATTGAGATAGCTTTATAACCTCTTAAAATAGAGTAATAGTTTGATAATCATTGAAGTATAGTTTAAAATGAATAAATGTGGTGAACCGAGCTTGTGAGCTCAACGCAGTTAATAATGTGGGTTTACTCTAAAAATCTGTTCAAAAGGCTTTATAAGCTATTGAAATATACAACAACCCCGACTTCAAATACAGAGAAGAAAGCTTTTCGATTCAGAAGTTCAAAAAATATGTGATGTAAGAAAAGCAACTAACGTTCACTCGCGTTAGTTGCCAGTACCAACTTTCACTACGTTGTACGCCAACCCCTAGTCCGAAGTAACCTCTACAGGAATAATCTTTTCTACCGCTTCTAAAGCTTCATCAATCTGGGTAATGTTCGAGAAAATTAACCGCAACTTGTCATTCTTTTGGTTCATTTTTACACCTTGAGGATTGGTTTGAATGTAATTTAACACCCTTGTAAACAATGGACTTTGATAATATCTGTGTTCGGGATTTTCATGGAAATAGCCAATCATTTTTTTGGATTTTATAATCAAGCGAATGAAACCAATTTCCTCTGCTTTTCTTCGAAGTCGGATAGATTGAAGTAAATTTTCAACTACTTTGGGCAAGGGCCCAAACCGATCAATAAGCTGTTGTTGAAAGGCAATTAATGCTTCTTCAGTTTGTATGTCATTAAGGTCTTTGTATAGAGAAAGTCTTTCATTAACATTGTTTACATAGTCATCTGGAATACGTATCTCTAAATCGGTTTCAAGTACACATTCTTGAGTAATGGATTGAAAGCTTTCGGTGTTTCTTTCTTCAAATAGTTCTTTAAATTCTTTTTCCCGCAGTTCTTCAATGGCTTCATTAAGGATTTTTTGATACATATCGAACCCTATATCAGCAATAAAACCACTTTGTTCGCCCCCAAGTAGATTTCCTGCTCCGCGAATATCCAAATCCTTCATAGCAATGTTAAATCCAGACCCTAAATCAGAAAATTGAACCAGTGCATTTAATCGTTTTTGGGCTTCTGAAGTCAACATATTATAACGGGGAGCAATTAAATAACAAAATCCTTTTTTTGTAGATCGGCCTACTCTTCCACGCAATTGATGTAAATCACTCAAACCAAAATTTTGGGCATTATTGATAATCATAGTATTGGCATTGGGAATATCGATACCCGACTCAATAATTGTTGTTGCGATAAGCACATCATACTCATCATTGATAAAATCAACCATGATTTTTTCTAATTTTTTCCCTTCCATTTGCCCATGTCCTATGGCAACACGTACATCTGGACAAAGGCGTTGAATCATTCCGGCAACCTCCTTAATGTTTTCTACTCGATTGTGCACAAAGTAAACTTGTCCACCACGACTAACCTCGTACGAAATGGCATCGCGAATAAATGCCTCATTGAGTTCAACAACCTCTGTTAAAATGGGCTGACGATTAGGAGGAGGCGTGTTAATGATGCTTAAATCACGAGCACCCATTAATGAAAACTGAAGTGTTCTTGGAATAGGTGTTGCTGTTAACGTTAGGGTATCTACGGTCTCTTTTAACGTCTTTAACTTGTCCTTTACCGAAACCCCAAATTTTTGTTCCTCATCAATAATAATAAGGCCTAAGTTTTTAAAATTAACCTGCTTACCAACAATCTTATGTGTTCCAATTAATATATCTATTTTTCCTTCTGTTAAATCTTTTAACGTTTGATTGATTTGCTTTGTACTTCTAAATCGATTGATATAGTCAACACGAACAGGAAAATCCTTTAATCTTTCGGAAAAGCTTCTGTGGTGCTGAAAAGACAAAATAGTTGTTGGAACCAAAACAGCCACTTGCTTCCCATCTGTTGCTGCTTTAAAGGCTGCACGGATAGCAATTTCTGTTTTACCAAAACCCACATCGCCACAAATCAGTCGATCCATTGGTGTATCTTTCTCCATATCCCTTTTTACAGCTTCAGTGGCTTTCAATTGGTCGGGCGTATCTTCATATATAAAAGAAGCCTCTAATTCATTCTGCAAATAAGTATCTGGGGCGTAGGCGTATCCTGGCTGACTTTTTCTTTTGGCGTAGAGCTGAATCAAATCAAAAGCAACTTCTTTAATTTTCTTTTTGGTCTTTTTCTTTAGTTTAGACCAAGTTTGTGTCCCCAATTTATGCATGGTAGGATGGGTCCCGTCTTTACCTGTGTACTTCGAAATACGATGCAATGAATGGATGGAAACATACAACACATCATTGTCTTTATAGACCAAACGAATGGCCTCTTGTGGTTTTCCGTTTACATCAATTGTTTCCAGACCACTAAATCGACCCACACCATGATCAATATGCGTTACAAAATCGCCTTTTTGCAGATTGTGGAGTTCCTTCAATGTTAAGGCTTGCTTGGTTTGTCTAAAACCTTCTTGTAAACGGAAACGGTGATAGCGGTCAAAAATTTGATGATCGGTATAACACACCAATTTTAATGCTTCACTTATAAACCCTTCGTGGAGTGCAATAGGTATAGGTGTAAACTCAACATCTGCCTGAATATCTTTAAAAATTGCAATTAACCGCTCTATTTGTTTTGGTTGATTTGAAAAAATAAAATTTTGATAACCTTGTTCTTTACGTTCCTTAAAGTCAGCCGTTAAAAGATCAAAATCCTTATTGATCGCGGGTTGAGGTTGTTCTTTAAAACGAATGAGTAGGGCATCTTTCAATGTATAGTCTGGGCCCCATTCAATTTGAGAGAAAAGTGCGCTCTCTTTGGTCCATTCCGTAGGATGATAAAATAACTCCGAAGGTTGACTGTGCTGGACGCCTGTATCAGGCAAATCAGCATGAATTTTTAGTGCTTTCTCGTATTCAATATCCAATTGACCCTTAACTTCTTTATAAGAACTTATCCAAAGTGTTGTGTCAGCACCAATAAAGGAAAGAAAACTACCATTTTCTTTGTGATTCAAAGACAGTTGGATGTTGGGAACAATGTGAAAAAATAAATGTTCATTAATGGAAAGTTGAGAAACAGGATCAAAGGTCCGGATAGATTCTATTTCGTCTCCAAAAAATTCCAATCTAAAGGGTTTGTCGTTAGAAAATGAAAAAATATCTACAATTCCCCCTCGGATAGAAAACTGACCAGGTTCATAAACAAAATCAACTACTTTAAAATCGTGTTCTAAAAGCAATTCATTGAGGAATGCGATTTCATATTCTTTTCCTTTTTCTACTTTAAAAGAATTGGTCTCTAATTTTTGCTGTGTTGGAACGCGTTCAAACAGTGCTTTGGGATAGGTGATAACCCAACAGTTCTCATTTTTAACAATTTGATCAAAAGCTTCGGCTCTGCCCACAACATTTGCATTGTCAGTTTTTTCTAATTGATAAGGAATTTTATAAGATGCAGGATAAAAGACAATGCGTTTATCCTCGGGGTAAAGACCTTGTAAATCATTTAAGAAATATGCGGCTTCCTCTTTGTCTTGAAGGATAAACAGATGGTGACCAGGCACTTGTTCCGCAACAGCACTTGCATTAAAGGCTTTACTGGCTCCAATAATACCTTTCCATTGGATTTTAGAAGGACGTGTTTGCAGTTCTCTAATTGTTAACTGAACATTTTCTGATGTTTTAAACGCTGCCTTTACTTTCTTTAAATCCATAGATTTTTTATTGGATGGACAAAGATAAAGGTTCTATGGGTATTCTCAATATGGAAAAGGAATGGTTTTAACCTGTATTCTCAAGACAGCCATATTTTATGTTACAAAGAACTCTTGTCTCGGAATGTGGGTTAAATTTTAATCGGATGAACACAGCTTACGAACTCAAAGCGGTTAATCATTTGGGTTAATTTTCTTGTCTTTAAAACTTAATTTAAAGGTCTAGGATTATTGAATCAAGCAATATTATTTATAAAGGAACAAAGCGTCGGAAGCAGCACTAAATTTCACAATAAAAATGAATTATATTTTTATAAATTACTTTAACAACAATCAAATAATAAGCATGCAAATATACCATAACTTACTGATAAAGTTGAGGTTAAGTGTTTTGCTGATATTTATAACCTCTATAAAATATAATTTTATTTATATGTTTCAATATAATTTTTTAATGTTATTAACATGCATTGTTAATATATTTTTTCAATTAAAATGTGAATAAAATTTATACCAGAATATTCATTTTTAATTGATGATTTCCTTGTACAAATGCGAGTTTTCAAATCGGTAAAATAGTTTATTATTTTATGCAAGCATATCAAATGTGAATAACTAAAACTTTCAATTTAAATTTCCTTCGAAATTATCAATTAAAGTTTATAATTTTATACCAGATTTAGGACTAAAGGTATTATTTGTCAATACGAACTCCTTAATCGACTCGACTAAAATAATTACGTAAACCATTAAAAAACGTTAGAATGAGTGAAAATCTGGCACTTAGGACTCAGAATCAGAGTGAATTAAAAAAGTATACCCAAGAGGAGGTATTGAAAGCAGCAATTGATTACTTCAAAGGAGACGAACTTGCGGGGGAAGTCTGGATGAAGAAATATGCTTTAAAAGATCCTAAAGGAAATTTATATGAAAAAAGTCCTGATGATATGCACAAACGTTTGGCCAGTGAGTTTGCGCGTATTGAAAGTAAATATCCCAATGGATTAAGTGAAGAAAGAATATATGCGTTATTGAAAGATTTTAAATACATTATTCCTCAAGGAAGTCCTATGGCAGGAATTGGGAATAATTTCCAATATGTTTCTATTTCCAATTGCTTTGTAATAGGGAATGAAAGAGATGAAGATTCTTACGGGGGAATTTTAAAGTTGGATCAAGAATTGGTTCAATTAATGAAAAGAAGAGCAGGAGTAGGGGTTGATTTATCTTTTGTTCGTCCTTCTGGATCACCTGTACAAAACTCTGCATTATCAGCCACTGGCGTTGTTCCGTTTATGGAACGTTTTTCAAACTCAACAAGAGAAGTTGCGCAAGGAGGAAGAAGAGGTGCTTTAATGGAATCAATATCTATCGACCATCCCGATTCTGAATCTTTTATCGATGCCAAAACAGTTGCTGGAAAAGTTACAGGCGCAAATGTTTCTGTGAAAATTTCAGATGACTTTATGGAGGCTGCTTTATCAGGAGGAGATTATACATTAACGTATCCTGTTAAATCAGAAAACCCAACTTTTACCAGAAGCGTTGACGCCAAAAGATTGTGGGATAAAGTTGTACACAATGCATGGGCATCCGCAGAACCAGGTGTGCTTTTTTGGGATACTTTAATTAATGAATCTATTCCTGATTGCTATGCTGATTTAGGATTTAGAACGGTTTCTACCAATCCTTGTGGAGAAATCCCATTATGCCCAGACGATTCTTGTCGTTTACTGGCTATTAATTTGTATTCTTATGTAGACAAGCCCTTTACTGACGACGCTACCTTTGATTATGAGCTCTTTTCAGAACATGTAGAGATAGCGCAACGATTGATGGATGATTTGGTTGACTTGGAGATAGAGAAGGTTGAAAGAATAATTGATAAAATTAACAATGACCCTGAATCCAAGTTTGTAAAAGGAACTGAACTTGATTTGTGGATGAGAATCCGTGAAAAATGTTTGAAAGGACGAAGAACTGGACTAGGAATTACTGCAGAAGGGGATATGTTAGCAGCCCTAGGAATATGTTATGGAACAGAAGAAGCCAATAACTTTTCAGAAGACTTACACAGGAAATTAAAGCACAGCGCTTATTTGTCATCGAGTATCATGGCAGAGGAAAGAGGTGCTTTTCCTATTTGGGATCAAGAACGAGAAGCAGAAAATCCATTCTTGTTGCGCATTAAAGACGAAAACCCTGCACTATATGAACGTTTAGCAGAGAAAGGAAGAAGAAATATAGCTTTGCTCACCATTGCCCCTACTGGTTCTGTTTCAATTTTAACGCAAACAACCTCTGGAATTGAGCCTGCATTTATGGTTTCTTATATGAGAAGAAGAAAAATAAATCCAGATGATAGAGATGTGCGTGTTGATTTTGTGGATGAGATAGGAGATTCTTGGCAAGAGTATCCTGTTTTCCACCATAAATTTGAAACGTATTTAATCGCTAAGGGATATGATATTGATGAGGTCAAGAAAATGGATCAAGAACAAATAGATTCTATTATTGCTAAATCACCGTATCATAAAGCTACTTCTAACGATGTTGATTGGGTAAAAAAAGTGGAAATGCAAGGACGTGTCCAAAAGCATGTTGACCATTCTATTTCTGTTACAGTGAATTTGCCAAATGAAATAACAGAGGACATGGTGGCTAAAGTTTATGAAACAGCATGGAACTCTGGATGTAAGGGAGTTACTGTATATAGAGATGGATCAAGATCTGGTGTGCTTGTATCTACAAGTGAAAAATCTGAAGAGGAACAAAGAGCAAGAAGCTTTGACGATCACCATGCTCCACAACGTCCAGAATTACTAGAGGCGGAAGTTGTACGTTTCCAAAACAACTTGGAAGAATGGATTGCTTTTGTGGGAATGCTGGATGGTCGTCCTTATGAGATTTTTACAGGACGGCGCGATGGATTTAATGGAATTCCAAATGACGTGAAAAAAGGATTTATTAGAAAAGTTAAAAATGAAGACAGTAGCCGATACGATTTCCAATATGAAGATCGCGGTGGATATAATGTTACTGTGGAAGGCCTTTCACGCTCCTTTGAAAAGGAATACTGGAACTATGCAAAAATGATTTCAGGTGTAATGCGACATGGAATGCCACTTATTAATGTAGTTGATCTTGTTGGCTCTTTAAATTTAAGAGACGACACATTAAATACATGGAAGAATGGTGTTACACGTGTGGTTAAGAAATTTATCCCTGACGGCACAAAGAGTAAAAATGCTTGTCCAGAATGTGAGCAAGAAACCGTTTTCTTTTCTGAAGGCTGTTTAACCTGTACAAACTGTGGACACAGTAAATGTGGCTAGAACTAAATTAAACAAATAAAGTTAATAAGGCAAATCTTGGGTTTTCAGGATTTGCCTTTTTTCATGGATAGGATTTGATGAACCCGAACCCTAAGACTATGGGTGAGTAATACAAAATCCGTGTTAGCCCGAAATATTTATACATTTTCTATTCCAAAGCTAAACTGCCTGCTATCTTTGGAGATACTCGAAATTTTTATACCTCGAAATTGGGTTACAATTCCGAACCATAAAAACTCCTGTGCTCCCCAAATCTATTGCCATTTTAGCTTTTCATCACGAAAATTTATGAACCGAGCTTGCGAGCTCAACGCAGTTAATAGTTCGTGTTAAATCAGTATTCGTTGATCAGCGTCATCACTTTTTGACCTTGCCGAATTAAGGGCTCTATTGCACTCAATCTATACGGGTATTGGAACGAAGAGGTAAGGATATTTGGACTGTGTTTAATAGAGCGATGAGCTCGGATTATTCTCGGAAGTAAAAGTTTTATAAAAGTATTGAACAATAAAAAAGGCCATCCTAATGGACAGCCTTTAAAAAATATACTTAACTCAATTATTATTCAAGAATTAATTTCTTCTGCACTACTTTCTCGTTGTTTGTTATTTTCAAGAAGTAAACACCGTGTGTTGCTCCTGCAGTAGGAAGAACATTCAGTTTTGTTTGATTCTTTGGCAATGCTCCAGTAACAACTGATCTTCCTTGGATATCTGTCAATTCAATTTGAGCTCCGCCCCACTCTTTTGCATCGTAGTTGATGTTCCATCCAAGTTCACTATTGCTTGGGTTTGGAGCAACAGTGAGAAGGTTGCTTTCTCCTGCGATATATGAATTTGTACTTAAAATACCATCTACATTAATGTTGTCAATAGCGATATTATTTGACTTATCAGATCCAATATAGACAAACTTAAGGAAGACATGACTCCCCGCCATTGAATTTGGTAATGAAAATGATGCATTGGTCCACTGTGTATTGCTGTTTGGGTAGAAAGAATCCCATCCAGAACCATTATTGACCAAATTTGAACCTACTAATTTCTTTCTGAAATTCCATGTTTTACCACAATTTTTTGAAGTATAAACCCACAACTCTTCCTTCATATCGTCAGGAGTGGTTGCATCTGTAGCACATGCGTAATCGAAAGAAATTGAAATATCAGTTACATGGGATAAATCAATAGGTTGAGTAATAAATGCGCTTTCTGTTCCACCTCTTCTGTCATCAAAGAAGTATTCATCAGAGTACAAAGTTGGGTTATCGTAAGGACTTGTTATATTTAAGAACATAGCTCCAGAACCGTTTGTTCCAGCATCATCTCTTACCGTCCATTCATAAGGCAAATTCTGTGGATTTGGAACTATAAAGTAATCAGGAGAATCATCAAAGTCTATGGAGAATGTACCATTGTATGGTGACCAATTTGGAGCAATCCAAATACAACGATCTTTGGTTAAAGTATTTGAGCGTCCATTATCCTCTACTGTTAGCGTAACTGTTTTCCATCCCGCTGATGTGAAAGACACAGTTGGGTTTTCTTGTGTTGAAGTAGCAACACTACCATCTTCAAACTCCCAGGTGTAAGTGGCATTAGCACCTACAGTATCGGAAAATCTCCATGAAAAGTTGTCAAACTTAACAGCGTCACCAACACAAGCCATTTCTTCTGTATTGAAATCAGCAACAGGGTCATAAATCATGCCTGGAGGTATAGAATTGTCTAGGTTTGTTTGACTCCATAAATCAGAACGTTGGCCAACATTAGAGACCAAGGCATTTCTCATTCTTTTGATTTGACCGTCAGTAAACATAACAGAACAATAGGAGTAATCCATAAAGTTTTGAACGTTATCAAGTGTGTCATCACAAGTTGTTTGTGTTAAATCACAATGTAAGTTGGCACCCATTGTATTTGGCGTGTCTTCTACAGCGTCGTCATCAAAACAATTTACAGGTAATCCTGGGTCATTTGTTTTTCCCCAAGGATGGTATAAATTCAAATAGTGTCCAATCTCATGTGTTAAAGACCTTGAATTATAAGGGCTACCTGTACCAATACTACCTATATGTCCGTTAAGAATCATGACGCCATCAATCCAACGCATTCCACCTTCAGTACCTGATGGGAAATGAGCATATCCAGCTGTACCCGCTTTCATTGATCTACACACCCAAACATTTAAGTAACGATTTCTAGGCCATTGTGTGAGCTTTGAGAAATTATCACCTACATTGGTCTCATTTGTATAATGACGCGTTATACCATTTGTGGGATTGCCAAAAGGATCGATTGTTGCCAATCTAAACTCTATCTTAGCATCACCAGCACGGCTCTTAAAGTAGCTCACAATCTCGGTAGTATCAGCATTTATCTTTCTAAAATCTTCATTTAGAATTCTTACTTGGTCATAAATCTGCTGATCCGAGATGTTTTCTGCTCCATATTCATGCAATACATGGAACACAATAGGAATAATATATACAGGATTGTCTTTCGCTATATAGGGCCCTTCTTGTTTACCTTGCGCTATAAGTTCAGCATTTCTTTGCTCTTCTTGAGCTTCTAGCTCAGGATGCTTTTGATAAAGCTCTTGTGTCATTTCCGGTTGACCACACGGTTTAACTTGTTCTTGTGAATATACAAAAGTACTTAGTAAAACAATTGTGGACAGTAAATATTTTAATTTCATAGTAATGAATTTTTATTGGGGTGTAAATATAAATTAATAACAATTAAAAACAAAGCGAATTATAAGATTAGTCTTGATTTAACAAAAAAATAAGGACGAAACCTTTCCACTTGATTTGTATTTAAATTTTGCATTTTATGTAATCTTTCATAAATGTACTTTATTTCTAAACTTAGAATTATAGCTAAGATACATACTTTTCTTAAAACAATCAGACGACAACTATTTAACTGTATGTTTTATGAAGTAAAGGGTATAAATGAATGAGTTTCGTATTATCCCGGATTATTCATACTTTTTCTATTCCAAAGCTAAACTGCCTGCTATCTCTGAAATGCTCGAAATTTTATACCCCAAAATTGGGTTACAATTCCGAACCATAAAAACTCCTGTGCTCCCCAAAACTATTGTCATTTTAGCTTTTCATAACAAAAGCCGATGAACCGATCTTGCGAGCTCAACGCAGTTAATAGTCTGGGTTAATGAATGATTAAACGTTTTGTTACACGAATACCATCAATATTTAAGTTTACAAAATAAATTCCTGAATCTATATTTTGGGTATTCAATTGAACGGTATTTTTTCCTTTCTGAGCCTGTAATGTATGGACCTGGAGTCTTTGACCCATCATATCTACTAATGAGACTTCTGCTTTTTGACCATTTCCTGTAGAGAAGGTTATTTTAGCTCCATTTTTTGTTGGATTGGGAAAGATGTAAAAGGAATGGAATATCTCATTTTTATCTACAGTAAGAGGATCATTTTCAGGACCTCCTGTGAAGATATTAATATCATCGATATAAAGATTGTTTCCTCCATCAGATTCAAACTTAAATTTTAGCATAAAATTATCAACCCAGTACTGTGAGGTAATGTTGGACATAATCACTGTTTCCCAATTGCTTATAGAGTCGGGAGTCCAGCTGTCTTCCGATATTTTGTTGCCCAAGGAACTTCCACTTAATGTTTTTCTTATTTGCCAAGTTACCCCACAATCCTTTGATAACAACACCTGTAGTCTTTCGTGTTCTTGTCCTGTCCTTTTGCGATAAGCAAATCGAAAGCTGAGGGTAATATCGTCTCCGCTGGTAATTGAAGAAAGGTCTATGGGAGAAGACAGGATTTCATCTACAACCCCACTCGGTTCACCATAGTTTTTAAGTACAATGGACTTATTGCCCGAGTAACTGGCATTGGATGTAATTTTAAATGCTGCATTGGCTTCAGGATTATGGACCGCCCAAGGAGAATTATTTAGAGTTGTATAATCTTCGAATCCTTCAGTAAATGGTATAGATGTTCCAGATGGAAGGACGGTAATGTAATCCATTCTGGTCAATGTGTCTGTTGATGTGCCATCGGATGCTATTAAAACTGCATTATAGGCTCCAGGAGTGTTATAGGTTACTGATGGGTTTTGATCAGTCGATGTTGCAGGAGTGCCTCCGGGAAAAGACCATTTCCAACTTGTCGCAGCATTATACGATAAATCAGAGAAAGCAACACTACTTCCAAGACATATTCTTTGTTTATTCGAATTAAAATCCGCTTTACAGAGTACACTTGGTGCGTTGACTCCAGTTGCGGTTAAATTACTTGCAGAAACAATATTTTTTCTTCCAGTAACAGCGTCACCTAAAGCAGCCCACATTTGGGCTTTTTGTCCTTCAGTAAACATTTTTGAACAATAGGAATATTCCATATAATTTTCTACGTTGTCAAGTACACTTGGGTGATTACATGTTGATCCGCCTAAGTTACATGAAGTCCAACCTTTTGTATTTGGTGTATCTGATATACCATCATCTACACCGGGATTACAATTTGATGCAAGACCGGGATTATTAGTAGGCCCCCAAGTATGATCTAGACTTAGCCAGTGACCTACTTCATGAGTCAGGGTATGTGCACCCGATGAACTCGAAGTTCCAATACTACCGACATAATTATCTAAAACCCAAATACCATTCTTCATGGTGTTGGCCCAATATCCACTGGGTATTTTTGTATATCCCGCTGCACCGCCTATATATTTACAAACAAAGATGTTGAGGTATTCGTCGCCTGGCCAATTGCCATGTGCAGCTTTAACCGCATCCATTTGAGACTCTCCATTTCCACTAGAAGTTTCTCTCGTAAATGTGCGTGTAATTCCATTCGTACAGTTTCCATTAGGGTCTTTTTTTGCCAAAACAAATTTAATTTCAACATCTGCTACAATTCCAGCAAATTGTGCAACCACATTGGGCCACTCAGGGTTTGATTTTTGATAATCTTCATTCATGTGCTCCATAGCATTATACACTTGCTCATTGGAAATATTTTCCGAACCGCCTTGATGGAGAATATGAAAAACAACAGGGATAGTATATTGAATGGTTCCTCTTTCGTGTGATGCTTCTAACCATTCAGGGTGTTCGGCAATCGTTTCTTTAAGTCGCTGTTTGTAGGCTTCTTGTTCTAATTCATAAAGGGCTTTGTCTTGCGGTGAAAGAGACGCTTTATATTCATTCATTTTTTGGTAAGTTCCACAATAAGATGGCTCTTGGGCAAATGATGATGTTCCAATTCCAGCAGCTAAAGCGATACACCAAATCAATTTTTTCATAAGTTTTATTTAATTAAGCGCTGTAATTTACTGAAATTCCATCAATTTATAGAATCCTACACATAAAAAATAGTTAGAAACCATTGCGGGTAAGGTAGAGTTTTCCTCTAACCCGCAAATTAATACGTGAGTTAGGGGAAAATACATGATATCTTGGATTTATAAAAAAACATCAAATTTGAAAAAAACTATATTGTTAAAATAAAAAATTAAGAGTATATTGATAATTATAAATGAATCATTTATGCTAAAATGACAAAAGTTTCTTACACAAAGTCAGAAAAAATCGGAAAACAACTTGCTTCTTATCTTTCTACAGTTCAAGGATTAGTTCAAGATCAGTCTAAAACTTTATCACTAGGAGAATTAAAATGGGCACCTCCAGCTATGTCTACCCTATTGACTTGTTACATTTTAGAAAATAAAATCGAAATTATTAACTTTCCTTCCAATCAATATTTGAAAACAATAAAATTTGGTAAAGGAATTGAATTAAAATCTTTTAAATCAGGTTATTATAGATCTAAATCTTATATTCCAATAATCAAAATACCCATAGATTCAACTGGTATAGAACGAGATAAGTTACTTTCTTCTGTTATGGATACAATAGGCTCTATTTGTGATTTATCTGGCGCTCACAAGCAATCACTAAGTTATATATTTTCAGAGTTTTGTGATAATCTAATTGATCACTCAAGGTGTGATACGGGGTATATTTCTTTTCAAAATTATCCTTCAAAAAAATATCTTGATTTATGTATTTGTGACGCAGGTCAAGGTTATCTCAATTCTTATAAAAACTATTCAGGAGATAAGGATTATGGATATATCACTACGGATATAGATGCAATTGAAGCTGTACTTGATGGTTAATCGACGAAAGACCAAAAAGAACGGGGTTTTGGTGTGCGAACCTCTATAAATTTAATTGTAAATGGGCTTGGAGGCAGTGTAATTATTGGTTCGGGGAGTGCAGTATCTCCAAATAATAAGAAAACGATATCTTTGTTGGATATGGGCTTGCATCATCAAGGGTCTTATGTAATAATGAGAATTCCAACAAATGCCTTGAATAAGGACTTTTCATTTTATGATTATGTAGAATAACTTTTTTATTGTATCTTCGTTTACGCCTAGTAAGTCGAAATAATCAAAACATTATGCAATCACTAAAACACATACAATTATCAAAATATGTTGACAACGCTGTAAACACACGTTCTGCAGTGCGTTCTATTCTTGCTAATATTAAGAATGAAAGCAGTCTTGTTTCTATTCGTTTTGACTTTGATAAGATTGATTTTGTTTCAAGAAATGCGATGCATGAAATTTTGAACACAAAACAAACACTTAATAATCATGATTTAATGGTTGTCTTTGAAAATATGAACCAACAAGTACAATCGATGTATAAGTTGGTGAATGAAGCCAGTTCAAATAATAAAAGGCCTATTATCAGACGCTATAATGTGACTTCAATGAATGAGTTTAATCGCTTGGTTACTATTTAGTCACATAAAAACCTCTAACCCGAAAATTAATACGTGAGTTAGGGGAAAATTAGTACACGCTACAACCGTTTCAACGGTTTCCTCCCAGCAACATCTCCACCTGCATTGTAGAATAGTTTTCGTAATTTTAAGCCCAAAGGAATTTATCTAAAATGAAAACAATAGAAGAAAAATTAAAATCCGTTATTCGCGATGTTCCAGACTTTCCAAAACCTGGAATTATTTTTAAAGACATTACACCTATTTTGATGCAACCTGAGATCTCAAGACAGATTTTAAGTCATCTAGAGACTGAATATAAGGACCAAAATATTGATGCCATTGCAGGAATTGAAAGTCGGGGTTTCTTATTTGGATTTCCTTTAGCTTTGCGGCTGGGACTTCCATTTATACTCGTACGAAAGGAAGGGAAATTACCTTATAAGAAAATATCACATGGTTATCAATTAGAATATGGCACATCAACGATTGAAATGCACGAAGATGCAGTAGAAAAAGGGCAGAAAGTCCTTATTCATGATGATTTATTAGCAACAGGAGGTTCTGCAGATGCGGCAGCGCATCTTGTCCAAAAATGTGGTGGAACAATCGTTGGATTCAATTTTCTTGTGGAATTATCCTTTTTAAAAGGAAGAAAGAAACTGGAAAATATTTCAAGAAATTGTAGCAGTCTAACAACTTATTAGGCCACATTCCAAGACAGCGCTATTTTATGTTACAAAAAATCTTTGTCTTGGAATACGGGTTAGGGAAGTATAAATTTTCTTAATTGATAATTGGACCATTCGTAATTCAACAATTCTTAATTGACAACTCCCCATCTATGCTACGCAATACGAACAATAACTGAACTTCCCCTTATCTTCATGCTCAAAGGGTATTTCTGTATCGTACAGTCTTGAAATAATATTGACCAGTGCCTTTTCAAACAGGTCCATTAATTCCTCTAACGTGTCGGTAAGTTTATTCTCCAAATAAAAGGGACCGTCATTAAGGTTAACCATTGAAATAATTCCTGTTTTTTCGGGGTAATACTTGAATTTTTCATGAAACAGCATGTTGTACACCAATAACTGAAATACGTATTTTTTACTTTTTAATTGGCCAACTAAATGCTCAATAGTATCTTCTTCACTCACATTTTTCTTGCGGGGTCTGGTGATTTTTACATCGTCTTCCGTACATTTTCCTGATTTGTAATCCAAAATGCGCTTTTCTCCCTTAAATTCATCTATTCGGTCAATATAGCCTGTAAAGTTGATTGTTTTCTCTGTTCCAAAAATATTGAGTAATAAACTCTTTTTCATTTTCATTTCCAAACCTATAATAAAGAGGGAATCATTTTCATGCTGCAATTCATCTTTTTCTTTTTTCAAAAAGTTTGAAGCTAAGAGTTGTGCAACCTCCAGACTCAAATAGTTTTTACCTTCAATTGCTTGATGTTTTTCGTAGTGGAAAAAGTTGATGAATTGCTGTTCCAATATTCTTTTTTGTTGACCTAACATTTTATCAATATCGGGGGCAACAATAGGTTTGTGGTTGGGACACGGATTTCCCTTCTTGTCCAGTTGAGTAAATGGTCGATATAATGTTTCTAGGGTTTGATGAATAAAATTGCCGAAAGTATTTGCTTCAACCTCTTCTTCAACCTTATCTTCCTCTCCAAATTCAAGAAGGTATTTATAATAAAAATCCAAAGAACACCGCAATGCTGTTTTTAATGAAGACGCAGATGTACGCTTGTTAAAATACGCGTCTAAACGTTTTAAAATCGCTTTTGATTTTTCTATAATTATTTCATTGCTTTGTTCTTCCGTATTGGATAGCGTATAATCAAATTTTTTAAATTGAATGAGTGGATTTTTCCGAGTAAGTTCGAGTTCCAGCTGCATGATAAAACGGGAGGGTTCATCCATACCCATTCCGTCAATATTTGAAGAGGAATAGGTAATCCAACAATGCTTCACATTGTGTAACAAACGATAAAAATGGTGTGCAAAAAGACCTTGCTTTTCCCTTGGGGTTGGTAAATTATGGTATTTTCTTAAATCCATCATAATCATTGATTGAATAGGATTGGTAGGAGGCATACTTCCTTCATTCAGTCCTACAACAATCATGTTTTTAAAATCAATTAACCGCGTTTCTAAAAGTCCCATTACTTGTAATCCGTCTAAGGGATTTCCATAGTAGGCAATACTTTCATTGATCCAGTGCTGATTAAACAATGATTTAAAAGTTCCTAAATTCATATTGGGTTGGAACTCTTCCAACACAGCAGAGAGTTGAATTATGGCCTTATCAAAGTGATAAATAATTGAGCGTTCAATAGCATTTTCCTTTTTGTCTAATGCAGAGAAAATAATTTGATTGAGTGCTCTGATTGTATCTAAAGGATATTCTTTTTCTCCAATTCTCCACGGGTTAAAGAACCGCTGAATCAACTCTACTATACGAGGACCCAAATTGAGTCTTTCAGGATAAATAAATGTCCAGTTGTCCGTTAAAATATGTCTTTCAATTTCGGTAATTGCTTGCAGTTCTTCTTGATTACAGAATCCAATTATAAAAGGGTGTTTAATAAATCGAATAAAATCCTTGTGGTAAATTTGATTAGATTTAAATTGTTGATGGTGTTCTTGCACATTGAAGAGCAAATCAACCCAAGACCTTAATGCTGTGTTTTTTAAAGGCAGTCCTAGGGTGATATTGGTATTTCCAACATTTTTTGGAATATTTTTCATCACTGGAACAATTAAACTTTCATCTGCCAAAAGCAATAAAGTCTTTGAAAGCTCTTCATGAGGGATGATGTCGTGGAGCAATGTTGCACTCACTTTTGCTTGTCCTGTAGGCTGTGCACAGTTAATGACTTGTATTTCCTTCTGCTCAGTTTGTAATCGATCAACAACAAAAGGCAAGGTTTTCAATTTTAATGCATTGAGAAATTCTCGAAGAAACTTGCCTGCTTCGTGGTTGGTGTTGTTGAGATAGAAGACATCTGCATCGATGAATATATCGCCCCTTCCCATCCTTTGAAGTTGTTTCATAATCGACACCTCTGCAGGAGAAAGGGCATTGAATCCGGCAAAAATAAAATGGGCTTGTTTATCCTTCTCAAAGACAAGGTCAATATGAGTGGCTACATTTTTATAAGCACTTCCCATATAGCACTCCTCATCTCTTTTTAGCACTTCATTAAAATGGCTGTAATAGTCTCCAAGCAAATCCCAAAATCGCATGTATTTTTTTTGACCCTCCGTTAGGGTTTCAGTATCTCTAAAACTCCACTCTTCAATTTCCTTAATATTTGCCAAGTTGCGAAATAGGTCTTTGCTGTCAATAAGATACCGATCCATTTCATCGAAATCACTGAGTAATATTCTTCCCCAATGAAGAAACTCATCTAGGGTTTGGGGTTCTTCTTTATCAACTGCTAAATGCGTTTTATACAATTTAAATAATGCACGTGTATTTTCAATAATTGAAACAGGAGATAATTCCTGAATCCATCGGTTCATGGTCTTGATTTCAGGAGAGAAAATGGGCTTTCCATAAACCCGAAATAAAGCGCGTTGCAGATATTTTTTTGCCCGTTGTGAAGGCAAAATAATGCAGAGGTGATCAAGGGGCAAATCCTTTTCATAAATCTGCTGTGCAATCTTGTCAATAAATTGAGACATGGGCTATTTTATAATTTCTGTGAAGGTAAGAAAAAATAGGTAAAATTGTTAAAAGAGCAGATTTGAAGAAAGAGAAAAAGAGGAAATAAATGAATTGTCAATAATTTTACATTTGAGCTTGATGGAAAAAACAAAATGTGGGTTTTTTCCCTATCTTTGCCCATAAATTTATTAAGCAAAAGGAAGTGACTGCATTAGAAGAATCCAAGAAAAAGAAAGCCGTTGCCATTTGGTTACTCATCGGTGTTTTCATGATTATGTTTCAGGTCGTTTTAGGTGGTGTTGTCCGACTCACTGATTCGGGTTTATCGATGACAGAATGGGATCCTATTATGGGTTTTATGCTTCCAATGAATCAACAAGAATGGTTAAAAGCTTTTGAAGGTTACAAGCAAATAGCACAATTTGAGTATGTAAACAATCATTTTACACTTGCCGACTTTAAGTTTATTTATTTCTGGGAATGGTTCCACAGACTATGGGCACGTTCCTTAGGTGTTGTGTTTGCCATCCCATTTATTTATTTTTTGATTAAAAAATATTTCCTCAAAGAAATGATTGTACCACTTATAATCCTTTTTATTTTGGGCGGACTACAAGGGTTTATAGGTTGGTATATGGTAGAAAGCGGTTTGGACGGCTCTGATTTATTGCGGGTAAGTCACATTCGTCTTTCTATTCACTTTATTGCAGCTCTAGTACTGCTATGTTATGCCTTATGGTTTGCACTGAAGTTGTTAATTCCCAAGGAAAAAATTGTTCGTGATACGGGAACAAAAAACTATTTTTTAGTGGTCATTGTACTTTTAACAATACAGCTTTTTTATGGTGCATTTATGGCTGGACTTCGAGCGGGCTCAGCAGCGCCTACTTGGCCTAAAATAAATAACGATTGGTTTCCTGCAAACATGATGAATCACAGCTGGATTGACAATATGATTAACGTACAATTTGTTCATAGGGGATTGGCCTACATTCTTGTTGTATTAATTGTATATGGATTTTATAAAACATTGAAACTCGCTAAAGTCAAACATGCTCCATTGGTTAAAAAAGTGGGCTGGTGGTCCATGATTTTAGTGGGACTTCAACTTTTATTGGGAATATTTACTGTTATTACTGCGCCTTATATTGTTCAAGGAAAATTTGGACTATATGAGATCTTGGCACAATCTCATCAGCTAATTGGCATGTTGTTATTGATGTCTCTTATTCTCCTATTGTACGTTATAAGAGGAGAGAAAAAACAAGCATAAATTAAATTCGGGCTTGATGTTTTTGTAATTGAGACAAACTTTTGGCACTTTTCAACATCTGTTTAATTTTTCTTGAGATGTCAGCATCTATTTTTAGAAAGTCTTTCTCTACCAAGATCATTACAATTTGAATGGCGTTTAATGCAGCTCCTTTTCTCAAATTGTCAGCAACAACCCACATATTTAAGGAGTTTTCTTGACTCTCATCCCTTCTTAATCGACCAACAAAAACATCGTTTTTACCTTTTGAAAACAAAGGCATAGGATAAATATTTGTTTCAGGATTGTCCTTTACATGAATACCAGGAGTATGATAAAAAACTTTACGAATATGCACCAAGTCAAAATCTTTTTCAAAACTTACATTGATGGATTCTGAGTGCCCTCCTACAACAGGCACACGGGCTGCTGTAGCGGTAACTGCAATATTCGGATCCAATATTTTATGGGTTTCATTAACCAATTTCATTTCTTCTTTGGTATACCCGTTTTCTAAAAAATCATCACAATGGGGCAGAATGTTTTGGTCAATAGGATAAGGATAAGCCATATCTTCTTTAATGCCTTTTCTTTCATTCTCCATTTGAGAAATAGCTTTGCTCCCACTTCCTGATATCGATTGATAAGTAGAAACCACAACCCGTTTTATGGTGTAAAGTTCGTGCAATGGAGCAAGTGCAAGAAGCATTTGAATTGTTGAGCAATTGGGATTGGCAATAATAAAATCCTCAGAAGTAAGTAGATTGCCATTAATTTCTGGGACAATTAATTTCTTGTCTTTATCCATCCTAAAAGCAGAGGAGTTGTCAATTACACGACAACCAATTGCTGCAAACTTTGGTGCCCATTCAAGTGAAACAGTACTTCCCGCAGAAAAAAGTGCAACATCTGGCTGTAGATTAATAGCAATTTCAGGAGTAACAACAGTATAAAACTCCTCCTTAAATTTGATTTCCTGGCCTTTTGACTTTTCAGAGGCTATTGGGATTATTGTTGTAATTGGGAAGTCGAATTCTTCCAATATTTTTATAATTTCCTGACCAACTAGACCTGTTACTCCAACAATTGCTAACTTCATGCTTATTATTTTCTCCAAAGGTAAGTATTTTGCTGTTGAATGATTGTTTCATAACATTTGAGTTTACCCGAAAGCTACTTCAGTATAGAAAATTCACTGCAACGTGTTAAGCTCATACTCACATAAAGCGATAACGTAAACCCAATACGATCAACCATTAGTTGTTATCCGAAGCATAATAAGCCTTTATTTCACGCTCAATTTGGTCATCCCTGAGATGGCTTAATAGTTCTTTGGTAATATTGGTGTGGTATTGTGCTTTTACCTCGTTTCCTGTTTTGGTAAATACTTCAGCAAGTTTAAAATGTGCAGGAATATACATTGAATTGATGCGTAAACAAGCGAGCAAATCTTTTTTGGCCTCTTGATAGGCTTCCTTTTTCATTAACTTTAATGCGTTTTCAAGATGAGCTTCAATCTCCATTATCTCACTTTGTAGCTTAGAATGGATAAAATCCTGAGACTTTGTAGTGATGAACGAACAAGGTAAATTCCGGGTCACTTCTTCGGCAACACTTCCTATCAACACCTTGCTTAATCCTGTGCGTCCCGTTGTTCCCATAATTAATAAATCATGGTTGTACGTTTTAATGGCTTTTAATATTTCTCCTGCAATTTCTCCTTGACGAAGATCCACTTCATACTTTACCCCAACCAAGTCAAACTCTTTCAAGAATGCGTCCATTTCACTTTTTAATTGTGTGAATCTGCGAGCATTTTCTTCATCTAGGTCAACCTTAATTCTCAAAGAAACATACAATAATGGTTCTATGACGCCCATTATTCTTAAATGAGCATCAAAATCACGGGCTAAAGAGATGGCATTCCTAAGTGCCGTGCGAGAGGGATCAGAAAAATCAACAGGACATATAATATTGGTTAACTCTGTACTGTCCTCATTTTTAACGACCCATACAGGAACGGTAGAGTGTCTAATGAGTCGTTCTACTGTGCTGCCCAATTTATGTTTTTCATGGATATATCTACTTCCCGAACCTGCAATAATAAGGTTTGCCTCTTCTTTGATTGCGGTTTTTAGAATGCCGTCTATAAGTTTACCTTGTGTAATTACTGGATCTTGAACGATAACATTCTCGCTTTTAAGGAGTTCAATAATTTCGTCCAATTGCTTGTTTACGTCTTTTAAGAGCATGCCTTGGAGGTCATCTCCTTCCACCTCATCGGAAAGCACATAGGTAACAATTACTTCTGAATTATAACCATTGGCCATTTTTATTACCGTCTCTAATTGTTCTTTAGAGTCATTTTTAATATCAATTGGTACCAGTATTTTATCAAGTTGCTCCATTTTCCAAGTATTTGAATCGTGTAATTTTTAAACGGCTATATTTATCCATAAAAAATAGTCCGTTGCTCTTTTGCAAAGATAGTTAAAACTATGAAATTTCTGTTGGTTCCTGTCTCGATTTCCTTCGAAATTTAATTCATGAAGAGTTCGGGTTAAGTTCACAATGAATTGAAAAGTGTATTTTTCAATGTTTAAATCAGACGACTCCTCTTTTCGATAAAATAATTTTCGTACTTTCGTAGTGGTTAATTTTTACATACATTACACCACATAATAAGAGTTAAAAATATGATGAAACATCTTTTATTACTTTTTTCGAGTTTTTTATTCTTAACTGCTTGGGGACAAATGAGTGATTCTTTTGATGATGGAGATTTTACCAATAATCCTACATGGTCAGGTGATGCTGCCGACTTTATTGTTAATGCCAACAATGAACTTCAACTCAATGCATCAACTGCTGGAGAGAGTTACTTGTCTACTGCCCATAATTTAACCCAGTTAGAAGACAGAGAATGGAGATATAAAATCAATTATAGTTTTAGTCCCTCAAATAACAATTACGGATTAACCTATTTAACTGCAACTGATGCTGATTTATCGACCAATCCAGATGGTGTTTATTTCCGTATTGGAGAGAATGGAAGTGCTGATAAAATTGAACTTATTGAACGAGATGGTGGTATAGAAACAACGATTCTAACCGCAAATTCTGGCGATGTTGCTTCCAGCTTTGAAATTACGGTAAAAATTATATATAGATCGAATGGAGACTGGGAAGTTTATACTGATTTGAATGGGGGAATTGCCTATCAGCAAGAAGCCACAGCAAACTACCCCGTTAGTGTTTTAGGACAATATATCGGAATTGATTTAATTTATACTATTAGCAATGCCCAAAAATTTAAATACGATGACTTTTATGCCGGTCCAATACAAGTAGATACTGATCCCCCCCATTTGGACGCTGCCGTTCCAATATCAAATACAGAGTTAGAAGTGCAATTCAATGAGGCGATTGATCAAACCACTGGGGAACAAGTTGTAAATTACAATGTGGACAATGGAATTGGAGCACCCACTTCGGTTCAACAAGATGGAACGGACTTTTCTAAGTTTGTTTTAACTTTTTCTTCCAACTTTATAATTGGACAGGACTATGTCTTGACTGTGGAAAATGTAGAAGATTTTGCAGGCAATGCCATGTCTTCTGAAAACACATCCTTTCAATATATTGAAGCACAAATTCCAGCATTTGGAGATATTATCATCAATGAGTTTATGGCCGATGAAAATCCGTCAGTTGGTTTGCCTGAGTATGAATACGTAGAATTGTACAATAGAAGCAACAAATATTTTCATCTTAATGGATGGCAATTAAGTGATAACTCTTCTCCAGGCACGATTCAAGATGTTTGGCTCAATCCTGGTGAATATGTTGTTTTGGTGCCAACAGCAGGTCTGACTGATTATCCACAGGCTACAGGCGTTACAAGTTGGGCAGCTTTAAACAATTCAGGAGATGAAATACATCTTCATACAGACAATGGAATTCTTGTTGACGAATTGACTTATACGGACAAGTGGTATAAGGATAAGAATAAAAGTAGCGGTGGATGGAGTATTGAGCGTATCAATCCTGATTTACCTTGTTCTGGAGAAGACAATTGGAGAGCGAGCACCGATTCAAATGGAGGAACACCAGGAACACAAAACAGTGTATACAATACGCAACCCGATACTAAAGCTTCTACAGTGACGAGTGTTCTTGTTAATCCACCAAAAGAAATTGTACTTACTTTCTCCGAAGGAATGGATTCATTGAGTTTAATCAATGCCACATTTTCTTCACATCCTGTGCTTACGGAAGATTCAAGAAGTGTAAATGGAAAATATCCTACAGTACTCACAATTGTGTTTTCCGATACTATAATTCCAGGACAAGTATATTCCTATACAATAGACGGTTTTGAAGATTGCTCAGGGAACACGAGCAATTACCAAGGCACTTTTGTATTGCCTCAGCATCCTGAAAAAGGAGATTTAATAATCAATGAAATTCTATTTAATCCCTTAAGCGGAGGTTCTGATTTTGTCGAAATTTATAATAATTCCAACAAATATATTGATTTAAAAAATTGGGAATTAGCCCATTTCGGCAATGACACAATTTCGAGTCAGAAGAAAATAGACATAAGCTATATTATTGGACCCGACGATTATGCAGTCATCACAAAAGACTCCAGTTTTCAATTGATGAATTATCCTTTTGCTGTTCCGGGAAAATTTGTTCAACTTTCTACGCTTCCCAGTTATAACAATGATTCTTCCACAGTCTATCTTATTTTTAATGATACAATAATGGATAGGGTTGCCTACACGGAGGATTGGCACTTTTCTTTACTTCAAAATAAAAAAGGAGTAAGCTTGGAACGGCATTCACCAGATTTACCCTCGAACTCAAGTTCAAACTGGTACAGTGCAAGCGAATCTGTTGGTTTTGCAACCCCTGGTAGAGAAAACTCCCAAAACATGAATCCAGGACAAACAGGAGGAACACTTTCTTTATCTTCTTCTACTTTTTCACCAGATAATGATGGCTTTGAGGATGTCCTTCTGTTAACCTATGAAGTCAATGACCCCAATTTAATAGGTGATTTAACAATTTATGACGATAAAGGACGAGAAATCAAAGTATTGTTTAAGGATCAGTTGTTAGGCGGGAAGGGAACTGTGCAATGGGAAGGAACTAGAGAAGACGGAACAAAAGCGTCAATTGGACCTTACATTATTGTTTTTGAAATCTTTGATGTAGATAAAGCAAAAGTGCAAAACATACGAAAAGTTGTAACGTTGGCGGGGAGGTTGTGATTGAAGACTCAATGCTCAACCAATCCTACCTCTAATAAACTGGGCCAATCTTTTCCAGTTATAAACAATTGTTTGGTGGAAGCTTTATAGGCAATTCCATTTAAAACTTTTCCTCCCTTTCGATAGTCGAGAGCCACCAGGCTGGCATCAATTTTACCCGTTACCTTCCCAGTACTGGCATCAATAATTACAATCATATTTGTTGTGTAAACATTGGCATAAATTTTTCCATTGATGTATTCCAATTCATTTAAGCCTTTAATTGGTCCTTCATTGGAGTATACCTCGAGGGTCTTTTTTAGACTAAAATTAGTAGGGTCCCTAAAATAAATACGTTCAGAACCATCAGACATAATGAGTTGTTTCCCATCATTGCACAAGCCCCAGCCTTCACCTGTATAGGTAAACTGTTTGATTTCCTCAAGTGTGTATTTGTCATAAACAAAACAAGTATGTTCTTGCCAAGTCAATTGAAAAAGCTGATCTCCCATGATGGTAATTCCTTCTCCAAAATATCTTTGGGGCAACGCTTTCTTTTGTTGTATCTCGCCTGTGTATAAATCAACTTTCGCAACAATACTTCGACCCGTAGCGTCATCTCTTCCTCCCGTTCCTTCATAGAGTTGATCGCCGTCAAATTCTAATCCTTGGGTAAAAGAAGTTGTTGAATGGGGATAAGCCTTTATTACTTCTGCCGTATATTCCTGAGGAAAAACATCGGATAAAATCTTAACAATGCGATGATCTTTCCGAAGTTTATCGTCGTTTGTGGTCGTTCTTAACGACAATTGATTGGTTCCGATGCTCCATGATTTGGTATTGACCTCAAAAATATATTGCTCTTTCGTTGGTTGGCCTTCGAAAATAACGGTGTCTTTTGTAAAAACCTTTATTTTTTTTACGTTGTCTAAGTCGGCCACCTTTATTTCTAAGCGAAGTGTTTCTCCTTTCTGAGCAGAAGCATTGTTATAAGGCAATTCAAATTTTGCCGGGACGAGACTGCCCTTTTTAACTTGAGTATCATTTTTACACGATGAAATAGAAACTAAAACCAAGGCAACTAAAACAATATAAGCACAATTTTTCATGAACCAATTAAATTAATTTTTGTATTTCTTTTGCTGCTATTCCACTATGGGAATTATTGTACACAGCTGTTTTATTTTGAACCAAGATCGCTTGTGGCGATTGGTGTTCAATATCAGAAATGGTACTTAATGCATTCGACACATCACGGTGTGCCAATAAATTAATAAAATACAACTTACAATTTTCGTTTTCCTCCCACTCTGATTCAAATGTATTTAAAACCATTCTTGAGGTTGGACAACGTGTAGAATGCTTAAAAAACAAGCACGAATGCTGTATAGAATTATTATAAGCTGTTTCTAGGTCTTCAACGGATTCAATATTGATCCAGTTGAGCTTTTTCGAATTTTTATTTGAAGAAAAAAGTCCCATACTAAAATGCAGATTTAAATTGTTTTAAAAAGCGAATATCGTTTTCGGAATAAAGCCGCAGATCGTTGACTTTATATTTTAATTGAGCAATGCGTTCTATACCCATTCCAAAGGCATATCCGCTGTATTTTTTGGTGTCAATATGGGCGTTTTCTAAAACATTTGGATCCACCATTCCACAACCGAGTATTTCTAACCAACCTGTATATTTACATACATTACAGCCTTTTCCATTGCAGATTGAGCAACTTACATCGACTTCCGCACTTGGCTCGGTAAATGGAAAATAGGAAGGACGCAAACGGATGTTGGTTTTTTCACCAAACATTTCTTGTGCAAAATACAATAGTGTTTGTTTTAAATCGGCAAAAGAAACATCTTTATCGATAAACAAACCTTCCACTTGGTGGAAAAAACAATGTGCACGTGCCGAAATGGCTTCATTGCGGTAAACACGACCTGGAGAAATGGTACGAATAGGCGGTTGGCTATTTTCCATTACCCGAACTTGGACGGATGAGGTATGTGTTCTTAATGCCATTTCTTTGTCTCCTTTTTCCACAAAAAAAGTGTCTTGCATATCTCTAGCAGGATGTTCTTCGGGAAAGTTTAAAGCTGTGAAGTTGTGCCAATCATCTTCCACTTCAGGACCTTCTGACACACCAAAACCAATCCGTTCAAATATGGAAATGATTTCGTTCCGAACGATGCTTATTGGATGTCTTGCCCCAATTTCACAGGGGTCTCCTGGTCTTGAAAAATCTATTTCTTCCTTTTTGTCTCCCCCACTCGAAAGATTGTCTTTGTGTTGATCAAATACAGTTTGAGCTGTGGTTTTTAATTTGTTGATGAGTAAACCCACCTCCTTTTTATTTTCATTGGCAACATCTTTTAACTCAGCAAAAAGGGGTTTAATAATATTCTTACTTCCTAAAAAACGAATTCTAAAATTTTCCAATTCCGTTTCATTAGAAAAGGTTGTGTTTTTTATTTCAGTTAAAAGTTCCTCTATTTTATTTTGAATATTTGACATAATTTATAATGAAATGTTTTCCTTCATTTAATAAAGGATAGCGTACAAATTTAATGTTAAATTTTGAATAAGTATTTAATCTTTTAGGAACCTTTGGAATAATCGATCTTTGTTGGACTTTTACGCTTTAAAAAAATCTTTTTTCAAAAACTATAGGTACAATAAAGCGGAACTGGAGTCAGTTAAAAGTAAAGACATTATAGAAACTATGTATAAATTCAATAATAGACCGAGAAAAAGATTCAGGTTAAACCAATTCATTTTTAAGTCTTTTTTTTCTAAAATAAACAACCCTTAGCTTTATCTCTTCGTTTAAATATAAACAACCATCAATTATGCCGCTACGAAATATCCTTTTTATGTGGATAAACTTCTGTGGTGTTTGTAATAACGGTTTAAATTTAGTTCTATGAAACGCTTATTTTATGTATTTATCGCCGCATCTTTTTTTAATATTGGATTGAGTTATAGCCAAACTTATGAAGATTCACTTCAGGGGTTTAACGCAAACTCCGAAATTGAACATATTCACGAACATGGTATATACGACGCAGATGAAATCGATCATTATTTGGAACTCGCCAAAAGTCGATACATTGACAAGAAATATGAATTGGGATTTTATGCTCCTCCAACACCAACAAATGTTCCACAAAACAGCAGAGCTTCTAGCGATTGTATTAACAACAACTGGGGTTTTGAAAATGGTGATTTCAGTGGTTGGAATAAAACAGGAGCTGTTACTATAGAGAGTGGAGGGACAGATCCTTATGGAAATTTCCCTTGGGTATATAAGGGTGGATATTCTGCAAAAATTAGCAGTGACCAGAATTGTTGTAAAGATGGAAAATTAGAAAAAACATTAAATGTTCCAACTTCTGGAACAACCTTATTTTCTTTTCATTTTGCTATGAGTATATTTAATTTCCCTCATCAGGATAATGAAGCAGCAAAATTTTACGTTGATTTTTATGATCAATATGGAAACAAATTACCCTGCCCTCAGTATGAATGTTATTATTCTACAAACAATGGTGCTGTAGGAGTGCCTAATATGCAACAGACAGCAAATGATGCTACTTATTATAATCCAAATGCTGATGGAGCAGGAAGTTATAACGTAACGTATGCAAAATGGAATACCATTACAATGGATTTAAGTGGATATGCGGGTCAAAATATAACTGCTGTTTTTAGAGTAGAATGGTGTATTTATGGTCCTGATTGGGCGTATGCTTTAGTAGATGTAGATTGTCCAATAGTACCTGAAGATACTCAGATGCTTTGTGGTGACCTCTCTGGAACAACCCAAATTTGTACGGTTGATGATATGCAGTCTTATACATGGTATGATGATTTGGGAAATGTTATTGGAAACAATCAATGTGTTGATGTGATTAATCCTGGAAAATATACTGTTGAAACGGTTCCTCAAAATATTGCTTGTTCGAGCGCTCCTATTATAACATATAATTACAAAGTATCTCCCAATCCTCTACCTGATTTTGGCTTTGATGCAAATCAAATATGTGATGGGGAAGAAATTGAATTTACCAATAATACTACTATCCCTCCCGGAGGTACAATTGGAACCTATCAATGGCATTATGGAGACGGTATTCAAACCCCTCCAGGGTATGGAACTATTTCGGGAGTAAATCAAACTTTGGGAGATTATGAATCAGTAAATACACACCAATATAATGCCCTTGGTAGTCATGACGTTAAACTTGTTGCTGTAACAGATGATGGTTGTTCAGATTCCATTACCAAAACAATTAATGTTTCGCCCATTCCAGTGGCAGACTTTGATATTGATTCGGTCTGTTTCAACAACAATACTGTAATTACTGATCAATCAACGGTAGACAACACCAATGGTGACCATATTACAAGCTGGGATTGGGACTTTGGAGATGGACAAACAGGTTCGGGTTCATCTCCTTCGCATCAGTATGGTAGTGAAAACACGTATGATGTGACGCTATTGGTAACAACCAATAATGGGTGTACAAACTCGGTAATGTATACAACAGAGATATATCCCAACCCAGTACCTGATTTTACAGCGCCTGCTGTATGCCTTTCTAACGTGACCGACTTTACAGATGGGTCTACAGTTTCCAACGCCCATACAACAAACACGATAACAACGTGGGATTGGGATTTTGATGATGGTGCTACTGATAATGTTCAAAATCCGTCACATACATATAGTGCCTCTGGTGTTTACAATGCAGAATTAACAGTTACAACAAATCACAATTGTGTCGCTTCAGTAACGGTTCCTGTAACAGTTTTTGACCCTCCTTTTG
>CAZPDT010000021.1:0-41706 GCA_964585545.1 uncultured Fluviicola sp.
TAAATTTAAATTAGCAAAAAAATTGTTTTCTAACACAGAATCTCGATACAAATTTATTTCGTTACACTTCATAAAATCACTCTCACTCTGGTTTTGAGAATACGTGCGACTTTGTGGTGTAATCTCAGATATTTGAACAGAAGGTTCAGAGCGAGAATGAAGTAGAAATCAGCGTGAAAACCCTCGTATTCAATCTGTTTCTTCTCTGATTTTTGTGCCCAGAGCGGGAGTCGAACCCGCACGTTCATAAGAACACATGGCCCTCAACCATGCCTGTCTACCAATTTCAGCACCTGGGCAATTGTGCCTGCAAAGATAGAAAATTGATTGTACTTTATTCGATCAGAAGAAAATAAATTCATAAAAAAACGGGAACCTTTAAAGATTCCCGTTCACTAATGAATAAAAATTAATTATTACTTTTTCTTTATGGTTTTTACAACCTCCTTGAAAGTATCAGGGTGATTCATTGCTAAATCAGCAAGAACTTTTCTGTTCAATTCAAGTCCACTTTTGTTGTATAATCCCATAAATTGAGAATAGCTCATTCCATTTTCTCTTGCACCAGCATTGATACGCATAATCCAAAGTGAACGGAATTTTCTTTTCTTTTGTTTACGGTCTCTATAGGAGTAAACCAATCCTTTTTCAACAGCATTTTTTGCTACTGTCCAAACATTTTTTCTTCTTCCGTAGTATCCTTTAGCAAGTTGCATTACTTTTTTTCTTCTTGCTCTTTTCGCTACATGATTAACTGATCTTGACATAATTTTTAGTTTTTTGGTGAAAAGTGTTTCGTTGTTTCAGAAAACTTAGGTACTCACCACCAGGTTTAAATACTAACCTCTGCCGTTTGACAGATTTTTACTTCATTCCAAGTTGTAACTTAATATTGGCTTCGTCCGACTTATGGACATAAGCTGTTTTTGTTAAATTACGCTTTTGTTTTTTTGTTTTCTTCGTAAGGATATGACTCTTGAAAGCTTGCTTTCTTTTAATCTTCCCACTACCAGTTACTGCAAATCTTTTTTTTGCACTGGATTTTGTTTTCATTTTTGGCATCTTCTCACTTTTTATATTTATTCACTAGTATCTTTTATATTAATCCTTCTTAGGATTAATCATAATTGTCATTCTTTTCCCTTCTAATTTTGGCATCAATTCAAGCGTGCCATAGTCAGAAAGCTCTTTTGCAAAACGCAATAATAATATCTCGCCACGGTCTTTAAACACAATTGTACGTCCTCTAAAAAAAACAAAAGCCTTTACTTTTGCTCCATCTTTAAGGAATTTTTTTGCGTGCTCTAATTTAAAATTAAAGTCATGGTCCTCAGTGTTGGGACCAAATCGTATTTCTTTTATAACAACTTTAGATTGCTTTGCTTTTAATTCTTTTTGTTTCTTTTTTTGATTGTATAAAAATTTCTTGTAATCTAAGATTTTACAAACAGGAGGAGTCGCTTTGGGAGAGATTTCAACCAAATCCAATCCCTCTTCATCGGCTAATTTTATTGCTTCTCTTGTATCGAGCACTTGTGGTTCTCTTCCTTCTCCAACTAATCGTACTTGTGGAACACGAATACGTTCATTTATTCTGTGCAGATCCTCTTTCTTTCTGGGTGTAAATTTCTTTTTTGGTCTTCTCATTTATTTTATTTGTGAGTTAAGTTGCTTATTCTTTTAATTGCTTAACTCTTCTTCAACTAATTTATTTATTATTTCTATAAAGTCTTCAACTTTCATAAAACCTAAATCTCCTTCGCCTCTCTTGCGTACAGAAATTGTATTGGTTTCCATTTCTTTTTCACCAACGATGAGCATGAACGGTATTTTCTGAACCTCAGCATCTCTGATTTTTCGCCCAACCTTTTCATTTCTATCATCAATGAATCCGCGAATATCGGAATTTTTTAAAACTTCTAAAACTTTTTGGGCATAATCATTGAATTTTTCACTAATTGTTAAGATGGCATATTGCTCTGAACTTAACCATAGTGGGAAGTCTCCAGCGCAATGCTCCAGCAGAACAGCCACAAACCTTTCCATTGAACCAAAAGGTGCTCTGTGAATCATCACAGGTCGGTGTTTTTCATTGTCCTGACCCGTATATTCGAGTTCAAAACGTTCAGGCAAGTTATAATCCACCTGAATGGTTCCCAATTGCCACTCTCTGCCCAATGCATCTTCTACCATAAAATCAAGCTTTGGTCCATAAAACGCAGCTTCTCCATATTCAATTACTGTATTGATGTCTTTTTCTTGAACGGCATTCATTATGGACTGTTCCGCTTTAACCCAGTTTTCATCGCTTCCAATATACTTCTCCGGTGCATCAGGGTCACGCAAAGAAACTTGAGCTGTAAAATTTTTAAAATCTAAAGTTCTGAAGATGTATAAAACAATGTCTATTACATTCTGAAACTCTTGCTTTACCTGATCTGGTGTGCAGAAGATGTGTGCATCATCTTGTGTAAATCCACGCACCCTAGTTAAACCGTGTAATTCCCCACTTTGTTCATAGCGGTATACCGTTCCGAATTCTGCATATCGTATAGGTAATTCACGGTAGGAGTGAGGCTGTGCCTTATAAATTTCACAATGATGAGGACAATTCATGGGTTTTAACAAAAATTCCTCGTGCTCATCAGGTGTATTTATAGGTTGAAATGAATCCTCACCATACTTTGCATAATGACCAGATGTTTCGTACAACTCCTTGCTCCCAATATGTGGAGTAATCACTTGTTCATAACCAGCTTCACGTTGAACTTTTTTTAGGAAATTCTCTAATCGTTGACGCAGATCTGCACCTTTTGGTAACCACAAAGGCAATCCTTGACCCACAGCTTGAGAGAAGGTGAAAAGTTCCAGTTCTTTCCCTAATTTTCTGTGGTCTCGCTGACGTGCCAATTCTAATCTTTCTAAGTACTCATCAAGTTCCTTCTTTTTTGGAAAAGTAATTCCATAAACACGGGTCAACTGTTTGTTCTTCTCATCTCCTCGCCAATAAGCACCCGCAATTGAAGTTAACTTTATAGCTTTTATAAAACCAGTATTCGGCACATGGGGTCCACGACATAAATCGGTGAATGCTCCTTGAGTATAAAATGTAATGTTTCCATCTTCTAGATCTTCTAGTAATTCTAATTTGTATGGGTCTTCTTTCTCTTTAAAATAGGCTATAGCTTCTGATTTTGGTACTTCTCTACGCAAGTATGGATTCTTTTGCTTTGCCAATTCTTTCATCTTCTGCTCGATTTTTGGCAAATCCTTATCGCTAAATGAATAATCCATAAAATCAACATCGTAATAAAATCCATTTTTGATAGGTGGGCCGATGGCTAACTTAATACCTGGATAGTAAAATTCTAGCGCCTCTGCCATTAAATGGGCAGAAGAATGCCACATGGTAGACTTCCCTTCTTTGTCATTCCAAGTAAGTAATTTTAGAGTACTGTCTGACTCAATTGGACGCATGGAATCAATCACCTCTCCATTCACCTCTGCTGCAAGTACATTTCTTGCTAAACCTTCACTAATACCTTTTGCTATTTCTAAAGAAGTTGTTCCTTTTTCAACTTCTTTTATTGAACCATCGGGGAGCGTAACTTTAATATTCATATTTATTTTCTACCTTTTTCTCTCAATTGTACCACTCAATTTGTTTAAAGACACAAAAATACGAGAATGATTTGAAGTTTCTTAGCAAAGACTTGAAAATTATATTGATTTATTTTAGAAACACGATAATTCATCAAAGAATAGTCCATAATTGAAAACTGTAAAATTTCTAAAATGGAGCAAGTTTCTTTTTGAAAAGAGCGTATAATCAAAGTTAAAAAAACTCCGCTTATGATACAATCATATCGCGAATTTGATGGATTTTGTTGGCCAAACGCTTAATGTCCTCTTTGGTCAACTTTGGAAGTCCACTGGCATTTTTAACCGTCTCTAAATTATTGTACTGAGATTGAAGTGCTTTGAGCTCAGTAAGCACATTGTCTGTTTTTTCATCTCTATCAGTGTAGGCTTCAATACCATCTATAGCTGTTTTAAGAATGTTCATATTGTCAGCCACCTTTACACCCAATTTATCAATGTCTTTATTGTCAATATCAAATGTGCCGAGATACATTCCTTCAACCCATGAGCCAGCGAATTGGATTGCTGCTAATACACGAACTTGGTTTACTTTTAAATATTCTTGAGATTTATCGTGGATGTCAAAAATCAAACTCTCCATTTTTTCTCTGTTTCCAATATTGTCTTCAATTTCTTCTGCAAGGGCTTCATCACTATAAATACTTCCCATTCCCAAGTTCTCGGCAATCTTTTTCGTTGCATTGAAATTCTTGATAGAGTGTTGGACTTGTTCGTTGAGTACAGAATAAATCAAATCAGAGCTAAACACCCCATAATTCAGTAATTGTTTTCCTTCGGTATTGTATGTGCTGATGTTGCTGGGATCGTTCATTCGTGTATCATCGAATTCAATACCAGCATCTTCAAAGGAAGAAACAAGAACGTATGGCTCAGGGAGTTTTAAGTCAAAGTCATTTTTTGTATATACATCTGTAGTGTCTACTTCTATAACGCCCTTTTTCCCGTTAACTTCGTTTGTTTTTTCATTGTTGCTACAACTGGAGATTATGATTAGACCAGTAGCAATTATTGTTAATTTTTGAATGTTCATCTCAGGTTCATTATTTGGGTTTATAAATATACAAAAGTAAAATTATTATACTATATAATTTAAGTTTGGCTATAAATATCCTAAAATATTTCAATATAGGTTGCAAATTTTGATGTTTTGTTGTCAAAATCGATGTTTATAACAAATTGAAACAAATTCTTTCAACTAATTTCAAAATAAAAACTAATTTTGATTGTCATTATAAATAGAGTTTGAGTTTTAATTGAATGGGTATAATTACGCTTACAACGGACATGGGGTTAGAGGACTATTATGTGGCCGCTCTGAAAGGGCGAATAATGAATACAGTCCCTGATGTTAAAATTGTTGATATTTCTCATGTCGTTCAACCTTTTAAAATAAATCAAGCCGCCTATTTGTTAAAGAATTGTATCCGTGAGTTTCCTGAGAAAACAGTTCATATTGTGGGTGTAGACGCTGAACCACTAATTAATTTCACCCATCCAGAGGAAAGTATTTATCCAACAATTGTAAAGTATAAAGGACAGTATTTTTTAGGAGCAGACAATGGTTTCTTTAGCCTGTTAATAGGCAATGCTAAACCAGAAGGAATTTGGCGCCTAGAAGATGCATTGTCAAAACCAGATTTAATGAACTTCGCTACAAAAAACATGCTTGTCCCCGCCGCATGTAAAATTATTTTGGGAGAACCGATGGAAAATTTCTGTAGCCCTGTAGACACCCTTCGAAAGGCAATACCCCTTTCTCCTGTCATCGATGGAAATACTTTAAGAGGAGCTGTGTCTTATGTTGATCATTATGGAAATGCAATTACAAATATTTCCAGAGAGGATTTTACAAGAGCAGGAAAAAATGTACCTTTTATCATTTATTTGAGGAAAAAGGAATATTATATTGATGTTATCTCTAACGGCTATAACGAAGTGCCAAAAGGAGAAAAAGTTGCTATTTTTAATGATGGAGGATATTTAGAAATTGCAATCAATAAAGGAACTCCAGATAATGGAGGAGGGGCGAGTTCGTTACTCGGCTTAAGGGTTGGAGATATCATTCGTATTGAGTTTACGCCCAGAGGTTCCCGTGAGACATTGGAATCACTCTTTTGATTTTGTAAAAAAGTTGACTTCAAAAGAACAAAGGGATTAACAAATCAATTTTTGAAATGAACCAGCAATAAAAAAAATGGAATTTGATAAACTTTAACAATAATTCTGTAGAGGTAAGGAGAGAAGCATTATTTTTGATTCTTGAATAAATTTTTAAAATGAAAGCATTATATCTAAAAGAGATCCGCAGTTTTCTTAGCTCAATTATAGGCTACGTTTTTATGCTTATCTTTATTGTAACCAGCTGGTTGTTTTTGTGGATTATTGAAGGTGGGTTCAATTTATTAGATGGCGGAGTTGCCGATTTAATTCCTTTTTACAATCTCGCTCCATTAATCCTTCTTATTTTAATTCCTGCTATAACGATGCGTTCTTTTGCTGATGAAAGGAAAATGGGTACAATTGAACTCTTGTATACGCGACCCATTACCGACTTGTCGATTTTATTGGCAAAATATTTGGCTGGAGTAACTTTAGTTGTTATCTCTCTTATTCCTACAGTAGTGTTTTATATTTCTGTATACTATTTAGGCGATCCAGTTGGTGTTATGGACCAAGGAGCAACCATAACCTCATTTATAGGTTTGGTATTGTTAGGTGCTTCTTTTGTGGCTATAGGGATTTTTTCCAGTGCAATTACCAATAATCAAATTGTAGCATTTATTGTTGCTATGTTCTTGTGTTGGTTTTTGTACAGTGGTCTTTCTCTGTTGGGTTCATATGCAACATTTGCAGGCTTGGATCATGTTATTCGTTATGCAAGCATTGATTATCATTACGAATCCATTAAAAAAGGAGTAATAATTTTAAGTGATCTTGTTTACTTTGGAGGAGTAATTGTCTTCTTTTTGTTTGCTTCTCATAATATTTTAACTGCAATACGTAAATAAAATGGCAAAGAAAAGACTGAAAAAAGTTTCTACGCGAGCATATTATGGCATCTTAACGGCAATTGTTCTTGCAGTTGTTGTTCTCATTAATATTATCTTTTCATTTGTTGATTTCCGGGCTGACTTTACGAAAGATCAACGATATTCACTTACTCCAACAACAATAAATTTTCTTAAAAGCGATACAATCTTAACGGATAAAATTCTTTTTAAGGTATATCTTGATGGTGATTTCCCTGCAGAAATAAGACGGTTACAGACGGCAGCACAAGATAAACTTGATGAGTTTAGATACTATGCTGGAAAAAATATAGAATATGAATTTATTGATCCATCACTTGGCTCTAAGGAAGATCAAGAGGCACTTAAAGAGAAAATATTTAACAAAGGCGCTGGTATTCGTCCAGTGAATGTTAGCTATCAAAGTAAAGGCTCGTCAAATATTGTAGAAGTATGGCCTGGTGCGGTTGTACAATACCAAGGAAAAACAATTGATTACGTTCGTTTTCTCGAAGGGGGAAGTTACCGACTTGATGGACAACTCAATCAAGTGATTCAAAACGGAATTAATAATTTGGAATATGGATTGATGCGCTCACTTGCTAAAGCAACGAGAAGACATAAGAAAAAGTTGGCTTTTATTCATGGACAAGGAGAACTCGGTATTCCATATACCCAAGGCGCTAGAAAAGCGCTAGAAGATGGATATATCATTCGCGATATAAAAATTAATGGTGTGTTACATGGATTGGATGAATTTGATGGAATTATAATTGCTGATCCACAAAAAAAATTTTCTGATAAGAATAAATTCATTATTGATCAATACCTGATGCAAGGGGGTAATATTATGGTTTTTAATTCTCCTCTAGAAGTCAACAACGATACTATAAGACGAACAGGAAGGGTGCACAGTGATAGAAAAAGAACAGGGATTTCAGACCTGATGTTTGATTATGGAATAAAAATCAATGATGATTTAGTTGTTGATGCTAACTATGGACGTTTTACCATGCCAGGTTTGCCCAAAGGATTTGTGAACTGGTATTTTTATGTGTATGCACAAGGAACTGATAGTCCAATATCAAGTATGATAAAACCAGTAAAACTGCCTTATTGCTCGAGTTTGCAATTTGTTAAAACAAAGAATAAAACCCGTCCTTCTGTAATCTTAACCAGCTCTACCAACTCTAAGTCCTACGGGACAGTACCACTATTGTCCATTGCTGTGGAAAGGGAGTTTGGGGAAAACCCTCAATTCCAAGAAGACCCAAAGAATACAGCCAATAGACTTATGCTGGCGGGATTGGTAGAAGGGAAATTTGAATCGGCATTCAAAAATAGAATTGTATCGACTTACACAGATGACCCTAACGCTTCATTTATTGCGAAATCTGAAAAGTCAGGGAAAGTGATGGTGGTCGGCAATGGAACATTCTTAAAAAACACATATTATGACTCTATTTATGTGCCAGAAGAGAATAAATACCGTTATATCCCACGAATGCCTAGAGGAAATGAAATTGATGAATTATTTGGAAAAAAACCAACGCCTTTGGGCAACTTTACGTTCTTTGAGAATGCTGTTGACTATATGCTTGGTGAAGAGACACTGCTCTCCATCAGAAGTAGAACAATTGACCTTCATCCAATAAATAAATTGAAGGTAGAGAAAGAAGGGGTCTTTTACAAAGTGATAAATATTGTAGTGCCTGTTCTGAGCATTCTGATTTTGGGTCTTGTTGTTTTCTTCATAAGACGGTATAAATATAAAAAGTAAAATGAGTTCTCAATTATGAAAAAGATTCTTGTTATTGTTTTTGGGGTTGCTGTTGTTCTTGGATTAACTTTAGTGGTGTTGAACTTTGAAAAGAAATCAAAGGTTTCTGATACCAGTTTAATTGCTTTTGCAATAAAAGATACCGCTTCGGTTGATAAGATTGAAATATATGACTCGTTTAACGATCAGAAGTTCACCCTTACTCGAAATAAAAAAGGGAAATGGGAAGGTTCAGATGGTTCATGTGTTCAACAAAGCATTCCACAATTGATGCTTAAGACGATGAAGAAAGTAACACTTAAGGGTTATGTGCCAAAATCCGCAATGGAAAACATGAAGAAATTAATGATGGCACAATACAAAAGTGTAAAAATTTATCAAAATGGCAAATGGGTGAAAACTTGGTTTATTGGACAATCAACACAAGACCATTTGGGAACACACATGTTGTTAGAAACTCCTGAAATGAAAAGCGATAACCCTGTGATTATGGGTATGAAAGGGTTTTATGGAATACTCGGGCCAAGATTCTTCGCAGATCCACGTAAGTTTGCTTGTACAGAATTGTTCTCTTTTGCTCCCCAGGATATAAAATCAATTCAGGTTAAAAATCGTGTTACTCCCCAAGAAAGTTATAAGATTGAAATTAAAGGCCCCGATAATTATGTTATTAGTTCACAGGGGAAAATAATAAACAACTACAATAAAGACAATTTGGTATTTTACTTAAATGGATTCAATAAATTTCATTTTAACCAACCCAATTATGCACTCTCCGAAAAGGATATAGACAGTATAAAAGCGAAAAAACCCGACTATGAATTGGATATAATTGGAAAAAAGTCCAATTTCCACATGGATTTTTATCGAAGACCAGATCCTGATGTTGACCAATCAGATAGCTTGATTTATGACCAAACATACCTTTGGGGAATAAAGCTGGACGGAGAATTAGTAAGAATGCAATATTACACCGTCGGACCAATAATTGGAGGTAAAATGGTTTTTGTTAATCAAGGTGATCAATAATAAATGTATAAAAATATTTATTTAGGACTTTTATATTGAACCTAAAGGACTATATTTGCTTTTATAATTTTTTAAGACACATAAAATGAATTTTGTAGTTTCTAGTTCAACGTTATTAAAACAACTCCAAACAATTAGTGGTGTATTGACAACAAACAATACCTTGCCCATATTGGATAACTTCTTGTTTGAAATCAATAATAATTCCCTTCGTGTTTCAGCTTCGGATATAGAAACCACAATAAAAACAACTTTTGAAGTTGAAGCCAACGAGACTGGAAAAATTTGTATGCCATCAAAGTTATTGCTTGATATTTTAAAAAATCTTCCCGATCAACCCTTGACCTTTTCAATAGATAAAGACAATTATGGAATAGAAATTACTTATTCTAATGGAAAGTCAAAAATGGTTGGATACGAAGGCTCTGATTTTCCAGAAATTAAGAAAATTGAAGACACAACAAATATTGTATTGAGTAGAGATGTTATTGTTGAAGCGATTAATAAAACAATATTTGCAACAATAAATGATGATTTGCGCCCTGTAATGAGTGGAGTATTTTGTCAGTTATCGCCTGAAAACACAACATTTGTTGCAACAGATGCGCATAAATTGGTCCGTTATTGTAGAAAGGATTCAAAAGCTTCTGGAAGCTCATCTTTTATTCTTCCTAAGAAAGCACTTACTTTATTGAGAAATAATTTAAGTGGTATTGACGAAAAAGAAGTAAAAGTTGAATACAATGACTCTAACGCTATTTTTACATTTAAAGATATAGAATTGACATGTCGATTAATTGATGGTAAGTACCCTAATTATGAAGCTGTCATCCCACAAGAGAACCCAAATGTTCTTACCGCAGATAGAGAAACATTATTGAACTCGATTAAACGTGTTTCTATTTTTGCCAACAAAACTACACATCAAGTTGTCCTAAAGATATCTGGTTCTGAATTGACCATCTCTGCCGAAGATGTAGATTTCTCTAATGAAGCCAAGGAACGTTTAACATGTAACTACGAAGGTAAAGACATGGAGATTGGATTCAACTCTCGCTTTATTATTGAAATGCTACAGAATATTGAAACAGATGAGGTCAAAATTAAAATGAGCCAACCGAATAGAGCAGGAATAATTGTTCCAGTTAATCAGAAAGAAAATGAAGATATTCTTATGCTGGTTATGCCTGTAATGGTTGGAAACTAAACACCATCTACTGCTGTCTTATTTATTAGTAACTTAATTATTCAGAATAAAAGGAACAAAAGCCGTAAATTATCGTAAAAACATTTTAATAGAGAAGTCAAAGTATTACCTTTGACTTAGATATCGATTTTTAATTTAATATTTTTTTGATAGAGTTCAAAAAAATAAGGAAATATGAAACATATGGAAACAGCAGAAAATAAAAAGAAAGCCAGCATGTATGAAAACGTGATGAAACAGTTTAATCATGCTGCTGATGTAATGAATTTAGATAAAGGTATACGAACAATATTAGGCGCTACGAATTGTGAGATTAGCGTGCATTTTCCTGTAAAAATGGATGATGGATCAATTAAAGTATTTAATGGATATCGTGTACAGCACAATAACGCATTAGGACCATATAAAGGAGGTTTGCGCTTCCATCCTACTGTGGATATTGAAGGCGCAAGAGCATTGTCTATTTGGATGACATGGAAATCTGCACTCGCAGGATTGCCTTTTGGAGGTGGAAAAGGTGGAATAACAATAGATCCAAAGAAATATACTGATAATGAGTTGGAAAGAATTACCCGTCGTTTTATTTATGCTTTGGGTGATAATATTGGACCAGACCTGGACATTCCTGCACCCGATATGAATACCAACTCTCAAATTATGGCTTGGATTGCTGATACTTTTTCATCGACTAAGCCACCATCTACTCGGACACAGAATTTGCATGTGGTAACAGGGAAACCTGTTGGATCTGGAGGGTTAGAAGGTCGCGATAGAGCAACAGGATTTGGTGTTGTTTCTAATATAAAATCTTGGGCGAAATTAAAAAATGTAGATTTAAAAGGAAAAAGATTTATTGTCCAAGGATTTGGAAATGTAGGATACTGGGCAGCGCACTTTTTAACTGAATTGGGGGCGAAATTTATCGGTGTTCAAGATGCAAGTGGTTCCATTTATAATACAGATGGATTCGAAGCCCGTGAATTAAAAGACTATGCCAATAGTAATGATGGTCTAATTAAAGGCTATAAAAAAGGAGTTGAAGTTGATAATTCACAGTTCTTTGGTTTGGATTGCGATATTATTATTCCTGCTGCCTTAGGAAATCAAATTACTGTAGATAATGCTGCAAGTGTTAGAGCAAGTCTAATTGCTGAGGGTGCAAATGGGCCGACTTCAGTGGATGGTGAAAAAATTCTTATGGAAAAAGGAGTTGATATCATTCCAGATATTTTGTGCAATGCAGGTGGAGTAACGGGAAGTTACTATGAATGGCTACAGAATAAACGAAGTGAGAACTTTAAACTTGACCATGTCTTGGAAATGATTGCTGAGAAATTACATGATGCTTTTGAAAAAACCGTTCAAAGTGCTGAAAAGTACAATACTGATTGGAGAACAGGAGCATTCTGTGCTGCTTTAGAGAGAATTGAAAGAACATACAAAGAAAGAGGTGTGTTTCCATAAATTACATTATCTATCCTGTATTTCAAGTCAGAAGGCCTTTGTAACATAAAATGCTAACTCTACATTATAGGGTAAGAGTTCAGTCGTGTAGCAATATTTACCTGTGATATAAAATCAGCGATTGTTATCGTAGATTAGTTGAACACAATTGAACAGATGAAAGCTACTAGTCAGCTTTGCTTTTGTTATGGTCAATAACAAATATATCTTCATCGTCACGTTTGAAAAGCTTCTTTTCTCTTGCATAACGCTCTAGTGCATCTATGTCACTCAATTGATTCAATGTAGATTTGGTTGTATTGTATTTATTGAGTACAAACTCTTTTTCTTGTTTGAGTTGATTTAGTTTTGCCTTTTGATTGCCTATACTAAATATATCTACGTCATCTAAAAAAAGTACGTATATCATAAAAACTAAAAATGTAAGCACATATTTGTTTTTCAATATTTTTAGAAGTCGTCGATTCATACTTCCCAAAGTTAAGGAGAATTTATGCACCACTTCTAGATTACCTGATTTTTTATAAAAGCTAGAGTGTTAATAAAACTATAAGTGGATACTTCAAAATTGAAGAATTGCCGCATTATCGATAAATTTTAAACGGAATAACATACTCCAGTATGCTTGTTTCATTTTTATTTTCGATGCCTGCACTTCCAACACTTTTGAAGCATCCACAATGGATTACAAGGTTTTCCCTTTTGAGACGACTACAAAGTATCCCATTTTGTTTCTGATTAAAATAAAATAGAGAAGAAATTATCCCATAAATGGGTACTTGTAATCTGTTGGCGGAACAAATGTTTCTTTTATTGTTCTAGCAGAAACCCATCTCATAAGATTGAGTTTTGCTCCAGCTTTATCATTTGTGCCCGAACCTCTAGCACCTCCGAAAGGTTGCTGTCCTACAACAGCTCCTGTTGGCTTGTCATTGATGTAGAAGTTTCCAGCTGCATTTTCTAATTTATCTATAGCCGTTTGTATTGCATATCGATCCTGACTAATTATAGAACCTGTTAGTGCATATTCTGAGGTACTATCTAATAATTCAAGGGTTTCCTCAAATTTACTTTCTTCGTAAACATAAATGGTGATAACAGGGCCAAAGATTTCTTCCTCCATGGTTTTGAATTTTGGATCTGTTGTTACAATAATTGTTGGCTCAATAAAGAATCCTTCTGATTTATCATAATTTCCTCCAATAATGATTTCAGCATCTTTATGGTCCTGAGCATAATCAATATAACTGGAAATGCTATCAAAAGCAGCTTCTGATATTACAGCATTAATAAAATTGGTAGTGTCTTCAGGAGATCCAATTTTAAAAGAACCAACTTGTTCTAATACATATTCTTTTATTTCCCCCCATAAGTTATTCGGAATGTATGCACGAGAAGCAGCTGAACACTTTTGCCCTTGAAATTCAAATGCACCTCGAGCAATAGCAGTGGCTACCTCTAAAGCTTTTGCAGATTTGTGTACCATGATGAAGTCTTTTCCACCAGTTTCACCAACAATTCTTGGATAGGTTCTGTAATTATCAATATTACTTGCTATATCCTTCCATAATTGTTTAAATACCTTGGTTGAACCAGTAAAATGAAGACCTGCAAAATCTTTGTGCTTAAATACAACTTTACCGATCTCTGAACCACTAGCAGTTACCATATTGATAACGCCAGGGGGTAAACCTGCTTCTTTAAATACCTCCATAATGACATTTGCAGAATAGATTTGTGTATTCGATGGCTTCCAAACAGCCACATTACCAAGCATGGCAGGAGCAGAAGGAAGATTTCCAGCAATAGCAGTAAAGTTAAATGGGGTTATTGCCAAAACAAAGCCTTCTAATGGCCGCCATTCAAGTCTGTTCCATACACCACTAGAAGATTCTGGTTGATCGGCATACAATTCCGACATGTATTGAACATTAAAACGTAAGAAATCAATGATTTCACATGCAGAATCGATTTCAGCTTGGAATACATTCTTTGATTGTCCCAACATCGTTGCAGCATTCATTTTATCTCTATACGGTCCTGAAATTAAATCGGCTGCTTTTAAGAAAATACTGGCTCTGTCTTGCCATGGAAGTTTTGACCATTTTTTTCTGGCTTCTAATGCGGCATCAATTGCTTGCTCAACATGTTTTTTGCTTCCAAAGTTATAATGACCCAATATTTTTTGGTGGTCGTGGGGGGAAATCAAAGGTTTCTTGGTAGAAGTAGTAACCTCTTTATCTCCAATATACATAGGTACATCTATAGGTTCCTGGTCATACATCTCTTTGTATTTTCCCAACAAAGATTTAATTTCATCCGAGTTAGGAGCATAAGAATTAATAGGTTCATTTACTGCTTTTGGTACTTTGAAATGTGCATTTGCCATAATATCGTTTTTATATGAACAACAAAAATAGTAATTCACCTATTCAATTCAAAGGAAATATTACTAGCAATATATGGCGCCTTTATTTCATATAAAGAATACCATTTTATAGAGGACAAAAGTATTTCGAGTTTTAAACATTACAATCTTACAAATACAAATTTTCACAATTAAAAATTTAATTTTACCCGTTGTGCATTTAATCAGAATTATTCATGAATTTAATCTTAACTTGAGAAATACAATATTGGTGAACCGAGCTTGCGAGCTCAACGCATTTAATAATACGGGTTAGGAAATGTTTGCCTGCTTGAAATAAAGTTCCTTATATTTTTTGTTTTTAACATTTTTTTGTAATTTGCATTAAATCTAAAAATCTATTTATTATGAAACACTATTTTATGAGTTCACACACACACACACACACACAAGACTTGCGAAAGTTAATTGCTTAGGTCTTTCAACCTTCACGCTAATGTTTTTTATGAGTTCTATATCTTTTTCCCAAAACAGCAATGAGTGGAAAACCCAAGGAAATGTTGCCGATTCCAGTACTTTTATAGGAACAACCAATAATGCTTGTTTGCGATTTCGATCCAATAACACGGAACGTATGCGCATCAGTGAAGAAGGGAAAGTGGGTATAGGCGTGGAAAACCCACAAAAAACATTGGATATAAATGGAGACATCCAATTAACTGGAGATATCACTTTTAAGAATTATGCAGATGCTTCTGATACCATTAATCGTTTCTTAATGATCAATGAAAATGGTACAACAAGATCCGTAAATTACAATGGTCTAAAAGCTTCTTTGTATTCATCAGATTGTTATAAAGTGTTGGGAACAATAGGTTTAAATGGACTTCCAGGTGGACAAACCTTGGTGGCTTACGACCTACCTGCATGGGCAAGTAGGGTGGAAGGTGCAAAATCTATCCTTTATACGGGTTCAGAATGTGCTGCCTGGGTGGGAATTAATACCGACCTCCCAGAGGCCCGCTTGGATGTACGGGGAGAAGCTCAGTTTTCTAAAGGTGTAAGAATAGGTCATCTGCCGAGTGTAAGTGCAGGACTGTATATTGAAAACAAATTAGACGGCAGCAACAATTTAGTGTTTGAAAACCTGCTTTTGATAAAAGATGAAAACAGTAGGAGAATACTACAACTACAAAACAATGGTCTGCTCCGTGCCAGAGAAATAAAAGTTGACCAAGCCAACTGGCCCGATTTTGTTTTCCACAAAGACTATGATTTAATGCCCCTTGAAGAAGTACAAGCCTATATTAATACTTACGGACATCTGCCAAACGTACCTTCCGCTAAAGAAGTAGAAGAAGATGGCGTTAACTTGGGGGACGCTGCTAAGACCTCCATGCAAAAGATTGAAGAATTGACACTTTATTTGCTTGAGGTTAATGAAAAAGTAGAACGGCAAGAAAAAACCTTGGCAGAACAGCAAAAGTTGATCAAACAGCAAGAAGAAACGCTGAAGTTGCAACAGCAATTGATTGAAGAATTGAAGAAAGAAACAAGTAAAAAATAAGCGCCATGAAAAAGTTAATTATAGGGTTGCTTTTGCTTGTTTGTTTTAACGGGTGGGGGCAGAAAGATAAAGGCTTAGAGTTCACAAATCGAAGGGCAGTTGCCGATACTGTTTTTGGTTTATTGAATCCAAAGATATATGGTGATGCTTTAATAGACCGTTCTTTAACCGAAGATTCCTTAATTACAGCACAGATACAAGGAGATTATTCAGGCATTGCAAATGGGCTATATTGGTTGCAAGTCTATTCGGATATTGCAGTGAGCTACACGGATTCAAAATATATGTTTCCAGACAGTGTTTTAATTGATAAACTGAAAAATGCGAATGTTCGTTATGTAATAAAAAGCAAAGAAGATAAATTAATTCAACCTCTTGGATTATTATTGCATCAAGTTAGTAAGATAGATTCATCTTTATATGATAAAAAGAAAAAGGCTTTTTCCAATCAAAGGAGTCAATTAAAGTTAAACCCAAATATTAAGGAAGAGAATCTTTATCATAAAACCGTTTTAAAGGAAGCTGCCTTATTGGAACTTTATGGGAAACACGGCTATCATAACGGTACAATTGTATATGATCCTGAATTTATATCTACCAGCCCCAATATTAAGATATCTGCTATTGAATTAGATTTAGGAAACGGATTCCAACCTTTTGGAGAACGGAATAGATCCCTAACATATCCTATTGATAAAGATTGGAAAATTGGAAAAGCAGCAGTTACCTATATTTTAAACAATAGAAAACACCGAGACACCTTGTCTTTTTACCTTACTTCGGAAACCTATAAATACCAATCAAATGCTAGGGCTAGACATCGATTTGATATAGAGCATATTACTTTTCCTGGCAATACACCAAGCGATGATAATCCTTTAATAAGTTGGGCTGTACGTTATGGTTGCGGTAATCACAAAAAGATACGTCGACCAGTAATTATAGTCCCTCCTTATGTACCTTTAATTCAAACCTTTTTACCCGCTGTAAGTTTTGAAAAATATTGGGATCAGTTTGATTATAAATCAGTAATGTCCTATCTTTCGGATATGGGTTATGATGTTATATTTATTAAAGAAGTTCCTGGTAACAAAAAATTAGCCAATGCTGGGAATGAGATTGCTAAGTTTATTAAATATATCAATCAGGTAAAAAGACAAAACTACCCCAACGAATCGTGGGAAAATATTGTCATTGGATATAGTGCAGGAGGACAACAATTACGTTATGCCCTAAAGAAGATGGAAAAAGAACACATGGATGGGAATGGACCGGCACATCATTGTCGTTTATATATTCCTTTTGATTCTCCGCATTGGGGGGCAAATGTACCGATGTTTGCTCAAGCAGTATACTATGATTTTAATGCCTCTGGAAACATCCTAGCTGCTATAATCTATGCTACTCTAAAAGATGATGCGTCAAGATCTATGTTAATAAGCCATATTGCAGGAAGTTATATTGAAGAAAATGGTATAGATAGAATTATCAATCCTGCTCCTGATGTGATTCGTCAAGATTTTGTTGATAATCTTGAAAACTCCTTCAATCATCTGTATACTCCTTTGAATGATTTACGCAGAAGTTTTCCTACTTTTACGAGAAATGTGGCAGTATCTACTGGAAATAATTCTAAAGATTATGAGGATGAATTTGGTCTCAGCCCCGGGGTAAAATTATTCTCTCAAGAGGCTCTTATTCCTAGTATATTTGGACCGAAAATCATTAGTAGAAAAATCTATTCTTCAAAATACGCTACAAATGCCAAGGTGTTTTCCAGGAAAGATTACTTATTAGCAGGCGGATTCATTCCTTTATGGCGAAGACGCATTTATAAAACCAAAATGGCCTACGAATGGGATATGGCGCAAGGAGGATATAAAGATGAGTTTTATGATGGGTTTGGAACAAGTCCTGTCTCCATTCTCCGCTCATCAGTCTTGTTCTCAGGGTTTACTCCTGGACATAAACACTATAAAAATGGTCACATGTCCTTTTTACCTATGGTTTCTGCTTTAGCGATTAATCCAAGTATATGGGAATCAGATATAACGGGGGATAATAGCTTGTATTATAATTTAAAGGATAAAGGATTGATGTATAATAAGTTTGGAGCTGTTCAAGGAAATGATAAATCAAACTTTTTTGGTTACCCCAACCTTGCCCATCCCGGCAATCATTTTAATATCACGCCTTTTGAAGCGGTATTTAGTGATGACCAAACCTACGAACACATTAAAATGCAGAAATCTGCAGGAAATCATGTTACTAAAAACAAAGCTTTGGTTCATCTTCGAGATTTCATCCTCAATGAAGTAGAAGCCAAAACCGTTTATTTCCAAAACAAGGATATGGGCATCAACCATGCGCCGAATGATAACAATTTCATCTACACCGCATGGTACAAGGCGGAAGACGAAATAATAATAGGAAACTCTGTTACCCCAAAAACAGATCCAGGGCCCTATAACATTGAAAACACGGCAAATATTACGATGTACGCTTGCAACTCAATCACGATTAAACCCGATTTTCATACCAAGGCAGGGAGCAAATTTCATGCATTTATTAAGTGTGATGATTGTCGTGGACCAGTACGTCCATTATATCCTCCTGAAAATAATTCCATACCTCCTAGAAACGATACAGCCATAGAAAGTTTAAAGAATGCTTCCACAATTAATGAAAACCAAGAGTTACGTGTCTACCCTAATCCTTCAAATGAAACTATAAATGTTCTATTTCCAAAAAATCAAGGCCAGTACCAACTTTCTAATATACAAGGTGAAATCATAAAAGAGGGGGATGTTATCAAAGATAGAAACTATATCTTCCAACTTTCAAAAGGGACTTATATTATTAAATGGATAAACAATAAAGGAATTCAAACCAAAAAAATAATCATATTATGAAAAAGTACATTGTGTTAATTATAATCCCGCTTTTTTTATTTGCTTGCAAGAAGAAAAGCACCGTGCACATTACAGCCAGAAATGCAGTAACAGGAAAACCTTATGCTGGCTTAGCCTACAACATTGAACGTTCTGTATCGGGGAGTTTTGAAAACCATTATAAAACTGTCGCTTCAGGTGTTTTAGATGAAAATGGGGAGGCAGTAATTACCAAGCGGTTTTCCAAAAACTGGTCGCATGATTTAAGTTTAGAACATCCTGAAAATACTTGTTACAGTAAAAAAGATGATTATTACTTTAGTGGAGGAGAAAACGTAGAGGCTAATTTTGAATTTGCGGAGTGTGCACATTTGAAAATAAATATCAATAATGTAAATTGCCAAGACACTAATGATTTAATGCAATTTAGATCACGATATCCTTATAATGATTGGGAAGGGTGGTCCACAGAAAGATACGGATGTTATAACTATAGTTTACCATATTATATGTCAGTTACTGAGGGATACCGTATATATCAGGTAAAAGTGACACGTAATAATATTACGGTTTCACATTATGACACAGTACATTTGGAAGCTGGTGAGTATAAAACGTATGATTTAAATTATTAGTGGAAAAGATTTAGAATTTATACTAAAAATAGGATTGCCTTATGAAAAGAATATTAGTATTTATTTTGCTTAGTTTATTAATTGTTGCTTGCAAGAAAAAAAGCACCGTGCATATCACAGCCAGAAATGCAGTAACAGGGGAACCTTATGCTGGCTTATCATACAACATTGAACGTTCTGTATCGGGGAGTTTTGAAAACCATTATAAAACTGTCGCTTCAGGTGTTTTAGATGAAAATGGGGAGGCAGTAATTACCAAGCGGTTTTCCAAAAACTGGTCGCATGAAGTAAGTATAGGTAGCCCTGACAATACATGTTATAGCAATAATAATAGTTTTTATTTTAGTGGAGGGGAAAATATTGATTGTGATTTTAAGTTTGCGGAGTGTGCGTATATGAAGTTGAAAATTGAGAATGTTAACTGTCAAGGAGCAAATGATAAAATAATTTTATATCAAGGGAATCAGGTAGGCAGCTTCAACTATAGTCAACCTTGGGAACATGATGGGTGTGCTTTATGGGAGTCAAATGGATATTCCGATATTCCAATGGGAGAGCAGTACTACAAATGGGAGGTAACGCGTAACAACGTTACTACTACCTATTATGATACACTTTATTTAAATGCCGGAGAATATAAAACGTATGATATTAATTATTGAAAAGAGGAAAGGTAAACAACACCAAGATACAAACCACACTTTCTAAAGGTATTTACATTCTCAAATGGAGCGGTGGGAATGAAATACAAACCAAAAAAATAATCATATTATGAAAAAGTATATCGTGTTAATTATAATCCCGCCTTTTTTGTTTGCTTTCAAAAAGAAAAGTACAGTGCACATTAGAGCCAGAAATACGGTAACAGGCAAGCCCTATCCCGGACTTAAATACAGCATTGTTCGTTCGCGAACAGGAATGTTTGAGAGCCATTATAAAACGGTAGCTTCAGGTTCTTTAAACGAAGATGGAGAAGCGTATATTACCAAACGTTTTTCTAAAAACTGGTCGCACTCCATTACCTTGGAAAGGCCTGATAATTACTGTTATGCAAATGAATTACATTATTATTTTAGTGGAGGAGAAAATGTGGAAGCTGATTTTGAATATGCGGAGTGCGGGTATTTGAAGTTGAGCATTCATAATGTGAATTGTCAAAATGGAGATGAAATATTTTACCAACGAACTTGGTTAATAAATAATGATATTTCTAATGGAGTAAATAGATCAGGCTGTTTTCAATTTGATGGGGATTACTTTTCTTTACCAGAGGGTAACTATAAATATGAATGGAAAGTAACTAAAGCGGGTGTATCAACTGTTTATGATACCACTTTCTTTCTTGCTAAAGATGAACATTATCATTTGAATATAAACTATTGAATAAAAATAATAATTTTAACACCCCATACACCCCTATGAACGATTTACGGAAAACTTTTCCACTTTACACAAGAAATGTAGCTGTTTCTACGGGAAATAACGAGGAAGATTATGCAAGTCAGTATGGGCTGAATCCGGGGATGAAGCTATTCAAACAAAGTGCTTTTATTCCCAGTATTTTCGGCCCGAAGATAATTGACAGGAAGATTTTTGCCTCAAAATATAGCTCTAATGCGTTGGTTTTTGAGAGAAAAGATAAAATGTTGGCAGGTGGCTTTTTCCAGTGTGGCGAAAACGCTATTATAAAACCAAGTGGGCTTATGAATGGGATATGGCACAAGGAGGATATAAAGATATTTTTTATGACGGAGCTATTGGTTCAACGGGGATTCTTCGCTCATCGGTTTTATTTTCAGGGTTTACACCTGGACAAAAATATTACGACAGCCATGTATCTTTCATGCCGATGGTCTCTGCCCTTGCCATTAACCCCAATATCTGGAAAAACAATAACCTCTATTATAATTTAAAAAATGAAGGGTTGATGTTAAATAGTTTTAACACAACTTCTCCTTCAAACTTTTTTGGTTACCCTAATCTTGGACACCCAAACGATCATTTTAACATCACTCCTTTTGAAGCGGTATTTAGTGATAACCAAACCTACGAACACATTAAAATGCAGAAATCGGTGGATAAAAATGGGTTAAATGAAGAGAATTTAGTTTATCTCCGCAATTTTATCCTCAACGAGGCGGAAGCCAAAACGGTTTACTTTCAAAACAAGGATATGGGCATTAATCATGCGGTGAATGACCACTATTTCGTTTATACGGCATGGTACAAATCAGAAGATAAAATCGTTGTAGGAAAAGACGTTACACCCAAAACTGATCCAGGGCCGTACAACATAGAAAATACGGCGAACATAACCATGTATGCGTGTAATTCCATTACGCTAAATCCCGGGTTTCACGCCAAGGCAGGAAGCGCCTATCATGCGTTTATCCGTTGTGATCGATGTAGTGGACCCGTTCGCCCGTTATATCCTCCTGAAAACAAAAGTTTAATTCCCTCTAGTAATATCGACTCTAATAATACAGGAAGAAAAGACCCATCGAATGCTCAAAATAATAAAATAAAAATTTATCCTAACCCTTCTAATGGTTATGTGTCTATAGCTTTTCCAAACGATAATGGACACTACCAAATTACGAATTTAGAAGGACAAGTGGTAAAGAAAGGAGAAGTAAATCGTAAGCAATACAACCTGCATCTTGCAAAAGGTACTTATATTTTAAAATGGGCGAATCATCAGACCGTACAAACCAAAAAAATAATCATATTATGAAAAGAATATTAGTCTTTATTTTGCTGAGTTTATTAGTTATTGCTTGTAAAAAGAAAAGCATCGTACATATCACAGCCAGAAATGCGGTAACAGGGAAACCTTATCCCGGACTAAAATATGCAATTGTCCGCTCCAAAACAGGGGTATTTGAGAGCCATTATAAAACGGTAGCTTCGGGTACATTAAATGAGAATGGAGAGGCTGTTATTACCAAGCGGTTTTCTAAGAACTGGTCGCACGAAGTAAGTATCGAAAGACCAGATAATACTTGTTATTACAATGAAAATCATTTTTATTTTAGCGGAGGAGATAATATTAATTGTGATTTTAAGTTTGCGGAGTGTGGTTATAGAACATTAAAAATAAATAACGTAAATTGCCAAGGCCCAAATGACTTATTTGATATGAATATGCAATTATTGTATGATAAGAATTATACGGCATTCTGGTTCTCCGAGAAACAAGGGTGTTATTCTAATGAATTTAGTAATGAAAAAGTGCCTGCAGGTAAATGGCTGGTAGAATGGTGGGTAACTCGTAGTGGAAATACTAACTATTTCACTGATACAATTGAAATCATTGAAAATGAATTATTCACATACGAAATTAACTATTAAACCCGTTGTGCATTTAGGACAAATTTACGTTTAAATTATTAATTGGACGATTAAAAACAAACTTATTCAGATATTGAATTACGGTTACAGCTGTTATTTTTGATAGTATTCTTGTTTTAAAACCTTTAAAAGTTTTATCGAAATTTTGTCTAATTCTAAATTGATCACAAAGTTGAGAAAATAGAGTTTCTATCCGTTTTCTATTTTTGCGAAAGACATAAGGTTGCTTACAATAATTGAGTTGATTTTTTCGCATTGGAGTTTCTAATTTTTCTGAGATGAGTCAAATAAATCAAGTTGATAATCAGCTGATAAATACCCCATATCACCTAAAAATGTGCAATCTGAATAGTTCCATTTCACATCTTTTACCAAGTGAATATCATGCACAGATGCCGGGGTAATATCTATGCTTTGAAACACACCATTTAAAGAACAAATTCCGTGTAATTTATAGCCATAATAATACATTTGATGAGATGCACAAAAGCCTTTATTTGGTATAGCATAATCAACCTCTTTACATATTTTACTTTGAGATGATCTTGCAATTTTACAAACCTCTAAAGGCATTGAATCAATTATGAAAGTATCCTCATACTCATTAAAAGCAGCTGCAATTTTTTGTCTTAATTTTTCAATATAAGGAAAGAGACCCCGCTTTCTACGATTGTAAACACTACGCTCAATTTTTGATGCTAAATATGTGTTTGATATATCTCTAAATAATTGACATTCAGAATTTATACCCATAAATTCAGCTGTTAGATTCATAGCAATTAGTTCAAAATTGCTAAGTTTTGGTTTTCTAATTTGGATAAAGTCGAAATTAAAGTCGTGTTTTTTAATGTTCTCTAGAATAATTTCATAATTTTGAATAAAGTTGTTCATTATATTTAGTTGCTTGATTACCATATAAATATACGGATTTTATCCGATAAAATGGAGAACTTTTTTACTTTCTTTTCTATTTTTCTAAATGCACAACGGGTTTAATTTTATGTTTTAAATAATGGGTTGAAAAACTTTTTTAAATGGAATAGATGTGGAGCTATAAATTGAATCATCCATTTGCAAATGATAATTACCTCCTTTATACATATAAATTAAAAATAAATTTGTATATATTTGTTAAAAAGCATTCAATCATAAAGGTCTTTAAATAATGAGAATTACAACCTCTATCATTTTATTTATATTTTTATTTGGAGCACATTTATGCGCCCAAGATATTGTTGAAAAACAACTTAAAGAATATGAATCAGCATCAGTAGATAATAAAATTATCCTGTTTCACTATTTTCAAACAAAAATAAATAAAGATAGTCTTTTACCATACATTGAAGACCTTCAACAAATTGGAATTAAACAACACCGAAATGATGCTTTAGCAATGTCAAACTATGGGATGGGGTACTATCTACAAACTAAATCACTTCTTAAAGAAGCAGAAAGTAAATTAGATAAAGCACTTAATTATTATATAAGTATTGGTAATGATACGTTGACTTCCGATTTATATAATCAAAGGGGAAATACCGCTTTTCTTGAAGGGAATTTAACAAAAGCAGAGCTTCTTTATAACAAGTCACTTGATTATGCAGAACAATCAGGGAGTAAGAAATATAAGATGCTTTCCGTGCCCAATTTATCCAAAATTTACGTACAACAAGGAAAGTTTGATTTGGCAGAGCAGGAAATTAGAAAATATATTCAATTTCAAAAAGACAATAATGGAAATCTGAGATTGCTCGCTACTGCATACGGTATATTGGGCGAGCTACATTTAAATCAGGAGGATTATGAAAACGCAATAAATGATTTTAACAACAGTATGGAATATGGGTTAATGGTGGGGAACATGAAAACCGTAGCTAATGGTTATACGAATTTAGGAATAGTAGAGTACTTATCCAACAATATTAATCGTTCAGAGCAGTATTTCCGATTGGCTTTGACCTATAGATTACAAGATCGAGATAAATATTCTATAGCGGAAGGGTATTACAACCTCGGTGATTTTTATTCTGGTATAGACAAGAATGATTCGGCTATTGTGAACTATCAAAAATCTGCTAGTGTCGCAGAATCTACAATGAATCTAAGGTTGCAAATCGATGCTTTATCTCAATTAAGTACAGTTTATAACTACCTAGGCAATAAAGACAGAGAGATTGAAACACTAAAAAAAGTTATTAATTTACAAGATAAAGTCAATAAACAACAACATGAAGATGTTTTAAATGCTTTAGGCATTAGCTATAATCAATCGCTTGAAGAAGTTAAAAACTTAGGAGAAGAGCGGGAAGGGATACTCCGTAGTCAAATTGGAAAATACCAGTCTGTTTTTAATAAATGGTTGATAATAACCCTACTAGGGATGTTTGGTTTGCTTGTTTTGATTTATTTTATAAGAAGGAAAAACAGACAAGTAGAAAGAGTAGAATGATGGTTTTAGGATTTATCATTTCTAACAAATATATTTTTCCTTTTAGAATTCATTATGTATTCTGAATGCCCCAAATTACCATAATTATGCAGGATAAAAAATATTTCTATTTTCATTGTTAATCCTTTATTTTTGATTTAATTTTGTGAATTGTGAACTCTTTAAATTATACAAGGTGAGAAAGCAGCAAGTAACTTTTGGAGCAGGATGCTTCTGGTGTGTTGAACCTATTTTCGACCAATTGAAAGGTGTAATAGATGTATATCCGGGTTATGCAGGAGGCCATACTAAGAATCCAAGCTATAAAGAAGTTTGCCTAGGGGTAACGGGACATGTAGAAGTTATTAGAGTTGAATTTGACGAAGAAATAGTTGATTTTAAGCAATTATTGGAGGTTTTTTGGTTTACACATGACCCAACAACATTAAATAGGCAAGGGAATGATAATGGGGAGCAATATAAATCAGTAATATTTTGTCATACACAAGATCAAATGGAACTTGCTCAAGAATACAAAAAGAAATTAGACCAATCAGGGATTTATAAAGATCCAATTGTTACTGAAATAAAACCTTTGACAACTTTTTATAAGGCAGAAGATGATCATAGAAATTTTTACATTAATAATCCAGAAGTGAGCTATTGCACGTATGTTGTGCGACCAAAGGTAGAGAAGTTTAGAGCTGCGTTCAAAGGTCAGCTTAAGTCCGCTCATTAGATTCCACTAACACCCCAATAAACATAAGTAAATCATAGGAAAAATGGGCGGCCACACAGAACCAAAGACCAAAGGTTTCGTAGGCAAAAGAGATAATGAGGATGAAAGGAATCAATAGAATACCGATTAAGTTTTTCTTTGCAGATTTTATGCTAAAATAACCATGAACGGCAATAAATATAAATGTAGTGAGCCATGGACCAAACCATGTTTGCAATGATGCTCGAAATAAAATTTCTTCCCCAAAGCCAGCACAAAAAGAGACAAAAATGATATCTGCCCAGTTCAAGTTTAATTTTTTAAGTAAACGGGTTTGAGGATCGGTTAGAGCATCAAAGATAGGCAATTGGGAAACAATTAGAACGATTGCACCATAAAGCAACCCGAGTTCCAGACCAATTAGATTGATTGGGTTTAACAGCTGGTCAATTTCAAATATAGACCATAAAGATGTAAAACTTCTATCTTCAAAAAACCACAATAAAAAGAGTCCAATTGCTGGAAAAACAAGCAATGTTACCCAACTCAATAAATGGAATGGTAATTTTGAACGCATTTAAAATGGAATTTGACGCAAAACTAATAAAAAGAACAAAGGAAATACAGCTTGTTTTGGGTTAAAAACTGTAGAAGGTATTTGATACATCAGGGAACAAAACAAACCAAGTGAAAAAATTACATTTTTTGTATCACAAAATCTGTTCGTCTGTTTTTTTGTCTGTTTTCGGGACTATTGTTTGGAACTTTTGGCTCTGTATCTCCATACCCTTGTGCCTCAAGCCTTTTCTTATTTATGCCTATTTGAATAAGAAAGTTTTTAACACTCTCGGCTCTTCGTTTAGAAAGATCGAGATTTTTGTCTGGATCGCCAACATTGTCAGTATGTCCTTGTATTAAGACAGAAATATTTTGGTTTTCTTTAAGAAAACGACCAAATTGTTTGAGAATGAATTGAGAGCGTTTTGAGAGCTCATCAGAGGCTGTTCCAAATAAAATATCATTAATCGTATAGGGTTCGCCAAGTTTTATTTGCTTCATTTCCATGTTTTTAGCGCCTACTTTTCCATCTGTTGATTGGGTCAGTTCTTCCTTGGTAATGATTTTTGAGTCGAATGCAAATCCTTCCTCTTTTACATTGACCATAATGTCTTGTGGTTCCTCTGTATGAACAATAGCAGCATATTCTCCATCATTTCCATTCACTCGAACCTCTTCAACCTTATCTGAATTGGCATACGATATTTCTAATTTAATGTCTTCAAGTGAGGCGATGTCTTTTGCGGCTATCTTTCCTTTTATGATGGCTACTTTTTTGGGTCTTGCCTTTTGGTATAAATCAAAGGAATAAATATCCCAATTTCCTCTTTGTCGTGAGGAGAAATAGGCCTTTTCGCCATCCATAGAGACAAAGACACCAATTTCATCATCCATTGTATTAATGGGATAACCTATGTTTTTGGGCTTTGTCCAATTGCCATTATCATCTTTTCGCATGTAAAAAATATCTGTTCCTCCCAAGCCTTTTCTGTTTTGCGAAACGCTTGAGACAAAATAAAAGGTCTCGCTGTCTTGATGAATAAATGGACTTTTGTCTTTTCCTGGTGTATTGACGATATCAAAAGGTTTTGCTGGTCCCCATGAACCATCAGGAAGTCGCTCTGAAATAAATATGTCATCATTTTGTGTAGTGGGCCGATTAGCAGTAAAATACAAGGTATTACCATCAGCCGACAATGAAGGTTGTCCTTCCCAACCGGTATTGGTATTGATGCCTTCTCCAAGATTTTCTAAAGGTGTCCATATATAATCATTACCACCTTCGCCTGTTCTTTCATAATGTGTGATGTACAAATCACAGTTGCGATAGATTTGACCTTGTACTTTCTCATCTTTACAAGCACAAATTATCATTTCTTTGTTGTCTACAGATAAAGTTGAAGCTCCATAACTGTCAAAAGTGCCGTCATTAAAAGGGGGAGGGAGCGGACGTCCACTATCAAATAAACTATGGCTGTTTTTCCTTCTCGAGTAAGTAAACTCTTCCCTTATATTGGATACAATATCTCCTTTTGATGCCCTATCCAATCTTCGTGTATAAAATAAAAGCTCATTATCGGGGGAAAGCATAGGGAAATACTCATCTTTATCTGAACTAACGTTTTTGACTTTTTGGGGAGAGTAGGGTACTGGATTGTCAAGAAATGATTGCTCCTCTTCATATTTTGTAAGTACTTCTGCTACATCACTAAGTCTTTTGGTGTGGTCTTCTGAATAGCGATCAACATCGGGACTGTCAAATTTTTCAAACGCCTTAAAATAGCGCATCGCCTGTTTCTCATTGCCAAAGCTGTAATTGATGACACCCAAGTAATAATAACAGTCAGAATGAAAATCGGAGCACCGTTCAAGGGTTTTTTGAAACAGTCCTTCAGCTTTTTTCATGTAACTGTCGCCCAATCGAGGATCGGGATTGTTGTTGTACAATTGCATGCCTCTTTGATAGGCATTACTTGCAAATTCAAAATAAGGGGTGGCATTGTCTGGCTCATTGTCTATTGCTTCCCTAAAAAGTTGGACAGCATCTCTAAAATTTGCTTCGTCTTTTGCTTTGTCGATTAATTTTTGTGTTTTTTTCTTGGGAGGTTGACAAGATGGATCATCAACTTGAGAAAATGAAATTATTGATAGACCCAAAAGAAATAGTGTAGTTGTAAAGATTTTAGCCATCTTCTTAAATCAATATAAAACGTTTATAAATCGTATCTTTCAATAACGTAATTTCTTATTAAATGTTACATTATGAGCATAAAAGTAATGATTTTATTGGGTTACCTTTTTATACCTCTAATTTATTGAACAATTATTTTTCGATGAGAAAGTCCTTGCTTTGTTTTTGCTTGTATAAAATATACTCCTGGAACAAGTTGGATTTGAAGTGTTTTCTGTAAATCTGTACCTGTATATATTCTGACTTTTGTGCCAGCAGCATCCATTACAATTAACTTGTTGATTTGCATGCTGTTGAATGAGACATGTACAATTCCGTTACTCGGGTTTGGATATATGGAAAAGTTTAGGTTTTCAGTCTGTATGCCAAGGTTATTGTATTCATTGATTACACCAACTCCGCTTAAATCGAACCCGCCCGAATGAAATGGAGTAGGGAAGGGATCATTGATTTTATTTCCATAACTGTCTATTGTTCCATTTGCTCCGAGTGATCCAACAACATCTATAAGTTTGATGTGGGTAATTTTTTCTACATCTAGATTAGAACTGTCTTTTAATTCTTCCAGATCAAAGGGGGTTCCATATCCTACCTTATATTTTCCTGCGAGATTGTATATACTTGTTGGGTCGATCGACCCAAAGCTTCCCACGGGTGACTGCGTTTGTGTTAAAGAATGAGAAGGAAAGCGAACATAATGAACACCATCTGAACTGACTTCAACATGTGCTAACTCAAGGAAATTATCAGTTACTCCATTTTCAAAAACAGCAAAATCAAATCCAGCACCATTGGTGATTGGACGATTAAATGTGAGAATGGCAATACCACTATCTCCTAGAGATATTGATGCTGTTGAGATATTACTTGCAGGACCTATAGCGTCTTCAATGACTCCAAAACTTGCTTTGTTATTGCCTTGATAAGTTACTGTAGTATCTTCAATATTGATGTAACCTCGTGTAACTTCAACACTGGTTGCCCAAGCTATAATGTTTGGACTGTCGTAGGCTATCGCTGTTGAACCATTTTCTTCTGCTGCAGGGGCGTACGTTTGGCAAAATGTAAATGAAGTGAAGCTGATAATTGGGAGTAAAAGTAATTTATACATGGATGGAATTTATTTAATAATTATTGAACTGGGATTTAAGCCTACATTATAGCTTTTTATGAGTTGGCCGGTTCCACTAAAAAAACGTAAGTAGCCACTGTTTGTAAACTGCATTGCGTCAATACAAATTAATTGGTCCGATTGATAGGGGACAACTCCATATAATGTTGTGATGGCTTGATTGTTTATAAAATTCGAATTAATGATACTTTGACTTGAGCAATTAAAGAGGGCGACTTTGGAAATTCCTGAATTAAAATCATAATCGCTTAGATAAAGAATATCACCTCTCTTAGCAAAGGTAGTGGTTGAAATTCCAAGGTTTACAACAGAACGATCGACAGTATTTATCCGTATTAATTCAGTTAAATCATTACTGTAGTTTCCCCTTTTTACGATATATAAATTGTTGTGGTCGTCTCCAATAATGTCCCCTGGATTTTTGCCTACAATAAATGTATCTACTATTTGGAATGTATTTAAGTTGATTTCAAATACAGTAGAATCGGGATGGTTAGCATTAAGTCCTCCTGAATTGGCCACAAACAAAGATTGGTCAGTAACATAGATGCCTTCGGGGTTGCGTCCCACCTTTACTCGTTTTGTCACTTTCAACGAGGTTGTGTCAATGGCGGAAACATATCCATCAAAACTAGAGACATAAACCTTGCCTTCTGAGGATGTAATTTGTCGGGGTTGCTGAGCTTTATTATTGTAATTGAATTGAATTTGTTTTAAACTAACCAATGTTTTTTTATCAATTACTTCTATTGTGCTGGAACCTGTTACAACAATATAAATTTTACCTCCATAGGACATCATATCATTTCCTGTATCACCTAATGGACGTTCATTAATAGCCAGAAAAATATTTTTGGTTACCTCATTTGTTTCGAAATCTAGCCATGATAAACTGCTGTTGTTCTGTTGAAATAATCCTTCATTGAGTACCAATATTCCATTAGTATAAACTTTTCCTTTTTCTAAGAGCGGGTCTTGATTCTCTTTTTTACAGGAAACAAAGAAAAGGAAAAGGAGCAAAATGGGTAAATATTTAATTGAATTCATAAGATAATTTTAAATAATAATTTCGTTCGGGCATCACATAATAACGGATAAAACTATAGGATGCATCTCCTATGTTTTTAATGCCTAAATGCAAATTTAAAGTATGTTTGGTTTTTATTTTTAAAGCATAACTTGCTGATAGATTGAGAATGAAGTAAGGTACCATTTGATTACTGGGAATATTTTCATTTAAACTGTACCGTTCTCCGATGTAAAGACTTGAAATATGGATTCCAATGGTTTTATAGAAAGCACCAATTGTCGCATTTCCAGTAAAAGCAGGTGTATAAGCAATCTGGTTTTTATAAGTGGGTGAATTGGGATTGCTTATATCAATTGACTTTTGATAACTTGCTCCCACTTGAAGTTGAATCCTCCAATCAGGAAATATTTTATAGGAACCAATCACGTGAAGATCACCACCAAAAACATCAACTTCTCCTAAGTTTTGGATAGACCAAATAAAAAGGTTTTTGGTGGGGAGCGCAATTATTTTATTCTTCACCCTATTTTTGAAAATATTTCCCTGTATTTGCAATGTGAAGGTGTTAATGGATTTGATGTATTTAAATCCGACATCGATTTGAGAAGATTCCTCTAAGGTTAAATCATTATTGCCTACTTGAGAAAAGTATAATTCATTAAAGGACGGTGCTCGAGAAGATGGTTTATACCAGGCAAATAATTGCCAATTTTTAAACAATTGGTCGGATGTGAAAATTGAAAAGTGGGGATGCAGCTTATAATCTTCTTTCCGATGCATATCTGTCGGATTTTCGTCAATAAACAATTGACCAAATAAACTGGCATCAACAGTAAAATATTTTGAATTGTATTTTACTTTTAACAAAGAAGTATTTGTATAGCGTAAAGGATGACCCAAGTTTCGATTGCTTTCTAAATTGTCATATCCGAAATCATTGGCAACATGAAAAGAAAAATCCTTCCATCTTGTACGCAAATGGAAACCACTAAGGAGTGAGTTGGTTGTGTATTGATTGTCTAAATAACCTTCTAGATTAAAATAATTGGGGTCGTGGTAGTGAAGAAAATGATGGGTGTATTGAGCAAATACACGAAGGGCTGTATTTTTAAACACAAGGTGATAATTTAATCCCCCATTTAAATTTTGGGTTCTTAATGTCGTTTTCGTCATTTCATTGTAAAGGATGACAGCACCAGGCAGCTCTTGTTGAATTGAATGTGTACGTGCAGAAAATTTAATGACATGATGGGCGTTGTTCTTCCTCCATTTAAAACCTGTTCCAGCAGCTATATGGTATTCATTTAGAGCATTGTTTTTCCGGTAATATTTTTTTGGATGCGTACTGAATTTGAGATGGTATGGATAGTTTCCTTTATAGGTTCTTGCTCCACCTTCTAGACTTATAAAGTTTTTTTTCCCTCCTTTTTTGATTAATAGATCACCTTCTTTTTGTCCAAAACTTCCTATCGTAATACTGCTTCTAACTGAAAGCAAATGGGGAGAGAATTGTTGATTAAATGATTTCAATTGAACAGTATTGCCCATAATTAATGCTGAAGATGGGAGGAGTTGTTCTCCGTGATTGAAATGGCTTGCCTTCACTTCCTGAAGGTTGTTGGGGTGTATATTTGCTAAGTTGATTTGACCTGTCTGTGGGTTATTGACAGGGAATCCGTTGATTACAAGTCGTGTGTGTTCTCCCCCTAATCCACGGTTTGATATAGTTTTCATGCCTCCAATCCCACCATAATTACGGATGGTTATACCGTTGATGTATTGCAATAAGCTGCCCAAGTCATAAGGTGATAATTGTTCAATTTGAGCAGATGATAAAGTGGTGTGTTGATCCGCTTTAACGTGCCTTCCTTTAATTGTAACCTCATTAAATGTGGTGGTGTCTTTTTGTGAAAATAAGAAAGTGGGAGCAAATAGAACAATCCCTACAAGGAAAACCCACCTTGTTTTATAATTGTTCTTTGTATCGATAAAATCTGCGCCCACTTTCTACAACTAATTTATTGTATAATTAACTTTTTTGCTTTTGCTGCATGATAAAGGTTTTTAACAAAATACAATCCCGATTGTAACATCGAAACATTGAGTTGAGTAAAACCTTTATTCTCAAATCTCAACTCTTCTTCTCCATTGAGGTTATAAATTGCATAAATTCCTTTTTCTCCATTAATCGTTAATTTATTTATCGCTGGGTTTGGAAACAGATTGAATTGAGCAATTTCTTCTTTCACAGTTTCTGAAGTACTTTCCTTATACACTAGGTTATCCAAAGCAAAAAATTTTGGGGTATTGATTCCATAATCTCCAACATCGGAGGAAGAGTAACGAAAAGTTAGATAATAAATATTTTTGAAAGTAGAAAGATCTACTTCTTTCCAGTCTTCCAAAATATAATGGTTATTGGGATCAGAAGAAGTAAAGTCGGCCAAATCTATATCTAATGAATCGACAATGTCGCCTGCAATATCATGCCCATAAACAGTAAAGTAAAAATAATCCTTCCCTTGAGTTCCGTCGGGGTCACCATTGGCATCATTAGGTGATCCGAACTTTTTACCAAATGCATCACCGTTTTTCATGGATAGATAGGCATAAGTTGTGTTCGTGATTTCAATGTGCATTAAATCAGATGCTGTAGGAAAAAACAGGGTGTCACCTTCTGTATTTAAAGCATAAATCTCAGATCCATTTGCTCCACTTGCAGGATAAGCGCTAAAGATATTAGCAAAGCCAGCTGTGGAATCGTCCCTCATATTTGAATAGGCAAATCCCCCGGACCAAAAATCATAGGTGGCGTTATAACTAGTGTTGAAAGTTACTCCTGCAGATTGGAATGTTCCTACCATGTCATTTCCATTGTAGAAAGTATCTACTTTTGGAAGTGTTAAGTCTTCGAAATCAACGGTGGTTTGAGCCTTAAGACTCGAAAGAGCAAGTAGTGCACCTGCCAGACAATAAAATTTCTTCATTTTTAAAATTTTTAATGAATTAAACAATTAATAAAATGAAGACATCAAATTGGGTGAATTACCCAAAAGAAAAGAAATACCCATACTGTGAAAGTGTATTTTGAACAGCATGTAATAAGTCCAACTTTAATCTGAAGTCTCCTTAAACGTATTTTAGACAAGTCTTCTGACTTACTTCCTTTTTTCTTTTCTGTCTTCCCATTCCGAAGAGCTCGGCACAGTGACTTTGCGAAAAGAACCTTAGAAGCTTACAGCTGCAGATACAGTTCTTGATTCTCACAAGATTCCTTATGTTACGATTTTCACGTAACGACTAAAACATGGAGCAAATTTAATGAGATAATTGGAATAACCCACATTATTCATGAGATTATTTTTGATTTCTCAACAGCCTTGCTGTTATCGGGATGACACAAGCGTGCGTGGTCACGTGGAGGAATCTGTTTTTAATTTTACACCCAATGTTTCCTGAAAGTTTCATAAATCCGAATAACTCCTCGCATGAAGCCAAAAAAAGGGATGCCGAAACATCCCTTTGCAATTTTAGGTTACTTAAATTACCATGCTGTAAGACAGCCAATTATCTCATAATTTTCTTTCTTGTTATCATCTCATTCTCTGAATTGGTCAAAGACAAGAACAATAATCCTTGGGTTGTATTAGGGATAATGTTTTCTCCAGCAGTAATAGAATAAGTGCCTTCAATCTGTCCTAAAGAATTATATATATTAAGTGTTCCATTTGTTTTTGAGTCAATTGTTAAATAATCAGTACCGACTTTTACATCAAACGCATCCAATTCTTCATTGTCAATAGAAACTGTTTGCTCTCCCGTTATTTTTATATAAGTAATATTTAAGTTTTTGGAAGGATTAGAGAACGTCATTTTTTTAAGCTCAAACCCTGTAGGATTATTAAAATCTTTAATGGCGAAAGCATATTGGTTCCCTGTTGTAGCATCACCATAAATATTATATTCAGTTTGGGCAGAACCGACTGCATTTTCTATGGTTAAATCAAATGTAAATGTTGCATTATTTGTAGGATGGTCAAAACGAAGTTCAATAGAAATGTTCTTGTATTTATTTGAATTGTTAATGGTTAGTGTTCCTGCTTCTCCACCTTGAATCGATACTTTGTCGGTATTAACCATACAAAATCCGCAGGCTCCAAAATCCCATTGTGAATTAACGAATTCATCGTTTGCACCATCTTGTAAAAAAATTGTTGTTTGTGCTTTTGCGGCTCCAATAGAAACCAATATTGAAATAGATAAGATTGAGATTTTTTGTAAAATTTGTTTCATAATTATAAGTTTTAAAAGTTTAATATGGCTCTAATGTAAAAAAGAATTCTTTAAATGAATCATCTTTTTTTATATTTTTGTTCATTTAAGCATTGTTTGATGAATAATTATGAAAAATATTGTAGTTGGATAAAAATAGGAACTCGAGTTCTTCTATTGTTTATTTTGATGTTTAGCGTATTTTCTTGCAAACCAGATCAACTTCAAGACAACGAACAAAATAATCGTTTGCATTCAGACACAATTAAAAATGAGTATGCTAAAGGATTCCAGATTATTTATAGACAGAATGATACTAAAATCAATATTGTTGACCCACTAACCCAAGAGATCATCAGTAGTTATCTCCTCAATGAAGATGATTTAGAGGAAAATAATGTTATCTCGCCATATATCAATCGTATTGTTGCTATGTCTACTTCTCAAGTCGGTATTTTAAGAGCACTTCACATGGAAGATAAAATCGTTGGGGTGGCAAATTTTAAAGATTTATTTCACCCTTTGAATCAATCCAAAGTTAAGGAAGTAGGTTATATTCGTTCGACCAATCCAGAGAATTTTATCAAAGTGCAGCCAGATATTATACTTTATTCTGGGTTTGACATGAGCAACCCAATTCTCAATAAGCTTGAACAAGCCGGACTTAAAACCTTTCTTATTTATGATTGGAAAGAAACACATCCTTTGGGTCGAGCAGAATGGATAAAGGTTTTTGGTATACTATTAAATAAAGAAAAGGAAGCACATGCTATTTTTAATAAAATAACTACACAATATCATGCATTGGTAAAGAAACTTAATCAAGCAAAAACACAACCAACAGTACTTGCTGGAACTTATTTCAGTGGCGTCTTTAACGCTCCAGCAGGAAATAGTTACATGGCCCAATTGTTGAAAGATGCAAATGTCAATTATGTGTATGCTGATACTGATGGAACAGGAAGTTTAAGCTTGTCATTAGAAGAAGTGGTGAATGAAAATAAGGAAACGGAATTCTGGCTTAATGCAGCGGCTTCAACAAAAACGGATTTGATTCATCAAAATCAGAAATTGAAACATATAAGGGCGTTTAAGTCTGGAAAACTCTATTCATATTTTAATCGTAAAAATTACTTTTTTGAGAAAGCTTCAATCTATCCTCAATTGGTTCTTGAAGATTTAGGAAAAATATTTTATCCACAACTATTTGATGACAGAAAACTAAATTTTTATGCTGTTATTGGGCATTAAGTTTCTGCCCCTAGAATAGTAATGATTATAAAAAAATATTTGTGTTTTTAGAATAAAATTAGACTCACAGTAAAATATTTTTAGATATTGATTTCACTTGGTTTTAAAGTATTTCTTTAGGCATTGTATAAATTTTTATAGAAAAAGCACAAAATTTACTTTGCCTTCCTAACTTTGTCATTCTATGAAAACAGTCAGAAACAACTATTGGAATCATGGCGCAATTCTTCTTTTGCTATTAATAGTATTGGTTGTTTTGGACCTTACTTTAGGTAGTTTTTCAATTTCGTTACAGAATGTTTTTAAGGGGATTTTTGATTATGATCCTTCATCAGTTGAGGAAATGACAGTACATGTTTTCCGATTTCCCAGAGTGATTACTGCTGTACTTGCTGGAATTGCTTTATCTATTTCAGGATTGTTGTTGCAAACTTTATTTCAAAACCCTCTCGCTGGTCCTTATGTTTTAGGAATTAACGCTGGAGCATCATTATTGGTCGCATTAAGTACAATGTCGTCTTTTTATATAGTAGGAAACAATATTGGATTGATCTCTGCTGCAATGATAGGTGCTTTTGGAGCGGGGCTTTTTATCTTATTTTGTTCTTTCTATGTTAAGAATAAAGTTTCTCTTCTATTGATAGGAATAATGTTTGGAAGTCTCGCAGGAGCTCTTGTTAATGTTGTACAATCTTATGCCGACCCAGATAATCTTAAAGCTTTTATGCTTTGGAGTTTTGGTTCTTTACAAGGTGTGGAATACAATCAGCTTGGAGTACTTTCATTAATTGTCTTTTTTGGGTTGGCGCTGTCTATTTTTATCGTTAAACCTTTAAATTTATTGTTGATTGGGGATAAAAATGCTTCCTTACTAGGAGTTAATGTGAAGTTTGTACGTTGGATTATTATTTTAATTACTGCCATACTCTCAGGCGTTATTACAGCGTATTGTGGCCCTATTGCTTTTGTAGGATTGATGGTTCCCAACATGATAAAATTATTGTTTAAAACTACAAATCATTATGTTTTATTGATTGGGTGTGCGTTGGGAGGTGCTATTTTAATTGTTATTTGTGATATTGTGATGCAATTGATATTGCCTTATCTCAATTTACCATTAAATGCACTGACAGCTTTAATTGGTGCACCTGTTGTTATGTGGGTTATTGTTAGGAAATTTTAATGGGCTTGATTTTGATAAATGCTTAAATTTAAAGATATACATATTGGATTTGGAAAGACAAAAAGAAGTCAAAAGAATCTTTTGTTTCAAACTGGTAATATTGAATTGAATCAAGGTGATTTTATTGCTGTGATAGGACCAAATGGATCTGGTAAGACAACATTCTTCAATACTGTTTTGGGCTTGCAAAATACTTTAAAAGGAGAAATTATCTTTAAAGGGATGGATTGGGAAGCAGTTGATAGAAAAGAGAAAACTAAAATTTTAAGTTTTGTACCTTCTAAATTTTTAGGGGTAAATAATCTTTCGGTATATGATTTAATCGCAATGGGAAGAGCACCATATACCAATATCTTAAATCAACTTACTAGAAAGGATCGTGAAATCGTGGATAAGGTTATTCAAGAACTGAATTTAAAGCATCTAATTTATGACAACACCCTTTCCCTAAGCGATGGAGAGCGTCAAACTGCAATGATTGGAAAAGCATTGGCACAAGAAGCAAACATTATGATTCTTGATGAACCAACCGCTTTTTTAGATTATAAGAATCGGAGGAAAGTTTTAGAATTACTCAAAGGAATAGTAAGCAGGAACAAACAACTGATACTTATTTCTTCTCATGATCTTGATTTGTGTTTTCAATATTGTAATCGGGTGATTGCAATTGACATCAAAAAGAAAAGACTCCTTAATTTTGAGGCACCGTTTAATAAAGATAAAATTATTCAAGAGGTGTTTTCATAGAAAGGAAAAATCACAATAGTTTTTAACTCTTGATATTACTCATATCTTTGTCATAATAAAATTTTAAATGATGAGGTACAATCTAAGTGAGGTAATTGAGCTTATAAAAGACCGCAGGACAATATATCCCGAAACGTATAGTGATCGACGTGTTCATAAAGAACAAATTGAGGTAATTCTTAATAGTGCTATTTGGGCGCCTTCTCATAAGTTAACGCAGCCATGGAGGTTTAAGGTTTTTATGAAAGAAGGGAAAAGACCCCTTGGTGAATTAATGCGAGAGGTGTATTTAAAATATACCCCAAAGGAAAAACAAAATTCTATTAAATTGAACCGCAATATTGATCGTCCTCAGAATGCTTCTGCTGTAATAGCGGTTTGTATGGAGAGAGATAAGGAAGAACGTGTTCCAGAGATAGAAGAAATTCAAGCTGTGGCTTGTGCAGTACAAAATATGTATTTAACTTGTGCTGCCTATGGCTTGGGAGGATTTTATTCTACACCAAAAACATTGCAAAGTGAGGAGGTAAAGCGCTTTATGGGGCTTGAAGGAAAAGACCAGTGTCTGGGCTTGTTCTATGTTGGTTACCCCAGTGAAAAATGGCCAAAAAGTCGCAGAAAGCCGATTGAATATGTTACAGAATGGAGGCTAGAGTAGATTGCCGGCAATAAATTTTAATATTTGACGTTTTTGAGTATCTTTTATTACTAAAATAAATCAAATAATACCCGAAGGATATAAAAAACAGTATTTTTAAAAAATAATACAGCATTGTAACGCATGGGCTTAAGAACATTTTTGATATTTCTTTTTTTATTTATTATAGGCAGCTCTTCGGTTTATACCCAAGCTCATCGTAGGAAGCCTGAAAATTTTTTCGGATTGCAAATAAAGCCATTGATCCCATTAGGAATGGTGGGAGATAAGCCCTTTGATATTAAGAATGGAAACTTTAAGACCAAAATATCTCCAATTTTTGGATTTTCCTATGGTGGTGTTGTTCGTGTTGGACTAACAGAACTGTTGGCAATAGAATCGGGAATTAACTTTACCAAAAGGAATTATAGGGCAGAGTACAGTCTTCCCGATTCAAGTTTAACAGCAACGGATGATTTGGGTTTTATCAGCTTTAATATTCCATTAAACCTACTTGTGTATGTAAAACTTGGACAACAATTTTATATGAACGTGAGTGCTGGAGCATCAGGGAATTTTAATCCGTCTAATATTCGTTCTACGGTTAATCCAGAAGGAGCACATATTTTTATATTTGAAGGAAGAAGGTTGCATTTTTTTGATTTTAATGCCAACGCTGAAGTTGGTTTTGAATACAGAACAGAAAATTCTGGAACGATTTATTTGGGAATCTCAGGAAGAATTCCATTCTCACCGACATTGGATATAGCGACAGAATACCGAATCGACACCTACTCATCTGTTGCTTATGGTCAGGTTGAAGGTGCAACATTTGCTTTATCATTAAAATATTTTTTCCATAATAATAAACGCAAGAAGGGACCTCAATATGAAGGCGGTCCTATTGAACAATAATAAGGCTGAAATATAAATTTCACTATCGGCGTTGCCCTTAGTTTTGAAAACAGTCATTGACAAGTGTCAACTCCTTGGTTTTCAAAATCTATGATGTCTTGTTGTCGAATTTTATATTTCAGTCACTATTTTAGTTTTACACGGCAGCAATTTTTTCCTCAACTCCATCAATAATCATCAGGCCATCCTTGTCGATTGTAATAAATCTCACTTTATCTAAGGTGTTTTCTAAAGTTTCATCGTATTGACGTTTAACACGAATATAATTTTCAGTATAGCCTTGTAGAAATCCATCTTTGTTTTGACCTTCCCACAAAACAGTTGCGGTCTTTCCAATTTGAGATTGGTAAAAAGCACGCTTTTTCTTTGCCGATAGAATTCGTAAACGCTTACTTCGTTCTTTGCGTACATGCATTGGAACAACACCCTCCATTTTGTTGGCTGTGGTCTTTGCCCTTTCTGAATAAGTGAACACATGAAGATAGGAAATGTCCAATTCTTTAAGATAGTTATAGGTTTCCATAAAATGTTCCTCTGTTTCTCCAGGAAATCCTACTATTACATCTACCCCAATACATGCATCAGGCGCAATACTTTTAATTTGCTCCACACGATTGGTATAGGTTTCTCTCAGATACTTTCTGCGCATTTTTTGAAGTAACTCATCTGAACCTGATTGTAGGGGGATATGGAAATGGGGGACAAAGTGTTGAGATTTATTCAAACAAAAATCAATGATCTCATTATTAAGTAAGTTAGGCTCAATTGATGAAATTCTGTACCTTTCAATTCCTTCTACCTTGTCGAGCTCTTTAATTAGACCATAGAAGTTTTCTTCTCCACCTTGACCGAAATCACCGATGTTTACACCCGTCAAAACAATTTCTTTTACCTTCGTTTCAGCAACTTTTTTTGCCTCTGCTACTGTTTCTGATATTGAGGCGTTTCTGCTTTTTCCACGTGCTAATGGGATGGTGCAAAAAGTACAGAAATATTCACAACCATCTTGTATCTTTAAAAAAGAGCGAGTTCTGTCTCCAAAAGAATAAGACGGACTAAAGTCCTGTACTTTTTTGATATTCCCATATTCTACTGTAGTGCTATCCCAATCTTCAACATTCTCAAGATGTTTTATTACATCAAATTTCTCATTGGCACCTAAAACCATATTTACACCGTAAATTTCGGCAATCTTTTCGGGCTTTAATTGGGCATAACACCCAATCATTACAACATAAGCGTCTGGATTAACTTTTTTTGCTTTCTTTACAAGTTGAATACATTTTTTATCTGCATTTTCTGTTACTGAACAGGTGTTAATAACAAAAATGTCAGGTGTTTCATTGAAATCCACCTTGGCATAGCCCGCCTCTTCAAAACTTCTTGCAATCGTACTTGTCTCGGAGAAATTGAGTTTACAACCTAAAGTGTAAAAAGCTACTTTTTTATATTGAATCATTTTAATTCGTAAAATTATTGTGATGCAAAATTAAGGAAAACTAATGGAAGTATAAAAATATAAGTATTGTTAAAGATTCAATTTTGAATTGAAACCACCACTTCTTTTATGCCTTAAAAGAATAAGTTAATAATGTAGACTATAAGAGTTTTCTTTACCTCCTATAGTAAATTCCGAATATTTAGACACAGGAAATTCAGGTCTATTCATAAAGGGCGAAAA
>CAZPDT010000022.1:0-39749 GCA_964585545.1 uncultured Fluviicola sp.
CATTTTTTACACTTTTTAATTTATTAAATGTGTAAACCTATTTTAGGACAAGACAGACGAACCTTTATACTTCTTTTTTAATCCGTCTAAAAAGGTTTTTTCTTATTCACATTATGCAAAAAATAGAAAAAATAGATTCGTAAAACAATCATCAATTAGTTTTCTAAAAAAGGTGTTGATTTATAGACCATTTTATAAAGTATGTGATTCAATAATAAATTTTCCGGCAAAACTAAAGCAAAGAGGCAAGCAGTTAGACATAACAATTAAAAACGATTTGAATCCAAAATACTTTAGTATTCATAAGCTTAACAGTAAAAAGGTAATTCATCCTGATATATTAAACCGCAACAACAACCTTAATACAATTACCTTAAGATTTGATATTTCAAAAATCGAGAGAAATAATGATTTTTATATAGCTTATAATATTAAAAGTATTTATCAGCCAAGACCACTTTTGCATTATAAAAAAAAGTAAAAGATAGAGCAACTCCCTAGACAACAAAACCAGCTTTCTAATTTCAGAATCCAAAAAGTTATTAACAATTTACATTTTCTCCTGAATCCTTTACTATACTGGCTTTTCAGCAATTTTTTACTAATTCCCACCTCCCAACCACACCCCTTATCTTTTAGGTGGTTTTATGGGGTGGGTAATATTTTCTTTTCCAGTTCTTTTTTAAAGATTTTCTAGGTTTAAGAATCCAAGGTTTTTAAGCGTTTTTTGTTTAGCTATTTTTACATTAAGCACATTATTTTTTTCGTTTTTTTCGCCCCTTTTTTCTTCTTTCTGTTCAGTTTTTTAAGTGATTTTTTTCGCCCCTTTTTTTTGAGTTTTCAAAGTGCATTTTTTAAGATTTAAGGAGTTTTCTTTTCTAAGATTTCAAGGATTTTAAAAGAAAATTTTCTTTGAGATTAAACACCAAAAAGACAGAAAAGCACGGCATTTATTTAAAAGCAGAAGATCCAACACAGAAAACCCAAAAGCCATAAGGAACAACCAACTTATCCGCTATTTCTCCATGACTAATTAAGATAAAAAATAGCGTAATGTATTTAGTCATGACAGTTTAATTTTAAAAGGAAATAATTTTTCCTTGATAGGTATTTCCCAATTTGGTTCTAATAAAATAAAAATATATTCCTTTTTCTATACTAACTTTCGAGGTTATTGTATTGGTTCCTGAAACCATAGGCTCAATTTGAATTTCTTTTCCCATTGAGTTAAAAACTTGAATTCTTTCAACATTGTTTGCATCTATATTTTGGAACTGTATTTCACCGTTTTTAATAGGGTTAATGATTTTAATTGTATTATTTGATTTATTCTTACCTATTCCTAAAGTCGGTAGTTTGGCACATGGCTGTACTTGAAAACTTAAACTGTCATAAAAAAAACATCTCAAATTTGTTTCATAAGCAAAATCTGAAGCTGTGTTGCAAAATTTATTAAAAACAAAATTCCCGTTATTAGAACCATAATACTGATAGAATTCATCAAAATTAAAGACAATTTCGTTTTGTGGGTCGATTCGTTTTATTGCTACTTTCAAAAGTGACTTTCCGTTAACGATAACTGTATCTTTATCATAAATTTCGGAAATAATATAATCACTATTATTACTTCCATTACAAAAGTCATTTCCTTCATAATAATATGATTTCCAGCGATCACCTATTTGACCATTAAAATCTACAATCGTATCAAATGATAAACTATATGAATTGTAAGCAAGTAAAGCACTATCTTCTATGCGTAGCATAAAATGAACTTCATCAAAAACAGAAGTAGTATCAAAACCTCCTTGTTCAATGGTTGTTAGAGTTCTCGAATATATTTGACAATTTTTTCCAATAACTGATGTATCTCTTTCAATTTTAAAATAACTATATCCCGAAAAGGTTGAATTATCGGTAAAAGTATAATACCATTCTGCATTTGAACTAGGCCATAATGTATCTTGTGCCTTCAAATTACTAATTGAAAATAATACAGCAATAACCAAAAACAATAATCTATTCATAATTATATCCTTCATATATTCAATTCAAATTCAATTCAAATATAGAAAACTTAACTTACTCAACAATACTGTCCTAAATAAGAACAAGGTATTAGAAAATTGCCACAAATACTGATATGTAGATGCTATTCTTCTGTTTTTCAAAAAAGGACCCCCTGTTTTGATTCGTTAGGTGGTGGTTTTGGTTCAACAAAAGGTTCCTCCAACCATTTTTGAAGATTTATTTTCACAAAAATGTTTAACCTGATAAAAGCAACGAGATTCGATAGGTACCAAGGATATTTAGCGATTTGACAAAAAAGCATAGAAATAAGACGATTCCAGCTGTTAAATCCCTTGGAGTGCTTATCGGTTTATCGCTCTTTTACAATTTTATTGAACGATAAACGATCTAACTTTTGAATAATCTGGCAAATAATGTTATATTTGTCATAGGAGTGTTTTTTTTTTGTTTCAACCCTAAATATAACAATTTAGGGAAAAAAATACCCTCCCATTTTTTAAACGTTTAGGACGCTATTGATTAAAAAAAAACAATAATTATGAAAAAACTTGTACTCTTTTTTGGAAGTTTGCTTTTAGGACTTTCCATAAACGCCCAAGGGCTAGAAAATTTTGATAATTTTACAGGCAATGGAACCGCCTATTATGATGGGACATTTTTAGGACAAGATGGATCAACATGGACATTTACAAAAGCCAGAGGAGACGCCGCTGCGGAGATAACGCCAGGAAACCAAGCGCTAATGTTGAGAAATAAGTCAGGAGCGGAGTTGATTTCAGGAACACTCCACAATGGAATTGAAACACTCCAATTCTCTTATATGCAGGCATTTTCTACTGATGCTAGCTTGGAGGTTTATGTTAATGCTACCCTTGTGTATACGGCGGTGTCAAACAATGAACAAGGCGTCGCTAAAACAACTGGAATAATTGATTTGTCTTCGTATAATGTGACAGGTGATTTTGTACTGACATTTAAAAATTTAGGCAGCTCAACAGGGCAAGTAAGTATTGATGATGTAGAATGGACAGCACCAGCAGCTCCTACTTGTGACGATCCAACCAATCTCGCTATTCAAAACATCACAGACCAGACAGCTGAGGCGACTTGGACAGCGGGTGGAACAGAATCAGAATGGGTGATTATTTACGGTCCAACGAATTTTGACCCAATCAATGATTTGGGCAATCCTGATGTTTATGCTGATACCACTTCAGCAAATCCTTACCCGATTAACGGTTTAGTGGAAAGTACAGACTATGACGTGTATGTGATTGCAAAATGTGGCGCTGCTGATTACAGTGGAATGGTAGGTCCAGTGACCTTTACAACAGACGTAGGAGCATCCGTTGAAAATGAAGTGTTTAACAATTTCTCCTATTATCCAAATCCGGTTCATGATCAATTGTTGCTCAAAGCTGAAGGACAGATAGAAAGTGTAATTGTTTACGATTTATTAGGAAATGATGTGATTACTTTGCACCCCAATACGATGGAGACCCAAATAACAACAAAAGGACTTCAAAATGGAGTTTATTTGGTTAAAGTGACTTTAAACGGTCTACAAAAAACATTTAGATTGGTGAAGAAATAATCAAAAACTATGTAACTTTCAGTTATTCAAAAAAGAGGTGGGAGCGAGTTCCTGCCTCTTTTTTATTTGACTCAATCAACACGCCTAGTTATCACACACAACCCACACGCTGTATTGGAACGCTGATGACGCAGATTTACGACCGCAGATTTATCGCCGATTTTTATGTGAATCTCCTCTGCAACAAACCAAAATCCGTGCTCATCGCTGTATTGAGCCTGTCGAAATATCCGTGTGATCCGCGTTCCATTACGCACTACCAACCCCACTGCCAACGCATCACGCACCACCCACGTCAAACCATCACGCCAAACTCCGCACAAACTGTCTTAGATTACTTTCTCCCGAAATAGAAGGAATACCCGAATCCAATTGTAAAATAGGTTGTAATTTCATTTAAGGTGGAAGGATCGACACCACTAAATTTGTCAATGCCCATTTGTTTAGGCCTAAACTTAAAAGAATTAAAAGTGTAGCCAAGTGCCAATCTAAAGGAAGAATTTTCGCTTGCCATTAATGCAAGACCAATAATAGGTTCTACAAATCCACCATTGTCAACATAAGGTTTTCCGAGTAATTCTTTGTTTTTATTGGTGGCAAAAAAATTCATTGAATACCCGATTCTTACACCATAATCCAACCCGAATTTTCCATAAAATTTCTCTTGCCCGATTTTTAAAAAAGCACCTGCCAAATGGAGGCCTCCATTCATACCAATATTGTTCTTGAATTCATTCACATTGAAAAATCCATAACGGAAACCTGCTCCTATTGAGAATGAATTGTCAAATGTATACTGATAGGAGGGCGTCAGTACTACAAGACCTTGCATGAGTTCCTTAAAAGCCTTATTCGTAACATTGTTAGGCAAAGCAATTTCGAATTTAAACGAACCATTTGGAGTAAAATCTTTTTGAGAATAGACCATCGAGGAAAGACCAAATGTAAATAAAAGTAGGGCACTTAATTGTTTCATATTAATGGTTTGTCATTATAACGGAGATGAAGTGTTTTCATTGTAAATATATAAAAAAAATTAAATGTGTTCGCCCTGAATTTTGTAACATGAAATCAAAAAAGATCAAACACTAATTAATTTTGAATCTCTAAATATTTTTTGGTTTTTTGGTTGTGTGATTCTGCCTGATAAAAATAGAAGCCATTCTCAAACTCTCGACTGTCAAATTGAATGACATTTCCTCCTTTGCTGTAGGTCTTGTGTTCAATAACCTTTTTAACTTTTTGATCAGCAGACAACAAACTTATTTCTACCTCAAGTGGTGATTGCATTTCAATAAAAATAGAAACAATACCACTGGCAGGATTCTTGTCAATTGGATGCAACACCAAGTACCGTTCTTTCTGAATTTGATTCTTCTTTAATCTTTTGAGAATAAGCTTGTAAACAATGGCAAAAACCAAAGTAATCAATGCCAACCAAGCAATTGTGAGAAGAGTATGCCGTATACTTCCTATTAATAAAAACATATTATATAATAATTACTTTGTCTATTTTTGACGTTTTTTTGTATATCTCTATTATTTCATCTGCACTGTCCATCTTGGTTTTTACACTTATACTGGTGTAGTTTCCATTGCTCGAAGGACGCATATTTATCTCAGCTGAATCATCAAAAAAATGAGTGATTAAAGCAATTTTTTGATTGTCACTTGGGGCAATAAACTTAAACAAGTAATCACCGGGCCATGTTTCTTGCTCTAACTGATGCTTTAATTTGTCAAACGCTTCACTCATAATCAATTTTTCGAGAGCAAAGTTAATCTTTTTACTTCTTTTTGGATATTTTCTGGAAGATTATTGTAGTTCTTCTTTAGTTCTTCAATCAACGGTGCGTCTAACCTTTGTTGTACCGCCCTTATCTCCTTTAATACTTCCATTGGATCAGGTTCCTTACTTAAAAACACTTTGGTCTCTAGCTTTTCACTAGCGGGATATGACCAATAGGAAGCGTATGCAATTTCAGTGCCCAGCCAGCGCATGATAGCCTCAGATAACGCAGAAAAGGAATTGGCTTGGAGCACCTCTGATTTGTGTTGGGTTCTGCTTTCGTGAAATACATTGAACGCCAATAGGAAATCATCGGGAAATTCAATTGTATTTACAGGTTCTTTGAAGGTCATTTCTTCGCTTACTTCTTGATCAGTTAAAACCAAAAAAGCTTGATACTTTTTAAATAATCTTTTTAATTTAGACTTCCATACCAATGGTGTTGGAGTATGCGTAAGAAAATATTGTTTTTGCGTAAATAGAAGTTGTTCCCACACTTCTTCGAGATCATCTTCTGCCGAATGGCGTAGAAATAAATGGGCTTCCTTTTTTGTCATCGGAGCAAAATTAAACACTTCCTATCGTTTTTCAACTATTTTAGTTTAAATTCGTGTTTCTGTACTATAATAATATAATAAAAATGACAATGAAAAGATTGTTTTCTGTACTTGTATTGATCGGAGGAATTGCTCCTCTCTTTGCAGTGTTTGGACAAAACATAAGTGAAATACGAAATAAGCGCAGTGACACAATTGATGTACTGAACTATCAAATAAAAATGGACTTCACTTATGCAGCAAGTGCTCAAATTTCAGCTTCTTGTAAAATCAACTTTCAAAGTAAAAAGGATGGAGTTGACAAAATTTCATTGGATTTGCTTCAGCTCACAGTAGATTCAGTTCAACATTTGGGTTCAGATCTAAGCTTTTGGTACAATGATACGCTTTTACGTGTAGACTTTATACAACCACTCGATTCTGGAGAAATTGATTCTTTAACCGTTTACTATAGAGGCTCGCCACAAACAGATCCATCGGGATTTGGTGGTTTTTATTTTCAAGGTCAATACGCCTATAATATTGGGGTAGGTTTCGCCGCTAATCCGCATAATTATGGTCGGGTTTGGCACCCTTGCTTTGATAATTTTGTAGAACGGGCAACTTATGATATCGAAACAATTACAGCTCCAGGTAGTGTCTCTTTTAGCAATGGGTATATTTATAGTGATAGTATTGCGCCTAATAATAAACAGATAAGAAGATGGCGAATGGAAGAAGAAATTCCTTCGTATTTGGCTTGTGTTGGCGTGGCACCTTATGCAGAAGTTAATCAAATATATACAAGTAATCTAAATGGAAGTCAAATTCCAGTAGTGCTGGCTGCACTTCCACAAGATACGATAAATCTAAAAAACTCATTTGTGCACTTGTTTGATGCTATGGATGTCTATGAAACCAGCTTTGGACCTTATCGATGGAATAAGGTGGGGTACACAATTGTACCCTTCAATGGTGGCGCAATGGAACATGCAACTTGTATAATGTATCCTAAATTCGCTGTAAATGGTAATCTCCAGTACGAGAAAACGATGGCACACGAACTTTCTCATCATTGGTGGGGCGATTTAGTTACCTGTAGAACAGCTCAGGATATGTGGATCAACGAAGGGACAGCTGCATATTGTGAATCTCTTTTCCTGGATCAAGTGTACGGACACGACCGCTATCTTGAGAACATTAAAGAAACACATGCACACGTTATTCAGGCTGCACATTTTGATGATGGTGGATTTTTGTCGCTTTCCGGAGTGCCCCACAATGCAACCTATGGCACACATACTTATGAGAAAGGAGCAACAATGTTGCACAACCTTAGAACGTATATGGGAGATGCAAATTTTTTCTCTGGTTTGAAAGCTATTCAGGATCATTTTACATATAAAGATATTGATGCTGCAGAATTTAGAAATGCCTTAACAACTTATACTGGATTTGATGCAAACCAATTCTTTAAAGATTATATTTTTAATCCAGGGTTCAATGGTTTCGAAATTGATTCTTTTGATGTTTCACCAGTAGGTGGACAATACAACGTAACTGTTCATGTTCAGCAGAAACTTTTTGAAGCACCTGACTTTTTTGATGATGTACCTGTACAAATCACTTTTGTGGCTGCCGATTGGAGTACATATTCTGTTGTTCAAACGCTATCGGGAGAACACACTTCTTTTTCGGTCAATTTACCTTTTTCTCCGCAGATGGTGTATCTCAATAAAGACAGCGGACTCCTTAATGCAGTTACAGGAGTCGATTTGAAAAATGATTCAACAGGGTTTCGACAACTAAACTATGCAAAATTCCGCTTGAATATTTTAACGGAACAAGATTCCTCTTTCTTGCGTATAGAACATTATCGCATGGCAGCAGACCCTATAAAAGATCCCATAAAAAGCGACCAAATCGTGATTTCTCCAGACCGTTTTTGGAAAGTTGATGGATTACTGTCTAATAGCTTCGAAGCAGAGGGACGGATTGAATACAATTGTAAAAATACCCCTTCAGGGAATTTAGATATTGGACTGATGACAAACCATAATGGTATTGTTTTTAATGAGGACAGTTTGTTGTTGCTGTGGCGCCCAAATCAAAAAGGAGACTGGGAAGAATACCCGTATTATAGCATCAATACATTTTCAAGCAAGACAGATGGATATGGTTTGGTTAATTTATCTAAAGTAATAAAAGGAGAATACACGTTTGGATTTCATAAGGGAACGCTGAATGCAACAAAAGAAAATTTAATTACCAATGTGAAAGTTTACCCCAATCCAACAAATGACAGTATGCATATTCAATGGAATCGACCCGAAAAGAATGTAAAAGTAAAGATTTTTAACACAAATGGAAAATTGATAAAGTCAACCTCTTTAAATAAAAATGAATTAACTATTTTTACAAAAGCGTTCCCTAATGGCACCTATCAAATTGTGTTTTATAAAAACGAAACCATCCTGGGAAGTAAGAAATTTATAAAAAATTAAATGAAAAGGATTCTAGGAGTCGATTTTGGACTTAAGCGTACCGGAATAGCGATTACAGATGAAAACAATATTATTGCGTCAGGACTCAAAACTGTTCCAACGAAAGAAGTTATGTCTTGGTTGAAAGGTGCGGTTATTGATAAAAATGTAGGAACAATCGTTTTGGGTGAGCCAAAGCGGTTGAATATGGATGATTCACACAGTTCTCAAAATGTACGGCTTTTTAAAGAGGCACTCGATAAAGAATTTCCCCATTTGAAAATCGTAATGATGGATGAACGTTTTACATCTAAAATGGCAATGCAGTCACTTATTGAAGGTGGAGTGCCTCAAAAGAAACGAAGAAATAAAGAATTGATTGATGAAGTTAGTGCGACACTCATTTTGCAATCGTATTTATCTTCCATTGGATAAATCTTAAATTCCTAATACGGCTCAGTTTGGTAGGGTCCTTTCTAATAATGACATTGTCATCCTTGTAAATGTAGGCAGAGATGAATACAAATATTTTCGAATAAGGCCGCTTTAATAAGCGTTGATTTTATTCCACTAACCTACGGTTTCAATCGGGGGTTAGTGGAATAAAAAATCGTGAATATTAATGTCAAATTGACACCTCTAAACCTTTGTAAGCGCCAAAATGACACGAAAACATGAAATAAACCTTGTTTTTTGTATAAATATTAAGAAATATTCAGCTGGTATCGGATTTGATACACAATAGATGAATTTGAAATATTAAAAACAAAAAAATAGGATTATGGAAATGACAAGATTAAATCAAGGGTTTTTACCCACGTTAATGAGAGGTTTAAATGATGACTTTTTCAACAGTAATAACGCACTAAAATTTTCAGAAGTTGCTGTAAACATTATGGAAAGAGGTACAGATTATAAAGTTGAAATGGCTTTACCTGGATTTAAAAAAGAAGACATCAATATAGAATTGGATGGAAACAAACTATCAATTCATGGTAAGGTAACTGAAACAGAAGAGTCAAAAGAAGAAGAGTATACGCACAAAGAATTTTCTTTTAAGGAATTTCAAAAAACGTTTACTTTACCTAAGGATATAAACGCAAAGAAAATTGAGGCGGATTATAAAGACGGTATCCTAATGGTGACTCTTCCCAAACAGGATGCAAAGGATAAAATTGCCAAAAGAATTGCAATAAAGGGTTAAAACCAAAAGTAGTTCGAGTATAAATAGTAGTGTAGTAATGTAAAATTAGGGTTGGTTTCGCATGTTCGGAATCAACTCTAGTTTTTTTTATAAAAATTGGCCAGATGTGAGAGTCGGTACAAATCGAATAGGCGAATAGGGGGATTGGGTTGAAACAATCGCCTTCTCATTTTATCTCCAAAAAAGATGTAGATTAAGCTTAACACACCAACCGCACCAAAAGATTTTAACCTCTGAAACACCCTAAATATCTTAATTTGTGAAACAACTTCCCATTCTTTAAAACGGGGATTCGTGACATATCTTTCTACTGATTTTAGGCTTTTATTCATAAACACTTCATTGCTTTCTTGTGTGTTGTGAATGAGTTGATTGTCGATATGATAAACAGAAATATTGTGTTTCTTAAACCGCAAGCCCAATAGAGTGTCTTCATGACCATATTCTTTTTTTTTCATGTCCAAACTACTTTCATCAAAAGGATGTTCATTAAAAACATTCCTTTCCATCATAAAGTTAAAACTGATCAATGATTTATATGGATTTTTGTTCCGTATACTGGCAGGAAGATCTTCTCTTTTGCTCCCATAATACCAGCGCAAAGCATTTTCTTTTGGCGGTTGCTTGCTGTATGTCATGCCCCCAATTACAACTTGCGCCTTGTCTTTAGCATCGAGATAGGTTTGAATAAAGTTGGAATTGTCAACAACAGCATCAGAATCGATAAATACAATATGTTCATATTGTGCCATTTCACCCAATTCATTCCTGATTTTTGCAGGACCTATATGGGACTTGGCTTCAACATAACGGCAGTTATCCAATGCATTAATCGCTCTATTTTCCGCTTTAAATTTTGTTGAAGTATCATCCAGCACAAGAATCTCAAAAGGGACATTGGCTTGCATACATTGCTTTTGTAAATCCTCAACTAAAACAGTACAATTATAATTGTATACGGGGATCAGAATCGAAATCATCTTAAATGAAAAATAAGATTACTGATTGCCTTTATTGTAATCTGCAAGAAATTTCTCCAAGCCATTATCAGTGAGTGGATGATGGGCCAGTTTAAGAATAGAAGCGAGAGGACTCGTCACAACATCAGCTCCAATTTCAGCACAATCGATAATGTGCATCGGACTTCGAATGGAGGCTGCTAAAATTTTTGTTTTGTAGTTATAGTTGTCAAAAATCATCCTGATTTGTGCGATCAAATTAATACCTTCTGAGGAAATGTCATCTAACCTTCCGAGAAAAGGCGATACATAAGTTGCTCCAGCTTTTGCCGCCAAGAGCGCTTGTCCTGCAGAAAAAATTAAGGTACAGTTTGTTCTGATCTTTTGACTTGATAGATATTTTATGGCTTTTATGCCTTCAGGAATCATAGGGATTTTAACAACAATATTGTCGTGTAAATTGGCTAATTTATTGCCTTCCTTAACCATTCCATCAAAGTCAGTTGAAATAACTTCTGCACTTACTGGTCCAGAAACAATATTGCAGATATCAATATAATGCTTCGTTATCGCCTCTTTACCAGTGATGTTTTCTTTTGCCATTAAGGAAGGATTGGTGGTTACACCGTCTAAAATCCCCAAATCGTAGGCTTCTTTAATTTCTTTTAAATTTGCTGTATCAATAAAAAATTCCATAGGTTTTCTTTTTGCTAAGATAATTAATTTTTCAAGTTTTAATTGTCGTTAAAATCAATGGGCGACTTTGAAAGCACATCGTATTTTTTACCTTCTCTTTTCATAAATTTTTGCCAAATATCCTCAATGGAAGTGTCCATAATTTCCAAAGGGTTTAATACTGGAGCGACAATCCAAGAATTGAGCTCAATTTCTTCTTCCAATTGCCCAGGCGTCCATCCAGAATAACCCAAAAAGAAACGAACATCTGTTTCTTTAATTTTTTGTGCCTGAATCAATTCTTTTATTTTTTCGTATTCACCGCCTAGATAGATACCATCGCTTATGGCAACACTATTTGGAATTTTATCTCCTAGTGTATGGATGAAATAAATATTATCGTCTTTAACAGGCCCTCCAAGACTGACTCTTGAGGCTATTCTAGGGAAGTTATCAGCAACCTCTACTAGATTGATGTCGAGATAATTGGTCAATACAAACCCCAATGTGCCATCCTCACTGTGTTCACATAGGTAGACAACAGACCGACTAAAATAAGCGTCTTTTGAGAAAGGATCAGAGAGTAAAACTCTTCCTATCTTAGGCTTTCTTTTGTTTTTAAATGAAAAATCAATATCCATTTTGTCCGTTTATTTTTGAATGTTTTAAAATTAATAAATTGTATTGGATAATGGGGAATAGTTCTTAAAATTTATACAATTTCTAATGATCGACTGTTTTCAATCGGATACCTGCATTAACTATAAAAACTCAGGAGGTTTTCTTAATTCTAACTTAGCACTCTGCAATAAATTTGCTGTTGCGTTAAACCGCACCAAAAAGCTTTTTTGCCCTCCCACAGGGGTCCAGTAAAATGAAAGTTGCCAACAATGCATATCTCTGGTCAGTGAAAACCGTGTTTGAGTAAGCTCCTTAGACCTTAAGTCATAACTCGAATTCAAACCTAATTTCCATCTTTTTGTAAAGCTCACATCCCCGGATAACATAATATTTTGGTTGGTTTGATACCGTTTATCAGGGTTAACGTGATCCAGGTTAACAAAAAATGTGTGCGTAATATTGATCTTCCAAGGAATATCAAAGTCGATGAGTTCTTGCGGATTCATTGCATAATATTGAAAATCTGCTCCCCATTGACTGCCCATCATTTCTTGATTCTTTTTGATTTTATCTCTAGATGATTTTGCAGTAAAAGTATAGGTTGTTGAAATATTTGCCCGGGTTATTCTTCCAAGACCTTGTCCATTTTTTGATGCAAATTGATTGAACGACTGTCCTTCACTATTCCAGGCGTAGGGTGATAAGGTGGCGCTTGATACAACGCTAAGTCCTTTAGCTGGTGCAATACGCAGACGCAAACTAATATCAGACAATTGCATAGAGTCTTTGAAAATATCATAATTCCCAGATATTGAAAGGGCATCAATAATTCTTGTTTTTGTAAATTCTTCCGCCGTGGTGTCGCTTCTGTTTTTGTGTTTCAGCTCAAAAGTGTTGTTAAGTGAGTAGCTGATTTGACCTACCTTTCGACCAACACTTTCTCGGTATAAACTGTTTTCATAAGGTGAATAGTAAATGTCCTCATTGTTGGGACCCAGGGTTTGTGTCACATAAGAACTCATGTCTGGTTGAAACCGAAAAGCAACACGAGGGGTCATAACATGTCTCATCTTCATGCCACCTTTGCCAATAAAGTTATAATAAGCATATAAATTGGTGGACAATTCAGTTTGAAATGCGGCGTCATGCGACATTCCCAGTCCGCGCAATGTATCGTTTACGATTGTCCCTGAACCTGAATCATACCGTTTTTCAACAGATTGGAAATTCATTCTTAGGTTGTAATTTGCAGTGGTATTGAGAGTAAGTGTCTTGTTAAATAGTCGAAGGGGATAACTGAGTCCAACATTGTGTTTAATTCCATTCTGGAACTGTTTACCAATAAGGTCAAAGCGCTTGTCAGACAATAACGTGTCTGCAAAAAGAGAACGGTTACGGGCTTCTAAGAAATAAGTAACGCCAATTTTTTCGTAGAACTTCTCTTTCCCAACTTTGTCTTTACGTAAGCCTTTGAGGGGGAAAAATCGATTGACATTGACATTAAAAGTGGGGAGATTGGCATCCATTTTTCCAGAGGCAGAGTTTTGTTTAAGTCCTAATTTTAAACCCATTGTTACAGGTTTTCCCGGAAATTTTCGGATCAGATTAATATCTGAATTGAAGTTGTTTTGATAATATTGTTGGTTGAGGGGGTCCAAGTTGGTTTTTCCACTATTGTCAGATTGAAAATTAACTTGTGCATTAAAGTTCCAATAGGGGTTGGCATTGCTTTCTTGCCGATGGCTCCATTGAGCAACAATTTTCTGCTTTCTCATGGTGTCACCAGGAAAGGGTTTGCGAAAAGAACTATAAGCCAAATTGATTGTACCATTGTATTTGTAACGCTTTTTATAATCGGTTTGATTTTTCACTTCAAATGTTCCTTGAGAATATAAACTTGCATATAAAGTGGTTTGTATATGGTCATTCTTTTTTAATGGAAAGTAGTAGCCCAAGTCTTGGAATCCAAATCCATAAGGGGAGATTGGAGCAATTTGAGGAAAAATAAGTCCGCTGGTTTCACGGTCTTGTATTGGAATAACACTAAAAGGCAAACCCATGGGGGTTGGAATTCCTTTGACCCATAAATTCATAACGCCTGTAGCGATTCTTTTATTGGGAATCATAACTGCCTTTGAAAGTCGGAAATAAAAATGGGGATCATCTAAATCACAAGTGGTAAACTTTCCATTGATAAAATCAACCTCTTCATTTTGCTGACGTTTTGCAACACCCATGTGCAGATACATTTCATCTTGATGGGTTTTTAGCTCTTCAATATATCCTTTCTCGGTTTCAAAATTGTACCGAATTGTTGCTGCAGTAAAAGATTGTGTACCATCTTCAAACTTGGGAACTCCAACTCTGTTTCCATCTTTATCGAGTGTGTAAACAGCATAAACTTCGTTTTTCTTGGTGTCCATTTCAATTAAATCTGCAGTAAGGGTTATCCCTTCGTACTCCACGATTGCAGAGCCATATAAAGAAATTTTATCGGTTTTTAAATTGGCGACTATAGAATCTTTACAAGAATAAACCACTCTGGACTCCATTGTGGAGTCAATTTTGTATATACGTAGCTTTGAAGATGTTTGAAGCGTATCCTGGGCATAAGAAGTAAATGCTAATAGGTTTATTAACAATCCAATGACGAAAAAAGATGTTATGGAATACGTTTTACTCAATTAGAACTTGTAAATTTGTTAATCATGTTCAATATAACGAGTGCAAATCTAAAAAATTACCTTATTGTGTGGTCAAATATATTTAAAACAATAGTATTAATTCTACTAATTGGGTTTACAAGTCTCAGTTTTGGTCAAACTAATGATGGTCAAAAATTAAAACATGGTGTAAAAACAATAGTAATTGATGCTGGTCATGGTGGTAAGGACCCAGGCGCCCATGGGGAAATAACCAATGAAAAGACAGTTGTCTTGGCTATTTCACTCAAATTGGCGGATTATATTAAAAATAAATACCCCTACATGAATGTGATTATGACCCGTGATGATGATACTTACCTAAGTCTTAGTGAACGGGCTGAAATAGCCAATGATAATAATGCCGACTTTTTTATTTGTATTCATGCCAATGCTTCTGCTTCTTCTGCCCATGGAACAGAAACTTATGTTTTGGGTTTGCACCGAACGGAAAGTCAACAAAAAGTGGCAGAACGTGAAAACAGTACCCTTCTTTTTGAAGAAGACGGAGAGGAAAAGTATAAAAATTTCAATTTAACGCCTGATGCCATTATCGCACGACAACTACAACTCAGTGTGAACTTGGATAAAAGTATTGACTTGGCTTCAAAAATTCAAAAGCAATTCAAATCAATTGGCAGAAAAAATAGAGGGGTAAAGCAATCAGGTTTTTGGGTACTCTATAAAACAACGGTTCCGAGTTTATTGATTGAAACAGGCTTTCTTTCGAGCAAAGAAGAAGAGAAGTTTTTAAGCAGTGAGGCAGGACAAATTAAAATTGCCAATGGAATTTTTAGAGCATTTCAGGAGTATGTCGCTGAAGTAGATGGTGTTGAAGCGTTAATAGAAAATGGAAAAGGTTATGACGAATCGATTAAAGAAATCGAAGAAAAGGAAAAGAAAGAAGAATTAAAAAAGATTGAAAAAATAGAGGAAACTCAAAATACAGATCAAAGTACGCACACAATAGAAAAGAAAGATGTCGTCTATTTTAAAGTACAATTACTGACGTCTAGCAAGGATTTGAAAGAGAATGATGCACGATTTAAAGGCATTCATGTTTCAGAGTACAAGCAAAATGGGTTTTATAAATATACCTCTGGTTTATTTGAAAATGATTTTGAAGGGGCTAACGAATACAAAAAGGAAATGCGGAAACGGGGCTTTGTTCACGCTTTTGTTGTAGGTTTTGTTAATGGAGAACGAATTCCAATTGGAGAAGCAGTAAAATTATCAAAGAAGTAGGATTTTTATTGCTGTTTCTTATTATATTTTATATTTTACTATTATTTTAGCACAAAATAGATAATATTGAAAGTATCAAAAGAATTTAAAATAGGTCTCGCAGTTGTTTTGTCAACAGCCTTGCTCATCTTTGGAGTAAACTATCTTAAAGGAAATAGTTTCTTTGGAGGGGATGATGTTTATTATGGTTACTTCCCAACTTCTGGTTCTTTAATGCCGTCTTCTTCAGTCACTCTAAATGGCGTAGAAGTTGGGAAAGTCCTGGCTGTTGATTTGGTCAATCCCAATAAATATTCCGACCCCAATAAGCGTGTACTTATTAAATTCAGCATCCAAACAGAAGACCTTATGATTGCTAAAGGGTCTGGTATTCGCATTGTGCCTGGGGTTTTAAACACTGAAGTTCAGTTGCAACAGAATTTTATAGCAGACAAGGGCTATTTAAATGTAGGTGATACCATGAAGGGTTCAGTGAGCCAAGAAATCACAGAGCAAATAGAATCTCAACTCCTTCCAGTTAAACGAAAGTTAGAAGACCTTATGACTTCGATTAATAATATTGTTGGTTCAATTAGTGTTTTTTGGGACACTTCTGCTGCCTATACTTTAGATCAAGGGCTCAATAATGTAAAAATTGCAATTGCTCGATTTGGAAATGTAGCCTATAATCTAGATAATTTAATTACTGAAGAAAAAGGAAAATTGGGCAATATTTTCACCAATGTTGAAGATATTACAGGGAAGTTTAAACAGACCAATGAAGATATTCAAGTTGCCGCTAAGAATATTCGGGGTATTTCAGATTCATTAGCTGCTATTGATTTTAAAACGACAATTGATGAAGCAACAGAAACCTTGAACAAATTAAATAAGTTGGTTGGAGATGCCAATGATGGAAAAGGAACATTGGGCAAACTCCTGAAGGATGAAAAACTTTATAATGAATTGAACAGAACAAATAAAAAGCTTCAAGATTTAGCCGATGATATTCAGAATCATCCTGAGCGCTATATCCATTTTTCAGTATTTGGCACCAAATCCAAAGGTGTTCCTTTATCAAAGGATGAAGAACGTAAGTTAAAGAATATCTTGGATACAATGCCTTAATATTAAAAGATAAATCATGGTACTACATATAATTATTTTTGCCGTTCTGCTCGTTGTTTCTTTCGGTTGGTTTGGAATGAACGTTAAAAAAATTCGAGATAATATTTTAATGGGAAGAGACGTAAATCGTTCTGACCAAAAGGGAAAACGTTGGAAAGTGATGACATTAATTGCTTTGGGGCAAAAGAAGATGTTTAAGCGACCACTTCCTGCGTTCTTGCATTTGTGTATTTATGCCGCCTTTGTCATTACTCAAATTGAACTCATTGAAATTATTGCTGATGGACTTTCTGGTTCGCATCGTACATTTCGACCTGCTTTAGGTGGTTTTTACTCTTTTATGATTTCATTTATTGAAATTCTCTCTGTATTTGCCTTTTTTGCTACACTTATATTTCTTTCAAGACGTAATATTGTCAAAACACCTCGTTTAACGATGAGTGAAATGAAAGGCTGGCCAAAATTAGATGGTAATTTGATTTTAATTATGGAATTGATGCTTATCTGCTTTATTTTTATGATGAATGGAGCAGATGAAGTACTCTATAGAGAAGGGCTTTCCCATACTCAAAATCTTGGTGATGGCACATTGAATTTCACGATTTCACAATTTATAGGTCCTGCTTTATTTAGTGGAATGAATGAAGCTTCATTGCATCTTTTAGAGAGGATAGGTTGGTGGGGACATGTTATAGTGGTCTTTGGATTCTTGAATTATTTGCCGTATTCAAAGCATTTCCACATTCTTTTGGCTTTTCCCAATACTTTCTATTCTAAGCTCGTTCCAAAAGGTCAATTTACCAATTTGGAAAATGTAAAAAAAGAAGTAGAGTTGATGATGGATCCTGATGCCGATCCTTACGCTGTACCAGAAGAATCAGAAACCGAAGAGGAACCAGGTCGTTTTGGTGCTTTGGATGTAGAAGATTTAACGTGGAAGCAATTGTTAAGTGCATATACCTGTACAGAATGTGGACGATGTACTTCGGTCTGCCCAGCAAATCAAACTGGAAAACTCCTTTCTCCACGTAAAATAATGATGGATACCCGTGACAGAATGGAAGATAAAAGGAAAGGTGTTCGTATAAATGGAAAGGATTATGATGATGGAAAAACATTGGCCCACGATTATATTACAGAGGAAGAACTATGGGCGTGCACAACATGTAATGCTTGTGTTGAAGCCTGTCCTGTAAATATCGACCCTATGTCTATTATTGTCGAATTGCGACGAGGTTTGGTTATGGAGCAATCAAAAATACCGACAGAATTGGCAACCATGAATTCAAATATTGAGAACAATGGTGCGCCTTGGCAATTCAGTCAGGAGGACCGCTTGAAATGGGTAGATGAAGATTAAATTTTTAAATTGAGTACAAATAATATTTATATGAGTGATTTGATGAAAGTGCCTACAATGGCAGAGATGACTGCAAACGGAGAAACTCCAGAGATCCTTTTTTGGATTGGTTGTGCAGGAAGCTTTGATGATAGAGCAAAGAAAATAACTAAGGCTATTGTAAAAATATTGAATAAATGTGAGATTAAGTTTGCAGTCCTAGGTACTGAAGAATCTTGTACAGGAGATCCTGCAAAACGTTCTGGAAATGAATTTCTTTTTCAAATGCAAGCCAAACAAAATATTGAAGTACTGAATGGGTACGAAGTAAAGAAAATCGTTACTGGATGTCCACATTGCTTTAACACCATAAAAAATGAATACCCAGAACTTGGTGGAAGCTACGAGATTGTACACCACACACAACTGATTCAGTCTTTGATTGATGAAGGCAAACTTCGTTTAAAAGAAGGGGGGAACTTTAAAGGAAAGAAAATTACCTATCACGATCCTTGTTACTTAGGACGTGGTAACGACATTTACGAAGCCCCTAGAGAATTGTTGAGAAAACTAGATTCTGAATTGGTTGAAATGAAAAACTGCAGATCTAAGGCAACTTGTTGTGGGGCGGGAGGCGCTCAAATGTGGAAGGAAGCCGAAAAGGGAAATAAAGAAGTCAATGTAAAGCGTACAGAGGAGGCAATGGAAGTAAAACCCAATATCGTTGCTACTGCTTGTCCATTTTGTAAAGCAATGATGGCCGACGGCGTGAAAGAGAAAGGTCAAGAAGGTAAAATGGAGGTAATTGATATTGCAGAGATGATTGCTACTGCAGCAGATTTGTAATTTTTTTAAATGCATATATAATGAATAACTTTAGCAATTTATTTGAACAGTTTCCTGATCATTCTAAGATTTATTTGTACCAAAGTGATCGGGCATTAAGTGGAGAGGAAATGGAGTTGTTAGACCAAGAACTGTCTACTTTTACTAAAGATTGGGTCTCTCATGGGGACCAACTTATGGCAGAAGGGAAGGTGCTCAATCCCTATTTTTCGATTATTGTGGTTAATGATGCAACCATACAACCTTCTGGATGTTCTCTCGATGTTTTAACAAATACATTTCAACAATTTGGAAAAGATAGAAATATCGATTTTTTAAACAGAATGAAATTGACCATCAAAGAAGATGATGAGTTAAAACAAATCGATTTCTCTGATTTGGAAAACCATAAGGAGGATACGCTAATATTTGACCCAATGGTGCCTACTCTTGGTGAGTTTAAAAAAGAGTGGCCAATGCCGATTAAAAGAAGCCGATTTAGTCAATTGGTGAACTAAACATATTGTTTTTAGAAAACACCAGTACTTGAAATAAATGGTATTTTGAGTTTTGAACAAAAGGAAAGCCTTTGTAGTAAGCAAGGCAAACAGGGAGATTTAATTTCTTAATATAAATAAGAATGGACTTTTTAATGATGCAAAGAGTAGTGAAGTTTATACTTCAAACAAATATTGAAAAGGTTATAGACATATATAAAAATCAAGTTGACACCAAAACATTTTCTATGTTACAAGAAAGCGCTGAAAAAGGCTTGGAACTTAGAAACGAAGACAATGCAAAGGCTTGGCTGTACTTTATCAATCAATTAAATTACGAAAACTCTCAGATCTTAGCAGATTATATTGACGAACAACAAAAATTCCTTACCGAGGAGAGTTTTATGTTTTAACCAACCTCTTGCTCCAAACTCAATACTCTTGCTGCTTTATCCTACATTTTCAATCACCATTGCCGATGCGCCGCCACCTCCATTACAGATTCCAGCAGCACCCATTTTACCCCCGTTTTGTTTTAGAACGTTGATTAGAGTAACAATGATTCTTGCTCCGGAACAACCGAGTGGGTGACCCAGTGCAACTGCTCCTCCGTTTACATCTACTTTTGATGGATCGATGCCCAATAGCTTGGTGTTGACCAATCCAACAACTGAGAAGGCTTCATTGAGTTCCCAAAAGTCGATGTTGTCTTTGGTTAAATCTACTTTTCCTAACGCCTTATCTAATGCTTTAGAAGGAGTTGTTGTAAACCATTTGGGCTCTTGTGAGGCATCTGCATAACTTACAATCTTAGCAATGGGTTGTAAACCGTGTTTTTCTACAGCCTCTTTGGAAGCCAATATTAAAGCAGAAGCACCATCGTTTAAAGTAGATGCGTTGGCAGCAGTTACCGTACCATCTTTACTAAATGCCGGACGAAGTGTGCCCATTTTATCTTTTCTGAAATTGGAATACTCCTCATCTTCGTCAACAATTATAGGATCTCCTTTTCTTTGAGGCACTTCTACGGGTACAATTTCGTCCTTAAATTTTCCTTCTTTCCATGCTTTTGCCGCTTTTTCATAAGATGCAATTGCAAAATTGTCTTGATCTTCCCGAGAAAATTTGTATTCTGTTGCACAGGTATCAGCACAGACTCCCATGTGAATTTGGTCATAAACATCCGTAAGTCCGTCCTTAACCATTCCATCAGTTGCCTTTAAATCACCTAGTTTAACACCTTTTCTTCCGTTTAAATAATGAGGAACACTGCTCATGTTCTCCATTCCTCCAGCAACAACAATGTCATTATCTCCCAGTAAAATTGTTTGAGCAGCCAAGGACAAAGCTTTCATTCCTGATGCACAAACTTTATTTACTGTTGTACAAGGAACTTCATCAGAAATTCCAGCGAAAATTGACGCTTGCCGAGCAGGTGCCTGACCTAGATTGGCTTGGAGTACATTCCCCATAAAAACCTCGTCAATGTTTTCTTTCTTTATTTTTGCTTTGTCAATTGCTCCTTTTATTGCTGTAGCTCCTAATTTTGGAGCTGGAACTGAGGATAATCCGCCTAAAAAACGACCCATTGGTGTTCGTACAGCTGATATAATATAAACTTCTTTCATGATTGTATATTTTTTCTTTTTGCTGACCACGAAAGTACTAAATTCTTAAGGTTTTTCCCACTTTTAAAACGTAAATTTTATTTAATGAGAACGATTTATATCGAATTATTCTATTTTCTGTTTTGCCAGACCAAATACATTATCCAGTCGTTCTTTAAGATTGTAAAGTGAAGAGGTATCTATACCGAATATTTCTTTTAGGGTTTGAATAACTTCTTCAGAACTGGATAAAATTTTCTTTTTGGAAGTTCCATCTTGATAATAAACCTTGTAATGATTGTTGTTAAATACATACCGACAATCTTTTCCTGCTAGGGCAATAGTTAAACGATATGTAAAGTGAGAATCTGGGTGGGTAGAAGTAAACCAATTGGCTATTTTATGATCTGAAAAATGTGTTTTCCGCGAAGAAAATCTATATAAATTTGTCCATCGGTGTTGAACAGCAACTTGTAAGAGGTAATAACCTTCCCTTTTTAATATACGGTAATTTCCATGACTCGTTTCCTGTACTTGATCAACCTCGAAAAGAAGGGGTTCGCATGGAGATTGACCACCAAAACCAACATCAACAATGTATTTTCTGTTATTGAGATGGACAATGAGGAACAAATGTGTTTTTGGCGTGATTGTCGTTTCGTGCTTGTTTAACAATACCCGTCCTGAATGAGAAGTGACTTCGAATCCAATGGTTTCAAGTACTTTTTGAAAGAGTATATTTTGTTCAAAACAATAGCCACCTCGTCTTTGTTGAATCATCTTATCTTGAATCGAATTCAGATCAAGCTTTACAGGGAGCTGTAGTAAAGGATTTAAATTTTCAAAAGGGATTGTTAGTGTATGTAAGGTATGTATCTCTTTTAGTGTCTCATAATTGGGAAGGACTTCGTTTTTAAACCCAATCCGATCAAAATATTTTTGTATATCAAGAACGTTGTTCATTTTCTTACTTTATAAATTTTTATTTTAATTATTTTTTATTCTTATTCCTATAACGTTGGGCAATAGAGAAAACTCAGCATGGTCATCTCTGGGATATGTTGTGGAGACATAACTGCCTACTTTTTCAATTCGAGTGTCATCAATATCTACAAATAATGAAGCTTGCGGGCCTCCTTCCATATAAATCGCATTCCTTAACCCCATATTTACCATGTAGTTAATCATGTAATTTTGACTATAGGGGGAACGGTTAAAAATGAAGTATATAAAACCTGAAGTATCTTTGGCTACAATTAACTGACTGCATACTTGGTTTTTCCAGTGCATGGGCTTTCCTTCATCGTCAATCATGCGTAGACCTTGAGCATAACTATGGTATTGATTGCGGACGGATGACCATGAATGAGTTGTCAAATCTATGATATTGAATTGTGGTAGACTATCATTTTTTGGATTTGCACAAATCACCATGTTGTAGTTGCGCCGTAAATTTGGGTTATTTGAATATTGGGAATTGTTTATCAAGAGTCCTTCACTTTTTAATGTGTTTTTTAGATTGTACATGCCTGAATTAATCACAATATTGTAGTTAAACGCATTGGCATAATCTACAACACATCTCCGCACACTGTCTTCTTGTGCAGCTGATTTAAATTCAAACTCACAAACATTAGGGTCAATCTTTAAAATGCTAATTTTCGAATCGTTTGTAATAGAGGAGTCAGGTGCTGTTTTCTCAATATAATTGATGCCAGAAGATAGCTGCACCCATTGATTGTCATATTGTTTGTAGGAGGGGTTTTTAAATGATGATAAAATTGTAGAGTCTTGTACAATTCCCAAACTATTTACCTTTAGAAGTGAATCACTATCGACGTTTTGTGTGTAAACAGTTGAATAGCAAAACAACACACATAAGCTGGAAATAAATGCTTTTATCATAAACCAGTTAATTTTTTTACCCAAAATTAAGAATGTTATAATGTACCCTTATCAAATTTTTTGCCATGAATTGGAAAAAAGTTAGCCAATTCACCAGAATAGTAAAACTCAAGTCCAATCATTCCAAATGTATAGTCTCTATCGTGCACATTTACAATAGCACCACCTACTTTTGGGTCATTTTTGGGTTTGCTTTTAGAAAACCCCAAATTAAATAAGGTAACGAGTATCCCAGGACGGTCTGCAATGGAAAATCCTGCTTTTTCCCACTGTACTTTTATTTGTTTAAGAAAAAGTGCCGCATATAAATAAGAATAGTAATGGTTGCTGTAATCAATTAACCTGTCCATTCGAATGGCATCAATTCCGGTCAATGTATCCACAGTATCTTTAATGGTAATGAAATTAATGTCTAAATAATTGGTATCTTCTTCAGGCTCTTGCGGGTAGGAGATAATATGTTCAAATCTTGACCCTAAATAAAATGGAGAATTTTTATCTTGTAAATGTTCTTCAATAGCTTTTGCAGTAAAGTCTTTTATGCCTGTTACGCCATAAGAATACATTGATTCAACTGATAAAATTTTTAAAGGACTAATAATTTTTTTATAGGTTTCTCTTTTGGAGTTAAAGAGCCGTATTTGTTCACCAACAAGACAGCTTACAATAAGGCGGGCTTCTACACCCGTTGTTTTCGCCACAGAGTCAATAAGGTATTTGTCTTTTTCTACAGCCAATTTAAAGTCCTCCCATTCAGGAAAATTTACCCAATTGAAAGCATTTTTGTTACTGATTTTATTTTTTCCAAAATCTACTTTCTTGGTTTTGTTAAAGTGTTGGACTGCTTTGAGGTAAGGGTCGTTTTTATCTAATGTAATCTGGATAATATCCAGCATTTTGTTCAACTCTGGAATATTGGGCTCTTTGTGAAATTGATCCAAGATTTCATCTGCATTAATTGGATAATAATTGTCGAGTAAAGCAATCCTTCGGAGCAGCTTGATCTCTTCTGCCTTTTCGTGTTGAAATTTGAACTTACCTTCATCGTATTTTTGATTTATTTTCGCTAAATATCGGTTGTTGCTATCAATTTTACCTGCTGTATTGGTAAGTCCTAACTGTATCGCAAAATAAGAAGCACAAAGAAAGAAGCCAATCAATGCAAAAACAATGATTACTGTTTTTGTAGTAGCTATAAACCATTTTTTTGAAAATAAATTTCTCAAACTATTCATTGCTTACAAATTTAATCATTTTTACTAATTCGTGTTTCAATCAATAGCGTGGAAAAACTTTTCATTCAAGAACTTGATAGAAAGAATGGTATCTTCTGTGGTTTATTTTAATAAATAGGCATTGTTTTAAAGAAATTCATTAAAATATTATATTTTTGGCCATAAATTTTAAAATAGAACAGAATGAATTATCAAAGAATCACCTTTTCTGTATTGATAAGCACTTTGCTTATATCCAACCTGAATGCCCAAGAAGACAAAGAATCAGAAGCACAACCACAAAAGTCCAATTGGAAACTTGAGAGTCTCTTTTCTTTAAATGTCACCCAATCTTCATTTACAAATTGGTCAGCTGGCGGAAGAAATAATATTTCAGGATTGGCTTTTATAAATGCTAGTGCCAACTATAGTAAAAACCGAATTAAATGGGCCAATCATTTGTCTACTGGATTAGGAGGAATACAATATTTTGATGAAGGGTTACAAAAAACAGATGATGTTCTCGATGTTCAGTCAACATTGTCTTATGGACTCAAAGATCCTTGGTATTTATCATTAATGGGAGGTTTTAGAACACAATATTTAGATGGTTTTGTCAATCCAAAAGATTCCATGCGCTCATCTACTTTTATGGCGCCAGGTTATGTGACATTGTCTCTGGGGATTGAATATATTCCCAATGATAATTTAAAAATAATGCTTTCTCCATTAACAGGAAAATTCACCTTTGTTCAAGATCAAGCCTTGGCAAATCAAGGTGCTTTTGGCGTAGCACCAGCAGAATACAACAGTACGGGAGAAATAGTAACGAAAGGAGAAAATTTCCGTGCAGAACTCGGTGCGTACTTCCGATTTTCCTATAACAAAGAGTTGTTTAAGAACATCAATTTAAAATCACGTCTTGAACTCTTTTCTAACTATATCAACAATCCACAAAATATTGATGTAAATGGTGAACTGATTTTAGATTTTAAAATCAATAAATGGTTCTCGGCCAACTTACAACTCAATCTTATTTATGATGATGATATTGATGTTGAGGACAGAGACGGGAATGTTGGTCCAAGAACACAGTTTAAACAAGTACTTGGTATTGGTATTGCTTATCGTCTTGCTAATTTCGAGGAGAAAAAGAAGTAAAACAAGTCTCAATTTGTAAAAATGCCTTTCTAAAGGTGCCTACTTACAGGAAAATATTTGATGTATCCTCTTTTTTCTGAACAACTTGTTTATCAATGTAAAACTAAGTGTAGCTTTGACGGCACTTTATTATCTTTGTAAACATGGATACAATTCAACTTCTGCCCAAGAAAGAGATTTCTGGAGTGGTACGTGTGCCTTCGTCTAAGAGCTATGCCCAAAGAGCAATTGCTATTGCTGGACTTGCTCAAAAGGAAATTGTTATTGACCAAGTAGGGGAGAATGATGATGTTGTGGCGGCACAAAATTGCATTCAGCGTATGGGAGCACAATTTTCACGTAAAGGAAGTACCTTCTATTTGCATAAAAGTATTGATTTAGGATGCTCCAATACAATAGCGCTGAATTGCGGAGAGTCTGGACTGAGCGCACGATTATTTAGCGCTTTTTCATTGCTTTATACACAACCGTTTAAAGTTGTTGGAGAAAAATCACTTACCAACAGAACTATGGCAATGGTAACAGCAGGTTTAGAAGAATTTGGAAAGGTGATCGAAAGCAAAAGTACTTATCTTCCATTGGTTATTTCTGGAAAGACTTCTGCCCAAGCAATAGAAGTTGATGGAAGTATTACTTCACAATTTCTTTCAGGTTTACTCATCGTTGCACCTTTTTTACCTTTTGATACAGAGATTAAAGTGAATCATCTAAAAAGTAAACCGTATATAGAGATGACCCTTGATGTGTTAAGTCATTTTGGAATCAAAGATATAGAAAATAATCAATTTAATTCCTTTAAGATCAAAGGGAACCAAAGAATTGACCACGCAATCACTTATACTGTAGAAGGCGACTGGAGTGCTGCTTCTTATCTCATCGTTGCAGGTGCTATTGGTGGAAAAATAGTTTTAAAGGGATTGACCCAAAACACAAAACAAGGCGATAAAGCCATTTTGAATGCGGTGAAAAGTGCAGGCGCTAAAGTGTACTGGGAGGAAGACCGTTTATTTATTGAAAAAAACACATTGCAACCTTTTGAGTTTGATGCCACTGAATGTCCAGATTTATTTCCTTCTTTGGTTGTTTTGGCTGCTTATTCTTCAGGAGATTCAACAATAAAAGGAGTTGGACGTTTAAAACACAAAGAAAGTAATCGTGCAGCAACCTTACAACAGGAATGTTCTAAGATAGGGCTTGAAGTTACTTTAAATGAAGATATTATGGTTGTTCATGGAAATGGAAAACCTTCAATTAAGAATAATGTTACTTTCTTTTCTCATAATGACCATAGAGTGGCAATGGCCATGAGTTTATTTTCAATTGGAGCAAATAAACCAATACAAATTGAGGACTATGAATCCATAAATAAATCTTATCCTTATTTTTATAAAGATTTGGCGAGATTATAGTTTTAACAATAGATTTTGTATTTTATAAGTATGGAAAAATTAAAAGAAAAGGTGGTAAAGGCACTTGAAACGGAATTAGAAGAAAGAATGACGCTTCTGATGCAGACTTATAAAGATGCGATAGAATCCAGAAACAATGACACAAAAAGTAGTGCAGGGGATAAGTACGAGACGAGTCGTGCAATGATTCAACAGGAAATCGAAAGGACAGAATTAAGAATTAGAGAAATAAAAATTTTACAGAATGAATTAAAGAAACTGCCGATAAAAGAAAAATCTGATGTTGTTATTTCGGGAAGTTTAGTAGAAACAGACTCAGGAATTTATTTTTTGGGTTTAAGCTTAGGTAAAATAAAAATAGGGAGCGATTTTATATATGCGATTTCAACGCACTCTCCATTAGGGAAGATACTCCTCAATCAAAAAATAGGGGATAAGATAGCGTTGAATCAAAATACGCAAAGGATACTAAAAATAGTTTAACCCGCATTCCAAGACAGCCATCTTTTGTAACATAGAATACAAAACACCAAATAATTCAGTTTAAATAATTAGAGAATATTATTCTTGCGATTTATTTTCGAGTAATGCTGCGTGTTTTGTTTTCAATATACCTTGTGGGTTAACAACGTAATGCAATGGCACATCATGGGGTTCCACATCTTCAAAGTCTTCGTGAATGTCGAACATAGTTAGTCCTATAAAAATTGTACCTGGCGAACATTCAGCAAGAAAACGGTCGTAAAATCCTTTTCCATAGCCCAAACGATTTCCATATTGATCAACAACTAATAAGGGGACAATAACGACATCAATATCTTCAGCATTTACTTTCTTTCCATTTACGGGTTCAGGGATGCCGTGGGAATTTTCTTGGAACTTAATATGTTCATCAATTATTGCGTGGTCCAGACTGTTCAATTCAAAGTTTGAAACAGGCACGCAAACAGTATTTCTTCTTTTTAGATGCTCGATTAATGGCCGTGTTTCTACTTCTCGGTAACGATGTATCGGCAAGAAACAATCAATGGTCTTCTTGTGAAACATAAAATAACCTAAAAAGTTGTTTGTAATCTTATGGGATAGCTTGACACATTCATCAATTGATAAAGCTTTGCGTTTGTCTTTGTAAAACTGACGCAACTCATCGCGTCGCTTTTGTGCTTCGGTTCGTGTATCTTTTTTTTCTTCTTTCTTCCGCTTCATCTCTCTTTATGATAATGTTTGGTATTCAAAATGAACGTATATTTTTTTCAATAACAAATGTACGTGTTATTAGGGACAAACATGTCCATTTTTTTTTGTTTTTCGAAAGATCTGTTTTTACATATTTTACGATAAATTGCAAAAGGTTTTTTAGGGAAAACTAACGGACAAAAATTGAGTAGTTCGGATACATATTATTTTATGACATTCGAGGTGAAATCAAAAAAAATAAAAAATATTTTAAATTTATGCAATTGATATACAGCTATTTGAAAATTAAATTAAAATTTTTATGAAAAAAAGTATGGAAAATGATAATCGTTTTTCCCTATTGAATAACAACAACAATTAAAACCAAAAAAAATGAATAATTTGACTAAAAAAATTTTTGTATTTGTAGGCGTTTCTTTTTTATTAGTTAGTTGTGGAGCAAGAACCACTTGTGATGCCTATAGCTATATTCAAAACAAAAGTGACAAACAACTTAACCACAAGCAAGAAATCAAACAGCATCCCATTCAAAAGGAAAATCAGATTACTCATGTTGAGTATGAAACGATATAAGACATTGATGGTTTATAGAGCATAGTAGCCATCATCTCGTGGTCGAATGACCAAACAAACAACAACAGGGAAAGCCTCGCAATTGCATGCGAGGCTTTTTTCATATTTGTTCGATGTAAAGTGCTTGTCCTGAATTGTTAACTGCCTTGAGTACGTATGCTATATACATACATTTTCTATTCCAAAGCCATACTATCCGTTACCTTTGGAAATGCACGAATTTTTTACCTCAAAATAGGGTTGCAATTTATTTATAAACGCCCATTGATGTGAATTTCTTCATTCTTTTCTCACAACGTTCCTCAGGTGATATTTTAGACAGTAACGTAATCTGTCGCTTTACTTCTCTTTTAACGATAGCAAACATCTCTTCTTGATTGCGGTGGGCACCATTTAAAGGTTCTTTAATAACGCCATCAACAAGTTTTAATTTCTTCATGTCATCAGAAGTAAGCTTAAGTGCTTCAGCTGCTCTTTCTTTATAATCCCATGTTCTCCACAAAATAGTAGAACAATTTTCGGGAGAAATTACAGAATACCAAGTGTTTTCTAGCATAATTACTTTGTCGCCCACGCCAATACCCAATGCTCCACCAGAAGCACCTTCTCCGATAATGATACAAATGATGGGTACTTTTATGTTCATCATTTCGTAGATATTTCGAGCAATTGCTTCTCCTTGACCGCGTTCTTCAGCACCCAGACCTGGAAAAGCACCTGGCGTATCAATAAACGTAACAATGGGTTTATTGAATTTTTCTGCCAATTTCATTAAACGAAGCGCCTTCCGATAACCTTCAGGATTGGGCATTCCAAAGTTGCGGTATTGTCGCATCTTTGTATTCATCCCTTTTTGTTGTCCTATAAACATTACAGTTTGACCATCAATGGAGCCGAAACCACCTACCATCGCCTTATCATCACCTACTTTTCTATCACCATGTAATTCTTGAAAATCACCTTGGGTAATGTGTTCGATATACGCAAGGGTATAAGGTCGGTCGGGATGCCGCGACAATTGTACACGTTGCCAAGGAGTCAATTCTGAAAATATCTTTTTCGTCTTTTCTTCTAACTTCTTTTCTAAGGCATTGATTTTATCAGTCATATCCAATTCAGCATCTTGACTGATCTCTTTGGCCTTTTCAATTTGTTCTTTCAAAGCTTTTAATGGCTCTTCAAAATCTAAGTATGTTGACATATTTATCTCTTTTGAGGGGGCAAAGTTACAAAAAAAATAGAACCTATTTCCTCTTTTATTACTTGATGAACTATTTTTGTTTTGATGTTGGGATACCGTTTCAAAAACCAAATTTGATTATCTCATGTCAAATGCTACTTTTCCGTCAATAAGGGTCATCCACGAATAGTTTGGCAAATAGTTAGATGTATTTTTAACAGGTTGGTCAAAAATAACAATATTTGCCAGCTTACCCTTTGCGATAGTGCCTTGATTGGCTTCTTCAAAACAACCATAGGCAGGCCATAAAGTCATTGCTTTTAAAGCTACATCCAATGGAACGGCCTCATCAATTAAAAAACCTCCCGCAGGTTCATCGTCTACACTTTTCCTTTCTACCGCAGCGTGTATTGTTGCGAAAGGATTATAACTCACAACAGGAAAGTCTGTTCCAAACAATATAATTCCTGAATTTTCTTGTAATGTTTTATAGGCATAACCTTCATTTTTCAATCTGGTTTTGCCTAATCTTTGTTGTGCCCATCTTTGGTCGGCAGTAGCATGACTTGGTTGAACTGAAGGAATTGCACCAGAAGATGTGAAGAGTTTAAAGTCATTAGGATGAATAATTTGCGCGTGTTCAATTCTCCACCGGTGATCTGGAACATCTTTCATTAGCGTATCAATCATCTTGAGAACAACCCGATTGGCAGAATCACCGATGCAATGAACATTTAATTGATAACCAATCGTTTTGGCTATTTTAGCTATTTCTTGAAGTTCTTGGGGGGTTTTTAACAACATGCCGTATGTGTTGGGCTGGTCTGAGTAGGGTTTTAAAAGACACGCTCCGTACGAACCCAATGCGCCATCTTCTATAACTTTAAAACTACGGATCGATAGATGATTGTTTTTATATAAACCATTTTTTTGTGCAAATTTTATATTGTCTGGGGTAGGGAAGAGCATCGCATATATATAAATTTTTAACTTGTCCTCATTGGCCAATTCAATCAATAAGTCCCTCTCTTGAGCAGTTATTCCAGCTTCATCAACAAAGATTACTCCAGCAGCCAACAATTCATCTTGGATTTTGAGTATTGCATCTTTAAGTTCTTCCTTTTTGGGTTGGGGAAGTTTTTTGCGCACCAAATCTATTGCATGGTCGAGCAGTATACCTGTTGATCGTCCATTTTTCTTTATTATTTGACCATCTTCAACGAAAGTAGTATCTGATATCCCAACAAAATCCATCATGGCTTGATTGATCAACATAGCATGTCCATCCACCCTTGTTATGGCAACGGGTGTGTTGGGAAAGGAGACGTTGAGTAAGGAATCAGTTGGTAAATCTGTTTCGCCCCAAAGACTTTGATCCCAACCCCTTCCAACAAGAATTTTCTTCTTGGTTCGTGATTGGTATTTTTCTAACATTGCTATAACTTCATAATAAGAGCGTGCTCCTTCAAGATCTGCACTGAGCATTTGTCTTGCAAGACTCATAATATGTCCATGTGCATCATGAAATCCAGGGAAAACATCTTTTAATTGAGCATCAATAACCTTTTCAGCTCTGTATTTATTTAAGATTTGACGTTCGGGGCCAACTTCTATTATTTTACCTTCCTTTATGGCTATAGCTTCAGAAATTTTGAGTTCGTCATTCATTACATGAATTCGCCCATTGTGAATGATTAAATCAACTTTTTTGCCTTTGTAACAAGAGCTTAAAATGAAGAACAGACATAGAAAAGATAAATATCTCATAAACACTGTATTTTAAATTGTAAAATTAGAAGAATTATCATTAAGTTGCAATTAAAACTTGAGTTTTGAGCAAGAGTTTTGAATATCTAGGGAGAAAGCGCTCTAGTAGCTAATGCATGAATTTTTGCTCTCACATTGTTTTTTACTATGTGCGTCTGCCTTACTTCAAAAATTATGATAAAAAAGGCCTTTCAATGAACCCTCTTTTATAGAATCTGTTTGAACTTCAAAATAAACAATGAATATTTCTATCTTTGTTAGACCATAATAAAACGATGAAGAAAAATAAAAATTTTATTTTACTGTTACTGGCGTGTTCTTTAGTTTTACTCCATAGCTGTGGTGTTAAGAAAGGCTATGATGCTTTAAGTGTATACAATTATTTTGAGGCTAAGAAGCAATTTGAAAAAGGATTAAAAAACAATACTTCACCTGCAGCTTACGGTTTGAGTGTCATTTATTATAGAAAAGACAATCCTTTCCACAATATAGATTCGGCGTATCACTATAGTTTATTGTCGGTAGAATCTTTTGACAAAGCAAAGGAGAGGAAGCATCAGAAATGGAAAGAAAATATAGATTATTCATTGGTTAAGGCAAAACAACATAGAGAATTAATAAGTGAACAAGGCTTTCTCAAGGCAGAAAAAGAAAATACAGTTGAAGGGTTTCGAGAATTTTTGGCGAGATACCCATGGTCTGATATTGCTCCAATCGCTCGGAATAAAAGGGATTCTTTAGCTTTTTTGATAGCGAAAGATATAGATTCTAGTGATGTTTATGAAACTTATCTGGAAAAATATCCAAAAAGTAAATGGGTGAATAAGACACAAGATTTGCTCTATCATGCCCAATATAAAGAGACAGTAATACCCAATCAACCGAAAAGTTATTTGAGGTTTATCCATGAGTTCCCAGGAAATCCATTGGTGAGGGACGCACAATATCAAATTTATGTGATTGAAACTGAAGATAATTCTATTCAAGCCTATGATGAATTTATTAAAAGCTTTCCGAATAATTCATTTGTAAATGATGCATGGAAAAAACTCTATCGATTATCGATAGCAGATTATAAGAAAGAATCAATTGAAACATTTGCTAAAACGCACCCTCTATTTCCTTTTCCTGAGTTGATAGAAGGAGATTTAAAACTGGTTGGTCAGACGCTTTATCAGTTTATTAAAAATGGAAAATTTGGATTTATGGGGGAGGATGGAAATATAATTATTGATCCAAAATTCCAATATGTTCAACCATTTCATAATGGTTTAGCTGTTGCAATAGAAAACAATAAATACGGTTATATCAATAAGGATGGCAGGAAAATAATTGATTTCCAATATGATGAGGCGTTGGATTTTGATCGGGGTAGGGCTATTGTAAAACAAAATGGGAAATATGGATTGATTGATGTGATTGGAAATTATATCCTAAAGCCGAGGTATATTGATTTGGGCTCATTTTCAGAAGGACTAATGTATGTTCAAGACAGCACAGGGTACCAATTTTTTACAATGGATGGTTCTTTGGCATTTTCTTCTGTTTTTGATGAAGCTTTCTCCTTTAAAAATGGAATGGCACGGGTTAAGAAAGGTGAAAAAATTGGATATATTGGAAAAGATGGCAGTTTTATAGCCTCAGTTAAAAAAGGAGATATCCATCCATTTCATGATTCTTTATTTGTTCATGAATTGAGGGATAGCGTAATTCTAATTCAATCCAATGGGAAACCGTTATTTAAAAGAGGCTTTGATAGAATTGGAGTTTTGGCAGACGATAGAGCTATTGTGGAACGGGATGGAAAATATGGGTATATCAATGGAAAGGGGGAAATCGTTATTCCTCTTAAATATATTCCTTATCCAAATTACATTCAATTGAGCCAATTTACAAATCATCATGCATTGTTGAGAAAAGGAGATAAATTTGCATTAATAGATGATAAGGGAAATCAAGTTTTGCCTGCAATTTTTTATGGAATTGGAGTTTATGGTCAACTTATTCCTGCAAGAAAAAGCGGAGCATGGGGCTATGTTAATCAGGATGTTCGGTTAAAAATAAAGTACCAATACGATTACGCTCATGAATTTATAGACAGTTTGGCAATTGTTGAAAAAGATATGATGTATGGACTAATTAATTTGGAAGGGGAACAAGTTGTCCCAATAGCTTTTCAATCGATTAAACGGGATAATTTTGGACGATTTATTGTTGAAAAGGATAATTTATTTGGTATTTTATCAAGAAAAGGAAAGGAATTGGTTCAGTCACAATTTGAGAAAATAGATATTGTAGAAGACAATTTATACCAATTGATCAGAAACAATACAATAGAGTATTATGATGTTTCAAAAAATAAAATTATTAATTTAAATCAATAGAATGGGCAATATACTTGACTTTATTGAACGTCATAAGATGGGGATTATTATCACAATAATTGTTCATGTTGCCTTGTTTCTTTACTTTCAAATAGGGACTTTTAAAGAAGCAATAATTTATGAGCCTTGGAATTTTGAAAATGTGAGTAATGATGCTCCTGACGATATTGAAGTTTCACCCGAGCAAATTGAAACCCAGGAGGAACTCAACTTATTTAATTCAGATGAAAAAGTAACCTCATTTGTTAAGAATGAAAATGATACTCGGGAAAAGAGTATGGCAGAAAATCAGAATTATACTTCGTATGCATCCGGTGGAAATCCCGAACAGATGGAAAGAGACTATGAGCAACACCTTAAAAATGAAATCGAGAAAAACAGGGCGACCAATGAAGACAATAATTCTAAAGATATAACAGACATTGATAAAGGAGATAAGGAGCCAGAGCCAGAAAAGAACAAAGGTGGTGCAGCGAGTACGAAGGCAGTGGGCGGTAAGACCATGGTTTCTTATTCTTTAAAAAATCGTCACCCGCTCAACCACAATGATTGGAATATTAGGAATCCTGGATATACATGTGGAAATGTTAATGGAATTGTTAAAGTTTCCATTTTAGTGAATAAGGGAGGTGATGTTGTAAAAGCTGAAGTGGTTGGAAGTCAGGGTGCAACTTCTTGCATGATTCGTAGAGCCAAAGAATATGCATTAAAATCACGATTTAATTACGATACAACTCTTTCCGGTAACCAAGAAGGCACGATTACGTATCGTTTTGTTTATCGGGAATAAACTTTAAAATTAGACGATGAGTGATTTTTTAAGTCGTATTCGAATTATTTTTGCAAGTGAATCAATTGGGATTTATCTTATGGCTGTTCTTATTCCAATTAACCCTAAATGGCTTGGCTTTGGTGTACTTATTATTATTGGAGAACAGATTATCCGAAGAACACCCATAAAAAAAGCGACAATAGGAACTCAATTGACATGGAAGAATCCAGGTGTCTGGCTTTTTCTGTTTTACTTTATGCACGTGGTAGGATTGCTTTGGACGCAAAATTTTGATTTTGCCTATATGGATTTAGGGATGAAGTCAACACTCTCTATATTTCCTGTGTTTTTTATTCTGTATCAACCGGTATTGAATTGGAAATTATTTGTTCAGTGTTTTATTTTTGGTGCACTTGTATCTATTTTTACCAATATTTTATTCTCGACTGAGGTTTATTTACAAATAAATCATACAAGCGCTTTTATTGGGGAGCAACTTTCTCATTTTATGCACCGTGGTTATTGGTCTGTTTACTTATCAATTGCCTATTTTTTCTTGCTTCAACTTATTTTCAGGAGGTCAAGTCGGAACATAAAATTAGATGGCTTGAACCTGCTGGGCGCTTTGCTGATTGCTTTTTTTATTGTTTTATCCGAATCCAAAGAGAGCTTTATTGCTTTGCTTTTAATCTCTGCGTGGGGAATTGTAGAACTTATATTACGGATGAATAACAGGTGGATATTGCCCGTTGGTATCGCCCTATTTTTAGGCGGTTTTTTGATGATTTATTCAGCAATTCCCTCATTTGAAACAAGAATAGATTCGACTTTCAAAGTTTTGTCAAAACCCATTGAAAGCTATGACAAAACAAGTACAGAAAGTACGAAGGCAAGGATTTTCTTATGGTCATCTTCTTGGGATTTAATTCAAGAGAATTTTTGGACAGGAGTGGGGACAGGAGATATAAAAGATGAATTAATACAAAAAAACTATGATAACGGTTATACTGGCGTGGCAAAAAAGCGATTAAACAGTCACAATCAATTCCTCAATTCATTTGTAGCCATTGGATTTTTTGGTTTTTTATTTTTGTTTTTAGCTATTGCTGTGAATTTTATCAAAAGAAAATCAGATCCGCTTTATTTTTGGCGGGCAGGAATTGTTTTTATTTTATTTCTGGCTTTAATTCCCGAGTCGATGCTTGAAACACAAGCAGGAATTATTCCTTATGCCTTTTTCTTGCCTTTGCTGACTTCTTTTAGGTTAAAGTCGGAGCAATAGTATATTCTTTTCCTAAATTGAACAAGGCATCTCCTTTATTGACCAATGGAATTTCATTTACGTTAAACACAATACCGTCAAATGGAGCCTTTACTGAACGTTCAAATTTCCCAAAAGGGTCAGCTATTTTTGCCAATATTGTGCCTTTATCTACTATTTGTCCATTCTCTACTTTTACATTTAACATCCCCGAATTACTGGCTCTTATCCATTTGGATTGTTGGATGGTGTATTTCTTATATGCCGGTTCTTCAACATCGAAATACCGAATGCCGAGATGGGTCATAATGCGTTGTACACCTTTCATTGCAGTTTCTACTGAGAAATTATCTATTCTATTGGCTTTTCCGCCTTCGAAAATAAGATAATTCTTTCCTAATTTGGTTACTTCACTCCGAACAGATTTGGCCAATAATGGTGAGTTTATAGTAAAAGGAGCAGCAAAAACAGAACACAACTCTTTTACTTCAACATTATTGAAATCACACCTTGTTTGTGGATAGTTATTGCGTTGAGAGGATCCAGTATGAAAGTCTAAAATCACATCTGTTAATGGAGCGATTTCTTTCATAAATATATGGGCAAACTGACTCGCTAAAGAACCATTTTTAGTTCCCGGAAACACTCGGTTTAGATCTCTGCCATCAGGAAATTCTCGCGAAGAATTGAGAAAACCAAATATGTTGTATACCGGAATGCAGATGATTGTTCCTCGATTGGGCTTGTGCCATCCTTTTCTCACTATTCTACGAATGGTTTCAACACCGTTAATTTCATCACCGTGTATTCCAGCCATTAACAAAAGGGTTGGTCCTTTTTTTCTGGCATGACTCACAATGACGGGGATTTGAATAGGCGTGTTGGTGAGTAATTTGGCAATTTCTAGTGTTAACCTCACCGTTTTACCAGGAGGAATTGTATTACCTAATAATTCAAAGGATACTCTTTTCTTCATTTTTTCGCATTGCTTTCGATATACTTCACAATCTCTTCGGCGATATCAAAACGTGTAGCCCGCTCTATTCCCTCTAAACCTGGAGAAGAATTAACTTCTAAAACGAGTGGACCTCTGTGTGATTGTACCAAATCGACACCAGCAACTCCTAAATTGAGTGCTTTGGCTGATCGAATGGCTGCTTGCTCTTCTTTCTCAGTGAGCTCTACGATAGATGAAGAACCTCCCCGGTGAAGATTAGATCTGAATTCACCTTCTTTGCCTTGCCGTTTCATTGCTCCTACAACCTTCCCATTCACTACAAAAGCTCTAATGTCTGCACCTCTAGATTCTTTAATGAATTCTTGAACGATAACCCGTGCTTTTAGTCCATTAAAGGCATCTAAAACAGAGGTCGCCGCTTTTTTTGTATCTGCTAGAATTACGCCTAAACCTTGCGTACCTTCTAAAAGTTTAATAACAATAGGAGCGCCTCCAACTGATTCGATTACGCTTTCAACATTCTTTGAATAATTGGTGAAAACAGTTTTTGGTAAGCCAATACCAGATTTTGTAAGCAATTGGAGCGACCTTAACTTATCTCTAGAATCAGATAATCCTCTTGCTTTTACAGTCGTAAATACGCCCATCATTTCAAATTGTCGCACAACAGCTGTACCGTAAAAGGTAACGGAAGCCCCGATACGTGGAATAATAGCATCATAGTCTTCTAAATAATGATCGACATAATGGAGCTTTGGTGCTTCTTCCTCGATGACTATATCACATTTTAAGTGGTCTATTACTTCAACTTGATGACCATTTTTTAAACACGCCTCAACAAGTCTCCGGGTTGAGTATAAGTTTGCATTGCGACTTAGAATTCCGATTTTCATTTACTGCTTTCGTTTTTATAATTAAATGAACAATTTGACAATGTAGTATCGATCATAAATCGATTGGATAATAATTTACGTCCCAAAAGTACAGGATATCTCATTAAATTTCGCTTGGATAATGTAAATTCTGTTTTATATTTCTTTCCAAATAGTATGATGTTGCCTTTAATTACATATCTTTCTTGCCTTTCACCATTGGAACTTCTTACTGATTTGTGTTGATATTCTTTAAAATATATCGACTCACCAGTATAACCACTTTCCTTCTTATCTAGAAAAATAACACGTAGTCCTTCCGCTGTTTCTTCAATGAGAGAACAATGTATGGTCGAAGTGTAGGCACCTGAATCAATTTTCACTTTGATGTTCTCTAATTTGAACATTGGGAAATCAGCGATGTCATTTTTTCCAATTATTTTTTTTGATTTCTTATTTAGAGCCATTTTTTACGTTTAAAATACAAAATCATCAGCAAAGTTAATACAGCCATTCCAATCATCACAAAAAGATAGCCATATTTATACTCTAATTCTGGCATATTTGTAAAATTCATCCCATAAATTCCAACAATAAATGTTAGGGGTATAAATATAGTAGACACAATGGTAAGGACTTTCATAATATTGTTCATTCGAAAAGAGACACTGTTCATATACAAGTCCAATAAACTATTGATTGTGTCTTTAAAAGCACTCACATTTTCAATGGCTTGAACACTGTTGTCGTATAAATCCCGAATAAACAGCTTTGTTTCTTTATGTATATATGGTTTTTCTAATTTCTCGAATCGGCTTGCAACCTCTCTTATTGGATATACTGAACGTCGAATATAGGACACTTCTTTCCTTATTTCACTTAGTTCTGACATGAGTCCTTCAGTGGGATTTTTTAAGATATCATCCTCAAGGTCTTCTGTAATATTTCCAAATTTCTCAATAGCGGTAAAATACTGATCCACAATAGAGTCCATTAAGGCATAGGCCAAATAATCAGATTGACGTTGACGAATATGACCTTTCCCTTCTAATAATCTGTTTTTTACATTATCAAAAACGGGACTTGTATTCTCTTGAAAAGAAATGAGCAAGCTATCGAAAAAAATTAGGGTTATTTGTTCCTCTTCTGAATTATTGCCAACCGTATGAAAGGATTTCATTGCAATATGAATATAATCTTCATATTCATCTAATTTTGGTCGTTGGCCCACATTTAGAATATCTTCTCCAGATAGTTTGTGTAAATTAAAATATTTGACCAATGTTTTTATCAGTTCAGTATCGTGCAAACCAATAATATTAAGCCACAATACACGATTTAATTTTTCCATTTTCTTTAATGCAGCATCTATTTTATCGAAAGAAAATTCTTCAATTGCACTTTCATTATAGGCAAGTAAATGGATTTCTACGCTTTCCATCTTTTTTTTTCCTGTAAAGGTAAAAGTTCCTGGAGCAGTTCCCATCTTCTGGTTCGACTGCTTTTTTTTCTTATTGACTTTTATTTTCTTAAACTTCATGGAATGTATATTTTCAAGTGGATGAATCTAAACTGTAGAACTGCTACATTATTGATAACGCTCCGCAAATAGGCAACAGGCACATCCTTACGTTAAGTATTAAACGAAGATACAAACATTTTATCTACATGAATGTAAAAATCGAAGGTTTTTACAGGTTGGCGGCAAAGGCTGTGTGTGCCCAGCATGGGCATCTTTACCTTACGAAAGTAAGGAATTAATCTAAAGGGCGCAAGTCCCTTATGGGCAGGTGTAACGACTTGAACAATTAGTAAGCTGCAAGGTTGTGACTTGTCCTAAAATAGGTTTACACAATAAAGTGTAAAAATGAATAAATTAAAA
>CAZPDT010000023.1:0-2579 GCA_964585545.1 uncultured Fluviicola sp.
CATTCCAATCGTAAGAATAAGGAAGCGTTCCTCCACTGACTGTAATGCCTGTTATGCTTCCGTCATTGCCAGCACAGGTTTCATCTGAAATAGAGATTCCTGTTGCATCAATTACTGCCCCTCCTGTTGTAGCAATTGTAAATGGACCGACACTTTCGCTGCACCCTAATTCATCCGTAACGGTCAAAGTATAACTTCCACTTGATGCATTGGTTAAATCTTCATTTGGAGAACTATTTCCATTCCAATCAAAAGTTAAGGTTCCAGTCCCACCTGAAGATGTTATTCCTGTTATAGAACCGTCGTTTCCTACACATGACTCATCAATAATTGTTGGAGGAGTCCCTGCAATAATTATATCTGGTGACACATATATTTCCACAGGAACTCTAAAGGCAGCGTCACAACTTCCAACATAATACGTTGTTGTAGAGCTTAGGTTAGGCGTTGTAAAAGAAGGTCCCACATGCAATGGAGACGATGAAGAATAAGTCCCATACCAATAGAGAGTGGGTGTTGAAAGTGGGTTTCCAACAATTGTAGGTGTAAGAATAACACTGTTTCCTTTACATATTGTGTCATTATCAACAATAATATCAAAAGTATGAGTCACTTGAGAGTCCATTCCCTGAGCTCCACCAGTAGCACCATTTATAGGAAAGTTTGCCATTGTTGAACTTGTAGTTGTTCCAGCAACTCCCCCACTAACATTTTGAGCAGGCGTACCTGTAGAGAAAGAAATTAGTCCTCCAGCACCGCCTCCTCCGGGACCTCCAGCTTGTTCTTTACTGGTTGAACTCACTAATCCACCATAATGAATAACTTGATCTCCTCCTAATCCTCCTCTTGCTTCAATTTGCAATGTTGCAGGAATATTATTTATATTATTTATAATGACTGAACCGCCTCCTCCAGCACCTCCGGCACCATCTTCACCTGTTTTATTTGGACTAAAAGGACCCGGAACAGAACCTTCAGTACTTTCTCCATCTTCTCCATTGGCAGAAATCATTCCTCCACCGGAAATATTACCATAGACATTTATAAAGACAACTCCTCCTCCATCACCACCTTGTCCGCCATAACCATCATTTCCATGACCTCCGCCACCGCCACCGCCCATAAAAGCGCGATCAGAGGCGTAAGTTAAAGGATGTCCTCCAACGCCTCCAGATATTCTTCTGAAGTCAGTTTCCCAAGAACTTTGGTGTGGTCCAACAGTTAAGGGATTTCGGTTTCTTCTAGAATGTGTGTATCCTCCTCTACCACCACCAGAAGAGGGTAAATTAAATAAATCTGAGCTTTCTAAGCTCCAAGCAGGGTCATAAGAATTTCCTGGCCCTCTATCTACCACACCATAACTGTAGTACTCTCCCACACCAACATTTGATCCACCACCTCCCCCAGCATTGTGGTAACCTCCGCCACCACCTCCATTGGCAATAGAACCATAACCATATTGAGATTCTAATATATTTAGATAGTCATTAAAATTTCCATAAATACTTTCACCTTTTTCTCCCCCTTGTTGAGAAGAATATGAACCTAAGTATCCTCTAGATGAGGTATCAGCAATAGATCCAACACTACTGGAAGCATTTCCATTATCTACTGGGGCTCCCCCTCTAAATCCCACTTCATCCGCTGATATCGTCCCACTTCCAGTAATGTTTAAGTTTTCTTCTACTTCAATAGCCACAACCCCACCAGTTGTTCCATTCCATTGAGGGCAAGTTATACTTGTATTATTAGGAACATTTAAATTTCTAAATCGTGGAATTCGAACAACTTGAGGATGGTCATTGTCTCCAACATAATATATATTTTTAACTGGACAAGTGAGGTTTATAGTATTGCTCCCAGAAACCGACTCCACTTCTGCAAATTCATATTTGCCAGCAGACCAATAATTTGTAACTTCTCCAAATTGAATAGGGCTAAAATAATTGGCTCCTCCACCTCCTAACCAAGAATTCTGAACAGTGTAGTCACCACCCCAGCTTGTTGTAGGTGTAGTATTTACATCCACATAAGTTCCTTGAACGTGATAAATTAATATCAAATCACCTGCCTGTAAATTATTTGAAAAAGCACCCCCATTCATTGTATTATTCGCTACAGTGATGGACGTATGTCCTGTCCATGCTTGTGCTGTTAACTCCGTAAATGTATTTACTTGAGTGTTGAGCGCACCGACAGTATAATCTCCATCTTTCCCACGTTGGGAAAAGACAGCTAAAGAAATCAATATAAATAGAGATAGAAACTTAACTTTAAGTATCATAATTTTTTAATATCCTTCGTCTATATACATACTATATGACGTAATTAACCTTAAATAGGTTGACTTTTTATTCACTTTTTTTATTTATTTTTCAAATATATCTTATTTCACCATCATTTTCAAGGTGACAGAACTTTAAGTTTTCCTTTTTTTCCCGCTTTGGTTCTCTAACTGTCCTGTACTATTTATAACCTGCAATATTAACTTCATTACGGCTGGCTATTAAAATTAATAAAATTGAAAATAAAGGGATTATTTCATGATCCCGTTGGGGAGGGAACCAAAAGAAAAAAGT
>CAZPDT010000023.1:2679-35681 GCA_964585545.1 uncultured Fluviicola sp.
TGAAAATGAGATTTTCAACGGTGTTTTTAAGCAATAAAAAAAGGTCGCTGTGCGATTAAGATTAATAAAATTAAAAATAAAGGGATTATTTCATGATCCCGTTGGGGAGGGAACCAAAAGAAAAAAGTTTGCCTAAAGGCATTTTTATTGCCTAAAATCCACCTTATGAAAATGAGATTTTCAACGGTGTTTTTAAGCAATAAAAAAAGGTCGCTGTGCGACCTTACTTTTTTCTTTTGCGGAGAGAGAGGGATTCGAACCCTCGATACAGTTGCCCGTATAACACCTTAGCAGGGTGCCGCTTTCAGCCACTCAGCCACCTCTCCAATATTTTAATCAGTAACAAATAAAAAATTGTCACCTCTTTGATTAGCGAATGCAAAAATAGGAATTCCTTGGAGTATTCAAACCATTTTAAAGAAAAATATAAATTAATCATTCAATTCTATTGTAACAAAAAAGCCAATTGTTCCAATCCATTAATTATTCCTACCCCTATTAAAACAATTTGGACTTTTTGAAAGTGCTCACTTAAATCATTTTTATTCTTATTAAAAACAAAGAACATGAATGCAATAACAACAGTACACCATTCATATAAATATTGGATATCAGTCAATAACAGAAGCAACAAAAACAATAAGAGAGTAAAACTAAAAAGTAAAATTTTGAGTGGAGGGTATTTCATTTTGTAAAGAAAAACCAAAGTAAAAATAAGAAATGAAAACACTGACAGTAAAAAGGCATAAGGCTCAATTGAATTCATATAAAAATATATCCCTTTATAGTTGAAAAATGTTTCTACTAGATATTGACCAACAAATATGAGTGTTATGAGCCAAGTTAACACAAGCCCATTTAATAATTTAGAGTCGAATCTATGAATATTAACAACAAAAGCGATTAAAAAAGCAAAAAAGAGAATAGGTTTTAGTGGAATTGGAGGTATAAAAGTGCCGATCTCAAGCCAACTTATTAATCCATACAAACCATATATTAAACATCCTATTTTTATAGTTTTATTGAGTATCTCCACAATTATTTATTTGCCAAAGCTTCTTCAACATATTTAAAGGTAGACAAAACGTCTGGTTTACCATCTACTATAGCCACATCATGTTCAAAATGAGCGCTTGGTTTTTTATCAGCAGTAAGGATAGTCCACCCATCAGGTAAAGAGATTATTTTCTCTGTCCCCATGTTTATCATAGGTTCAATTGCAATTACCAGTCCTTCTTTAATTTTTTTACCACGGCCTCTTCTTCCATAATTAGGTACATGGGGATCTTCATGCATTTCTTTTCCAACTCCATGTCCCACAAGTTCTCTAACAACGCCATAACCATGGGATTCAGCATGTTTTTGAATATGATAGCCAATATCCCCAATTCTATTTCCTACTTTTGCCTGTTCAACACCAATATCAAGACATTCTTGGGTTACACGAAGTAATTTAAGTTTATCTTCTGAGACATTACCAACTGCAAAGGTGTATGCATGATCTCCATAGAACCCTTCAAAAAGCGCTCCACAGTCGACCGAAACAATATCACCATCTTTAATAGGTGTTTTAGTTGGAATACCGTGAACCACCTGTTGGTTCAAAGAAATACATAATGAGTTCGGGAAGCCATACAAACCTAAAAAACCGGGTATTGCATTTTGTGAACGGATGTAGTTTTCCGCGATTGCATCTAATTCTAAAGGCGTTATTCCAGGTTCAATAGCCTCTGCTACTTTACCTAACGTTCTACTTACCACCTGAGCTGCCTCTCTGAGAATTTCAATTTCCTCTCTGGTTTTATAATATATCATCCCTTTGGAAGTTTATTTTAAATCAAAAAAGGGAACATCTCAAATGCCCCCTAGTTTTATTGAAAGTCATTTTAAATTAGGCTAAAATTTCTTTTACTTTATCGGCAGCTTCTTGTAAGAGTACCGCTGAATGGACATCTAGTCCTGAATTATCAATCAGTTCTTTAGCTTCTTCAGCATTTGTTCCTTGCAACCGAACGATTAGCGGAACAGGAATCCCGCCCATATTCTTATAGGCATCAACAACACCTTGTGCTACTCGGTCACAGCGAACAATACCACCAAAGATATTAATTAGAATAGCCTCAACATTATCATCTTTAAGAATGATTTCAAATGCTTTTTCAACACGTTTAGCGTCAGCTGTTCCGCCTACATCCAAAAAGTTAGCTGGATTACCGCCCGATTGCTTGATAATATCCATTGTCGCCATTGCAAGTCCTGCACCATTTACCATACAACCAACGTTTCCATCGAGTTTAACAAAATTTAATCCAGCCTCCCCAGCTTCTACTTCTGTAGTATCCTCTTCTGTTTTATCGCGCATTGCGGCATAATCTTTATGTCTAAACAACGCCGTATCGTCCAAAGTCACTTTCGCATCAACAGCAATTATCTTATCATCTGATGTTTTAAGAACGGGATTAATTTCAAACATGGAAGCATCACAACCTTCATAGGCAGCATATAAGTTGGCAACAAACTTTGTCATTTCTTTAAAGGCTTTTCCACTTAAACCAAGATTAAACGCAATTTTTCGGGTTTGAAAGCCTTGTAAACCAACACGGGGATCAATTTCTTCTTTATAAATAAGGTTTGGAGTATCTTCAGCAACAGATTCTATATCCATTCCTCCTTCAGTTGAATAGATAATAACATTCCTACCTCTATCTCTATCCATCAACACTGACATATAGATTTCAGAAGGCTCACTATCTCCAGGATAGTAAACATCCTCTGCAATCATAATTTTATTCACTTTTTTTCCTACACCATTCGTTTGTTTGGTTTCGAGATGACCACCCAAAATACCTTTTACAGCATCTTCTACTTTATCAATTCCCTTGGCTAAAACTACGCCATGTGAACCTGTTTCCTCAACAATTCCTTTTCCTCGTCCTCCAGCATGAATTTGAGCTTTAACAACATACCACTCAGTACCTGTCTTTTCCGTTAATTCTTTTGCTTTGTTTACAGCATCCTTCACATCGTCAACCACAACGCCTTCTTGAATTGCTACTCCAAAACTTTTTAAAATCGATTTTCCTTGATATTCGTGTAGATTCATTCTTTTTCTTTATTAATTTTCTGTCGCTAAATTACTTTTATTTCATTCAAATTTCAAGAATTACACTTAAAACTTTATGAATGTTTTGAAAATAAAAAAGTCTATCTGCAAGGATAGACTTGAAATATTATCGAATTATAATAACTTATGATCTTTTCTCACTAGAAACTGTTAAGCTTTTTCTTCCCTTTCGACGACGTGCTGCAAGAACTCTACGACCGTTCTTTGTTGCCATTCGACTACGGAACCCATGCTTATTTCTTCTTTTTCTCTGTGACGGTTGGAACGTTCTTTTCATGACTTATTATTAATTTTAAAGTTTATCTTCCTATGTTGAGGTGGGCAAAGATAATTCTTTTTTGATTTATACAAAATTAAAATGTGAAAAAGTGAACAAATTAAGGAATGGTTCAATTACGAATGGTTCAATTATGAATTACGAATTATTCAATTAGGAATTGCGAATGGTTCAATTATGAATGGGTCAATTGCGAATGGGTCAATTATGGAACGTGTCGCGCTGTAGTTAATAATACGAAATACAGTTCGTTTTTTTGTGAGCTCAATTAAAGAAATTCCTTCGCCAAAAGTTAGAATAAAAAAAACATTTGATTTTATGGCGTTTTAATGTTCCTTCGTTTAACTTTGGGGATTTAAAAATAGTATTATATATTTCGGAGCAAATGCTTAGACCAAAAAATAAGAAAAAGAAACACGTTAAATTAACAAAAGAATCTGTTCAGAAGGCCAAACGCATATTTAGCTATCTTAAACCTTATCGCGGACCTTTCTTTATCGGTTGGATTTTTCTTTTACTTTCCTCCTCTGCTGGACTTTTATTCCCCTACTTATTGGGACAATTGTTAGGCAGTGGAACAGCTTCGCCTGCTGGAGGTGTGCCTACTAATAAGGAACTATTTCAAAGTATCGACTTAAACAACATTAACAGTGTGGCACTTTTACTACTCATCCTTTTTATTTTACAAAGTGTTTTTTCATTCTTTAGGGTACTGATTTTCACAAAAGTCACTGAAAACACCATGAGAGACATCCGAAAAGATGCGTTTGATAAATTGATTTACATGCCCATGAATTTTTTTAATAAAAACAAAGTGGGTGAATTAACAAGTAGAATTGCTTCAGATATAACCATAATCCAAGACACATTAAGAACCACCATAGCCGAGTTTTTTAGACAATTAATCATCATTGTTGGGTCTATTGTGTTCATTATTTATGTCTCTTGGCAACTCTCATTAATTATGTTGGCTACAGTGCCCGTAATGGCTTTAATTGCAGTGGTTTTTGGAAGATTCATAAGAGTTTTGAGTAAAAAAGCACAGGACCATTCAGCAGCTTCAAATACAGTTATCGAAGAAAGTCTTGTTGGCATCACCAATGTGAAAACCTTTACCAGTGAGCCTTTTATGATAAAAAAATACCGTGAATCCATTGAAACCATTAGACGACTGAACATTAAGAGTGGAATTTGGAGGGGGCTATTTATTTCTTTCATTATTATGTGTTTGTTTGGAGCAATTGTTTTTATCATTTGGCAAGGACTTCAAATGACGATTGGTCCCGATGCCACTCTAGATAGTGGAGATTTCTTTTCTTTTATCATGTTTACAGTTTTTATGGGAGCCAGTGTCGGTTCACTTCCTAACTTATACGCAACCCTTCAAAAAGCTGTGGGTTCAACCGAACATTTAATGGATATTATTGCAGAAGAAACTGAAAATAACATTCATACTGGTAAAAGTATACAAGAAATTCGTGGAAATGTTGCCTTTAATAATGTTACTTTCTACTATCCAGAAAGAGATAATTTCAAAGTTTTAGATCAACTCTCTTTTTCTGCTGAATATGGCCAAAAAATTGCTTTGGTTGGAGCCTCAGGAGCAGGAAAGTCTACAATTGCTTCACTCTTGCTTCGGTTCTATCCCCCAACATCTGGCGAATATACAATTGATGGCACAAACGTCGAAGAATTTTCACTGAAACACCTTCGCAGTAAAATAGCTTTTGTTCCGCAAGAAGTCATTTTATTTAGTGGAAGCATTGAAGACAATATTCGATTTGGAAAGCAAGAAGCTACAAAAGATGAAATTAGAATTGCAGCCCAACAGGCTAATGCTTTAGAATTTATCGACTCTTTTCCCGATGGATTTGAAACTGAAGTCGGTGATCGTGGCATCCAACTCTCAGGCGGGCAGAAACAACGTATCGCCATTGCTCGGGCGATATTAAAAAATCCTACAATTCTTATTCTCGATGAAGCAACTTCTGCTCTGGATAGTGAATCAGAAAGTATGGTTCAAGAAGCGCTCGATAATCTCATGGAAAACAGAACTTCTTTTATTATTGCACATCGTTTATCGACCATTCGCAAAGCGGATTCTATTTTGGTATTGGAACACGGTAAAATTGTTGAAGCAGGAACCCATGAAGAATTGATACAAAAGAAGGAAGGTGTGTATGCTAATTTGCATGAATTACAGCTCAATTAACCCGGATTACTATTCATCTTTTAAAAGGGATTCATGAACTCGCAAGCTCGGTTCAACGCATTACTTGTTTTAAACAGATAATAGAATGTTCTCCAGGTATTGTACCGATAGCACTAATTCCCTGATTGTTTTTCTTTCTCCAAATAATCTGTATGGACTTTCTTCTTTTTCCAATAAAAATAAAATGGCAAACCCGAAAATATAAGCAATGAGCCTGCTAATGATTTGCCTGGAGATTCAATAATTGATATGGTCAGTAACACCAAACAAAACAAGATAAAAACAATAGGCACAACAGGATAGCCAATTGTTTTATATGGGCGCTCTATATCTTTTCTTTTTATACGCAAAAGAATGACACCAAAAACGATGAGTCCATAAAACACAAATGCTGCAATAACAACCAAATCACTCAGGATGTTAAACGACCCTGAAACGGTTAAGATACACGCCCATATACATTGATATATCAGCGCTTTGTGAGGTGTTCTGTATTTTGAATGCACTTGATTTGCACCTTTAAAAAATAGTCCCTTTTTTCCCATTGCATAATGCACCCGCGCTGAAAGTAAAATAGTGGCATTTGTACACCCAAAAGTAGAAATGAGGATCATTCCACTTATAATGTATATCCCCTTTTCTCCGAAAATATAACCAACAGCACCTACTGCACCAATATAATTAGGGTCTGATAACCCTTTTGTCATTTCATCAATAGGTAAAACATAGAGGTATGAAAAATTAACAACAGCGTATAGGGTCATTACCAATAGAATGCCTATGGTCAATGCTCTTGGAATTGTCCGTTTTGGGTTTTTTAATTCTTCTCCAACAAAACCTAGAGTAATCCAGCCCTCATATCCCCAAAAAGCACTTCTCATGGCCAAAACCATAACACTTATGAAAGCAAAAAGTGAAAAACCTTCAGTGGGATACTGTGTCCCTTTTTGTGTAAAGGTATCCCAGCTTCCTACCTGACTTCTAAGTGCTACAATAACGATAAATGCAAGACACAGTACAATAATAAAAGTAAAAACAGAGCTAACCAATCCACCTTGTCGAGCGCCTCTTAAGTTGATCAACGTCAATCCTATAATCAGAATACAGGTTACCAATTTAGCACCGATATTACTCAATAAATTAATTCCTAAAAAACTCATTGATTCCCATTCAGGAGAAAGATGGGGCAAAGCAATAAATGAATCTAAAGCTCCGGCAAAAATATAAGCAACAGCAGCAATTGCAGCAGTTTGAATCACAGTAAAGCTCGACCATCCATAGAGAAAGGACACAAGTTTTCCGTAGATTTTATCCAACCACGCATAAGGCCCTCCTGAATCGGGAAACATAGCGCCCAATTCTGCTACACTCCACACACCAAACAGGATAATCATTCCGGCCAAGACCCATGCAAGCACAACCAATGAAGGAGATTGCAAAGTTTCACTCATAGGAGCGACTTTCTTAAAAACACCAGAGCCCACAATAGAACTCATCACCAAAACGATGGCCATTCTCAATCCAAAAGTTCTTTTGAGCTTTTTAATCATGTCGTTTTGTGTTATTTGTAATCAGTTTCATCAATATATTATAATTAAAGAGATATGCAACAGCCTTTTAAGAAAGTTAAATCAAATCATTAAACGCTATGGTTTATTTTCTCGAAGCATAAAAGTAATTTATTTGCGAAAATTTTAAGTTATATGGAGCTGTTTTTAATAAAAATAATCCCATGAAAATAATCTACGTACTTAACGCAACGCTACTAACCTGCTGTATAAGGAGTCAATAATACTTACAAAAAAAGTAAAGAAATAATCGTTTTCCTCTTATTTATCATAAATTTATTTCATGTAATCTCTTTTTCTACAAACCATATAGAGGCAACATTTTCTGGTGAGTTATACAATGAAGAGAACAATAAAAGCATAACTGTTGAAAATGGGATTTTAGATTGTGACCTAACCCGCATTATTCATGCATTTAATTTTCAATCTATTTTAGGCACAAGACTTAAAGTAATATATGCATATTTCGCGAGGCTTGTAACGACGAATAGATCAAAATTAAATCAAAATCTTGCCAAATTATCAATACCCAAATTTGGGATTCTTAAAAAATGCTTGAAATACATTTAAACATATAACTATCAATCGTTAGTGGTTTTATATTTTAAGATTGGTGAACCGAGCTTGTGAGCTCATGAATACCTATTACTATTTTAAAGAATGAATAATAATTCGGGCTAACGGTAGGTTCATATCCTTATGAGCTACAACTCAAAGTATAAAACAATCTGATAAATATCGCTTTCATATTAAACCTATACTGTGAACCTACTATACTGAAGTTAATAAGAAAATTGAATGAAATCTAAAGCTTATTTCTATTTTTGTCAAAACATTATCTTAAAATATGTACGGCATAATAAAACGTATTTTTTTTCTTTTTGACCCTGAGAAAATCCATCATTTTACCTTTAAGTTAATCAAATTTGCTCTTGGAATTCCAGGTATGAAATGGATATGGAGAAAAATGTATGTTGTTGAAAACAAAAAGCTCCACCGTAATTTGTTTGGACTCACATTTAAAAATCCCGTAGGTCTTGCAGCAGGTTTTGATAAAGATGGTAAGCTATTCAATGAGCTAGAATACTGTGGATTTGGATTTATTGAAGTAGGTACAGTGACACCCAAAGCCCAGGAAGGAAATCCAAAAAAACGTTTGTTTCGACTTATAAAAGATGAGGGCATTATTAACAGAATGGGATTCAACAATGCTGGAGTCGATTCGCTTGTGAAACAACTAAAGAAACAAAAAACAAAATTAATCATCGGAGGAAATATTGGGAAAAACAAAATTACTCCAAATGAAAATGCTGTTGAAGATTATATCACTAGTTTTGATGCATTATACAGATACGTCGATTATTTTGTCGTGAATGTAAGTTCACCCAATACTCCTAATTTACGTGCATTACAAGACAAAGAACCCTTAACTTCACTATTGAGTACTTTACAAAAAAGGAACCAGTCAAATGAAGTGCAACGCCCGATTTTATTAAAAATAGCACCTGATTTAAACAACAATCAATTGGATGACATTATTCAAATTGTTAAGGAAACAAAGATTGATGGTGTGATTGCTACCAACACAACAATAGACCGATCCAATCTAAAAACAAAGGAGGTCGAATCTATAGGTGCAGGAGGTTTGTCTGGAAAACCTTTAACAAATCGTTCTACAGAGGTGATTCGCTACTTACATTCAAATTCTAGGGGAAGTTTCCCTATTATAGGTGTTGGCGGAATTCACTCGCCCAATGATGCAATAGAGAAAATTAATGCAGGCGCTACATTGGTTCAAATTTATACTGGATTTATTTACGAAGGGCCCAAACTTGTTCGGAAAATCAACAAAGCCATTTTAAAGTCTTAATCTTTTTTTATATTCGTAGCATGGAAGAATTGAAATTAATAGAATGTCCACGCGATGCAATGCAGGGTATCCATGAATTCATTCCTACTGCTACAAAAATAGACTATATCAACACAATTTTGGAGGTCGGTTTTGACACGGTTGATTTTGGAAGTTTTGTTTCGCCCAAAGCCATCCCTCAAATGAAAGACACTGCGAAAGTCCTTAAAAAGTTAAATCTTTCCAAATCTTCATCAAAGTTATTGGCTATCGTTGCCAACAGAAGAGGTGCCAAAGATGCTTCAAAGTTTGAAGAAATTGATTATTTAGGCTATCCATTTTCTATCTCGAAAACCTTTCAACGACGTAATACCAACACTTCTCTTAGGGGAAGTTTAAAAAGATTAGAAAAAATACAATCGATTGCTCAAAACGCAAACAAGCAGTTGGTGGTATATCTTTCAATGGGTTTTGGAAATCCTTATGGAGATACATGGAATGAAGAAATAGTCATTAAATGGGCAAAAAAATTATACAACGATTTTGGGATTGGTATCTTGGCGCTTTCTGATACCGTTGGAGTTGCTACCCCAGGAACAATTTCTCATCTTTTAGAAAAAGTGCTTCCCGAGTTCCCAAATACTGAAATCGGAGTTCATTTACACACTACACCAGAAACGTATCACGAGAAAATAAAAGCTGCGTATGAAGCTGGTTGCCGAAGATTTGATGGTGCTATACGTGGTTTTGGAGGTTGTCCAATGGCAGAAGATAAACTGGTTGGAAATATGCCAACAGAGAAGATGATCACATGGTTTAAAGAACATAATATTTCTACAGGCATTGATGTTTCAGCACTAGAAAAAGCCATGCTAAAAAGCAATCAAGTTTTTAATCCGTAAATTAATATCCAATGAAAAAAATCTATTTTATACTATTTGCCGTGCTCTTAACATCTTTTGTTTTCGGTCAAAAAACAACTACAAGAGCACTCAATTCATTTAAAGAACTTACAATAATCGGCAACTTCCCTGTTGAAATCGTACGGTCAAATGAAAACAAAGTTGAAATTAAGCAACAGAGCGATCAGGTAAATTTAGAAAACCTTATTTTTACTTATAAGAAAAACAGCTTGACCATAAAATATCAAGGGAGCTTTGTCGATGATATTGATCTTCATCTCATTGTTTACTATGCTGCTCCTATTTCGTTAATCGATGCCCGAAGAGGAGTTGAGATTCGTATGCACGATGCTGGCAATTATGATGACCCTGTAAGTTATAACGCCGATTCAGGGAGCAAAGTCTTAATTGAGCATATTACAGCCCCTAAAATTGATGCTAAAATTACCAAAGGAGGTTCTATTCGCATTACAGGTAAGGCTACGGTACTCAATACAACGGTAAAGGCGGGTGGAACTATTGGAGTAGTAAATTTGAAAGCAGATGAAGTCAACGCCAAAGTGCTGGCAGGTGGAGAAATAATATGTGCTCCTTTAAAACAACTGGATGCCAAAATAACAAGCGGAGGTACAATCAGCTATAAAGGAGATCCAAAAGTAACCCAAAAAATTTCCCTCGGAGGAACAATTGAGAAATTATGAAAATAAAATTTATTGTCTTTCTTTCTTTGCTTTTGTTTTTTGCTTGTAAAAATGATGGGAACAAATTATCTAATGAGAACGGTACATCAAACAGCTTACAAACAAAAAATAAACAAATTGATGCCGACAGTTTGATGCAATCAAAAGATACAAAGGAATATTACACCAATGCGGATACTACAGTTGTTGATATGCTTTTTTCACCCGAAGGGTTCAATGATAAAAAATACTATGAGCTGTTGATAGAAACGCGTCTGTGCGATCCAAGTTATGACAAAAATAACCCGGAAGGAAAAACACCTTGTAGCTCTCGATTGTTTAAATTTTACCCTTACAATCACAAGAGAGATATTGAAGATGCCTTTATGTTACAAGTAAAAGCTGGCGTTAACAATTATCCATACCGTCGTTTATTAATTTTTGTAAGAGAAAACGGAAAGTTAATTCTCATGAACGGCATTGTGGGATACTTGGTGAAAAGAATTGCTCAACCCAATAAGATTGATGATTTAATTGTCGGTATTGTTGATGATTTGGGAAACAATAATTTTTCGCGGTATGATGTTTTACTCCGTTATAAGGATGGAAAATATCGTTTTGTTGAAGCTCTTGGCGATTTAAGAGGAACTTTTGATACCCCCCAATTGAAAAAAAGGGCCTCCAAAGCGATAAAAAAGCAAATTGAAGATAAAGAATTGATCTTTTGAGACCTGTTATTCTAATCATAGCATCTATCTTGCTTTTTTCATGCGTTGAAGAAGATGACCTGAATACTATTTTCCCTTCTCACCTGCTGAATGCCAACAGTTCAAAAGTTTGGGTCCTCAATAAATCAAGTGATTCCAACTCTCCTGTTCCTGAAATGAAAGCCTACCGAACGTGTTTTATCTTCTACAAAAATAGAAATTTTAGAGAACAAGACTTAATTCGTTTGGGCAGTAATCAAGGTGCTGTTGGTCAATACTACATTATGCAAAACAGTGATGGAAACTATCGCCTAACACTCAAATATCACAAAGGAAAACCCAAATCTGTTCATTTTATTATTCACGAATTGGAGACCACTCGATTGGTCCTTCTCAAAGAGAAAGAAGACCACCAATTTGATACTTTTGAATTGAACACTTTAGCGCCTCCTTTTAAAAATTAGAGTTTCAATTATTGCACCTGATTTTATATATGTTGCGTAAACTACAATTCAATCGTTAAGCCATCATAAGCAGGTTCAACATGTTCAGGAAGTTTATCTAAAATTTGATTGTACGTTCCAAAAACATGAGAAATATGAGTTAAATAGGTTTTCTGTGGCTTTATAATTTCAATTAAATCGAGGGCTTCTTCTAACGTGAGATGTGAAATGTGTGGCTCTTCTCTCAAACAATCGAGAATGAGTGTCTTTACACCCTTTAATTTTTTCAACTCTTCTTTTGGGATGGTTTTAACATCTGTGAAATAAGCAAAGTCTTTAATTCTGTATCCAAAGACAGGCATTTTATAATGATATCCTAAAATTGGGGTAACCATTGGACCATCTGGCAACTTAAAAGATTGATTTTTAATAATATTCATATTCAATCTTGGGACTCCTGGATGCTTATTTTCTCCAAAAGCATAATGAAATTCGCGCCTCAATGCTTGTGTAACAGCGTAGCTGCAAAACAATTCCATATCTCTTTTCTCAATGAAATTAAATGCCCGAACATCGTCTAAACCTGCAACATGATCTTTGTGTTCATGCGTAAATAGAACTGCCCGTAAGGTTCTAATATCCTCTCTCAACATCTGTTGTCTAAAGTCAGGCCCGGTATCAATTACAAAATTATAATCGTTCCACGTAAATAGTATTGAGCTTCTCAGGCGTTTGTCTTTAGGATTATTGGATTGGCAGACTTCACATTGACAACCGATTAATGGAACACCTTGGGATGTTCCAGAACCCAAAACCTTAACTGAAAATTGATTTTTCATAATCATCAAAATTAGAACCAAATTTTGAATCAAAAAAGTGATTTTAAAAAAAATTTATGAATTCGTATAATTCACCCGAAATACTAACCCCAATACCACAGACTCATTGCATAGCGTTGAACTCGTAAACTGTATTCATAATTTTCTATTCAAAACTCGATGGCCCTATTTGTAGTAAAAAAACTATTCTCCAACAACTAAAGAATCAATATCATAACTAAATGTGGCAAAATTACCTAAACATTTTGGAGTCCAAGTTGATGATGGATTGGCTGGGGCTGTAGAATATTCTGAACCACTAACAGCATCAAACAACTCTTGGTAATAGGTGTATGTTTTCTTACTGTAAGAGAACAATTGTATTTCGACCGTATCTTGGGGTTGAAATATTTTTGGAAAAAGTGGAACATCGCGGTATTCATTGTCATTTTTACCGTCACTAAACAAGAGTTGAGCACTTGTTTTATCTTGGTATTCTCCATTCACAGTTCTTGACACACGGTAATAATTAGGACCTACTGGATCTTGGAAATGTAAATACACAATATAGCCCGCATCAAAAATAAAAGTCTTTTCTTGATACTTTGTACTTAAAGAATCTAGTGGAACAATCGCTGGAAGTGTATCTTTCGCTTTATATGTTGTTCCATCTACTGCTACTTCCATTGTATATTCACCGTTGTAAATTGGTGTATAGTTTTCTAATAGATAAATACCGTCACCTTGATTTACAAGAGGCGTAACCAATCCATTTTTATCAGTAATTTTGACTGTAGCTCCTGTAACAGCAGGAAACCCTTCATTAGAAAAAACATTTATAGATTTTGATATTTTCACCAAAACCTCTTCTTTTACCGCATCGTAATTGGCTTCAATTACCAGTTTAGGCTCAGCATCAGAGACTTCAATATCAATTACTTTTTGACAAGATGGAATTGTTATAAGTAAAGTAAATAAAAAGATAAACTGCTTCATTTTTATTTGATTTTAAAGTTGTATGTAATGGATGGGATAAGCTTAAATAAAGACATCTGTACAGCCTCCATTTGCCCTGTTTCATTGTCATCAAAAGAATCTGTAAAACGTATAGAAAAAGCATTCTCTCGATTGTATACATTATAAATAGAAAAGCTAAGGTTATGCTCAAAATGTTTTCTTTCTTTCAAATACCAAGTCAAACCTAAATCCAATCGATGATAGTCGGGCATTCGGTTGCCATTTCTTTTGCCAAAGTAAGGCACTTTATAACCATTCATCTCGTAAGTTCCACTAGGGAAGGTAACTGCATCACCTGTGTAAAAGACAAAAGCCGTACTCACAACAAGTTTCTTGTTAATTTTATAAGTTAAAACAACATTTAAATCATGAATACGATCTTGTCGGGCAGAAAATTCTTCTCCATTATCAATATCATCAAACGATCTTAACGAACGTGAAAGCGTATAATTGATCCAACCTGTAAACTTCCCCATTGTTTTTTTGATCTGAAATTCTACGCCAAAAGCACGTCCTTTCCCATATACGAGTTCTTTTTCGACATAATCATTTAAAAAGAGACTTGCATTGGGTCGATAGTCAATTTCATTTTGCAGCCATTTGTAATAGCCTTCTACAGAAATTTGATACTCATCTTTCTTAAAATTGCGGTAGTAGCCCAAAGCAACCTGATCCCCAATAAGTGGCTTTACATTGTTTGAAGTAGGCACCCAAACATCAGTTGGGGTACTCGCAGTAGAGTTGGATAGCTTGTGTAGATATTGAAACATTCTGTTGTAACTGACCTTTACAGAGTTGCTTTCATTAATTATAAATCCTGTTGAAAATCGTGGCTCAAGTCCGTGGTGGTATTTTATACTTTCCCATGAATCATATTGGGTTTCTTTAACTATGTTTCCCGCTTTATCATATTCATAGGCTGTTCCTTTCCCCATAAAGTTAAAACCAGAATATCTTAATCCATACATTAGCGACCAACGTTTGCCAATTTTTTGTTCATTTTGTACATAAAAACCCAGTTCTAACGCATGCCGATCGTCTAAATTCTCCAAATTAAAGCCTGAATCAGAACCACTTCTAAGAAGTCCTGGACGAAAAGTATGATGGATACCATTTAACCCGAATTTGAGATTATTGTTCGGATTAATATAATAACTATAATCTTGTTTCAGATTGAAATCTCGAATCACCGAACGAATACCAAAACCTTCTTCTCCAGCACCTATCGTAAATTCATAATTAAAGTCACTATAAATAAATGATGTATTCATAAAGAGCTTATCATTAAAAATATGATTCCACCTCAGTGTTCCTGTTTTGTTGCCCCAATCAAAACCAAATTGTTTATCGAAAGAGAAATTGTCGCGACCTATATATCCAGAGAGATAAATACGGTCTTTATCGCCTATTTTATAATTTCCTTTTGCATTGACATCATAAAAATAAAGTGAAGTATTTTTCAATTCATCTTTTTTAGAAAGCAACAAGAAAAGATCAGCATAACTCCTTCGTCCAGAAACGATGAAAGAACCTTTATTTTTAACAATGGGGCCTTCCACAGTTAATCGTGAAGAAATAAGTCCTATTCCTCCTGTGGCACTGTATTTCTTATTGCTTCCATCCCGCATAATTACGTCCATTACAGAAGATGCTCTTCCGCCGTATTTTGCTGGTATTCCCGATTTGTACAGTGAAACATCTTTTATGGCGTCAGAATTAAAAACAGAGAAAAAACCCATAAGGTGAGAGGCATTATAAACAATAGACTCATCTAAAAGAATCAAATTTTGATCAGCTCCACCACCTCGAACATAGAATCCAACATTTCCTTCTCCAGCTCCCTTAACACCAGGAGTTAGTTGCAGTGTTTTCATAACATCTTGTTCGCCAAATAGGATGGGAATTGTAGCAATTTCTTTTGGGTCAAGGTGAGTAACTTCCATGTGTGCTGATGTAATATTGTCATTGCTTCGTTTGGAAGTGATATTTACTTCTTCTAATTTTTGAACATCACCAGATTTTGAAAGTTCGATATTGATAATAGTATCTTGTGTGAACACAATTTCAAAAGCCCGATCATCAAATCCAATACTGCGATAAACCAAAGTGTGTTTTCCTTTTGGAATTGAAAGAGAATAAAACCCATAGGCATTTGTTTGTGCCCCTGTATTGTCCATATCTGCAACAACAACTGAGGCTCCAAATAGATCTTCACCATTACTTGCATCTGCAATATTTCCACTGATTGTAATGTTCTGACCAAAGCCATATTGAAAAATAAATAATAGAAAGAAAAGGGTTAAGGTACAGTTGTTTCGCATTATCTACAATTAATTATTATCAAACGATTTTTTTCCTGTTAAAGTAAGGAGCAAAAATAATCAAATAAATAGAACCCCTATTCTCCTGATATATTGTATACTCATGAAAATTGGGCAAAATCCTTAGCAAAATAAGTCAGGATGCCATCCGCTCCTGCTCGACGCATACTCAATAGTGTTTCAAAAACAGAAGTTTCAAAATCGAGCCATCCATTTTGAGCCGCCGCATAGATCATGGCACATTCGCCACTTACATTATATGCTGTTATTGGAAGCGGAAAGTTTTCCCTTAAAACATGAATGATATCGAGGTAAGACATTGCAGGTTTTACCATAAGCATATCTGCCCCTTCTGCCATATCCAGTTCTGCTTCCAATACTGCTTCACGTTTGTTGGCTGGATTCATTTGATAGGTTTTCTTATCACCTGTTTGAGGTGCGGAGTCCAATGCATCTCTAAAAGGGCCGTAGAAAGCACTGGCATACTTTGCCGTGTAAGCCATTATGGAAACTTCTTGCAAATCATGGCGGTCTAAATATTCACGAATGCTTTCTACACGACCATCCATCATATCAGAAGGACCAATTATATCAATTCCTGCCTGCGCTTGAGCCAAAGCCATTTTGTTTAAAATAGGAAGGGTTTTATCATTGTGGATTTTTCCATTTTCAAAAACACCATCATGTCCATCAGAAGAATATGGATCCATGGCAACATCGCTCATTAAAGTAATTTCAGGAAAGTTATTTTTAATGGTATGAATAGCCTTCAAATAAAAATTATCAGAAGCCCAACTGTAAGAAGCGGTCTTATCTTTATGTGATGCATCAACTACAGGGAAAAGATCAAAAGTAGCAATCCCTATTTTCATACACGCTTCTAATTCAGGCAATAATTGATCAATAGACCAACGGTAATTTCGTGGTAAAGAAGCTACTTCTTCTTTTATATTATTTCCATCTTTAAGAAAAATTGGATAAATAAGATGTTCTGTTCCTAACTTGGTTTCTTCTACCATCGAACGAATTGCGGCTGATTTTCTATTTCTTCTTGGACGAATATTCATCTTTTCTTTTTTTATCAAAAATAAGAACAAATTGCATACTGATAAGTTCAGGTTTAATAAATATTTAAGATTTTCCCTTGTCAATTATAATTATTTACTACTTTTACGTTAGGATTAATAATTAATTACTACCCAAATGAGATTAAAAAATATTTTATTTTTAACAGGCGTTATCACATCAATGTTGTTTTTAAGTGGCTGTAAAGGAGGATCTGATGATGACAAAGGCCAAGCCGAAGGCAAGAAAAATGTAAATAAGGATTTATTGAATCCTGACCGTTCTTTCAACACTACATTCGACGGGAAACTCTTTTCAATCCCCTCTCCTATTCAAACTGCACTTTTAATTAAGTCTTTAAACCTGCCCTTTGATGGTTCTTTATTAAACGATAAAGGAAACATCAGTAAATACGATATGCCATCTTCACAAGCTATGAACCTAGGTATATATGGTGCTGATTTAGGGTATGCTACACTTTACAATCAAAATGCTAAAGCCCTTAATTATTTAAGTCTAGTTGAAGACCTTTCTAAAAAGTTGGGCATTTCTGGAACATTCAATAAGTCGTTTATTGAACGCTATGAAAACAATAGTGATAATGAAGACAGTTTGTTGATTATTTTAACGGATGGTTTTAGAAAAGCGGATAATTTCCTAAAAAACAATGAACAGAACAATATCTCAGCTTTAGTGCTTACAGGGGGTTGGTTGGAATCAATGTATTTTGCCACTCAATTGTATGAAAGCAGTGGAAATGAGAAAATATTGAAGCGTATTGGAGAGCAAAATCAATCTTTAACAACCATTATAGAGCTTCTTGAGAAATACAATGACAATGGACAAAACGATGAATATCTAACCTTGTTTAAAGATTTAAATACCTTGTTCTCAAAAATTAATTCGTCCTACATGTATATTGAGCCCGAAACAGATGAAGAAAATAATATTACAACAATCAAGAGCAAAATGGATATCGAAATTTCTGAAGATTTAGCAGAAGAAATCCTAAGTTCTATTAATGATACACGAACAAAAATTATTCAATCAGATAAATAATCTATTAACCTGAAAATATAAAAAAATGAAAAAAGGAATATTTATAGGACTTTTATTTACAGTATGCTCTGCTTTTAGTGTAATGGCACAGGATTGTGATTCTATATATAGAATTGTTGAAAGCTATTTGATGCCTTCTTCTGATGCGCCATCATTTGTTTCAGATGGTCAAGTTTATACAGCATTCTTAGACAATGAAAAAGCAGAATTTAACACTACACTATATGGTGGAACAACCTATCGAATTGGTGTTTCCGCAGGAAGCAAAGATGATTATGCGCTTTTTACAATTCGTGATATGGATGACAATATTTTATTTTCAAACAAAGAGCATTACAACAAACCTTTTTGGGATTTTAAAGTTGAAAACACTATCCCCGTAAAAATTCAAACTGAGTTGGACACCAATAAAAAGATTACTGGCTGTGTTATTATGATGATTGGGTTTCTTAAATAATTTCTTAAATATTTATAATCACTACAAGAAATGAGTGAAAGGATTCTTCGGGCCCTTATGCAGCTCTTTGCAATTATTGCAAGGGTAGATGAAATCGATGAAAAGGCAAGCGACAACCAAAATAAATTATCCAATATTCGAGGGAGAAAGGTTGTTAAACTATTACTAAAGCAAGAATTAAACAAAGATTTAGTTGATAAATACCTCCAAGAGTTTGATGAATTCCTCAACATCCACCAAGGAATAAAAAAAAATAAAAAAGGAGAACAAAAACGAACTTCCCTCAACTCTGTTAAAATCCTCCGAATCTGTAGTGAAATCAATGCAGAACTTACCCAATCTCAAAAAATAATTGTTCTTCTTCGTCTCTTGGAGTTTATCCAGTCTAACGAAACCATTCGAGACCAAGAATATGAATTTGTCAATACGGTTAGCGAAACGTTTAATGTTGACCCTAATGAGTACAAAGAGATATTCGCTTTTGTTGAAGGCAACCCTTCAAAGATATTGGATCACGAAAACATCTTGTACATCACCTCTGCCCTATCAGACCGATGGAAGTTGGCACACCAAGTTGTTCTGGAAGACCTTTCTGGCCTAATTGGTATCTTAAAAGTTGAAAGCGTTGGCTTATATTTCTTAAAATACATTGGAGGAGATCAAATTATTCTTAATGGTCAAATTGTGCCAACCGATAGGTTGTATACATTCAATCCAGGATCGACCATTAGAACAACAAAGACAAAACCTTTATATTATTCTGATATAATTAGCCATTTCCTCAGTGGAGATCACTACGATAAATTAACATTTAAATGCAAAAATGTTTGCTACAAATTCTCCAAAGACAAAATTGGTTTACACAATATCAATTTTACCGAAGAAAATGGAAATTTGATCGGCATTATGGGGGGATCTGGTGTTGGAAAATCAACCCTTCTGAATGTCTTAAATGGCAGTAAAAAACCCTCTAGCGGTAAGGTGTCAATTAATGGATTTGATATTCATGAACAAAAAAAGGAGCTTGAGGGAGTAATTGGGTTTATTTCTCAAGATGACCTTTTAATAGAAGAATTAACGGTATATCAGAATTTATTTTACAATACTCAACTGTGTTTTAAACGCTTAAATGAACACCAAATAAATAAAAAGATAATTCAAATCTTAAAAGCGATAGGACTTTATGAAAGTCGTGATTTAAAAGTAGGTAGTGTTCTGGAAAAAACACTTTCTGGAGGACAAAGAAAACGCCTTAATATCGCATTGGAGCTTATTCGTGAACCTACAGTTTTATTTGTTGATGAGCCTACTTCTGGACTAAGCTCAAGAGATTCTGAAAATATAATGGATTTATTAAAAGAACTTGCGCTTAAAGGAAAGCTCATTTTCGTTGTGATTCATCAACCTTCCTCAGAGATTTTTAAGATGTTTGACCGTCTCATGATTCTTGATAAGGGGGGATATCCCGTTTTTCATGGCAATCCAATTGATGGCATTGTTTACTTTAAAACAGAAGTAGAACACGCCAACTCCGAAGAAAGAGAATGTCCAAGCTGTGGTAATGTTAATCCCGAACAGATTTTTAACATCATTGAAACCAAAGTTGTTGATGAATTTGGCAACAAGACTTCAAAAAGAAAAATAGCGCCTGAAGAATGGTATAAAAGATTTATTGATTTTCAATCTAAGAAAGCTGAAACTGAAAACAATGAAGAAGAAGAGGAAAACCTTGAAAAACCAGAGGTGAAAAATAAAATCCCTTCTCGTTGGCGGCAGTTTAATGTATTCTTTAAAAGGGATATCTTATCCAAGTTATCCAACCGTCAATATATTTTTATCAATATGATAGAAGCCCCTGCCTTGGCACTTATATTGGCTTTCTTCGTGAAGTTTTTTGGCACTTCTGATATGCACTCCGTGTATACTTTTGAAGATAGTGAGAACCTACCACAATTTTTATTCTTTGCAGTTATTGTTGCCTTGTTTTTAGGCCTGACCGTTGCTGCTGAGGAAATCATAAAAGACCGAAAAATTCTGAAACGGGAAGCCTTTTTGAACTTGTCAAAAGGAAGCTACTTGTTTTCTAAAATTTCTATCATGTTTATTATTTCCGCACTCCAAACAGCAATGTTCGTTTTGGTTGGAAACTATATTTTAGAAATAAAAGGCATGTGGGCAAGTTATTGGGTTATCCTTTTTAGCACTTCATGTTGTGCCAATTTACTTGGACTTAATATTTCGTCCACCTTTGATAGTGCCAAAGTAATCTATATTTTAATTCCAATTATGATTATCCCGCAACTCTTGTTTAGCGGTGTTATTGTTAGTTTTGATAAACTGAATCCCCTGTTCTCTAAAGTAGATAGTGTGCCTTGGATTGGAAACATTATGACCTCAAGATGGGCGTATGAGGCCCTTGCCGTAACCCAATACAAGCAAAACGACTTTGAGGCACCGTTTTATGATATAAATCAACAAAGAAAAGAAGCGCTGTGGAAAAGAGATTATTGGTTGCCAGAATTGGTTAATCAACAAACATTACTTAATAATTACTTTGACGATGAGTCAAAAGAAGAACAAGTGGATCAAGCAAAAGAGATTCTTATTAATGAAATCAAAAAAGAAGAAAGTCTATACCTTTCAAGCCTAAACTTTACCTGTAAAGGATGTACAGATGCATTAAAGAGAGACCATTGGCCTGACAGCATCAATGTTAACATGTCGACTTACTTCAAACAACTTAAAAACATTTATATTAGTGAAGTAAAGGAATATTCAGATTTACACACCCAGATGATTCACAATTTGGGTCTTGAAAGGTACAACACATTAAAAACAGATTATTTCAATCAATCTTTATCTGATTTTGTGACCAATAGAAATGATTTGGATAAAATTTTGATTCACAATTCTAAGTTGATTCAAAAAGCTGATCCTATTTATAAAAAACCAAAAAGTAATAATTTTTTCAGTGCTCATTTTTATGCACCTGTTAAAAAATTATTTGGTAAATATATTCCCACAATGTATGCGAATATATTAGTTATATGGGGAATGACGATTATTCTAGTGGCTACTCTGTATTTCGATACCTTTAGGTGGTTGCTTCAAAAAACCACGCGTTTTATTTTCAGATTAAAAAGTCGTTTTAGCTAAATTGTGCTTCCTAACATCGGTCTTTTTACGAATTTTTATTGGCACCTTTCATTAATCTGCATTATTCGCTAGTAACATACAGATAATGGCAATCTATATTAGGAAATTATAAGCGAAATATAAAATCAGAAGAATCCAAGTATAAATATAAATTTGAGGTTAACTTCTGTATTTTTTAAAAAGCGATTATTTGAAAATCATAGAAATAGAATTTAAAACAAAAAATACAGTGAATAATGTGTGATAATGCAAGCAAATTCCATTCTAATTTAGTACTTTTCGAAACCGACTAAATAAATGGTAGTAGACTAAAAGATTAATGAATAACAACAGGCTCTTACTTGTTAAAGATTTTCATCTTTTTAAACGATTAGGGATAGCATTGCTGATGTTAACCTTAACACGCATTATTTTCTTAATTTCTAACTATGGCGCTTTTCATGGTATTGGATTTTCTGAATTTATAGGCGGTGTTTGGATGGATTTAATTACAATAGGTATTTACTTTATCCCCTTTTATGTACTTTCTTTACTTCCTTTGCCCTTCTACCCTACCAAGTGGTATCAATTGATGCTAAAAGTTATTTTTCACATTACAAACTCTCTGCTTATTGCGCTCAACTTAATTGATGTTGAATACTTTAAATTCACTTCAAAACGCAGTACCGCAGATTTGTTTTCAATGGCAGAAAATGCCAATGATATGAGCAGTCTATTTCTTTCCTTTATTACTGACTTCTGGTGGTTGATTCTTATTTTTATTCTCCTCATTGTGTTGAGCAATTGGCTGTATAACAAAACGCTTGCTCAAATTAAAGCAACACCTTCATATCTTTTTAATACACTTAACTTTATTGTGGTTGTTTTTATCCTTCTGGTCATGGGCAGAGGAGGTCTCAACTATCGACCAGCCGATATGTTAACAGCGGCAGAGTTTACCAGTCCACAAAACACCGCCCTTGTTTCCAATACACCTTTATCTATTCTTAAAACTTTAGATAAAGCCCCGTTAAAGGAAAGAAATTATTTCCCTGAAGGCAGCCCCCATATTTATACGCCGATATACAAAGGCTCGACGGTTCATCGAATCAGGAAAAAACCAAACATTATGGTGATTATTCTCGAGAGCTTTGGTAACGAATGGGTTGGCAAAAAAAACAATAAGAATTATACGCCTTTTTTAGATTCTTTACTGGACCATTCTCTATACTTTGCCAATGGTTTTGCCAATGGCAAAAAATCTATTGAGGCAGTTCCTTCAATATTTGCAAGTATTCCCAGCTTAATGGACAATCCTTTTGCTTCTTCTCGATATGGCACCAATCGTATCCAAGCATTACCACAATTGCTAAAAGAAATGGGGTATTCCTCGGCTTTTTACCATGGTGCTACTAATGGTTCAATGAAGTTCGATGTTTTTACGGCAAAGTTAGGCTTTGAAAAGTATTTTGGTCGAACAGAGTTTAATGATGAAGATAAATGTGATGCTACCTGGGGGGTTTTGGATGAATATTTCCTTCCATGGACTGCCCGATCAATTACCAAGCAACTTAAAGCTCCTTTTATTGCGGGTATGTTTACTTTATCCTCTCATCATCCCTATTTTGTTCCTAAAAAATACAGAGACCAACTTCCAAAAGGAAACGACCCTATGGCTCAGTCTATTGCCTATGCTGACATGAGTCTTAGACTGTTCTTTAATGAAGCAAGAAAACAACCGTGGTACAACAACACTATCTTTGTTATTACCGCCGACCATACCCCTGCAGGTGTGAGCACAAGATACCAGAAAAGAGCTTCTATGTATCGCATTCCAATTGCGATATTTGACCCACAAAAAGAAGTTCAACCCCATGTTTCACAAAAAATATTTAGTCAAATAGACATTATGCCGACCGTATTAGACCTCATTGGATACCCTAAAGACATTTATTGTTTTGGCAATTCGTACTTCAAAGAAAATACCCCGTTTGCTGTGGATTATATTGGCAACTCTCATTTGTATTTCCAAGGAGATTATATGCTCAATTTCTTGGAAGATAAAGCTACAGGACTCTACAATTACAAGATAGACACTTTAATGTATTATGATTCCATCGATGCATATCCAAAACTTAAACATGAAATGGAAACCAAAATGAAAGGTGTAATCCAACGCTATAATCATGATCTTATATACAACAAGATGACTATACCATGAAAAAAAGAATTCGTTTTGTAATTAACCCTATTTCTGGAGTTGGTAAAAAAAACACTTTGCCAAGACTTATCCAGCAAAATTTAGATCACTCAAAATACAGCTATGATATCGTTTATACTAAGCATAGAGGGCATGCTTGTTCTATAAGTGAAATGGCAGCAAACGAGAAGATTGATATACTTTGCATAGTTGGTGGAGATGGTTCCGTAAACGAAGCGGCTTCTTCTTTAATCAATAATTCCACTGCCTTAGCCATCCTGCCTGCTGGATCCGGAAATGGAATTGCTCGTCATTTGGGTTTGCCCATGAAATTAGTGGACGCAATATCACGACTCAATGAGGGACATATCATTAAGATAGATACGCTTAAAATCAATAACAAAACCGCTATTGGAGTTTCTGGATTTGGATTTGACGCTTTAATTGCTAATAAGTTTGATAAATTTCATGCCCGAGGTTTAATGAGTTATGCCCGATTGGTTCTTAAAGAATGGAAAAATTATAAAGGTATTGTTGTACAAATTAATGAAAAAAAGGATTTTTCGAACCTTTTGATATGTACCATTGCAAATACTTCACAATTTGGTAATAACTTTTATGTTTCTCCTCAATCTAAGGTTACAGATGGCAAGTTTGAAGTTGTACTTGTTAATAGGCCCAAATTCTTTGGTTTACTTCAACTCTTCACCCTATCTCTCTTTAAAAAAGTAGAGCAATCAAAATATGTTCAATCATTTACAGCACAGTCAATACAAATCAAAGTTGATAATAATTTGGGGCATATTGATGGTGATCCGGTTAAATACAATGATACATTAATTCATATTGAATGCGTACCACACTCACTTAATGTATTAATCTAATCCGATTAAATCCTTCCATTCTCTGCAAGGCTGTAATAACCATTATCTGTAATTATTAAATGATCCAATACGGGCAAGTTAATGAGTTTCCCAAATTGCACGAATTGCTTGGTGAGATAAATGTCTTGATTACTGGGTTTCAAATTTCCCGAAGGATGATTGTGGAAAAGTATGCAGCCAGACGCTTTCATGTCCAAGAGCTCTTTAAAGATTAATTTTCCATCTGCTGTGGTCCCTGATCGACCTCCTTTTGATATTAATTTTTGCCCTATGATTCTATTGCTTCTTGAAAGACCAAGTACTCTAAATTCTTCATGGTCTAAATCTTGAAAATGTGATTTAATATAATGATAAGTATCACTTGGTTTCCCGATTTTTTGAAGAATTGGAGCTTTGTATGATGCACGTCTTCTGCCCAATTCCAAAACAGCAATAATTCCAATGGCTTTGGCTACTCCAATTCCAGAAAATTCCATCAATTCTGATTGAGTCATTTTTCCCAACTGATAGAGATTATTGTTGTTGGCTTTTAAAATCTCTTTTGCCAATTCAACTGCTGATTTTTCTCGTGTACCAGATCCCAGTATAATTGCTATCAACTCTGCATCAGACAATGCCTTTCTTCCTTTATATTGCAGTTTTTCTCTGGGGCGATCATCTTCTGCCCAAGACTTAATTGAGGTGGTATTCTTATACATATTATTTGATTTAGATAGTTTATTCTAAGATACAAATAAAGATGAATCCAAAAAAATAATTTGCAATTAATTATCAGTGCAAATGCAGTTAACCTGAACTATTCATGTGAATATAAATCTGTGTCACCACGAGATTATTCTACAGATGCATTTTCCACCTGCCTCAAAACTTCTGTTTTATCAATTATGTTAACCCCCAATTGGTGCAATGTTTTAAAAAGATGATTAACATTGTAAATACAGGCTAATTGTTTGCGAATAAATTCGTCTTTATCATAGTTTAAATCAACGGGATGAGTGTAATGTTTTTTTGCCGCACGCATTAAAGCATCCAATTGATTCGCAATTCTATCATAATCTTCTTTTGGGAAAACCTGAAAGCCATAAATCGGATTGCAGCAACCTATAAAATCATTTCCAAAAAAATGATAAGTGGGCAAAACGTAAACCTGATTGAATTGTCCTTCTTTCACTCCTAACGCATCTATGATAGAGGAGTTTACTTGAATTTCTCTCTGATATCCGCTGGGAATACAAACGGTCTCTTGTGAAGTAACGGTTTGAAATGTTAAATCCGACCCTCTCGACTCAATTACTTGAGCATAAACCCAATCAAAATTATCTTTTTCAATTTGATAATAATCTCCTATTTGTGGTTTCATTACAATCAATACTTTTGAATAATTCTTTAATAAAGATAACCGATTTTTTTCAATAAACACAATGTTTTCTATCATTTTGGAATAAAGAGAGGAAAGGCAATTTTCAAATTAAAGTGTGAAAGTTGAGTGGCATATTCTAACGTCTTTTCATCAGTTGTATATCGAATATGAACTGCTTTGGAAAATCCTATATTGTAGGTCGATTTAAAGCAAATAAAATAATTATTTTTAAACTTCAAATCATAGCCAAATCCAAAAGAAACCAAAGGGAAAACACCTTCTTTATTTTTGATTTCAAAGTGTTTGTTTCCTGAAGATTTATTACTTCCTGATACCTTAGATCCTGATTGAAATATTACCTGAGTTCCAAGTATAAAATTTAGTGTATTTTTCTTCCTTTTATCTAAGAATATTGAAAATAAATGGGCCTCTTGAAATGAGCAAAAGATGAGGATTCCGAAAAACCATTAAAAATGAAGTTTCTTCGGACTGCAGCATATCCGAGGCCATATAACATGGAAAACTTCTCAGAAAATCTTGTCTTTAAATGAAGGTCTATCCCCCATACAAATGAAAAATTGAGTTTTGATGCTTCACCAATCATAGAGTTTTCGGCAGGAACAATAAACTCTGTAGATATGAATGCGAATGTCTTTTTATTGTTTTCTTGACTAAAAGGGTTGAAGGAAATCATGGTAAAAAAAATGATGAAATACCATTTCTAACCAAGTTTATTCTCTATAATGGAAATTAATTTTATTTTTTTATAAATTATAAAAGGGAGTAAATAATTTCACTCCCTTAACAACATAATTTCGATTGATTTATTTTATAAAAGAGAAGACTATTCTAGGATAACAAAGAGTTCTCTTTAAATTAAGCATTTGCTTCCGCCTTAGTTCTAATCATATTTAACGCACTTCCTGCTCTAAACCATTCTATTTGTTGCTCATTATAGGTATGGTTTAACTTGATTACGTCTTTTGAACCATCAGCATGTACCACTTCTAAGGCAATCTGTTTGTTCGGAGCAAATTGATCTAAATCCAAGAAATTAAAGGTATCATCTTCTTTAATTTTGTCATAATCGCTTTCAACATCGAAGGTTAAACCTAACATTCCTTGTTTTTTCAAGTTGGTTTCGTGAATACGTGCAAAAGACTTTGCAATAACCGCAATTACACCAAGGTTTCTTGGTTCCATTGCTGCATGTTCACGAGAAGAGCCTTCACCGTAATTGTGGTCACCTACAACAATTGAAGGAATTCCTGCTGCTTTATACGCACGTGCAGTTGCAGGAACCTCTCCTTTTTCACCTGTCAATTGGTTCACAACTTCGTTGGTTTCTTTTGAGTATGCATTCACCGCACCAATTAAACAGTTGTTGGAAATATTGTCTAAGTGTCCTCTGTACCTCAACCAAGGTCCTGCCATTGATATATGGTCTGTTGTACATTTTCCAAAGGCTTTAATTAACAGTTTCATTCCGGTTATATTCTCCCCATTCCAAGGTTCAAAAGGAGTTAACAATTGAAGTCTTTTAGAATCGGGATTTACCACAACTTCAATTCCACTTCCATCTTTTGCTGGTTCCTGATAACCGTTATCTTCTACGTCAAATCCTTTTTCTGGCAACTCTTTTCCTTTTGGTGGATCCAATTTAATCTCTTCTCCATCTTCATTGGTTAAGGTGTCAGTTAACGGATTAAAGTCTAAACGACCAGCAATAGCCATTGCAGCAACAATTTCCGGAGAGGAAACAAAAGCATGGGTATTGGGATTTCCATCTGCTCGTTTTGAGAAGTTTCTGTTAAAAGAATGGATAATCGTATTTTTCTCTTCTTTTTCTGCTCCTGCTCTATCCCATTGTCCAATACAAGGCCCACAAGCATTGGTAAATATAGTCGCTTCTAGATCCTCAAATGGTTTTAAAACACCATCTCGATCTGACGTAAAACGAACTTGTTCAGAACCAGGATTAATTCCAAATTCTGATTTTGTTTTAATGTTCTTATCAACGGCTTGTTGAGCTATAGAAGCTGCTCGTGTTAAATCTTCATAAGAGGAATTGGTACATGACCCGATGAGACCCCATTCAATTTTCAATGGCCAATTTTCTTTTTTAGCTCTTTCTCCTAAATCATTAATTGGTGTAGCCAAGTCGGGCGTAAAAGGGCCATTTACGTAAGGAGAAAGTTCTGTTAAATTAATTTTAATCACTTGATCATAATACTTTTCAGGATTTGCATGTACTTCTGGGTCACCCGATAAATGTTCGGCAACTTGGTCTGCCAATTCAACAACATCTGCTCTATCTGTTGCTTTAAGGTAACGACGCATAGCATCATCGTATCCGAAAGTGGAGGTTGTTGCTCCAATCTCTGCTCCCATATTACAAATTGTACCTTTTCCTGTTGCTGATATGGTTTTCGCTCCTTCTCCGAAATACTCAACAATACAACCTGTTCCTCCTTTAACAGTAAGAATATCTGCTACTTTTAGAATAATATCTTTTGGTGCTGTCCATCCATTAAGTTCTCCGGTTAATTGAACACCAATCAATTTTGGAAAGCCCAATTCCCAAGGCATACCCGCCAATACATCAACTGCATCAGCACCACCTACACCAATGGCAACCATTCCTAATCCACCAGCATTAACGGTATGAGAATCTGTTCCAATCATCATTCCACCAGGAAATGCATAGTTTTCTAAAACAACTTGGTGAATAATTCCTGCTCCTGGTTTCCAAAATCCAATTCCATATTTGTTACAAACAGAGCTAAGAAAGTTAAAAACTTCATTGTTCTGATTAAGGCTTTCTTGTAAATCTTTTGTTGCCCCAATTCTGGCTTGAATAAGGTGATCGGCATGTGTAGTTGCAGGTACCGCAACTTTATCTTTTCCTGCTTGCATAAACTGTAACAACGCCATTTGGGCAGTTGCATCTTGCATAGCCACACGGTCAGGAGCGAAATTTACATACGATTTTCCTCTTTCAAACTCTTGTGTCGGTTTTCCATCCCATAAATGGGCGTATAATATTTTCTCTGGAAGAGTTAAAGGTCTGTCTATAATTTTTCGTGCCGCTTCAATGCGCTCTGGATAACGCTCATATACAGCTTTAATCATTTCAATGTCAAATGCCATGTTCTTTCTATAAATTTAAATTATTACTCGAATTCTGAATTGCAAAAGTAGTGATTTTAACATTAATTGTCAAATAAATCATTTACTCACAATACAACATATTAAAGATGTAGCTGTTAGCTTTTATGTTATACATTTTTTTTGAAGTGTATTAGTGTTTGATTAACTCGCATTATTTTAGATTGTAGATGTAGATGTAGATGTAGATGGTGGATGGGGTTTATAATTTACTGATATTCTTCCGATCCTAGAGGCTGATATGATTCCTGATTCATAATTATGTTCCAGATGATTGTTGCTAATTTTCGAGTAGTTGCAGTAATTGCTGCACCACGTCCTTTCTGTATGCAATTCTCTTAAAGAAAGATTACTAAGGCTCCTTCTTTTTTATTATCTATTGTATTGGTAGCATTTCTTAGCGCAAGAGCAAACTTATTATTACCTTTTGGAGTTCTACTGGAAATTATTTTTCCTCTACTGATCTTATTATTTGGAGCCATACGCAACCACGATGTAAACTGCTTTGAGGTTTTAAACTTATATATTCCATCTCCTATTTCAGAAATTAACGCAAGTATAGTTCCTACACCAATACTATCGTCTTGGAATGTGGGTGAACTCTAGAAGAACGATCGTCCACCAGATGTATATGGTCTTCTCGCATAATCAGGAATAATGTACCTTAGCGCAAATTCAAATGCCCCTTTTCCTTTTGATGCGGTCATCAATGAATTGAAAGTATTTACATCGTAAGCAAATCCTAAGCCAATGCCATTCCATTCCAGTAAAGCTTTAACCACCAATGCATCTTGATTTCTGTAAAACAAACCTAAAGACGCAGTAAAAGGTTGAATAAAGACGGTATAGTGCGATTCTTCTTTAATCATGTATTTTACGTATGTTCCCAAATAGATTTCACGAGCTGGTCCTTGTTGATAAAAGTAAATCCCTGGGTCTACAGAAACTCGCGTATTCTTAATGCCAAAGGAACCGTTCACAAATCCTGAAAAACGCATGTATTGTTTTTCTCCAACTGGATCTAAAAATGAATAATTGGGTCGGTTTAAATGATAGGTTGAAAAACCAACATTGATTTTCTTCTTATCATTCTCTCCTATTCTCGAATTCCCAGCATTGTAGGTGTACACCATTCCTGCTCCCACGTCAAAAGCATTGAAAGAACTTGATCTAAAGACTTCTCCACTGGATATGCTGGGATTGTATTTCATGCCGTCATACTGACTGGCCCATGTACTCGCAGAGGGGTCAATAAACCGTTGTCCCCAACCACCATAAACACCTAATCCTAAAGAAGAGCTTTCTCCCATAATAATATGTGTTGCCACAGAAAGGTTCACATGATTTGTTGTTATTTTACTCGATCCAGATCGGTCGTTAAAAAAGTCCAATCCTGCGGCAATATATGCCTTCTTGGTTGCTTTATTCTTGGGATTTAGCCGAGAACTTACAGATGCCCCAAAAGTTTGATAAGGCGTGGCAACACTGTTCCACTGACTTCTGTAATTAACGTTTGCTTCCAAATCATAATTTGCGCCTGCTAAAGCTGGACTTAATGTCAAAGGAGAAAACTCCATTTGTGAAAAATGTATATCCTGTCCCATTACTGTAAAAGGAATTAACAGTAAAAATAGTATACAATATTTTATCGTTTTCATATCTATCATCGTTAGTTTATTTATCTTACCACAGTTATATTTCCTGTTTTTTCTACCTGTTTTCCGTTCTCTAATGTTGCTCTAAGTTTGTACACATAGGTTCCACTCTGTACCAATTGCCCTCTAAATGTGCCGTCCCAACATTTTTTTTGATCCCCAGTATAGAAGACAGGCTCTCCCCAACGGTTAAAGATAGTAAATTCTAAAGAAACAATACACTCTCCGAGCACACATTGTAAATCGTTTAGTCCATCGGCATTTGGAGAGAATGAGTTAGGCACGAATATTTCTGCACAGGGCAAAGTCACATTAACGATAACTGTATCTGTTGAAGTACAACCATTATCGTCGACTACTGTTACAATATAAGTTGTTGATTGATTTGGTGTAGCTACAGGATCTTTGCAATCAGAACAACTTAAGCTGCCTGATGGCGTCCAAATAATTGTATCAACAGTAACGCCGTTGTCAATAAATAAATGTATGTCTGTGCTCTCTCCTTCTAAGATAGTTATACTATCGGGAGTAGCATCTATGTAGAAAGAAGCGCCTACTGTAACATCATAAGAAACAACTTTACTACATCCATTACCATCTGTTACTGTTACTTCATACGTGCCAACCGCCAAATCAGTTGCTTGATCAGAAGAAGACACATTGGGATTCCAATTATAAGTATAGCTTCCAGAGCCCCCTGTAACATCTAAAGAAATCATTCCATTATCTTGTCCACAAATGGTGGTTCCAATGTTTCCAAGAATTTGCATTTCATTGGGTTCGGTAATTGTAATTTGAACATCATCTGAGCAGCCTCCATCATCTGTAACGGTCACTGTATATATTCCAGGCGACAAACCAGTTGCTGTTGCTGCGCTTCCACCTGAAGGAGACCAGTTAAAGTTATAAGGCATTGTTCCTCCATTAACACTCACTTCTCCACTTCCATCATCAGCTCCAAAGCAAGAAACATTGGTGCTGCTTACAACAGTTAATGTGGGGCCGCCAGCTTTTCCTACTGTTACCGTTTGTGTGGTTACGCATCCATTAAAATCTGTTACAGTTACGGTATAATTGCCATCAGCTACTCCTGTAAATACTCCGCTTGTTGAAGTTTGTCCATTATCGAGCTCATAATTTAAAGGTGTTGCTCCGCCAGAAGCAGTAACTGTGATAGTTCCATCATCAGCACTACAAGAAGCATCTGTTGAGGTAATATTATCAATGGTAGGTCCGCCAGCATTACTAAGACTTTCTGACCCCGTTCCTTCACAACCGTTGTTGTCAGTAATCACAATATTGTAAGTGTTTGCTCCAAGGTTAGTGAAAGTACCACCAGATTGTGTGGTTGTTCCACCATCAATAGAATAGTCTGTAATTGTAAATCCAAGGTCTGGGGTAATTACGATTTCTCCATCGGTATTTCCACAAGAAGGATCTGTTGTTGATGTGGTAAATGTAGGACTGGCATTAACGGTTACGTCTTGTGTTTGTGAAGCTGGACAAGCACCATTTGTGGTGTACTCTACCGTATAGGTTGTTCCCCCAACACCATTTGAGATTTCTCCTGTAGTTCCATCAATAGAAGAACCGTCTCCAGTTGGAGTAACAATGGTAAATGTACCACCAGGTGTTCCTGTAATATTTGCAGTATTTACTGATCCTTCACAGAAATCGGTTAAGGTAAATGAGGCATCATCGGTAGAACCAGAGTTGTTTAATGTTTCTGTTCCTGTCGCTTGACAACCATTTTGATCCTCCACAACAATCTGATAGGTGTTGGCAGTCAAACCATTAAATACATTAGAGCTCACTAGGGTCGTACCGTTATCAATACTGAATTGCAAAGTACCTGTTCCTCCCGAAGCACTAATTGTGATTTCTCCATCAGCGTTGCCGCACGTTGGGTCAGTGATATTAACATTATCAATTACAACAGGAGAAGGCGCAGTTACAGTAGCAATATCTGATGTAGAACAACTTGATCCACCACTTCCAGTAGTAACAATTTCTATATTGTTAATGGCTACGGAAGGATCTGTTCCTGCACCATCATCATTATTGTCCCACTGAATGGCAATTTGGAGATTGGGGTTATTAT
>CAZPDT010000024.1:0-35550 GCA_964585545.1 uncultured Fluviicola sp.
CTTCGGTAACGGCAAAAGAGGCACTCAATTACTCGAATGCCATTAAATTGGGATTGGATATTGTTCGCAATAAAAGTTTGTTGACCATTAACGATATTTCCCGAATCCAACAAATTATTTCGCCCGATCACCCTATTCGGAAGATTCCGGGAACGGTTTTAAAAAATCCGAAAACGCAAGAAGTGGTTTATACACCACCACAGCATTATGACGAAATAAAAACCTTGCTTGATAATTTAGAACGCTACATCAATGTGCCTGAATTTCACGAGACAGATGCATTGATAAAAATGCCCATCATCCATTTTCAATTTGAAAGTATTCATCCCTTTTTAGATGGCAATGGAAGAACAGGGCGTTTGCTGAATATTTTGTATTTGGTTCAACAAGGTTTGCTAGACATTCCTGTTTTGTATCTAAGTAGTTACATCATTAAAAACAAAAGCGATTATTACCGTTTATTGCAGGAAGTTCGCACCAAAGGCAGTTGGGAAGAATGGATTGTGTGGATGCTAAAAGGCGTTGAATTGACTGCCAAAGAAACCATTGTAGTAGTTAACAAGATTAAAGTGCTGATGGACGAGTACAAAAAGGAAATTCGCAGCAATTTCAGTTTTTACAGCCACGATTTAATCAATATACTTTTTAAGCATCCTTATACCAAGAACAGTTTTTTGGAGCGGGAACTGAAAATTCACAGGAATACGGCTTCAAGTTATTTGAATACCCTTTCAGATGCAGGGTTGATTACGAAAGTGAAAATTGGAAATAGAAATTATTACTTGAATGAACCATTGCTTAAAATTTTAAAAGAAAGATGATACTTGAAACAAAGTATGCACAAAAAATGGCGTTTTGTTGTGCAAAGAATCAAAGTATGCACAAGAAATGGCGTTTTGTTGTGCAAAGAAAAAGGGAATGCACAAGAAGATGACAAATGCTGTGCACGTAAGAAAATTAGAAATATGGAATTAAAAAGCTATCAACAGAGAGTAATTGAAAATCTTGAAGGATACTTGACTTACGTTCAAGAGCAAAAAGATTTAAAAACGGCTTTCGATAAATATTGGGAAGATAAAATTGGCCCATACAATCCATTGGACGGTACAGGAATGCAACCTTACAAAAACAACATTCCAAATGCGGCTCACGTTTGTGTGAAAGTGCCAACGGCAGGCGGTAAAACATTTATTGCTGTAAATGCTTTGCATTCAATTTTTCAGGCTTATGATTCCAGTAAACCAAAAGCCGTAATTTGGTTAGTGCCTTGGAGCAATCTTCTGCAACAAACGGTAAATGCACTTTCCAATCCAGAGCATCCGTACAGACAAAAACTCAATACACTTTTCAATCATCGTGTAGAAGTCTATCAAAAAGAAGATTTGTTGCAAGGCTCAAACTTCAACCCCACAGTGGTAAAAGACCAGTTGAGCATTTTTGTAATGAGTTTTGCCAGCTTGCGAGCAAGAAATAAGGACGATAGAAAGGTTTACCAAGAAAACGGTCAGTTAGAAGCCTTTGTATCGCAATTCAAAAACAGCGAACACATTTTAGACGGTGTGGACGATACGGCTCTTATTAACGTTTTGCGTTATCTTAATCCTGTATTGGTAGTGGATGAAAGCCACAATGCCGAAAGCGATTTGAGTGTGGATATGCTCAAAAATCTAAATCCTTCTTTCATTCTTGATTTAACCGCAACACCAAAAGACAATAGCAACATTGTAAGCCTTGTTCCTGCCATAGAGCTAAAAAAGGAACATATGGTAAAACTTCCTGTAATTGTTTACAACAATCACGATAAAACGGAAGTCATCAACAATGCTTTGCATTTACAACGCAAGTTGGAAAACCTTGCAAAAAAGCAAGAAGCAGAAGGTGGCAAATACATCAGACCAATTGTGCTGTTTCAGGCACAACCTAAAACCAAAGACGACAACACCACATTTGAAAAACTTAAAGAACAATTATTGAGTTTGGGTATTCCCGAAAATCAAATCAAAATTAAAACCGCCAACATTGACGAATTGAAAGGCATTGACTTGATGAGCAAGGAATGTAAAGTTCGTTACATTATTACCATCAACGCATTGAAAGAAGGTTGGGACTGTCCGTTTGCTTACATCTTGGCATCATTAGCAGACAAATCAAGTGCAGTAGATGTTGAGCAAATTTTGGGTCGTGTATTGCGACAGCCTTATGTACAGAAACACAAAGCCTTTCAATTAAACCTTTCTTATGTTTTAACGGCATCTGCCAAATTCAATGAGACTTTACAAAGCATTGTAAAAGGCTTGCAAGAATCAGGATTTAGCGAAAAAGATTATCGCAAAGTCGATAAAATGACCGAAGAAGAAAAGAAAACGGTTACGGCAGACCCAGTTGAATCTTTTCTTTTCCCAGAGCAACAAACGGAGCAAGTTGAAGATGAAAACATCGACACAAATCGAGTAACGTTTGACCCGAATGCAGATGAAGAAGAACCAGAAACAACAACGGTAATTGATGAAATTGAAGCCATTGCGGAAGAACAAAACCGACAGTTAGAAGAACAAATAAAAGAACAGGAGCAACAGCCTGTTGACGAAAATATTTTTCAAGAAATGGGTGATAAAGTAAAACGCTACAAGGTTAAAGAAGCCTACAAGGAGTTTATAGACAAAATTGAGTTTCCGCAGTTCTTCATTAAAGTAACAGCAAGCGACATTTTCGGTACAGAAGAAGAATTGTTAAATCGTGAATCCTTGCTCAAAGATTTTAAACTTTCGGACGAAGACATCAAAATTGACTTTGACAAAATTTCTTCTGACTTGTATAAAATCGACTTGGAAGAAGCTAAGAAAAACGAATACAGACCATCTTTTACCAAAATTGAAGACAATATGGTAAAAGACCCAATTGCAGAATACATTTTAGCCAAGCCAAAAGACAACCAAATAACTGACATCACGCATCAAATGATGCAAATTATTGGAAATATGTACCCAATTCCCGACCAAGAAATCAAGGTTTACATTGGGCGTATTTTGAAAAGTATGAACACCGAACAACTTCGAGATATTTTAGTAAGAAAGTGGAGTTATACGGATAAAATAAAAGGTAAAATCCGCCAATTGGCTGACTCGTATGCAGAAGGTCGTTTTATGGACTTATTGAAATCCAAAAAAATAAACACCAAAGCAAATTGGAAATTAGGCAACGAAATTGTGCCGGGAAATACAGGTTCATCCATTGGAAATTCGCTTTACGAAAAAGAAGGCTCGATGAACGGTTTTGAAGAACGTGTTGCAATGGAAATTGGAACTTCCTCAAATGTAGAATTTTGGCATAGAAATTTAGAACGTGGAAAAGGATTTTACATCAACGGATTTAAAGCCAACCATTACCCTGACTTTATTATGCAGACAAAATCGGGTAAGACGATTTTAATAGAAACCAAAGGCGACCATTTAGACGGTTCAGACAGCGAAGCGAAATGCAGACTTGGAAACGAATGGGAAAGACAAGCAGGACAAGACTTTGCTTATTTTATGGTTTTTGACAAGAAAGGAATTAAAGGTGCATATACGTTAGACAAAGCAAAGGAATTGATAAGTAAAATGTAAAGCCCACGCTATTTGTAAGCACATTTAAAAGCCGCACCAGCCAACGCTCGACCAAAGCTTTTAAAAGAGCTTCCAAAGCCAACGCAAGACAGAAATAACATTGAAAAACGAGAAAAAAAACACCGAACGCACAACAAACGGTTTGAACGCAAGAGCGGGTAAACGGCTTCGATTGAACATTTTATGGTATATTTGACGTGTCGGCTTCGGTTAAAGTTGGTGGTTGAAATCCGCTCCTGCGTCAAGCCACTAAAACGTTATCGGCAATGCTAAAAAGACGACAATGAACAGACAAATAACATTTTTACTTTTCGGTTTGACGCTACTTTTTAATCAAGTAAGTGGACAGACATTTAAGCAACAATTCAATGACTTGGTTTCAAAAAAAGACTCGGTCGGACAGCAAGAACTTTTAGAGAAATGGGAAAAGGCTGATAGTAATGACCCAGAGTTATTTGTTGCTTATTTCAATTATTATGTAATTAAGAGTAAAAAAGAAATAGTGACGCTTGGACAAAATCCAAAGGGCAAAGATGTGCTTCAAATTATGGACCAAGACACAACCAAAAAGGAGCCTGTCGCCTTTATGTATGGCGACACTTACTACGAACCTAACATGTTAAGCAAGGGTTTGACTGGATTAGTAAAGGAATAAAAAAGCATCCGAACAGACTTGATATGAGATTCGGTAAAATCTATATGTTTGGACAACTTGAAGACTATGAAAAATTCACGACTGAAATAATAAGGACGATTGACTATTCAAACGAGAACAAAAACAAGTGGACTTGGACTGACAGCAAACCGCTTGACGATCCAAAGGAATTTATGTTAAGTTCAATTCAGAATTATCAACTTCAACTTTACAACACAGAAAATGACGACCTGTTAGACAATATGAAACGTATTGCAGAGACAGTTTTGAAATATTATTCTGACCACGTTGAAAGTTTATCAAACCTGTCAATCGTTTATATGCTTCAAAAGCAATATGACAAGGCACTTGAACCACTTTTAAAAGCGAAAAAGTTAAATCCCAAAGACTATATTGTATTGAGTAATATAGCCCAAGCATACAAGTTAAAAGGCGACAATAAAAATGCAATAAAATACTACGAACTGACCTTAAAACATGGTGACGACCAAGCGAAAAAATATGCACAAGGACAAATTAACGAACTTAAAAAGAAATAGAAGCACTGGTGGTAACACGGGCATTGCGTTAGTGGGCAGACAGTGCGAATAGAAACATTTGAGCAATTAATAAACGTTGGTGCTGGCAAACAGTTTACGGTTTTAAAAGCCACCAACGCAAAGCCGCTAAACCGTTACCAACATAGAAAACAATAACAAAATACTCCTTTGCGTATGCTGAGCATAAGAGTTTGCTATTTTTTGTTACAAAAGAAGGCTATCTTGGATTACGGGTTAATTTAATTAAATTAGTAGCCGAGGAAGAAGAAGTGGTAGATTTTATTGATTAAATGACATCAATTTGAGAATAGGCATGAACTTTGAAAGAGGTTAACCAGTTAAAATGCATATAAAATAAAGAACATGAAGATTACAACAGGGATATTGCTTTCACTTATAGGAATTATGGGACTTCAATCTTGCAACACAGTGAAAATACAAACTTTTTGGGTCAGTGGTTATAAAGTAAAATGTGACTCAATTACAGAAACTAAAAATTGTCTGAATGTATATAAAGGCAAAGATTTAAAAGATGAGAAATGGAAACCTTTTACCGCTAAAATCGAAGGTTTTGAACTTGAGGAAGGAATGCTTCAGAAAATCAAGGTTAAAGAGGTGCAAAAAGGAAAAGATGCATCTGCCCAGTTTTCTTTGGTTGAAGTACTTGATCAACAACAAGACAACAGGATTAACCTGCGGGGCAATTGGACCTTAACAACACTTCGTGGAGAGGAACCCAATCAAAAAGTTATTCTTCCATCACTCGTCATTGATATCCGGGAAATGCAAATTTCAGGAAAAGGAGGATGCAACTTATACCATGCTCAAATTGATGCACTAACCACCCATAATATTCAATTTGGTAACCTTCTGGGGACGCTTAAGGCATGCGATAATGAAAACATAGAGTCTGAATACCTCAAGGCACTGGATCAAACTGTCTCTTATGCAGTTGAAGCCAACAAGTTGACCTTTTATGATGCGGAAAAACAACCCATCTTAACTTTTATCAGATTGATGCAAAATGCGCCTGTCCAAGGAAAATAAATGATGCAGTAGACCAGATAGCTTGCCAGTAAACATAATCAAGCGGTAAAGAATATGTGAAAAGCTGACAAAAATCACTCTTAATTTGAAAAAATGATGCCCTTACAATGTTAACTTTGCTTTTTTATTAAAGGCCTATTCTTCAACTACCAAAGCAGCATTATATTATTAAACAACAGGTGCAATTATGAATACTACCGATGAAAAGTCGATGTTATTTGATAGAGATTCTTCTAAGGCGATTAATGCAATCAACCGCGCTCATTTGATAGCTTTTACTCCTTATGTTTGGGAGGCTTCTCGCTTATTGAAAGCTTACAATATTTTACGAATAATTGAAAAGGCTGAGTGCATTACCATTGAGGAAATAGAAAAAAAAGTTGATTTGTCTCATTATGGTATTCGCATTCTTTTAGAAGCAGGATTGGGAATAGGATTGGTGTATAGAAAGGACTGTAAATACCATTTAACAAAGACAGGATACTTTTTTTTAAACAGTAAAACTGTTGAGGTCAACTTTAATTTTATGAAAGATGTGTGCAGTAAGGGCGCAAAATTTTTACATGAAAGTATTAAGAATTCAAAACCAGAAGGACTTAAGATATTGGGTTCTTGGAACACTATTTATGTAGGCTTATCTACGCTGCCAGAACCTGCCAAGAAAAGCTGGTTTGATTTTGATCACCATTACTCGGATATTACTTTTGACGCTATTTTACCCATTGTTTTTCAACATCAACCTCAAAAGATATTGGATATTGGTGGAAACACAGGCAGGTGGGCGTTGAAATGCATGCAATACAATGAAGATGTGCAACTTGGATTGGTTGATTTAGATGTTCAGGTTGCTGTTGCCCAGCAAAATATTGATAAAGCAAATTTTTCGGATAGGTCATCTTTTTATGCAATGAATGTCCTTGACCCTAAAGAAGAACTCCCTAAAGGATATGATGTGATTTGGATGAGTCAATTTTTAGATTGCTTTTCAGAAGACCAAATTGTTGCTATTCTTCAGAAGTGCTATCGGGCTGCAGATGAGCATACCATTGTTTTTATCAATGAAACTTTTTGGGACCTACAACGCTTTAAAGCATCAGCCTTTATTTTACAAATGGTATCGCTCTATTTTACCACTATGGCAAATGGTACCAGTCAAATGTATGAAAGTGCAGTCTTTTTTAAATTGATTGATCGTGCAGGATTTAAAATTATAGGGCAATATGATATGGAAGATTTATCACATACATTGCTCGCTTTACAGAAAAAATAACCTGACTTTACCCGCATTCGTAGATCCGTGTCATCGGCGTTCCATTGCGCCCAACCCACACCCAGTCTGTGCCTTAACCCGAACTGTTCACTAATCTTACAACAATACATGATTATTTAGCTCATATTCAGCTCATTATGAAGATTATTAAATATATTTTCTACATATATATCACTTTCACACTAATTTTACGGTTCCCGTTGAGTTCGAAGCTTGCTTTTGAGAATTTAGGTCTGTTTGTAAGTCCAATCGATTGATAATTAGAAAAACCAATTCCTTCAATTGGCATAATGAATCCTTTATCAATTTTTTTATTTTTATTTTCATCGTGCAGAATATTTACAGCGTATTTTCCTTTTGATAAATTGGTAAAAGTAAAAGTTGCCCGACCATTTATTATTTTACTGCTTCCTATTTTATAATAGCGTTCGTAATGCTCATCGGGAATTGTTCCGTCTTTGTTGTACAAGGCAAACTGAACAACACCTTTTGTGTTTCTTAAATGGTTTACTTCTACCGTTAAAGAATATTTTTCTGACACATTCTCAGATAATGAATATAAAAATGGTACAACCATTAAACCCATAAAGAATATCATTCGAAATTTCATTTTTGTTTGTTTTTGCTTTTATTAAATCTTGCTTTAATATTGTCCACAACATCATATACAAGCGGTACCAAATATACGGTAAGTGCCAAAGAAGACAATAATCCACCGATAATTACCCACGCCAAACCGTTTTTCCATTCAGCTGCCGTGCCCGAAGCCAATGCAATTGGCAACATTCCAATCGCCATAGAAAGTGTTGTCATTAATATGGGGCGCAATCTTTCTTTTCCTGCAATAATGATTGCCTCTCTGTAATGTTTCCCTTCCGCCTTGAGTTGATTGGTGAAGTCCACAATCAAAATAGAATTTTTGGTGACCAGTCCCATCAACATAATTAATCCAAGTAAAGCGAACAAACTCAAGTTGCTAAGCGACAAATTTAAGGCCAAGAAAGCTCCAATTATTGCAACAGGAATGGCAAATAAAGCCACAAATGGATAAATATAACTATCGTATAAGGCGACCATAATGAGATAAATGAGTAGGAAAGAAATGAGCAATACAGAGCCCAATGCCCCAAAGCTATCGTTTTGTCTTTTTACATCGCTTCCCCACGACATTTGGATGCCTTTCGGCAAGGGATTATTGTCAACATAAGCAACAACATCATCAGCTACACTTCCGGAAGGTCTGCCTAAAGCATCTGCTGTTAGGGTAACTGCAGGTTGACGATCCAATCGTTCTAAAAGTGAAGGAGAGTTTTCTCTTTCTATTGTTGCAAATTGAGAAACTTCAATGGGAATTCCCTTTGGATTTACAATGTTAAATTGCTTGATGTCATCGATGTTTTGTCTGTCGAATTGATCCAATACAACCCTGATCGGATATTCTGTACCATTTTGGGTCAATAAAGCATCGTCATTGCCCGTGAATGCAGTTCTCAGGTTGATGCCAACATACGCGGTGTTTAAACCCAATCGTTGCATCTTATCTTTATCAGGAATAACTTTAAATTCGGGACTTCCCGCCTCCACTGATAGTCTGGCATTGTCTACTCCTGGGATTTCTTCAATTACAGATTTTAGCTGATTGGCGGTTTGCATCACCTGATTTAATCTACTGCCGCTTAACGTAATTTCAATCGGGGCAGTTCGGGGAATTAATCCCAGAGCTGTTATTGAAAAATTAACCCCAGCATATTTTTTTTGAAGATTTGCACGAATTTTTCGCATAAAATCTTCAGTGGAAATATTATTGATTTCCTTTTTGGGTTTTAATTGAATGGTGAACTCAGATTTATTAGAAAGTCCGACTCCTAAACTTCCCATTCCTGTACTTGGTCCGGCAACATTACTAAAAAGTGTTGCCACTTCAGGTTGTTTTAGGATTTCATTTTCTATTTTTTCGGATATCAAATTATTTTGTTGAATGGAAGTGCTTTTGTCAAACTCTAAAGCCAATCTAAATTTCCCTTGATCACCTGTAGAAATAAGCTCTTTCCCAATAATATCTTGCTTCATCATTGCAAATGTTCCCATAAAAAGGAGTATTACAATACTTATAAAAATCAACTTGTGGTCCAGCACCCATTTGAGTGTTCTTGCATACCAATTGATGAATTTATTCAACTGTTTTTCAAACCACAACAAAAAACGATTGAAGAAATTGGTCGGTTTTAAATCTCCTTTTTTTCCAACTCGGGAAGCCAGCCACGGTGTAAGCGTAAAACCAACCAATAAACTTGTTAATGTTGAGGTAATGACCACCACAGAGAATTGTTTGAGCATGTCGGCAACAAAAACCTGTAAAAAGAGGATGGGCAAAAATACGACAACGTCAACAAGTGTAATGGATAAAGCAGAAAACCCAATTTCCATTCGGCCGTCCATCGCAGCAACCCTTTTTTCTTTCCCCATGTCCAAATGACGTTGGATATTCTCCAAAACCACCGTGGCATCATCGACCAGAATACCAATGATTAAAGACATAGCTAGTAAAGTCATTAAGTTAAGGGTGTAGCCCAGCAGCCACATTACTGCAAAAGCAGTAATCAAAGAAGTAGGAATAGCCACCAATACAATGAGCGCATTTCGGAAACTTCTTAAGAACAGAAGCATCACTATGGACACTAAAATTACGGCTAAAATTAAATCTTCTACTACCGAATTAACGGCTGCAATGGTATTGTCTGTACTGTCATCGGTGATCACAAATTGAACATTTGAATTTGCATTTTTCTTTTCAATTGTTTTAAATTTTTCCCGGATTAAATTGGAAACATCAACAGCATTGGCATCACCTTGTTTTTTGATCAAAAGTCCAATTCCTTTTTTGCCATTGTAGCGACTTATAGAACTGGTTTCTTTGACTCCATCTACTACCGTTGCGACATCTTTTACATATACAGGACTCCCAGGGAAAGGCACTGCTATTTGAACATTTTTAATCGCCTCTATAGTGTTGAATTTTCCGACCAAGCGAATCGAATTGCTTTCTGTAGCAGTTTGTATTTTTCCTGCAGGTAAATCGATTCCAGAACGGTTTATGGCTTCAACAACTTGAACCAATGAGCTTTTATACAGTTTTAGCTTTTCTTGGTTGACTTTAACTTGAATTTCTCTTTCTTCGGCACCTAAAACAGTAATGTCTGCCACACCTTTCAATTGTTGTATCTGTGGGAGATAATCGTCTTTCATTTTTTGGTAAAATACAATGGGCTCTAAATCACTTGTTGCACTTACGGACATTATTGGTAAATCGTTAGGGGAGACGGTACTCATTATAGGATTTAAAACATCCTTGGGCAAGTCTTTTCGGATATTGTCAATATAGTGTTGGGCATCTTGCATGGTGATGTTCAAATCCGTTCCATATTTCAGGTTGGCAATGATAATCGATGCATTTGGGATAGATTTTGTCACCAAATAATCAACACCATTTAAATTGGACAAGGCATCTTCAATTTTTCGAGAAACAGATGTTTCCACTTCTTCGGGTTCGGCTCCTGGGTACATTGTTCGGATAACCACAACGGGTTGATTAAAATCAGGCATCAACTCATAACTCAGGTTTTTGTACCCGATAATTCCCAATAAGGTAAATACACTGAAAAGCACAATAATCAGCGAAGGACGTTTTATAGATATTTCTGTAATATTCATGTTTAATCAATTACGAATTACGAATTAGGGAATTACGAATTGTGTCACTCAATAGGAGTCTTTTCCAATTCGTTATTTCAAATTCTTCTAGTATAATATTTGCTTTCATAGTATTTTTTGTTTAATCAATTACGAATTACGAATTAGGGAATTACGAATTGTGTCACTTAATAGGAGTCTTTTCCAATTCGTTATTTCAAATTCTTCTAGTATAATATTTGCTTTCATTTTATTCTCATTTAATTTTTAATTAAACCTCTCCCCAATTCATAATTGATCCATTCGTAATTCCCTAATTGACCCATTCGTAATTCATAATCGATCCATTCGTAATTCGTAATTGATCCATTCGTAATTCATAATTGAGTCATTTATAATTAACTCTCGCTCCGTTAAACAGATTAATAAATCCACTGGTAACGATGACATCTCCCTCCTTTAATCCTTTTGAGACAATAGTTTTGTCTTTGATTTTCTCTGCAACTGTAATGTCATGAAGCACCGATTTTCCATTTTCAATGATATACACTTGAGCCTGACTTTCCGTACTGATAATTGCAGAAGTAGGAATTGCAATGCCCAATTCTTGTTGTTCATTTTCTATAGTTACATGTCCAAACATCCCTGATTTTATGTCAAGGCCTTTGGTGTTTGAAACCAACATTTGTACTGGAAAACTACTGCCCATATTTGCTTTGCTGCCAATCATTATTACTCTTCCAGAAAGAGTAGTGTCTGGATAAATATCAGCTGTAACATTGAACAAACGATTCAATTGAAATAAATTGATTTGATTTTCAGGAACATGAACCGTATACCTTAATTGGATAATGTCTGTAATTTGAAGCAAAGGCACTCCTGGAGCGGCAAAGGCACCTTCTTCATTAAATTTAGCGGTGACAATTCCGTCAAATGGTGCTTTAATGGTGCTCTTACTGATTTGCTCCAACAAAGTAGCTCTTTGTACTTTGGCTGTACGCAGACCTAATTTGGCTTTTTCTAATTTTACACCTTGTATTGCATCTGCCTCGGAAAGTACGGTATAGCGATTCACATCGTCGTTTAAACCTTCAATTTTTATGTTTATACTTTGCAATTGTAGTTTCAACATTGAATTGTCCAATTGCACTAACGACTGTCCTTTCTTCACATGGGCTCCCACATCAACCAAGACTGAACTAATTTTGCCTTTCACTTCGGCACTAACTTTGGTTTCTTTATTGGGCTCAAAAGTCCCAGTAAATTCAGTTAAGTCATTTATAGAAATCATTTTTATGGTGTCTGCCTTTACACTGATGGGACGCTCTTTATCATAATGATACACTTTTTTTTCTGTCGTTTCCTTATTCATAAAAAGCTGAACAAATACCAATACAATAACACCCAGTAGAATTATAATTCCAATTATTTTTTTCCAATTCATGTTTTTATTTTTTTTCTCTAATTCTCTATTCGTAATTCCTCAATTCCTCAATTCCCCAATTCTTAATTCTCCAATTCTTAATTCGTAATTCCTCAATTCCCCAATTCTTAATTCTCCAATTCTTAATTCGTAATTCCCTAATTCGTAATTCCTCAATTCTTAATTCCCCAATTCCCAATTCTCCATCCACCAACTACCGTCCTATATTTCCTGTCAGTTTCTTTAATTCAAGATCTGTTTTTAAATAATCAACAATAGCATTCAGATAGTCCTGTTGCGCTTTGCGGAGCGAATTGTTGACCAATAAAATGTCAGTGAGACTTGCAGTCCCTTGCCTTTGTTGTAAAAGCGTTTGATTGTAGATGGTTTGTGCCAAGTCAATCTGCCCTTTTGTCTGGACAATTGTTTTTCGCGCTGCTGCTCTTTGCCGAGTTGTATTTTCAATTTCAATTTCACTTTTTTCTGAAATCAATTGTGCTTGTAATTCGTTGTTGCTTATCTCTAACTTCTTCTGATTGATTTTTCGCTGGGTTACCATTCCGTTGAATAGGGGGTAAGTAAATTGTATTCCGGCAAATCCGACAGGATAGAAGTCTAAGAATTCATGCGGACTTTTATCATAACCAAATCCCGTGGCTCCATAAGAGGCAATCAAGTTGAGAGAGGGTAAAAATCGTGATTTGTTGAGGGTTTTTAACTCAGTATTTATAAGCTTATTTTTTATTTGAATCATTTGGATATCTATGCTTTTATTGAGTTCATATTCTTTTTTTATTGGGAAATGAATGTCCTTCTCAACAGTAATTTCTTTTTCTAATGCAATTCCTAGATTAAGTTTGAGTCCATTCATAACTTTCTTGTATTGACTGGAAACAATATTCTTTTGTGTTTGTAGTTGTTGCGTCTCTAATTTAACTTTATTGACATCTGTTCCTTTTGCCAATTTTTCTTTGTGGAGCAATTCTAGGGTCTTTAAAAGACGTTTTGCATTGATGAGATTGCTGTCTATAAAAATCAATTGATGTTGTAAAACCTGAGCATTATAATAGAGGTTTGAGACCTCAAAATAAATTTGTTCTTCTGTTTTTTTATATTGTAATTCATTCAATTTTGAAGCAACCTTTGTAGACTTTATACCGCCATAAACTTTAGGATTATACAGGGACATGGCCAATTGAATGTTTGCATTGATGTTGTGTGGAACACCAAATTGGACCTCCCTAAACTGACCTTCAGGTAGGGCAGGATTAAATATTGACATAGGCATTAGCTGATGAGGTAAATCCGTGAAATACTTATAATCTGCGTTGGCAGATATTTTTGGGATTAAATTGGATTTGGCCTCTTTTTGCCGTTGTTCGCCAATAGTAATATTGTTGCGATCGATTTGCAAGCTTTTATTATAAACTTTTGCGGTATCAATGCATTCCTTTAACGTCCAGACTTCCTGTGCCTGTATTGCGTTCCAGCTCATTAGAATAAGAACTGTAAATAAAAGTTTGCGAGCGTTAACTAACTTCATTGTGTAAATTTTTTTACGTGAAACAAAGGAAGGAATTACTTCCCTCCAATCATTTTTGAGACAATCCCTTTTTTATTTGAGTGTTCTGCAATTAGAATTCCTACCAGATGTAACAAGATAAAAATAGGAAACCAATATATACCGAGTTTATGAACGGTTTCTATGCCGTCCTTCCATTGTTCAAAAAAGTGTTTATGGATTAAAATTCCTGTTACAGCAGAGATCAATACAAAAAGATAAAAATAAATATAAGTAAGTCCCTGAAACCGTTCCTTAATTGAAATCTTACTTCGAAATGGGTTAGGAAATCGAATGCCTTTTACAATCATGTAGACAATGCGAATAAGAAAAGCAAAAATCATAACATATGCAAATATGATGTGCCATTCCCACATGGGTTCGCGAATGGTTTTTGCGATGTCCACCATTTGATCATTTGATAAAGTTGATGCAGGAATTTTGCTTTTTATGACATCGACTGTATGGTGTTTGTTCATCCAATACATACGAAGAAAGCCCGTGATAAATAGAAGGGGCAATGCCAAAGCCATTGTCCAATGAAGAAGCCTGTGCAATAATGTATATTTATTTTGTGTTTTCATATTCACTGTTGTTTTTCTACCATTTTTAAAATGCCTTCAAGAACTGATTTACCTTCGTTGATAAGATTCGATTTGTGTCCAGATATTTTCCATTTTAATACAGTCATCCGCATTCCGCCAATGATAATTGTTGTTAATGTTTTGTCGTTAATTAATTTCCCATATTGTCCTGCTTCTTTTCCTTTTATGATATTGGCTTTCACATATTTGTGCATTACATCCATGATTTCAGCCACTTTATTGCTGAGTCGTTTATCAAAACGGAAAATACTTTCGGCAAAAATAACACTCACAATAGCTGGCTTTTTCGAAAAATTTTGAAGTTGAGAGTTAAAAATCGCCCTCAATTCATCTCCTGCTGTTTTGTGTTGTTTCATTAATATTCTTTTGAGACGCGATTTCATTTCAAGCATGAAGTAATTCAGTAGACCGAGCAAAATTTCATTTTTATTTTCAAAATGACGATAAAGGGCAGGTTCAGAAAGACCAATATCAGCTGCTAAAGTTTTTATTGTTAAATTTTGGATGCCGTATTTATCAATACGTGCTGTTGCAGCTTCCATAATTTCTATTTGGCGATCTGTAAAGTCTTCTGTTTTTAATTGAACTGACATATTGTTTTGTTAGTTAGTATTCGCTAACAAAGATAAAGCTATTTTTGAATTCAACAAATTTTTATGAAAAAAAAATTAAAAATTATTGAGTTTGTGATTAAACACCAATTATTTTAAGCCTATTGAAAGTCCTATGAACAACACCCAGGTGTGCAGTCACAAGCATGTTTTTCACCATATACAGTAATACTATAAATAGAAGTTGGTTGTGCATTATAGGATTTAATTTCTTCCTCGTTGAGGTAATTTTTCAAAATATCATTGGGAACAATAATGGGTTTTTCCTTTTGTAATGTGAGATTTTCAAATCCTGCATTTTTTATGATTTGTAGATATTCATCCTTTTGAATGGCACTGGCTACACAACCCGCATACATTTCGGCTGCATTTTTAATTTTTTCGGGCAATTCACCTGTCAAAACGATATCTGAAATACTAAAATGGCCTCCTGTTTTAAGGATTCGGTACACTTCATCAAAAGCTTTTGGTTTGTCTGGTACAAGATTCATAACACAGTTGCTTACAACAACGTCGGCAATATAGTCTGCTATTGGTATGTTTTCAATGTCTCCTTGTCGAAATTCAACATTGTTAAACCCTAATTTATCTGCATTCTTTCTTGCTTTTTCTAGCATGGTATCACTAAAATCAATACCAATTACCTTTCCTGTTTCGCCAGTTTCGTGTCTTGCAACAAAGCAATCATTTCCAGCTCCACTCCCCAAATCCACGACGGTATCACCTGTTTTTATCTTGGCGAATTCAGTGGGTAAACCACAACCCAATTTTAAATCGGCATCAGGACTGTATCCTTTTAAATCAGAATATTCATCACTCATGATGTTGTACACTTCTGTACTGCATCCTCCACTTCCACAACAAGATGAGGCATTAGTTTCTTGATCTTGTAAAGCAATTTCACTGTATTTTTGCTTTACCATATCTTTAATTTGATCGTTATTTTCCATTGTATTTTATTTTAAATTAACAGCAATTTGTTCTTTTTAGGGATTCAATAGCCACCTTCTGTATATATTGATTGAATTTTTCAATTGTGTTGTTGTCTATACAATAACAAGTAGCGTTTCCTTCAATATTTCCTTTGATGAGACCTGCATTTTTGAGTTCTTTAAGGTGTTGTGAAACCGTCGGCTGTGCAAGCGGTAATTCATCAACAATATCGCCACAAATACACGTATCGACACTTTTTAAATAATCCATTATGGCTATTCTTGCAGGATGACCCAATGCTTTTGCTATTGCTGCAATCTCTATTTGACCTTCAGAATAATTCTTTTTTTTCATATTAAATATGATTACTATATTGCAATATTACGATAAAGAATTTGAATTCTAATCTTTTTTTAGAAATAGTTATACAATAAAGAGGATAACAAAAAAACTATTAAATAGGATTAGATTTACCTCGAATTATTCAAACTTAAATCAAAATCTTGCCAAATTGTCAGTACCCAAATTTGGGGTTCTTAAAAGCTGAATGAAACACGAGAAGCATATGAATATCAGATATTTATAAATTTAAAGATCAAGATTGGTGAACCGAGTTTGCGAGCTCAACTCAGTTAATAAAGCGGGTTAATCGGCTCCAATCCTAGGATAAAAATTCTTTAGTAAGGTAATCTATCATACCAAATTCTAATTCTCCAACGCCACCAGATATTTCAGCTGTTTTTATCATTAACCTTACAATACTATTTTTAATTTCTTTAGAGAAACCTGTTGAGGCATGAAGGATTACATAGTTGTATTTTTCTTTGTTTTCGTTAATAAATAAAAAGTCTTTAATGTAGAGCTGGACAAATTTTTTTCGTTCTTTTCTGCTAATTGCACTTCCAACTATCTCGGAAAGAAAATGAATTAGAATTCGATTTAAAACCAGGTCTCTCTTTTTTTGTAATTTGCTATCGACATTGGCAACTTTAAAGATGGGATAAGTTAATATTAGAATTTGAACCAATGTTCTTTCAATCGCTTCATTTTCCTTTTTCATTGTGTATTTTGTAATTCCTAATTCCGAGATTACTTTTTGAATTTCTGAATGTATATTAGGTGAGAACTTTAAAGCATGCTTAGCCTTAAACAATTCATTTGAAATCACTTTAGCTGTGTCTTTCCCAAACGACCGACTGATTGGCTTACGAAAATATAATTTTACCATAATAATTCCTTGTTTAAGTGGTTTACTGAATCAATAAAGATGAATTCAGCGTGAACTGTACGTGAACAAATATTATATGTTGTTTAAGTGATTCATTTATTACAATAAAACTCCATAAGTCACCTAAGTTTATTTTGTCAACCTAATTTAAAAACTTTTGATTAAGATTGCGTCCAACTATTCTAACTCGTTTTTTGTGAGTTGTGATATAGCATTTGTGTGGCTGTAAATGTTTGGTTGATTGCAACATACAGCCACACGCTTGCTTTATCTTAGGAGGTAATCTCTATAAATCGTATTAGACCGGGTGTTTTCATTCTATTTTATCCTTCTTCAAATCAACAAGAATTAATTCAAATAAAACAGTACATTAATGTACATTTATTGTTACTTTTGAACTTATAGCTCCTATTTATGCCAAGAACAGTCACAATAGTTAATCCAAAACATTTTGCCAAATTGAAAGATTTGGTGTTGGATAATATTGATTTTAAATTACTTCGTTCAGTAGATTGTGATCGGTTGGCAAAACTTATTTCGGAACAGACGAATACCTATATTAATGGGATTACATTTAAACGTCTTTTTAATTTTACAAAGTACCCGTTTAATCCATCAATTCAAACATTAGATATTCTCAGTCAATTTGTAGGGTATAGAAATTGGTATGATTTTGAATTGTCGTTGAATGAGAACCAACCTATCTCGGGGAAGGAACTCGATATTTTATTGTCTTTCTATGATTTTGATTTAATAAATCACATCGTATTTCACGATGGAGGAATACAGTCAATGTCCAGAAAGATTGCTCTTCGTTTTAGAGAGGATGTTACGATCTTTAAAAGAGCAATACCCCTACTGGCTAGAAAGAAATATGCACAAGTTTTTTTTATTGAACATTTTCCTGATTATGATAATTTATGCAATTATTATTATTTATTGTATGAGGAGTATTTGAAGTATACCAATAAGAAATCTGCACAAATAATGTGTAACGCTTTGCTGTTTTTAAAGTCCTTGTGGACGCTAGATGAGAAAAGTTGTAAGAAGCATATTTTAAAGTTGAATAAAATCTGTATCACTAAAAATTTTCATCCGTATTTAATTGGTAGATATTTTGCTTGTAAACTGATATTTGAATCCTTTTATGGGAAACAGGATAGATTCAATAAAATTTATGAAGAATATCTAAAGTTGAGAGAGCAACTTCCAAAAAACGGGAATCACTTCTTAGATTTTCCAGCATCAGAATATATTGTTGCGGATGGACTTTTGAATGCAGGAGAATATAGAAAGTGTATAGAAATCGTTGAATGTGCGTTTCACGATTTTTCATTTAAAATGGAGTTTGTTCGGAAAGGGTATTATCGTCAAATGCAACTCTTGTGGGCTATCTCACAAAAGAAATTGAATCCTCGCTTTAAAATAGGAATACTCTTACAAAAGATTAATCCTAATAATTTTTATTTCATTTCTCAGAAATATTATAGCACCCTTTTATATTATGGCTTGTATTTAGAAAATGGCGATAATAAATACTTTCAAAAGGCAAATCAAATGGCAGAGGAAATGGGAAACAGTTACATTAAGAAGCAAATCAAAACTTATTTTTAATAACAACCAGAAAAGGGTTATCCCACACTATTTAAATAATGTGGGATATTTCCAAAAGAAAGTAATGTATTGACCCACTATATTCAGAACTTTTAGAATGCAATAGTTGATCTAAAATTAAATAGAATTTACCTTATCTTACTTGGATTTTACTTTGTAGGGTAATGACAGGTCGCCACTGGCTATACTAAATACTTCATATACACCCAACATCGGCAAATTGCTATTACTTGTGTTTACTTTCATAAAGGCGGTTACTCCATCATAACTAAAATTAACGTTGTTGTTGATTCGATAATCGGGAACAATAACTTTAATTGTATTTCCCTTGTGAATGACCTGAAAGCCTGGAGAATCCATATACATTGGCATTCCTGGGTTTGTTGGTGGAAGAACTACAGCGGTATCTTTTTTGTCAAACTGTTTAACTGAGAAGCCGCCATCAACTCTTTTGTCTCCATTGAGAATTACCCAATGAGGATGCCATACAACACCATCGTTGCTGTAATTATTGTCATTGTTTTCATCCCATAACGGTGTGTCGTCAAAATCTGGATGAGAAGTTAGTGCAAGAGCTACAATCCCCTCTGTTTGACTAAAACCAACATCAATAGGTTTTAAATTTGTTGGAAAAACATATCCTAAAACAGGTGCACCATCAAGTTGACCTTTTTCTTTAGGTGTCGTTTTCCCAGCTGTTCCCTTAACATTGATTTCCCATATTGTTATCTTAAGATCCGTATCGTGTTGAACACGAACTTCATCAAGAACGAAGTCATCATTTTTGTAAATGCTTTTCTGTGCGTTTATACTTGATAAGCCTAAATAAAATAATGTTGAAAATATGCATACTGTTGTTTTCATTTTGATTTGTTGTTTTAATGAGCCAGAACTCTAAAATAGTAGAGCTCTGGCATCTGTTTAAATAAATTAGTTTTTAACCTCTTCTATTGACGCACCAAAATTGATGTGTAAAGGATTTCCGTTTGTTGTTACTAATGCAGGTACAGATTTCACCCCGAATCTTTCAGCTTCTGAAATTCTCGCTCGATCTTCTCCAATATTGACAACTTCAACATTGTCTTTTCCAACGAGATTGATGATGTCGTGTTCTGCACTTATACAAACTGGACACCCTGCATGATAAAAAATTGATTTTTCCATTGAATTAAAATTTAAGTTATTGCATTATTGCGCTACAAATATAGTAAGGAATCCTAACTATATGAATAAAAATGAAGAAATTTTTATAATTTAACATTTATCACCTGACATAAATAGAGCTAATCGATTGATAATCAATTACTAAACAATTAAAAACCCCTCTTATCTTTTTATAGACAAGAGGGGTTTTTAATTGCGATTAGATTGTTGAACAACATGGGAGGTCAATACAATTGCTCAAATTGCAAAGGGTTAATTTAATTCTTTTACTCCCATATTGTACAGTGTAAACCCAAAAATATCAGCATATTGCTCTATTGTTTTACTCACAGGAGTTCCTGCTCCATGACCCGCATTGACTTCAATTCTTATAAGTGTTGGAGCAGATCCTGCATTTTTCTTCTGTAATTCTGCTGCGAACTTAAATGAATGTGCTGGAACAACCCGGTCATCGTGATCTCCTGTGGTAATTAATGTTGCTGGATAGGAAACCCCTTCTTTTACGTTATGAACAGGAGAATATCCCAATAAATAATTCAACATTTCAGGGGAGTCCTCAGCGGTACCATAATCGTAAGCCCAACCTGCTCCTGCGGTAAAGGTGTGGTAACGAATCATGTCTAGAACACCTACTGCTGGCAATGCAACTTGAAATAAATCAGGCTCCTGCGTCATACATGCGCCAACCAATAATCCGCCATTTGATCCTCCTCGGATGGCTAAATATTTTGATGAAGTATATTTATTGTTAATAAGATAATGAGCAGCACTAATAAAATCATCAAATACATTTTGTTTCTTCATTTTAATTCCAGCATTGTGCCATTTTTTACCATATTCTCCACCACCTCGGAGGTTAGGGACAGCATAAACCCCGTTATTTTCCATCCAAACGAGATTTGCAATGGAGAAAGAAGGGGTAAGACTGATATTAAAACCACCGTATCCATAGAGGATAGTAGGATTATTGCCATCCATTTTTATTCCTTTTTTATGGGTTATAATCATTGGAATTTTGGTACCATCTTTTGATGCGTAAAACACTTGTTCTGAAACATAATCTTCAGGATTGTAATCTATTTTAGGTTTCCAGTAGGTTTTCGATGTACCTGTTTCTGGATTGAACTCAAATATATTTGAGGGCATGATATAATTAGTAAATGAATAATACAAGACCTCATCCTCTCCTTTTCCATTAAATCCGCGTACTGTACCTATTCCGGGTAAATCGATAGTGCGAATTAACTTCCCTTCATAGTCATATTGCTTTACTTCTGAAAGTGCATCAACCATATATTTTGCGAAGAAATATCCACCTCCTTTTGCGATTGTAAGAACGTGTTCAGTTTCGGGAATAACATCCTCCCAGTTTTCAGTTGTAGGATGGTCAAAATTGGTTTTTACAAGTCTTTTATTGGGTGCGTTTAGGTTGGTGCTGATATAAAAAGTTTTGTCTTTTGTGGTTACAATAGAAGCATCTTGGTCAAAGCCTTCAACCAGTGGTTTAATGACTGCGTTTTCATCGGTTAAATCCAACACGCTCAACTCATTTCCAGAAGTTGAAATAGCTCCTGAGATGAACAAATATTGCCCATCATTTGAAACTTCTCCGCCAACATATCTTCTTTTTTGTTCGGGTGAAGCACCATAAATAACCTTATCTTCAGATTGTGTTGTACCCAGCTTGTGATAGTACAACTTATGCTGATCTGTTTTCGCCGACAATTCACTTCCTTTTGGCTTATCGTAACTGCTGTAGAAGAAACCTTCATTGTTTTTCCATGAAAGTCCTGAAAACTTAACATCTATTAGTGTATCGTCTAAAATTTCCTTATTGACGGCATTCATTACGATTACTTTTCTCCAATCACTTCCTCCTTCAGAGATTGCATAAGCAACTAAAGAACCATCTTCTGTGAAAGAGAGTTCGCCCAAAGAAGTAGTACCGTCTGCAGAAAATGTATTGGGATCTAGAAACGCCTCTTCCTTTCCAGTACTGTCTTTTCGGTAGAGTACATATTGGTTTTGTAAACCATCATTTTTATAGTAATAAACAAAATCACCTCTTTTTCTAGGGGAAGTTAGCTTTTCGTAATTCCATAATTTTGATAAACGTTCTTTTAATTCTTGGCGGTAAGGAATCTTATTCAAATAGTTAAAAGTCACTTTATTTTGCGCCTTAACCCAAGCAGCTGTTTCTTTACTCATGTCATCTTCAAGCCAACGGTATGGATCGGGAATGATTTGATCAAAGATGGTATCTGCATCGGCACGTTCTTCTGTTTTAGGATAAGTTAAGGAAGATTCCATATTTTCTGTTTGATTGCATCCAACGAATAAGGTTCCGATTAAGGGAATAATAAATAAACTTTTACGCATAATAACATTGTATTTGAAAGGGCTAAAGATAATTAATAGTGTTTGATAAGGTAAAAATAAATAGAAAATCTTTTTACTTCAGTTGTTTACTTCTTCTTTTCTTTGTTTAAAGAAATGGTCTGTCATTTCTTTGTCTTGGGCATCGAAAGCTTTTAAGGGGTCAGATTTTTTTTCTATGTACTTTTTTATTGGTCTTCTAAAAATTGAGGTAATGAACTTAACAAATGGAGAAACTTTCTTTTCTTCATTTTTATAGAAATCTTCTAGGGTATTTTTTCGAAAATGCAGGATGTTTTCTAATGCATCGTCATCTTTATAGAAACCGCAGTGAAAATTCTTTTCTGCAAATGCTTTTGGAGAAAAATTAAGTTCTCCAAGTCCAAAAATTTTAAAAGTTTTCGATAGAAAGTTATCATAAATTACCCTGCATTTTTCTCCACCTCCAAGATTAAAAATTTTGTTTGTGAGTTGATCTTGTTTGTCAATTGCTTTTACAAAAGCCCGAGCTGTATCTTCTGGAGAGGCTATTTCCATTGCTGTTTTGAGTGGCTGATGAAACATAATTTTAGAAAGTTTATGTCCGCCCATTATGGCACACAATCTAAAAATAGTCCAATTGAGCTTGCTGCTTTTTACGCTGTTTTCTCCCTGAATTTTGGTTTTCCCGTATTCATCTCCTTTGCTTGGTTGCAAGGGGTCGCCGACAGATATATATGGATTTTTTAGACGGTCTCCATATACAGAAACAGAAGAGCTGTAAAGAAAGAAAGCGTCGGGAGAATGCTGTTCTAAAAGACGAATTAAATTGTTTGTTCCTTCGACGTTTACTTGATGTGCAAGTTTCGGGTTATCATCAGCTAAAGGAGGAATTACTGCTGCCAGATGGATTACGACATCTTTATCTTTACAAACTTCAATGAGATCTTTCTCACGGGTTAAACTCCCATAAACAACATGAATTTCTTTTTTAAAAGGTCTAAATATTTTTTTTGAATAAAAAGATTTTAGATCAAATACTGTTATGTCAAATCTATCTTTTAGATCATACAATTGTTTTAATACGGCTTTACCAACTGTTCCAGAAGCTCCAGTGAGTAATATTTTCTTTTTCATTTTTTCTGTTTCTGATCAGGCACTATTTAATCATCATAGCAACTTGATAAAAGTTATTGACCCCTCCCAACACTTTATAATCGATATAAAAAGAACTGCTCCATTCATGAAAAGCCTTAAATTCATGTCGGGGAACTGTAAATTCATCAAAGAATAGAATATCTCCAGATTGGAGAAAGGGTGTGATTAAAGTAAGAACATATAGTGTTGCAGAATAGACATCGGTGTCCATGTGGATGACTTTTCGCTTTCCTGATTCATAGTGATTTAAAAAGGGGAGTAATGTTTGTTGAAAAAGACCCTGATGAAACTAATGCCGATTGTCTTCAATCTTGGGAGGAGCATTGTCGTTCCCCATATCTCCTTTTTTAAAGGGACCCCACGCTTCGGGGGAGTCTGCTAAAGGTATCAAATCCATAAAACCGGGCATTGGGATCTTTGATTCGATTGATCCACCATTTGAAAGAACGACCTTTAGAAACGCCAAATTCAAAATAATCGATATCTGTATCTAAATTGTTATTCGTTATAACCTCTTCATACAGTTTCTCCCTTTTTGGATAGTCAAATTTTTTTGTATAAAAGTCATTTTCACATTGTTTTTTGTGTACCGATATCCACTTCGACAGATTTGCCATATTTGTTAAAAACTCAAAGAACCTAATCGGCACGAGTCTATCCATTCGCCACGCAGAGAACAATCCTTTCAACTTTCCAGGCAATCTACTATTTCGTTTTATAAGCATCATTTTTTAATCTATTGTTGTGTTATTTGTTTTAACCCGAATCATTCACACCTTATTCTATTTCATGTCCAAACCATCTGCTGCCTTTGGAGATGTTCAAAATTTTTATACTTCAAAATTGAGTTACAACTCTGAATCATAAAAACCTCTGTGCTCTCCGAATCTAACCACATTATACCTTTTCATGACCAAGACGCATGAATAGTTGGGGTTAACGCGGAGTTAATTTTTTGGTGAAGATAAATAAAAATAATTTGTATATTGTTATGTTTCCAACCAACCATTATAAAACCCCCTGTGCTTCCAAATTTATTCCCATTTTATCTTTTCCATCACAAAAACCTATGAAAACGGCCTGTGAGCTCAACGAATTGCGGTGAATCTGGCGTATTGTAGTTAAAATTGCGGGTTAAGGCAGAACAATCAGGGGTGTTTGTCCTTCATAAACCAAATCATTAATTAAGAACCGTCTAAAAAACTGATCTGTTAATAAGCGTGATCCTTTTTGCACAACGAGTATTTCATCAATTTTGTTATTAATTACTTTTTTAATATCCTCTAAACGATTTTGTCCTTCATAAATTGCAAAATCTGTAGAAAATCTACTGTCAAATAATGAGGCCAATTGTCTCAATTGATTTTTCATTTCGGATGTTTCTTCATTGGGCTTTGCCAAATAGAAAAAGGTAATATTTGTATTTTCTTCATCTATAAATCTTAAAAAACTATTGAATTCTAGTATATTAAAGGGATTCTTTTCACTAATGCCCACAAATATTTTTTCATGCGAATAGGAGTTAATTTCTTTAGGGATTGCGGCAACACTATTATTTGTTTGATCAATAACTTGAAGTGCGACACTGCCAAGAAATAGTTTTTCTAACACGCCAGTTCCCTTCATACCTACAAAAACCAGATCCTCAAAAGGTTCTTTCAATCGATCGGATAATGTGTGCTGCAAATGTTTTTCAGAAACACAATAAGAAGCTTTGTAGGGATAGGGTATAACGGATTTCGCAAACTCTTTTAGCGCTTCAAGAGCCTTGTTATTCGAATTTTGAATCATTTCTTGTTTGGTCTCACTATTGGCGAACGCTGGCAGCAGTACGGTTGTTTTATGGAGCAATAAAATTTGGGCATTGGCTTGTCGACTCCAATCATAAGCGTATTGAATCAAATTTTTTGAATACTCTGAAAAGTCAATCAGTAAAATAAATCGTTTTCTCATTTCATTTTGTTTTTAATAGGTTTGCTTAGGCAATCATTTACTTGTGTAAAGTCCTCTTTTTTATCGGCAAGGACCATTAATATATCGTAGGGTTCAATTTTGGTTGAGCCCCCAGGAGGAATATACTTCTCATTTCTTTTAATAATCACAATAAAAGCGGATTTTGGAAAATTAAGATCGACAACCCTTTTGTTTGCCGCATAAGAATTGGGTAAAATTTCGAATTCTTGCAAAGCAGACTTAGGAAGATCTAAAATAAGTTTATCAACCTCTTTAACTATTTTGTCTTTTTCAGGGAGGACGACGTGCAACCATTTTGCTACAATTGACAAGGTCGTTCCTTGTAAAACAACAGAAGTTACAGAGATAAAAAAGACAATATTAAAAATCATGTTAGCTTTATCAATTCCTGCCAACAATGGGTAAGTAGCAAACACGATGGGAACGGCTCCACGCAGACCAACCCATGAAATATAAATCCGCCTTCTCAGTTTCATCTTAAAAAACAATAAGCTAATAAAGACGGCTATGGGTCTTGCCACAAATATCAGTAACACGGAAATCAACAACCCTATACCAACGTAAGGAATGATATCAGAAGGGAACACAAGTAGTCCTAAGGTGAGGAACAAAACAATTTGCATCAACCAGGCCAATCCATCATACATTCGAAGAATGGTTTTTTTATGGATTAAGTCTTGATTTCCTAAATACACGGCGGTTATATAAATAGCAAGAAAGCCATTTCCACCAACGAAATCCGTAGCGGAGAAGGTAACAAACATGAGAGCTATTACCAAAACTGGATAAAGGCCTTCGTAATCAAGTTTAATTTTATTGATGATAAATTTGCTTAATTTACCAAAGGCAAAACCAGCAATCCCCCCTAAAATCATTTGCTTAAGAAATAAGGTAACAATTGAAGAGATATCTTGTTCGGGATTAACGATTAATGATAAAAATGCAATTGTGAGCGCGTAAGCCATTGGGTCGTTACTACCACTCTCCAGTTCCAATGTAGGTCGAATGTTTTTTTTCAGTGCTATACTCTTCGATCTCAAAATAGAAAATACTGCAGCGGCATCTGTGGATGAAACAATAGATCCTAAAAGCATACTTTCAAAAAGAGTTAGGTCAGTTAAATACCATACAAATGTACCCAAGGTGATGGCTGTAAGAAAGACGCCAAGCGTGGACAACACTATTCCTTCTCCGAGAATAGGTTTTACGTAACTCCATTTGGTGTCAAGTCCTCCTGAGAATAAAATAAAGTTAAGCGACACAACACCGATAAATTGAGCAATTTCCGGATTGTCAAAGTGAATGCCACCGATTCCCTCAGAACCAGCAAGCATGCCTATACCTAGGAACAATAACAAGGTTGGCACACCAAATTTGTATGATGTTTTCCCAATAATTATACTTATAAAAAGTAGAATGGAACCTATGAGTAGGATGTTTTCTATAGCTATATTCACTTTTTTCTTCTTCTATATTTAACGTTTCAAAGTTCTTATTCCTTGTTTATTGGGTTTGACATCTCTCCTTTAATTCATCTAAGGTACAATTATAATAGGGAAGTTCCATTTCATCTCCTGCAATTAGCTTAAACAGATTTGGGAAAGTAAAGTTTTAATAAGAGCAAATTTTTTGTAAAATAAATTTTGAATTAAGATGGAATATAATAATTTTTTATTTGTACAAAAAAACAGAAAGTTAATTTACTAACTTTTAGAAGAAACAAGAGACAAAACAAAGTGGTAAATAATCTAGATTAAACATAAAGATAAGCCCAATATATAAGTGCCAACTGTAGCGGTAATCGAATGTAGGCAATCCAACGATTCTTACTTTGTTTTTGGGTCATGCGTTGGGCCATATAAATGTTGGCAGGAAACACAGCAATTAATAAAAGAATTAGTCCTAATGCAGCATAAGAACGCGTTTCATCAAACAACAAAGCAATTCCAAAAACAATTTCAAAAAATCCAGAAGTATATACCATTAAATAATGATAGGGAATGTAAGGAGGCATTATTCTTAAATAAGGTTTGGGCGTAATAAAATGTAAAAGACCCGCAACTGTATATACTGCTGCCATAACATAAAGGCCAACTTCTGTCATTTTTTTTGGATGAAAGTAGTGAAAAAGAATATATTTTTTATGGTAAGGAGCTTTTTTTGCTTTCCTGACGTATAGTAAAAAGCAGACTCTTATTATTCTCAATTATAATCTATAATCCAGATGAAGATTGCTTTACTTTCCTTTTCTTTGAAGACATCCAGTAACAGACGACGAGAGAAAGTGGGATAGACCCAATAAATAAATTTTGATAATGTTGTGTTTTCTACTAATGTCTATCTGTTTCTACAAAAAACAGAACATTTCAACTAATGGTTTCCTTTTAGGGTGAGTGTTTTTGGTTTTTAGAAATTTTAGATATGTATTAACCGTTATAAACGGTTAAATTTTATATAGTTAATAATCAAGGATTAATCGCTTATATAAAATGTAAAATATGTAAAAAATAATTTCTAAATAGAAACCCTCTTTGATAGAAAAAAAGAACAGCAAGAGAAGATTTTTTTGTTTTTTATTGTGATAATTGTTGGTTATTTAAATGATTTAATTGTATATTAACCGTTATAAACGCTTAATCACAAAAATCGAATAACCAATAAACAACCAACCCATGAATTGTAAAATATGTAAAAAACGCCTTTCAGGAAGGTCAGATAAAATCTTTTGCTCACAGCGGTGTAAAAACTATTATCACCACAATTTAAGACGTTTAACTCGAGATGCATCCTACGATATTGATATAATGCTCCATAGAAACCGTTCGATACTATTAGAATTAATGGGTAAAAACGCTGTGCAAAAAAAAGTAAATAGAAGGTCCTTGGAAAGGAAAAAATTTAATTTTAAGTATTTAACACATTATTACGTAAATAAACGAGGGAAAACGTATTCTTATATCTACGACTTCGCCTGGATGGATTTCTCGGATGATGAAATCCTAATTGTCAGAAGAAAGAAGAATCCCATTAAAAGACCATAGCACGTATTATCTGGAATAATCCGCATTATTCATGAGATTAGTTTTGAGTTTATTTTAAACACAAAATCTAAAAAATAAGGTACTTTTTATTCATAAACAATGTACTGTAAATAAACTTTTGTGCATAATGAGAGGATATTTATTCATTAATAGCTAACTTTGTGCAAATTAAAATGGACACAAGATGATTTTAGGAATAGCCGGTCCCTGGCAAATAGTTCTCGTTGTTGTAGTTATCCTCCTGCTTTTTGGTGGACGAAAAATTCCCGAATTAATGAAAGGTTTAGGAAAGGGAATGAAAGAATTCAAAGATGCCACTAAGAATGACCCAGAAGGTGAGCATAAGGAAGACAGTAAAAAGGACAGCGCAGGAGAGAAACAATAAACTCTTTATTGATGTACAGGACATTTGCCGATATAAAAAAAGCAATCAATAACGGAAAAACTGTTCAAAATATCCTTCAGTCTTATATGAAGAATATTGAAGAACGCAAGAGTCTAAATGCTTATTTGGAAGTGTTTAAGACATCTGCTATTGTAAAAGCAAAAGAGGTCGACGAAAAGATTAAAAATGGAAATGCAGGTCGCTTGGCTGGCATGATTATCGGCATTAAAGACAATATTTGTTATAAGGGACATGTTGTGTCCGCAGCTTCCAAAATTCTCGAAGGATTCGAATCTATATACTCTTCAACCGTAGTAGAACGATTGCTTGAAGAAGACGCTGTTATTCTAGGACGTCTTAATTGTGATGAATTTGCAATGGGCAGTTCCAATGAAAACTCGGCATTCGGTTCGGTTAAAAATGCCTTAAACGAAGGTTATGTTCCTGGTGGATCTTCAGGAGGAAGTGCTTCTGCTGTAGCGGGTGAATTATGTACTGTAGCTCTTGGTAGTGATACGGGAGGATCTATTCGTCAACCAGCATCTTATACAGGAACAATTGGATTAAAACCAACCTACGGAAGGGTGAGTCGATTTGGGCTTATTGCTTACGCTTCATCTTTTGATCAAATTGGACCAATAGGAAATGATATAGATGATGTTGCATTGGTTACTGAAGTAATTGCTGGGAAAGACAGTTATGATAGCACTGTTTCATCTAAAGAAGTTCCTTCTCTACAGCCAACACCATTAAAAAGGAAATTAAATATTGCTTATATGCAGGAACCTCTTGACTCTGAATTTATTGACCAAGAGGTGAAAGATAGAATCCATGAATTAATCGGAGATTTAAAAGCAGAGGGACACGAAGTTCGACCTGTCTCTTTTTCTTATTTAGATCAAATTGTCCCTACATATTACGTTCTTTCCACAGCCGAAGCATCAACAAACTTATCGCGATATGACGGTATACATTTTGGCTATAGGAGTGAATCGGCAAAAGGTGTAGAAGAAACGTATGTTAAGTCGAGAACGGAGGGTTTTGGCGAAGAAGTGAAACGCAGAATTATGGCAGGAACTTTTGTTCTTTCTCAAGGTTATTATGACGCTTACTATAGCAAAGCACAAAAAGTTAGACGCTTAATTCGAGATAAAACAAATGAAATTTTGGAAAAGAACGACTTTATTCTTTTGCCAACAACACCAACAACAGCCTTTAAATTAAAAGAAGTAGCGGATCCAATCAGCATGTATTTGCAAGACATTTATACTGTACAAGCTAATCTTTCTGGTCATCCAGCAATTTCTCTTCCTCTCGGTAACCATAGTAATGGAATGCCATTTGGAATACAACTTATTGGGAAACCTTTGGGTGAAAAAGAACTTTTAGATGCTTCTTCTTATTTATTAAAAGTTTGCTAAATGGTAGAATACGTGAAGAAAATATTATTACAAGGATTACTATTTTTAATGGGAATAACGACATTTGGACAAGTCGGTGATACCCCTCCAAAAGATACTGCTGATGTTATCCAGTATGAAGAATTTTTAGATGTTGTAAAATCTACTTTACAAGATTATTATCGGGATTTTTCTTCTACAGATAAACAAACAGACTCCATTATAGCATCCTTTGGATATGAAGATAAAGATGTACCTGAGTTTTCGGACTCTATCTATTGTTTGCGCTTGGCTAAAATGAATGAAATGAGTCCATTTCAATTGGATTGCAACGAAAAAGTGTTGAGTACAATACGCTATTTCACCAAATACAGAAGGCACTTTACAAGTGTAGTTTTGGGTAGATCTAAATTGTATTTCCCGATGTTTGAGGAAAAATTAGCACAACATGATTTACCGATAGAATTAAAGTATTTAGCAGTTATAGAAAGCGGACTTCGCCCCCAAGTTCGTTCACGAGCAGGAGCTTTAGGAATTTGGCAATTCATGTATCGGACAGGAAAAATGTATGGATTAAATCAAAATTCATATATCGATGAAAGAATGGATCCTGAATTAGAAACTGAGGCCGCTTGCTTGTATTTGAAAAAATTATACAGTTTATATCAAAATTGGAACATGGCGCTTGCAGCATATAATGCTGGACCGGGAAACGTAAATAAAGCCATCCGTCGTTCTGGTGGTAAAATGACTTACTGGGGAATTCGCGATTATCTTCCAAGAGAGACGCAAGGTTATGTCCCTAATTTTATTGCAATGTCTTATTTAATGAACTATCATGCTGTGCATAATATCAAATCTCGAGCACCTAAATATTATGACTTTGAGGTCGATACGGTTTGTTTAAAAGGCAGTTTACACATGGAAGTAATCGATTCATTAATTGATTGGCCAGTAGCCGAGATTCAGACCCTTAACCCTATTTATAAAACTAAATATATTCCCAATACAGGAACAAAACAATGTCTTAATATTCCCAATACACATATTGGTAGGTGGATTGAAATGGAAGACAGTATTTATGCATTAGATTCAGTTATCTATCGTAAGATAGAGGAAAAAAAGGAGCTAGAAGAGCCTGAATATATTACACACTATGTGAGAAGGGGGCAGACTTTAGGAGGAATTGCGCAAAGATATGGTACCTCGGTGCGAAGGTTAATGAATTGGAACGATCTGAGGTCAACACGCTTGTCAATTGGACAACGATTAAAAGTATATTCCAGCCACGCATTAAGAGTTGCTGAAAAAAAAACCAAAGCACCTAAAAAATCAAAATCTTCTACTGTTACTGCCAAAAATTCCGGCACTGGAGATGTTCATATTATCTCTGAGGGAGATAGCTTATGGATCATAGCTCAGCAGAAAGGAACAACTGTTGACGCATTAATGAAGCTCAACCCTGGGATTGATTCTAGAGATCTTAAAGTCGGACAGAAGATTCGTGTTGAGTAAAGAAATCTTTATTTTTACGATACGGTATAAACTTTGTAACTTTAATCATAAAAATAAGAGTATGAAATTTTGGTTTCCTTTAATTACTGTCTGCATGTTGCTTTCTTCTTGTTTAGACAATTCTCCAATACAACAAAAAACTGATCAATCCAACAAGAAGAAACAAAAAAGAAATCAAGCAATTAAAGATGGAGGAAGACAAATAATCAATGCGGGTTCTACGAGTCAATATGTTGGGAAACCAGGGAGATTAGTTGTTGTGATTAAGAGTTCAGAATATACGGACGAAATAGCCAATGTGTTTGATTCTATTTTTGCAGCCCCCATACGCCCTTATTATCCATTGACACAATATTTTGAAGTTTATCAAAGAACCCCAAAAGATTTTAAAAGATTGAATACACGCTTACGTAATGTTATCGATCTTGCTATAGATAAAAATATAGAAAAGGGAAAACCAACAATGCACATTTATGAGAATTATTATGCAAAAACACAACTTTATACTAAACTGCGAGCTCATGATGTTATTGATTTACATAATATTCTTCTTAAACAAGCGGATTATTTATTTAAAATTTATGACCGACAAGAATGGAAAAGAGAATTTGAACGTTATTCTGAAAATAAAAATACCGACGTTCGTTCTCGCTTGAAAAAGAAGTTTGGTATTGACTTGGTGTTGCCCAAGAAATACCGTTACGAATCTAAGGACAATACATACGCTGTTATTCGCTTTCCTGATCGCTCAAGAGAAATGGATCTAAAAATGGGAAGAGGTAATGAAACTTCCAGAGTAAACTTTAGTCAAGGAGGATTAATCATTTGGCAATATCCTTTCAAAGATTCTTCTCAACTTAATCCTTCGGAATTGTTGCGCATGAGAGATACAATTTTAAAAAAGTATGCTAAACACGAAATGAAAGGCGTATATATGGGAACTCAATACCATCCTGCAGCGCTACCTGTACATGAAAAACTGAGAATCGGTGAGAATATCGGTTATCAATTTAGGGGATTGTATAAGTTTACAGGTGCTGCTGAGCCATCTGGTGGCAGGTTTTGGGGTTTTCAATTTAAACACCCTTATCGCAATACCATTGTCGCTGTAAGTGGGTATTTTCATGTTCCACCAACAACATCTGCTAAATTTGATGTCAACAGAATAAGGGCAATTATATATTCCTTAAAAGCAGTGAAATAGTAAAAAAAATTAGTTTGTTGTTTTATGCTACATGTATACAATCAGAAATCAATTGACTGAATTTTATGCATATTCCTTAACATTATAGAATAAATCTAAATTTCTCGCCCAATTTCCTTTAAGAATAAAGAAATCCTTAATAATCAAAGACTACTAAGGATTTATTTTGTTGTCCCACTAGGGAGCACCATATTTTAAAAACACCTCATTGTCAATACGTTAGGAGCGACTTGTTTTCTTGTTAACCGATTTGTTAGAATTATATTTACTTTCAAATACAGGCAGATATGTTAAAGAGCTTCATCTGCTAAGGTAATAAACAAACTACTGACTACATAATAAATAGAAGTAAATAACACTAAATATTATGCTTTTTAGAATAGCACTTTCTCCACCTCATCGTATTTTAAACCAAGGTATTCTGCGCACTCTTTTATTGAAACATATTGATGTGATTTTTTAAGGTAATGTTCCTTCATCTTTTTGATGAGTTCTCGAGAATATCGTTCAGACTTTCCAGTGATGATCATGACGTCTTTTGTATGTAGAACGATACGCTTCATTTTTCTTGTTGTTGTTTGAACTGTTTTGATTTTACTCATACTTTATCCATACACTATCCATATACCATCTATGCTCTTGTTATGGGGTTGTAATGAGTGTTTTACCTCTTATTTACAAAATTATAGGAAAATAAAGGATATTAAAAAGGCAAAAACACAGCAAATCAGCACAAAGATTATTGAACGGAAGTAAACCCTTTTGAGTAGCCTACTTCTCCCCTAGTTTTGAAGTATCGATTTCATGTCGCGACGAAATTTGAGGAATGCTGGGAAGGTCTCAGCAGGATATTGTCAAAACTAATATTAAGTAATCATGGCAAGACAAAAAGGAATAATCAAACTTACAGGTAAGATTGGGGATTTATCCTTCTACAAGTCTAAGGATGGCTATTTGGCACGTGAGAAAGGTGGTGTTGATGGAGAGCGAATCAAAAAGGATCCTGCGTTTGCAAGAACACGAGAGAACGGAAGTGAGTTCGGGTTGGCTGCAACGTCAGGGAAGACTTTGAGAGATGCTTTCCGTCCACTGATGATGCGTGCAGCAGATAATCGTATAACCTCCAGGTTAACGCGACTGATGTCTGATATTCGCAAACTGGACACTACGAGTGATCGTGGACAACGTTCAGTTGGTGTTGCAATCCAGAATCAGCCTGCAAAGGATTTGTTGAAAGGGTTTAACTTCAACAACCGTTCAATGTTGAATGCGATTTTATATCGTCCAATAGCATTGGATAACTCGACTGGGGAAATCACGATCGAAGATCTTGTTCCGGTGAATCATATTGCAGCTCCGCCAAATTCAACTCATGTTTCTTTTACAGCAGCATGGGGTAATGTGAATTTTGTAGATGGTGTTTCTGATTTATCACTCTCCAGTGCAACAAACTTGGCTTTAGATGGCACAATGTCAACTGTGACTGTAACTCCTTCGGGATCACCTACAGGAACAGGAACAGATGTGTTTATCTTACTTGTTGAGTTTTTCCAAGAAGTTAATGGTACACAATACAGCTTAAATGATGGAGGCTATAACGCTCTCAACATCGTGGACGTTGTCTAAAATCTATTGATCATGGAAAAGAGAAAGCAAGACAAGTTAGCATCCGCAGGTAAGCGATGCAAAAAGGAAACTCCTCCGTTTTTCAAGAAATTACGCACAGCAGGATTGGTATTGGCTGCAATCGGAACATCGATTGTTGCCGCACCAATTGCACTTCCCGCGATTGCTGTAACGATAGGTGGCTATGTGCTACTTGGCGGAACAGTAATCACAGCGGTAAGTCAAACTGCAGTGAGTGAAAATGAATGTGATCTGGAGGCACCTAAAAAAAAGTAGAATGTTTAATCGGTCTGCTTCAAAATTTAAAGCGGACCACAAAATTTAGAATTATGTCTGAAAAAAAGTGTTTAAATGAAGAGCTTTTGGTAAACGTTTCAAAGAGACGACCAAAGTTCAAAGCAGGAACAGAATTAGCAAATTCCGTGAATATGGTCGATGTTGATTCGAGTAAAGACGTAACCGATGAAGCTGAGATCATCAAGATCTCTATTCGGTTGACTGAGAAAACTTGCGTGTAAGCGTAAGTTAAAGATTCAGGTAAGAGGCCACCAAGCAGTAATGCCTGGTGGCTTTTTTAATTATTAAAATTAGAAATTATGGAATATACAAATGATAATACAACGGTAATTGGAACGGTGTCCGGAACGATTTTGAGTGTGGTGGCCATGTTTGATGCTGGAGATATTATTAAGACAGTAATTTTGGCTGCAATTGGGGCTGCGGTTAGTTTTTTGGTAAGTAGATTTTTGAAGTGGTTGTGGGAGAAGTGGAGGAAGTAGTTGAATATTTAGAGAAAGTTTTATATATTGTGGGGAAATTAACACCACCAAATGGTATACAAAGCTAACAAACAGTTGTTGAGTTTGAAGTCTGATGGTAGGGTTATAAGTATGTTATGTGTAATTTTAGCCGCAAACGCAGTTAAAACAAAAAGGCTCCGAATTTCG
>CAZPDT010000025.1:0-28828 GCA_964585545.1 uncultured Fluviicola sp.
AATCCCAATTTAATGGCATTCGAGTAATTGAGTGCCTCTTTTGCCGTTACCGAAGCCACCGTTTCGTCAATACTGGCTTGGTACATTTCATCATCGGTGGTAACAATATTTTCTATTTCGTTACTGTCTTTTGCTTCTTGCAGAGTAAGCGTATCGAGTAGAATTTGAGAATTAGGGATTTTTGAAACTTCTCCTTTTAATTGCCCTAAAGCCCGTGAAGCTTTGTTGAGCTGTTTTAAAATAGCGACAGACTCAGCATCTACATTTGGCGGGAGGTTTTGTATTTTGATTTCTTCCATAACCTTTATTTATGATTGCTGATTTTAGATTTTTGATTGAGCCGATTTTTAACGGTTTTTACAGACGCTACAAAAATTGACACTAATTCGTTGGCTTCCTTTTTAAGATTGATGATTTCTGATTGATGATTTCTGATTGGGGTTTTCAGATTTTTGGAGTCTTTATTCTGCAATCCTAAATCATAAATCATAATTCCTGACTCTTCAATCATTTCGAGCCAAAAAAGAGTTTCATCAGCTTCTTCAATTACAATTCCCATTTTAGCAATAAACTCTTTATCACTTCTTGCTCTGCAAACTGCTCTATAATTTGCCGCAACAGATGTTGAAGAACGTACAATTTGGTCTGTAAAAGTCCAACCCACTCTATTATTTGGGAGGTGCTCCGCTAACTTAATTATGGCAAGTGCTAGCTGTTTTGTTCTATATTGTATCTGTTCCTTCATAAGTTTTTAAATCATAATTCTAAAATCAACAATCTAAAATTTAGTTATATCACGAGGTATTTTCTTGAAGATGATGTTCTTCTTTGCCATAAATTCCTTTGGCAACAAGCAATTGTCCGCATATATGATGTATTGCTCGCCTTTGGTTTTTATGAGTTCCAAAGCATCATAATCTAAGGTAGTTAAGCGGTCTTTCTCATAAATGAAATAATAAACTGTTCCGTCCTTCTCTCCAAGGAAATATTGATGATTGGTGATTTTTGATTTTTGATTCCCAAAATCATCAATCCTAAATCCAAAATCATAAATCGAAGTGCGTGTTTCTGAAAACCAAATGTATTCTCTGATTTTTGGCAAGCCGACTTCTTCGTTTAAGTTTTGGTTTTCGTCAAAGAGAGGCAAACCAAGTTCGTAAAAGTCGAATGCTCCGCCTGTACCTTCGACTTTTTTGTTGCCTGAACCATAACCTTTGGTTACACGCTTTACTCTTTCCGCTGTAATCTCATTGGCATATTCTTCCATTTCTACCAAAATGAATTTGCGATTGCCACCGTCTTGTTTGTTTAGGTTTAAAACTGCGTGAGCGGTTGTGCCTGAACCTGCGAAGGAATCGAGGATTATTGAATCTGAACTTACGGATGCTTCAACTAAGAACTCAATTAAATTTTTAGGTTTGGGAAAATCGAATTTTTTAGAATTAAAGATGTTAGTTAATTCAGCACTAGCATCTTCATTAGTTTCTATTTCATAAGTTCGATAACTCAAAAAGTTATGAATTTTCTTCTCTTCACCACCTGTTTTAATGTGGTTTGGTCTAAATGGCACTTTTGATATTACAATATCTTCTTGATTTTCAATTATTTCGTCAAGCTTAGTTTGTGAATATCGCCATTCGCCTTCTAATTGAAAATCGTTCTCGTTATATCCGTCTTTAATGATAACGTCATTAAGTAATTTCGTTATGATATTACCACCTGACATATCTTGTGCTTTTATTGTTTTGTTTTTGTAACCAAAATTTACTGTACCTTTCGGAAAACTCAAAGTCTTTATGCCGTTTCCTGCATTATTGAAAGGATATTTTTTTCCTTTAGTTGTTTTAAATTTAGATGATGAAAAAGCACCTAAACTATTATAGTTTTTTGCAAAACAAACTACGTATTCAGTAATTGAACCAACTTGTTTACTTAAAAATGCTGGCTTCTTTTTTCTTTCCCAAATGAAGTTGGTTACAAAATTTTTAATTCCAAATATTTCATTGAGTATTAGCTTTAAATTAGTTTGCTCAAAATCATCTATCGAAATAAATATTACACCATCATCAGCTAAAAGTTTATGTAGAAGCTTAAGTCTCGGATACATCATACACAACCATTTGTCGTGTCTGCTTAAATCTTCACTTTCACTACCAACAACTTCACCAATCCATTTTTTTATTTTTGGATGGTTTACATTGTCATTATACACCCAATTTTCATTCCCTGTATTGTAAGGTGGGTCAATATAGATGCATTTTATTTTGCCTTCGTATTCGGGCAAAAGGCTTTTAAGAGCTTCAAGATTGTCTCCGTTTATGATTTTGTTGCCGCTATTGGTCGGTTCAATTTGTTCGCCTTTTTCGGCTGTAAAACCGTATTTGTGTTCCAATACTCGGTATGGCACATCTTGGTGGTGGCTCACCACCTTATCTTTTCCTATCCAATTGAGTGTTGGCATATTATTTCTGTTCTTTATTAGAGATTATCAATTCCTTCACGTCAACATCTAAAATTTCCGCTATATCCATCAAGGTTTCCAATCGTGGTTGTTGTCGGTTTTGTGCATAAGCATTTACCATATTGTAACTTTTTCCAAGTTTTTCAGCCAACCAAGTTTGCTTTATTCCTTTCTGTTCCAACACTTCCTTAATTCTGTTCATTGTCAGACGTTATTTTGTCAGCTGCAAATTTAGTCAGTTTATTTTAAATATCTCAAAAAACTGTGTATATAATGTAAATATTCTGTTCAGGTGCGGTGGGAAAGGGCAAGCTCTTTTGGTTTTTCAGCGTTGGCTTTAGCGTTGGCAAAAACCAAATGTGCTTGACCGTGCGTTGAGTTTACACTGACGCACAACGAGTGGCTAAACACCATTGGCGTATATATCCACTATCCCTGTTTTGTTTAAACCACTATCAACCAGTAATATATCCGTTTTCAACCGCTTAACGTTCAGCTCTACAAATCGAAGTTTTGATATGGTGTTAATCCTTTTCATTCCAATTATAAATGTATTAAAATTTGTTAAATATCCAATAAATCCAACAGACTTTTTAATTCCCGCTTTTAAAACTGCACTTTTTAAAATATTTTGAATGCTTCGACTGGAGTATTCCCTCCCGTTTGACCTGAAATGATGAAGAAGTCAATAAAAGCCGTTGAAAATTTGATTAAGGAGTTAAAAATAACAGCGTATGAATCGAATTTAAACCTAACCCCAACTATTCATAAAAATCAAAACAATCATTCCTTATGCTGGGGGCAATTTTCGCGTGAGGGATAGAAGAGGAAATCCTTTTTGTTCTTCACAAAAAGATTGCAACGGATAGCCCGACCCTTGGGGCACGCCCAAAACAAAAAAATTGAAATGGTTACACAACTACTACACAACCTAAAAATTGGGTGTCAGTGGATTGGTTTTAAAGAATTCATCAATAAAATCTACTGCTTCTTCCTCCTCGTCTACCAATTTAAATAAATTAAGGTCACCTCCCGAAATGTTACCTTCATCCAACATTGTACTCTTTATCCAATCAAAAAGGCCTTGCCAATATTTCGTTCCAATAAGAACAATAGGTTTACGCACGATTTTTTTGGTCTGAATTAATGTCAAGGCCTCAAACATCTCATCCATAGTTCCAAACCCTCCAGGCAAGACAATAAATCCTTGAGAATATTTTACAAAAACAACCTTTCTAACAAAGAAATAATCGAATTTTAAATTGGCGTCATGGTCTATAAAAGGATTGCCCGATTGCTCAAAGGGCAAATCAATATTTAATCCGATCGATTGGCCGTCTCCTGCTTGTGCGCCTTTATTTGCTGCCTCCATAATGCCTGGACCTCCTCCTGTAATTACACCATAGCCGCGTTCTCCCAACATTCTTGAAATATTTACTGCTTTTTGGTAGTACTTATTCTGCGGCTGTGTTCGTGCAGAGCCAAAAACAGAAATACTCGGCCCTATCTTTGCCATTTTTTCATATCCATTGACAAATTCGGCCATAATTTTAAAAATCGCCCAACTGTCATTCGACTTAATTTCATTCCAATCTTTTCCTGGTTTAAAACTCATAATTTATCTGTTTAATTCTTCTTTTAAATATTTTGCTGTTGCAGTACCGTTGTATTTCTTTACCAATTGTTCTGGGGTACCTTTGCCAACAATATTTCCGCCAAATCTTCCTCCTTCCGGTCCAATATCAACAATATAATCTGCCACTTTTATAATGTCTAAATTGTGCTCAATTACCAAAACGGTGTTCCCTTCATTTACTAAGCGATTTAAAACATCAAGCAACATTCTTATGTCCTCAAAATGCAATCCTGTCGAGGGTTCATCTAAAATATATACCGTCTTTCCAGTACTTCTTTTAGAGAGCTCTGTCGCCAATTTCACCCGCTGTGCCTCGCCTCCTGAGAGGGTGGTTGAAGGTTGTCCTAACTTTACATAACCCAATCCTACAGACAATAAAGTCGACAATATATTATGAATTTTTGGAATAGGCTCAAAAAATTGTGTCGCATCTTCAATTGTCATGTCTAAAACATCAAAAATAGATTTCCCTTTATAACGCACTTCTAAAGTTTCTTGATTGTAGCGTTTCCCATGACAAGTTTCACACGCTACATAAACATCAGGCAAGAAATTCATTTCAATTTGTTTGAGTCCACCACCTTTGCAGGTTTCACATCTTCCTCCCTTCACATTAAAAGAAAAACGACCTGGTTTGTAGCCTCTTATTTGCGCTTCGGGCAATTCCGCAAACAGTCTGCGAATTTCATCAAAAACCTTGGTATACGTTGCCGGATTTGAACGGGGCGTGCGACCAATCGGTGCTTGATTGATTTCAATTACTTTGTCGATATGCTTAAGCCCTTCCACCTTTTTATAAGATAAAGGCGCTTTAACACCTCGGTAAATATGTGCATTCAATATTGGATACAAAGTTTGATTGATTAAAGAAGATTTACCACTGCCCGAAACACCAGTAATACAAGTAAATGTTCCTAATGGGATTTTAAGTTCATCCCCTTTCAAATTATGCCCTGTTGCGCCTTTTAAAACAAGATGTTTTCCATTGCCTTTGCGCCGTTTTTTGGGCACTGCAATTCTTTTTTGGTTCGCCAAATACTGTGCGGTTAACGTACTGCTTCTTAACAACTCTTTCGATGTACCTGCAAATACGATTTCTCCACCTCGAACGCCAGCTCCAGGACCAATATCAACAATAAAATCAGCACTTTCAATCATTTCTCTATCGTGTTCGACAACGATTACAGAATTGCCCACGTCTCGCAAATGTTTTAGTGAATCAATCAAACGAATATTATCGCGTTGGTGCAATCCAATACTCGGTTCGTCCAAAACATACATCACATTCATCAATTCAGAGCCTATTTGCGTAGCCAAGCGGATCCGTTGCCCTTCTCCTCCAGACAATGACTTTGAAGACCGGTTGAGCGTGAGATAATTCAAACCAACCGACAATATAAAAGAAAGTCTATTGTTGATTTCTTTAAGGATTTCTTTCCCTATAATCATTTCTGATGGACTCAATTTTTGGGGCAATGATTTAAAGAATTCAGCCAATTCATCAATATCCATATTGCTCAATTCTCCAATGTGGAAACCTTCTATCTTAAAGTATTGGGCTTCTTTTTTTATTCGATAGCCCTCACAGGTTGGACAATTTTTTTTATTCATAAAAGTTTTTGCCCATCGGGTAATTTTAGCGGAAGACTTCTCCTCAACATGCCGGGTTAAGAAATCAATCACGCCTTCAAAACTATCCCCGTTCACATCTTCATAACCATAAAGGATTGCTGTTAAAACTTCTTGTGATATTTCTTTTAAAGGCGTTTTTAAGGTGTAATTTTTATGTTCTAAAAATGTTTCAATTTCTTGAAAAATCCACGTCCGCTTATACTTGCCTAAAGGCGCTAATCCTCCAGCTTTTATCGACAACTCCTTATCTGGGATAATTTTATCCAAATCAACAACGGAAATTTCGCCCAATCCATTGCATTCAGGACACGCACCGTAAGGAGAATTAAAAGAAAATAAATTAGGCTCTGGATCGGGGTAACTCATTCCAGAAGTCGGACACATAAGAGTTCGACTAAAATGCCGTATTTCTTTCGATGCATACCGCATCACCATCATTGATTTTCCTCCAATATCCATGCAAGTTTCAACGGCCATTTTAAGTCGTTTCCTGTCCTTTTTATCAACCTTTACCCTATCAACGACCAACTCTATGTCGTGAACTTTATAACGGTCAACCCTCATCTCTTTTTCGATATCTATCACTCGTCCATCAACGCGCATCTTAGTAAAACCTTTCTTCAACATGCGCTCAAAGAGTTCTCTGTAATGTCCTTTTCTTCCTTTCACTAAAGGCGCAAGTAACATCACTTTCTCTCCTTCAAAATCATCGATTATGAGTGAAACAATTTGGTCGTCTGAATATTTGACCATCTCCTCTCCAGTAATATAAGAATAAGCTGTCCCCACTCTAGCGAAAAGCAACCGCATAAAATCGTATACTTCTGTAATTGTTCCTACAGTGGAACGCGGGTTTTTAGATACTGTTTTTTGCTCAATGGCAATAACTGGAGAAAGCCCTTCTATCTTGTCTACATCTGGTCGGTCCAATCCTGAAAGAAATTGACGGGCATAAGCAGAAAAGGTTTCTATATACCGGCGCTGGCCTTCCGCAAATATTGTGTCAAAAGCCAATGAAGATTTCCCACTACCGCTAAACCCTGTAAAAACTACAAGTTGATTTCTCGGTAGCTTTAGACTGATATTCTTTAAATTGTGCTCCTTTGCTCCAAAAATTTTAATTTCATCTTCCATATTCATCAAGCCATACTCTATATTAACCCTCTATTTGCCCAAGTTGTTCACTGTTTTTTGGAATTTTAAAAATAAAGGATTCACCTTTTCGGACCTTAAATCGATTGCCTTTGATCCAAGGATTGAGTTTTCGCAAAATCTTTATATTGATTCCCTGCTTAATCGACCATTCATATAGATTGGCAATTGATTTTCCAACAATAATGTCCTTTGTTTCATAAGGTGGATATAAATCTTCCGCATCGAGATAAAAACCGTATTTCTTTGGTTGCTCATAAATCAACTTAATGGCTAAAATTCTAAAAACATAGCGTGCGGTTTCACTTCCCAACGATAAATCAAAATAACTGGTTACTTTCTGACGCTCCAGATTGTCTTCAATTGCACGTACACCTCTGTTGTATGATGCAGCAACTAAAATCCATGAGCCCAGCTTTTTATATGCAGTATTCATATATTCGCAGGCCGCTCTTGTGCTCTTTTCTACATTGTAGCGTTCATCCATTCGACGGTCAATAATAAGACCCAACTCTTTGCCTGTGCTTTCCATAATTTGCCAAAAACCTTGTGCCCCCTTATAACTTGTTACATTCATTAAACCGCTTTCTATTATTGCAATATAAATTAAATCTTCTGGCACATTTTCCTCTCGAAATATCTTTTTCATCATGGGGAACCAACGGTTGGCTCTTTTCATAGAAAGAATGGTACGTGAATGCCAAAACTTGTTGATGTTCAACTCCCTGTCCAACCTTTCTTTTAAATCCAAATCCTCAAATGAAATCGCTTCGCCTGCAAATACCATCTGTTCAGGTATTTTGGGTGCAATGAAGTGTTCTTGTAGCGCTTCTTTACTTGGTTCTTCTGACCTTTTAGGCGTTTCAATCTTGACAGCATTCATCTTTCCTTCGTTCCTACAGGAAAATGAAATCAACATTAATAAAGAAAGGAAACCGAGCTGTTTCATGGACAAAATGATCTATTTAGCGTTTGGTCGGAAACAGAACAATATTCAAATTGATTCCTTTAAGCCTCTTTCAAAAGAATTTATACAATTTTAAAAATTCGTCTGTTGCCGACTTGATGTTATTGAATACAAAAGTAATCAAAATATAGTCTGTACTGGTAAATTTAAAAAAACGCCGGCAAAAGATTAGATTTATGTATCTTTACAGTATTGCTTTCAATATTTTATAATACAACACAGGAATGAAGTCTCCTTTTGAAATTGAAAATAAAAATACACCCATTGAAAACAAAATTGTTGTTGGCTTAGAACGTATTTCTGAGGTTTTTAAATTACTGCTTCGCAATGAAAGTAAAGAGAACGAATTAAGTCCAATACAAACTCAAATCCTGATTTTTATATTGTTCCACTCTTTGGAAAAATGTAAGGTAAGTTATTTGGCAAAAGAATTTAGTTTGACCAAAGCCACAATTAGTGACAGCGTCAAAGTATTGCTCAAAAAGCAACTTGTTAAAAAAACAGATGATGCAAGCGACACCAGAAGTTTTACGCTTTCCCTAACTCCTCAAGGGAAATCCATTGCCCAAAAATCTTCATTGTACGCAAACCCGCTTGAGCAATCCATCGATCAATTAACAGCTAAGCAAAAAGAGGTTATGCTGGATGGATTGTTAAAACTGATCAACGATCTTAACAAATCGGGAATAATCACCTTGCAACGCATGTGTTTTACTTGTGTCAACTATCAAGTTAAAAATGGAACTCATTATTGTAAATTACTAGATGCACAACTTACGGATCGTGAAATCAGGTTAGATTGCCCTGATTACGTATCAGATGAATCGAAAGAATGATTGTATTGAGCGTCAACCCAGTTAAACAAAAGGAGACTCAAAATCAGCAAACGACTTGTACAATTGATCTTTTTCGGAAAGTACAGGGTCTTGAAAATCCCAATCAATTTGCAAATGAGGGTCATCCCACATCAATCCATCTTCGTGCTCCTTATGATAATAATTGGTGCACTTATAACTAAAAATAGTATTTGGTTCCAATGCTAAAAATCCATGGGCAAATCCTTCGGGGACATACAGTTGTTTTTTATTGTCTTGCGAAAGGAGGATCTTAAAGTATTGCCCATAAGTTGGGCTCGTTTTGCGTATATCGACAGCCACATCAAAAACAGCTCCCCTTACCACCCGAACTAATTTTCCTTGCGCAAAGGGAGGTTTTTGAAAGTGGAGTCCTCTCAATACACCTTTTTGTGACATCGATTCATTATCTTGTACAAAAAAGACTTTATTTTCCAATTTATTTTCCCATTCTTTCTGATTAAAAGACTCAAAAAAATAACCTCTTTTATCACCAAAAACAGAAGGTTCGATTATCAATAAATCCTGGATGCCCGTTTGTGTTATTTTCAAAACAATTGCCTTGTATGATTTTATTTGGAAGCCCCTGAAAATGGCTCTGCATTTTTAAACCATTGACCAACAACTTCTCCTTTGGCATTTATAAAACCCCATTTCTTTTTAAAGCTTACTCTGGCCAAACCATTGTCCTGAAATCCTTTCTCTGATCCTCCTGAAAAAAGACTCATAAGACCTGCGGAGATTTCATACTCCATTGGAATCACTAGCTTGCCCGTTTTATCAACAAACCCCCATGACTTATCCTCTTTCACAGGTGCCAATCCGTTTTTTGCAAAAATCTCAGCATCTTTGTATTTAAAATCAATTGCCTTTTCTCCCTTTTCGTTAATGTAACCCCATTTACCGTCTTTAACAACAGGAGCTAATCCATTTTTAAATGCTCGTGCTTTCTCATAAATAGGTTCAACGACCCATTTGCCTTGACCGTTAATAAAGCCTATTTTTCCATCTTTTCGGGCATACGCCAAAGGCGAGTCATTATTGAAGTCCCAAATGTTCTCAACACCATCTATTGCAGTAAACTTACCGTTGGAAACTACACCCCATTGTTCACCTAGTTTTGCACCCACACCATTTTTAGAATACCTTGTAATGTCATCATATTTTGCAGGTATTACTTCTTTTCCTTTGGTGTCGATAATTCCCCATTTACCATCTACTCTATAACGGGCAAAGCCATCATCAAAACTCTTGATAACATCATATTTTGGCTGCAATACAAATGTTCCCTTGGTATTGATAAAACCAACTTTATCCCCAACGCGAATAAGTGCTATACCGTCGTCATTAAATTCATAAATTTTATCGGCTTCTGGAATTTTAAGCTCTTGATTTTTTGCATCAATATAGAATCTTCTTTTGTCCTTTTCTACCAAGGCATAACCAGAATGAAAAGAGTGTGCTCTCGCATATTGTGGCTCGATAATCCACTCTCCTTTGGTATTAATATAACCCCAATCTTTTCCCTCTGCGGCAGCGGCGTATTTTCCTGAAAAATCTCCGGCATTTTTAAATTGAGGCTCTATAACATAAGCTCCTGTTTCATCTATATATCCAAATTCTTTCTTTTCGCGAACTCGTGCCAATGATTGACTGTTCACATAGGACAATGCAAATGTGAAAACTAAAGTAACAGCAATTAATTTCTTCATAGTTGTAAATTTTTTAATTAGAGGCTAAATATATAAACTATTTGAGGTAAATGACTTTGTTTTGGCGTGATTATTTCATAAAAAAGTAAAAACAAACGGGTTCTATTGCATAAATCCCAATATTTTTTGACTTTTACACAAAAATTCAAATTATGAAAGTTCTTGCCATCAGTATTTTCTCTTTCGTTTTTACCCTTTCTTTATGGAGTCAAACAAATGACAATCCTATCCAGCATTCCATCGATAACTTTGCTTTAGGAAATGGTTTAGAAAATGCAGCGATTGGCTTTATGGCGTATGATCTTGACAGCAATAAAGTACTGGCAAAGTTCAATGAAAACATGGCCCTCACTCCAGCATCTATCACCAAATTATTCACCACTGCAGCAGCTTTTGAAATTTTAGGGAAGGATTATCAACCCAAAACAAAAATTTACCATTCTGGGACAATTGATTCTGCGGGTGTTTTGCATGGTGATATTATTATTCGTGGCTTGGGTGACCCTACATTGGGCAGTAAATACTTTTATGACCGAGAAAATGCAGATTCATTTATAAAGGATTGGGTGGATTTGGTCGCAAAACAAGGCATTAAAAAAATTCAAGGAAAAGTACTTGCAGATGGTTCTGCTTTTGGGTACAATGGTGCTCCAGACGGTTGGGATTGGTCTGATATGGGCAATTACTATGGTTCTGGACCAAGTGGTTGTGCTGTTTATGACAACTTGACTTATTTGCACTTTTCAACAAGCGGCCAATTGAACGGCCCCACACATTTGGATTCAATGACTCCTCCAATTCCTGGATACCATCTCGACAATAGAGTGACAACCCATAATTCAAGTCGAGACAAAGCCTATATTTATGGTGCTCCTTTTTCCTATCAACGTTTTGCAACAGGAAAACTGCCCAGAAATCGTTCTAATTTTGAAGTTAAAGCAAGTGTACCAGACCCCGAACTTTTATTGGCACAAGTTTTTGAAGATGCACTCAATAAAGACAGTATTCATGTAACGTTACCCGCTGCCGGCTTTCGAATTCTTCATAAAATAAATGACACTGTGTTAGATTACACTACCTTAAAATTAGTTGCCGAATACAAAGGAAAGACCTTGGAAGAGATTGCTTTATGGACAAACCACCGCAGTGTAAATTTCTTCGCTGAACAACTTTTATGTCTTATTGGGTATGAAAAAACAGGGTTTGGTGGAACAAGTGAAAGTGCCAGTTTTCTCCGTGATTATTGGTCGCCTCGTTTAAATTTAAATATGTTCCAAACCGATGGAAGTGGCTTATCGCGGAGCAATGCTTTTAGTGCCAACCATTTTATTCAACTATTCAAATACATGTATAAATCCAAAAACTTTGAGGATTTTGAAACTTCATTGCCTACAGCGGGCAAGAGTGGGACCTTAAAAGGTGTTTGCAGAGGACAGGCGGCACAAGGCAGAATGAAGGCGAAAAGCGGAACTTTAAGGAGGGTAAAAGCCTATGCAGGGTATATCGATAGTAAAAATGGAGCTAAAGTTGGGTTTGCTCTTATTGTAAATAATGACAACTTGAGCAATTACCGACTTGTTAAACGCATGGAAAAGGTTTTTAATGCTATGGCGGAATATTAATTTGAAATTCAAAGCAATCAATTCAAATCTTTCCTTCCCAAGACTTCAAATATATCAACATCTACTGATATCAAATCAATATTTTTCTCTCCATTCTTCCATATTTGAACCCTCACCTTATCTTCTTTAGTTCTCAAATTTGGAAGGAAGAAATAAGCGTTTAATGTATGTTGAATGGTATCTAACCCACATTCCAAAACACCAGCTTGAAGAATTAGAAGCTGTTTTCAAAATACGCACAATTAAATTTCTTATTTTCGTCATTGAAAATGGAAGCAATACATCAACAAATCAAAAAATGGAGAGAAGGTCTTTTAGCACCTCATCAGAATGATGTTCTGTTGACATTAACACCCCATAAAAATGCCTTTCCCATTGACGAAAAATATCGAGAAGAGGATCCATTTATACTGCAAGAAAACCCGTTGCTGTCCAAGTTTTATAAACAACATCGGCAACACATCAAAGAAACAGGATCTCCCATTTTTGGAATTGCCCAAGATAAAATTACTTTTGAACTCGACGGGAAAGTTTATAAAATGCCTTTTCTACTCGCCAGTGCCGACATCAAAAAAAACCGATTCAATTCCACTTTTATCATTCAGCAAATTGAAGATTTCTATATCCATCCCTTGTTGTTTCAGATACTTCAATTGGAAAGTATTTCTATGGATATTGAAGAAGCCAAAGATCAGTTAAAAACACACGGATTAGCAGTAGAAATTGAAAACGGCATTTGGGCAGCCAATTTTCATCCCCATCGCTTTGTTTTACAAAAGGAATTTGATGAACTGTTGGAAGTTCCCAAATTGAACCCTTCATTAAAAAGTCTTTTTGGTGAAGTAAGCCATTCTCCCGCTATTGTTCTGTCGAATCATTATTTGTTTCCCGCTGATGCCAGCCAGAAAAAAGCCATTGAAAAAGTCAAGAATCACAATTTAGTTATTCAAGGTCCTCCTGGAACTGGAAAGTCTCAAGTGATCGCCAATTTAATCGGGAAAATATTGGGAACAGGAAAAAATACCCTTCTCGTAGCCGAAAAATCGGTGGCTTTACAAGTTATCTACGACCAACTAAAGAAAAAAGGACTGGAATATTTTTGTGTGCTTTACCACCATGAATTGAAGTCAAAGCACTTTGTTCGATCGTTAAAGCGCACATGGAAATTTCTCGACACCCTGCCCAAAAATTATATTTCTGTTGGTGAACAATCGGAAATGTTGCAACAAGGATTGGATTTCACTTTAGAGCGATTGCGCCAAAAAGACTTAATCGGTGGCGTTGCTTTCTCTACATTTAAAAGTGAGTTTACTTTAGACAACAAAGTCGTATACCTCTCGCAAAAACCAACCTTACCAGAATGGAACAAGAAAAAAGTTCTGCTTGAACAACTCCAACAGAATCATTTTCCTCTTTACGGCAGTTGGTTGAATTTGAATACACAAAAACACTCTATTCAAGAAATTGAAAGCGGTATTCAAAAGACGCTTCGGTTGTTAAAAAAATTGCCCAATTCCATTTTAACGCCAAAAGAGTTGCAAAACAATATGAAATTATCTGGCTTGGTTGCTTTGTTTTACTACAATGATCAGTCTCTTCCAATCCAATTGTTTGAAGAAAACAGTAAAATTCAAAAGCTCTTTCTAACCCATTATCAAAAAATCAAAATACTACGTGAGAAGGAGGAACTGTTAAAAGAAGAGGAAAAACACTGGAAGAAAAATTTTAGTCTTTCAGAATTAGAAGAATACATTAAGGTTTTATCGAACACCAACCGATTTAATATTCATTCCTACCTCACCCGAAAAAAACTATCGAAATTTACTGATTTGAATATGGTCGATGGAAAAAAGGCATTGGAGAATTTAATGGAACTCACCACAATAAAACGAGCACTTATTTCAACCAAAGAAAAGCTTATAAAACAAAATATTCCAGATGAAATAGCGGTGCTTAATCATATTCATTTTGCGATTAATCGCATCAACTCAGTGGATAAAAACGATGTGCAAGCCTTATTCCAAATGACCCCAAAAGAACGGCTGGAAATTAAAAATCAAGTCCAAATCTTTACAGAAATCCATCAAAATCTACGAGCATTTTTTCATCTTCAAGAAGAAAAACCAATACAGGAACAAATCAAAGCACTAGATGAAATTCTTCCGCTGTTGGTTGAAAATTCAGCACGAATCGATCAGATTGATCCACAAGTCAAGTTGGCATTGCGATTGACCAAAAACTTAAAAGAAACTGAAACTGCAATTTTCAATTCCCATTGGAAAGACTTTAAAGGTCAATTCCCTGAATTATCAGCTACAAAGGGAAAAGATATTATCTCAAAAGTTGAAAAGATAATTGCAACATTCGATAAAGAAGCCGATGCTTTTGCGCTTTCTATTCAGCAGGAAATAAAGTCAAAATTCGAGGCGTATCATACACTACTGCAAACTCCAGCACGTAAATTATCAGAAGACGAAAAAAGCTTTAAAAAAGCATTGCGCAAAGGGAAATCTATATTGGTGAAAGCCTTCGACAAAAAGAGGGTCTTTCCAAGTGTCCGTGAATTATTAGAAGGCGATGCTCGACATTGGATTCAACTGTTGCATCCCGTGTTTTTATGTAGCCCATATAGTGTAGCCAAAAGTTTGCCCATCGATTATACTTTTGAATTGGGGATTTTTGATGAAGCAAGTCAAATTCCATTGAGCCATGTCATCGGAAGCGTTCAACGCTCCAAACGGGTTGTAATATCTGGAGATCAACAACAAATGGCACCTCAATTTTATTTTCAAAAAAAGGAACTCCAACAATCTGATGCTTTACATCACGCCAGTTTTTATTGGGAAAACACACTCTTAACACACCATTACCGTTCGAAATATCCCCAACTAATTGGTTACAGCAACCAATATTTTTATGACAATCAGTTAAAAACCTTCCCTGTATCCAAAATACAGGAGAACCCAATAGAATTAATCACCACAGACGGCAATTTTATAAATCGAAAAAACGAAAAAGAAGCCACACTGGTTGCGAAAATATTAATTCAAAAGATACGCAATAAAGACTTCAATTTCGGACTCGTTGCTTTTAGTCAAACCCAACTCAATGCTATTTTAGAACAGATTCCATCAAAATACTTGGATCAATTGGCTGAAAAGGATACCGTTTTTGTACAATCGTTAGAAAATGTACAAGGCGATCAATGTGAGCACCTCATCATCAGTCTCGGTTATGCCAAAAATGAAAATGGAGATTTCCACATGCGTTTTGGTCCACTCAATCAAGAGCAAGGACACCGCCGATTAAATGTATTGATGTCACGAGCAATTGCTAAAATAACCTTTGTGCGCAGTGTAACTTCCGAGAATTTTACCATTTCAGACAATGAAGGCGTAGAAATGTTAAGGAAATTGATGTTGTTTTTAGAAAATGTACAACAAAATGATTTAACCTTCAATTTCCCTTTAAGTATTCAAGAAAAACATCAACAGCTCTCTATAACTGATCTTGCCTCAACATTTAAAAATGCTCAAGAAGTCGTTGATTTTTACCGTACATCCACGAACCGAGGGTGGAAAGTAGAAATTGATCTTTAATCTGCCCAATTGATTCTTTTGTGCTTATTTTACTTTTTTTCTATTTTTTGTATTAATTTAGTTGATTGTATACTTAAGGACAACTTTTAAAATTATTTAAACTATGCGCACTATTATTTTATCTCTTTTTAGCTTATTGGTATTTATAACCAGTTCTTTATCTCAAAATGTTGTTTCTGTAGAACATAAAGGGTCAAAGTCAAAAAATGAAATAAGCAATATGTTTGGTCTCCCTTTTATTCAAACTGGGGTTGATTATTATAAAATGACTTATACATCTGTAGATGCTAAAAACCAATTGGACACCTTATCGGGGTTGTTGGTAATTCCAGTTGATTCAACGGCAACTTATCCTGTTTTGGTTTATGAGCACGGTACTTCTGATTGTAAGACTTGTGTTCCCTCGAGATATGGACAGCCTGGAGGCAATGAGGGTGAAGCAGGCCTTTTATTCTCAGGTATGGGCTACGTTGCTCTGCTTCCAGATTATGTTGGAATGGGAGATGGTCGTGGTTTTCAAACCTATGTTCATGCTGCAACATCTGCTTCTGCCACGGAAGATATGTTAAAAGCCTTTAGAGCATGGGCACCAGCAAATAATGTATTGATTAATGACCAATTATTTGTTACAGGCTATTCTCAAGGTGGGTATGCATCTATGGCCTTTCACAAGTACATGCAAGAAACCTATAATGACAGTGCGGTTACTGCAGCAACTCACAATTCAGGGCCTTATAGCCTATCGGGCGTAATGCGAGATTTAATTTTAGTAGATTCTGCTTACTCCTATCCTGCTTATATTCCCAATACTATATTGGGAATGAATGAGGTATACGGAATGCTTACTGACCTTAATACATTTTTTAAAGCACCGTATGTTCCCGATATACAAAAATACTATGATGGAAATATTGGATTGACAACGCTCAATGCAAGATTAATCGATTCATTGATTGCACATAATGGGTCGGCAGCTGCTAACAACATGATTGAGGACAGTGTTTTATTGCAAATCGAGAACAATCCAAACTATATTATCAATCAGATTCTAAGAGACAATGATGTATACCACTGGATGCCAAAATCTCCAACGCTTATTTTATACTGTAAAGCAGATGATCAGGTGCCTTATCGCAACAGTATTGTAGCTATCGATACGATGTACGCTTTGGGTGCTGACCCTAACCTGGTGCAAGCCACTGATCTCAATTCTAATTATAATCACGCGGCTTGTGTAAATCCGGCTTTTACACAAACAATCCTCTTTTTCTCAACATACCAATCTACCAATTTAGGTACAAAAACACTCTCAAAAACTACATTTCATACTTATCCAAACCCAGCTAATGACAAAATCAATTTCAAAGGAGATGTAGCTGGAAAAATATCCGTTTCACTATGGAGTATAAATGGGAAGCAATTAATTAATAATAAAGTGATTGAACCTAAAGAAGGTTTGGATGTTTCTCATTTTGAAAGTGGTACTTATATCCTTCGTATAGAATCATCAAGCGGAGACATGAGCCATCAAAAAATTGTAATCAATAGATAGATTCTATGGCCTCTGATGATATTAAAAAAATATTGTCAATATTTAGTTTGGCTTGCTTTTTATTGGGTATTTTCAGTTCAATTTTTTTAACCGCATTTAATGAAAATGTAGCCTCTGTATTTGCTATTGCAGCTATTGTTTTAACGCTTGTTCTCGGTTTGTCAGTCTCAGAGGAACTCTATTAACAAGGTATGTAGTAAAATTTTGCCAACAATTAATAAGAAAATACAATGCTTATACAAAACCTACAAAATACTTTAATAGCAACTTTATGTTTGTTTACAATTCTGGGCTGTTCTGAGCAACAAAACCGAGAACCGCAAGCGTCAAAGAAGAAATATGTGTTGGTGATACACGGTGGCGCGGGGACTATTCTCAAAGAAAACATGAGTCCAGAAAAAGAAATGGCTTATCGCACAAAATTAACTGAAGCTTTGGAAGAAGGATACCGCATTTTACAAGAAGGAAAATCGAGTATAGATGCTGTTCAAAAAGCCATTAATATCATGGAAGATTCTCCCTTGTTCAATGCAGGAAAAGGTGCTGTTTTTACCCATAATGGAAAAAATGAGATGGACGCCTCAATCATGAATGGAGGAAATCGAAAAGCTGGAGCTGTAGCAGGTGTAACAACCGTTAAAAATCCAATTGATGCGGCCCGAGCAGTAATGGAACAATCTGAACATGTTATGCTTTCAGGGAGGGGAGCAAATCAGTTTGCTAAAAAGACGGGCTGTTCCATTGTAGATACTGCTTACTTTTTCACCCAAAAAAGATGGGACTACCTTCAACATGTCTTAAGCAATAAAACAAGCCAATCAGCTCAATTAAACAATACCCAAAACACATCCAAAAAACCAAATTGGGCCACTTTAGATAAAAAATTTGGAACTGTTGGTTGTGTGGCATTGGATAAAAAGGGAAACTTGGCTGCTGGAACATCAACTGGAGGGATGACCAATAAAAAATATGGAAGAATTGGCGACTCTCCCATTATCGGTGCTGGAACATATTGCAACAATTTAACCGCAGGCATTTCCGCTACAGGATGGGGTGAATATTATATCAGAGAAGTGGCGGCACATCGGGTATCTGACCTTATAGAATTAAAAAATATGACTTTAGAACAAGCCGTTCAACAAACCCTTAAAGAAATAGCTGAAATGGGTGGCAATGGTGGAATGATTGGGCTCAATACAAAAGGAGAATACACCATGCAATTCAATACTAAAGGCATGTACCGAGGTGTTATTGATAAAGACGGAAATGTTTCTGTATTGTTTTATAAATAATCTACTTGTGATATGAATTTAGGCAGAACAATATATTCTATCCTTACTTTACACATAAGGAGAAGAACCTTTTTGCTTTTTGCTTTTCTTCTTTTATCTGTATTTGCATTCTCTCAAAGTGATTCCGTAAACCAAAACAATGGAATTGTAATCAAATTGACACCAACAGCATTATTGGGGAGTCCTTCAGCACTTCAATTCGCCGCTGAATTTTTTTACAAAAAGAAATATTCTTTTCAAATAGAATATGGTATTATGTTTCCCGAAATTTCACTCAGAAACCACTTTGACCGAGGACATCGGATAAGAATTGAAAATCGTTTTTACACCAAAAAAAGAAGGTGGTATTTTGCTCCTGAAATTCACGCTCTATATAAAAAATATAACACCTCAAAAAGATTTTCAAACAACTGGGTTACAGACAGCTTATCAGGCAACAAATATGCAGTTGATTCCTATAAGGCCACTGTGGGTGTAAAAAAAATAATTATTGGAGTGAATGGGAAAATAGGATTTCAATATATTTTTAAAAAACCAAAAATTGTCCTTGATGTATATGTTGGACTCGGTATGCGTTATGTAAATACAATTTTCACCTCATATCCAACGACTGGTGAATATGTAACGCCTAAAGACAACTGGTTAGAACCACCATTTAAAGAAGGCAATAGAGTTGGTCCAGATGCAATTGTTGGATTCAAAATCGGATATCAAATATATTGATTGTGTGCCTGATGTCTTATCCCGATTTATTCATCAATCTCACATTAATATATGGTTATTTAGTTTATAATTTGAGAAAAAAGCCTGTATAAATTTCCATGTTTATTTGATTTTAATTTGTTGCACTATAAATTAGTATGTTTTAAAATAATATATCTTTTGTCCTCTTTATTTATCTTCTAAATTCCTTAACTTCACGCCAAAATTTCAACTATGGCAAAAGCAAATTGGAAAACCGTAAAAGAATTTGAAGACATCACTTACAAGAAATCAGACGGTGTAGCACGAATAGCATTTAATCGACCCGAAGTAAGAAATGCTTTTCGTCCAAAAACGGTAACGGAGTTGTTTCAAGCGTTTTCAGATGCACAAGAAGATACTTCTATTGGTGTTGTTTTGTTTTCTGCAGAGGGTCCATCTTCCAAAGATGGTGTTTATTCATTTTGTAGTGGTGGCGATCAAAGAGCAAGAGGCAAAGCAGGTTATGTAGGAGAAGATGGCATGCCACGTTTAAACATATTAGAAGTGCAACGACTTATCCGCTTTATGCCTAAAGTTGTAATCGCCGTTGTCCCAGGTTGGGCTGTAGGCGGTGGACACAGTTTACACGTTGTTTGCGATTTAACCTTAGCCAGTAAAGAACATGCCCTTTTTAAACAAACCGATGCCGATGTCACCAGTTTTGATGGTGGATACGGATCTGCTTATTTGGCCAAAATGGTGGGACAGAAAAAAGCGCGTGAAATTTTCTTTTTAGGTAGGAATTATTCGGCAGACGAAGCAGTAGATATGGGCATGGTTAATGCTGCAATTCCACATAAAGAATTGGAAAGCACAGCTTATGATTGGGCACAAGAAATCCTAGAAAAATCGCCTACTTCTATAAAAATGCTAAAATTTGCCATGAATTTAACCGATGATGGCATGGTTGGCCAACAAGTTTTTGCAGGAGAAGCAACCCGATTGGCTTATATGACAGAAGAGGCCAAAGAAGGTCGTGACGCATTTTTAGAAAAACGTAAACCCAACTTTAAAAACATTAAATGGATACCCTAACTTTATTGTCCTCATATGAGTGAATTAAAAAATCAATTAGACAAACGGTTTGGAAAGAACCAAGTGAATGAATTTCCTTTAGGAGGAGATGAATACATTCATTTGTTAGACATTGATGTTACTACACGACAAAATCAAATGCGCATTATCATGACGGATGGATTGTCGGATTATAAAATGCCCGTTCCAAAACGCTACAAAGCATGGGAAGCCACCGAGATTTATTTTTGTTTGCCCAGTTATTGGGACATTAAAGATTATGAAAACCCACAGATGAATTGGCCTTTGGAAATTGTTCAACGGTTGGTTAAGAATGTTATTGAAAATCAAACGTGGTATGGCCCCGGACACACAATTGCCCATGGCAATCCACCCAAGCCCATTTCCAAAACAATGAAGCAAAGTTATTTTATGCTTTCAGAACCGATTGCCTTAGAAGACCATCTCCAGCCTTTAGAAGTTAAAGATAAAGAAGTTCATTTCTTGGCTATTATCCCGTTATTTTCCCAAGAATTTGACCGAAAAAGGAGTCAAGGTTACCAAAAATGGATTAGGAAATTTAGAATCAAAAATGGTACAGAGGTGCTAGATGATTACCGAAAATCAATTTATAAAAGAAAGCGCTTCTTTTAATTCGAAATACATAACAATCCTCTTTGTCTTGGAATGTGGGTTAAGGCCGCTGTCTTGTATTTCAGGTAACCATGTCATTAATTTCCCCAATATAATCTAAAATTTCATCTCTCCCCTTTTGTAAAACACTTGATGAAATAAAAATAGGAGGAAGCTCTTCCCACGACTTTAAAAGTTCATTTTTATATAATGATACATTTTTTTGCAGTTGATTCCTAGACAGTTTATCCGTTTTGGTAAAAACAATAGAAAAAGGTAATCTTTTTTCTCCGCACCACGCTATAAACTCAAGATCATTTTTTTGGGGTTCATGTCGGCTGTCAATAAGAATAAAAGTATTCATCAAATTTTCTCTATTCAGTAAATAATCTGCAATAAATTGCTTCCATTTTTTACGACTCGATTTTGATGCTTTAGCAAATCCATATCCAGGCAAGTCAACCAAGTACCATTGTTCATTAATTAGGAAATGGTTGATCAATTGTGTTTTCCCTGGTTTACCAGATGTCTTTGCCAGTTTGTTCTGTTGAGTAAGCATATTCAGTAAAGAAGACTTCCCTACATTTGATCTTCCAATAAAGGCATATTCAGGAAATGAATCAGTTGGACATTTACTCACATCAGTATTGCTTATCACAAATTCAGCAGAACGAATTTTCATATTTTTAATTTTTACAAAGGTATTTTTTTTAGAGGAAAGTAAGAAATCATTAGATATCGATATATTTTTGCTATATTTAGACCATATTTTTAATCAAAAATTAACGTAAAAGACTAAAAACAAGTAAACTCGAGGTGAAATCAGTCGAATAAATGATTATTTTATAATTTAATTTTGAAATTCAAAACAATAATTATTTCTTTGCAAACTGAATTAACCTTTTAAAAATAGGAAAAATGTCTGATATTAAATCAAGAGTAGTATCAATTATTATTGATAAGTTAGGAGTAGAAGAAGCAGAAGTAACAACAGAGGCTTCTTTTACCAATGATCTAGGAGCAGATTCTCTAGATACAGTCGAATTAATTATGGAATTCGAAAAAGAATTCAATATTGCGATTCCAGATGATCAAGCAGAAAACATCCAAACTGTAGGTCAAGCAATTGCTTACATTGAAGAAAACGCCAAGTAAGCAATAACAAATCAAAGCAACAAATTGTAATTTTAAATTGAGATAAACCGTATGAAACTAAAACGGGTTGTTGTAACAGGAATGGGTGCTTTAACCCCAATCGGAAATACTCTTGAGGAGTATTGGGACGGATTAATTTCTGGGAAAAGTGGTGCAGCACCTATTACTCATTTCGATGCATCTAAATTTAAAACACAATTTGCTTGTGAATTGAAAGATTTCAATGTTACAGATTTTATTGGCCGAAAAGAAGCTAGGAAATTAGATCGATTTTCTCAATACGCCATGGTTTCCTCAATGGAGGCCATGGCTGATTCTAAGCTAATGGAATCGGCTCCAGATTTGGATCGTATTGGTGTAATCTGGGGGTCAGGCATTGGCGGTATTCAAACTTTTCAGGAAGAACACAAAGGTTTTATGGAAGGTGATGGTACGCCGCGAATCAATCCTTTTTTCATTCCGAAAATGATAGCGGATATTGCTGCGGGACATATTTCTATGGAATATGGGTTACGTGGCCCTAATTATGTTACAGTTTCGGCTTGTGCTTCCTCTACCAATGCCATCATTGATGCCTTTAATATTATCCGTTTGGGCAAGGCTGATGCTATTGTATCTGGAGGATCTGAAGCAGCTGTAACAGTTATGGGTGTTGGTGGTTTTACCGCAATGCGTGCTTTATCTATGCGCAATGATTCTCCTGAAACAGCGTCGCGTCCTTTTGATAAAGACAGAGATGGTTTCGTTCTTGGAGAAGGTGCTGGGGCACTTATCCTTGAAGAATATGAACACGCTGTTAAAAGAGGCACAAAAATTTACGCTGAGGTAGTCGGAGCAGGAATGTCTAGTGATGCTTATCATATTACAGCACCTCATCCAGAAGGATTGGGGGCTAAAAATGTAATGATTAAGGCTTTAGAAGATGCAGAAATGAATGCTGAAGAGGTAAACTATGTAAATGTTCATGGCACCTCTACTCCCCTTGGAGATAAGGCAGAAATTAAAGCGATAAAACAAGTTTTTGGTGAAAAGGCGTACAACTTAAATATCTCCTCTACAAAATCGATGACTGGTCATTTATTAGGAGCAGCAGGGGCTATTGAATCTATCGCTTGTATCTTGTCTATAAAACACAATATTGTTCCTCCTACTATTAATCACTTTACTGATGATCCAGAGATTGACAGCAAACTCAATCTCACTTTTAATGAACCTCAAAAAAGAACCATAAACGTAGCGCTATCAAATACCTTTGGATTTGGTGGTCACAATACCTCGGTAATATTTAGAAAGTTAAAATAAAAGGCTTTGAAACATTGGTTTTCATTCCGCTCAAATAAAAAAAGCAAAAAAGATCTTGAACTCATTCGGTTTTTAATTAAAAAGTTTGGGTATAGACCTAAAAGACTGCTTCTTTTTAAAATTGCTCTTACCCACAAATCCATAGCCAATACCTCTAAAAAACTCATCTCAAATGAACGGCTTGAGTTTCTTGGTGATACAATTTTAGATGCTGTAATTGCAGATTATTTGTACAATAAATTCCCCGAAAAAGATGAGGGAGACCTCACAAAAATTAAATCAAAAATAGTCAATAGGAAAAACTTGGCAGCAGTAGCTCAAGCAATGGGCTTGTCTGATTATTTGATATACCAAGAAGGAAGAGGGATACGAATAGCAACACTAGAAGGAAATGCTTTTGAGGCAATCATCGGCGCCATTTACATGGATTCTGGATATGTTGCTGTTAAAAATTCCGTTTTCCATACAATCATTCGAAACTATATTGATTTGCCTTCATTGTTAAAACAAGAAATTGACTTTAAAAGTAAGCTTTTTATTCTGGCACAAAAGAATCGATTAAATATGGAGTTTAAACCAGTTAAACAAGAAATAATAGAAGGAAAGTGGAGGTATGAGGTTGAGATTTGCATCAATTCAATTCCTTATGGACGAGGCGTTGGAAGTACAAAGAAAAGAGCTGAGCAAATTGCCTCAAAAGAGACGTTAGATTTAATTGGAGTGACTTAGATCTGAAAAATAATGTATGGCCAATAAATAAGCGTTCAATCCGAAGCCAAAAATACATCCTTCTGCTACAGGACTAATTAAACTATCATGACGGAAAGTTTCTCGACTTGAGATGTTGGAAATGTGCACCTCAACAACAGGAACAGAGATTGCCGCAACAGCATCTCGAATGGCTACTGAAGTATGGGTGTAGCCTCCAGCATTCAAAATTATACCATCTGCATTTGATTCCTGCAGTGCATTAATAATTTCTCCTTCTAAATTACTTTGAAAAACACTTAGTCTAACCTTTTTATGCTGATGATTCTGCATGAATTCATTAAACGTACGTGTACCATAGATGGCTTGTTCTCTTTCTCCAAGAAGATTCAAATTAGGACCGTTAATAATTAAGATATCCATACTCCTGTTTTGAGTTCATTACAATAGTAATAAATTTCTGCCTTATCCAGCATTATTCATCAAAAAATCCGTAAAATTGCTTTAGAATGGATTATTGGGCAACATATAGAAAAGACTTCATTAACTATCTCAAGATAGAACGCGGCTTGGCTGAAAATTCAATATTTGCCTATCAACAAGATATTGAAAAATTAATTGATTTTTGTTTACCGCTCGAGATAACACCGACTGATATTAAATTAAAAGACTTAAAAAATTTTATTTCGGAGTTGTATAATCTTGGTTTATCGGCGCGTTCACAAGCTCGGGTAATCAGTGGAATAAAACAGTTTTTTGATTTTTTAATTCTCGAAGATATAAGAAAAGACGATCCAAGTGAGTTGTTAGAGTTGCCCAAAATAGGAAAGAAATTACCTGTTTTTCTGAGTATTGAGGAAGTTGATGCCTTGTTGAACGCCATTGATTTAAGTAAGCCTGAAGGTCACCGCAATAAAGCCATAATAGAAACCCTGTACAGCTGTGGATTAAGGGTTAGTGAACTCACACATCTCAAATTTTCTACCTTATTTTTTAAACAAGGCTTTATACGTGTAATCGGTAAAGGAAATAAGGAACGCCTTGTTCCCGTGAGCGATACTGTAGAGAAAGAAATTAATCTTTATGTTGAAGGCACGCGCCGACAGATGAAAATACAAGAAGGTCATGAAGATTATGTATTTCTTAACCGAAGAGGTCAAAAATTAACCCGTGTTATGATTTTTACAATTGTAAAAAATCTAGCGGCGTCCATTGGATTAAAAAAGAAAGTAAGTCCACATACCTTCCGACACTCATTTGCTACACATTTAATCGAAGGCGGTGCCAATCTTAGAGCAATCCAAGAGATGCTGGGACATGAATCCATCACAACTACTGAAATTTATACCCATCTTGACCAATCATATATTAGAGAAGCGATTTTAAGTTATCATCCTCGGAATAAAGGTTCGTAATCATTAAATAAAAAGACCTGCAATTTTAACATTGCCTTATTCGTTCTTATCATTGATATTTATTACTTTTGAAGAAATATAATATATAACTATGGGATGTTCAAGTTGTGGTTCCGGAGAAGGCGGAGTGCCTCGCGGATGCAAAAATAACGGTACCTGTAGTTCTGGAGGATGCAATAAATTAGGCGTTTTTGATTGGTTGGCAAATATGCAATTGCCCAATCAAAAAAGCAGTTTCGATATAGTTGAGATACGATTTAAAAATAGTCGAAAGTCGTTTTTTAGAAATTTAAAAGGACTTGATTTAAATGTAGGAGATGTTGTTGTTGTAGAAGCACAATCAGGATACGATGTCGGTGTAATCTCAGTTACAGGAGAACTTTCCAGAATACAGTTACAGAAAAAAGAGCCAAATTTTAAGGTACATGAAGCACGGAAAGTAATTCGTCATGCTTCACAAAAGGATATCGACAAGTGGGTTGCTTCAACTAAACGAGAAGACGAAACAATGCATAAAGCCCGAGAAATGGCAATTCGATTGAATATGGAGATGAAGATTTCCGATGTTGAATTTCAAGGTGACGGTACAAAAGCGACATTTTATTATACCGCTGAAGGAAGAGTCGATTTTCGTCAATTAATTCGAGATATGGCCTCAGCGTTTAGAGTGCGCATAGAGATGCGACAAATTGGATCTCGTCAAGAAGCAGCACGTCTTGGTGGCATTGGCTCTTGTGGTCGTGAGTTGTGCTGTTCAACTTGGCTGACTGATTTTCGTTCTGTGAGCACAAAAGCAGCACGGTATCAACAATTGTCGTTAAATCCCCAAAAATTAGCAGGTCAATGTGGTAAATTAAAATGCTGTTTGAACTATGAACTCGATATGTATATTGAGGCGTTAAAAGAATTTCCCTCTACAGAAATTAAACTTAAATCCAAAAAGGGAACAGGTATACATATCAAAACCGATGTGTTTAAGCAATTAATGTGGTATTTATATCAAACAGAAGACAATAATCCACCCTCTTTGGTTACATTATCTCCAGATCGTGTAAAAGAAATTATTGCATTAAATAAAGAGAAAATGTTTCCAGACGACCTACAAGATTTTATGGAAAGAAATCTAGAGGTAAACACTACCGATTATTCAAATGTTGTTGGACAAGATGATTTAAACCGGTTTGACGATAAGTTTAAACGGAAGAAAAAACGAAAAGGTAAAAAACGAAAACCCAGTAATAAAAACAAGCCTAGCAGTTCAAAACAGAAGAAAGAACCAGAGAACAACAAGAACTCCAAAGGTTCGGGACAGAGAAAAAAAAGAAAGGGCAATAAAAGTTCATCTCCATCAAGTACTTCTAAAAACAATAATAACAAAGGGAAAAACAATGAAAAAAAATCTTAGCTATTTTTCTTTTTTAACGCTTTTACTCATTGGTGTACTCTTTCAAAGCTGTAAAGACAATACTTTATTTGATGATGTACACGATTTTGAGAATGGAACTTGGTCGAAAAAAGACACTGCTGTTTTTAAAATAAATGTGCAAGACACCATCAACCATGACTTCATTCTAACAGTGAGAACAACAACACAATACGCCTATTCTAATTTATGGATTTACATCATGGTGACTGCACCCGATAGCACAACCTCTAAGGTGGCAGAAAAAATTCCTTTGGCTTATCCCGACGGATCATGGATAGGCCGTGTTTCTGGCTCTTTAGTTGAAAGCCGTTTCCGATTTGATTCTAAACCTTTCCCGATTAAAGGAGAGTACATATTTAAAATTACGAATGCTACACAACAGGAAGAGATAGAAAACATACAAGATATTGGTTTAAGAATTGATTAACCCAGAATATATGTTTTTCAATTTGCCCCTGTTTGTACAATTAACAATATGAAAATAGGAATTATAGGTGGTGGAGCAGCAGGTTTTTTTGCAGCGATTCAAGCAAAAATAAATCATCCTGAAAGTACAGTTGTTATTTTTGAAAAGACCAAGAAACTTTTGTCTAAAGTGCAGATTTCTGGTGGAGGAAGATGCAATGTTACCAATGCTTGTTCTTCAATTTCTGAACTCAGTAAAGCATATCCACGAGGTGGAAAACAACTTAAAAAATTATTTCCCCTATTCAATACAGTCCATATCAGAGCGTGGTTTGAGGAGCGTGGCGTAAAACTATATGTTCAAGACGACCAAAGGGTTTTTCCTGCTTCTGATGATGCTCAAACAATTGTTGATTGCCTTCTTCATGAGACCGACCGACTAGGTATATCAGTAAAAACTGAAACTAATGCTAAAAAAATAGTACCCTATCAAGAGGGGTTTCGGATTTTTTTTGACGCTATCCATAACAGTTTTTATGATCGAATTATTGTTGCCACAGGCGGAAGTCCAAAAATAAAAGGATTGCAATGGCTTGCCGAATTGGGACACAATATAAAACCTCCTGTTCCCAGTTTATTTACCTTTAATATGCCTAATGAAAAGATAAAGACACTAATGGGGGTCACAGTAAAAAATGTCATCACAAGAATCCAAGGAGAGAAACTAACAGGTAATGGTCCTTTGTTGATTACACATTGGGGCATGAGTGGGCCAGCTATTCTTGTACTTTCTTCCTTTGGAGCGAGATGCTTGGCGAAGAAAGATTATCAATTTAATTTGCAGGTCAATTGGACAAATGAACAAAGTCAAGAAGTTGTAAAGTCAACTATTGCAACTATCATAACAGAACATGGACAGAAACAACTTCAAAACATACGGCCCTTCGATCTTCCTTCAAGATTGTGGCTTTTTCTACTTGAGAAAATAAAACTTCCTGAAGATCAGAAGTGGGACGAGATTGGAAAAAAAGGCATCCATAAAATCGTGGAAATCCTTTCAAATGACATCTATACTGTAAGTGGAAAAACCACCTTTAAAGAGGAATTTGTGACTTGTGGAGGCATTAGTTTGGAAAGTGTCAATACCAAAACGATGGAGAGTAAAGTGGTACCTGGATTATACTTTGCTGGAGAAGTGTTGGATATTGATGCGATAACTGGAGGCTATAACTTTCAGGCTGCATGGACAACGGCGTTTATTGCGGGAAAGTTAAGATAGATAAACAGTTAAAAAGAGAAGAGATCAGAAGATACTACTTGTGATGGTCATTATAATTAACCCAGACTATTAACTGCGTTGAGCTCGCAAGCTCGGTTCAGATATTTTTGTTATGAAAAGCTAAAATGGTAATAGGTTTGGGGAGCAGAGGAGTTTTTATGGTTCGGGATTGTAACCTAATTTTAGGGTATAAAAATTTCAAGCATTTCCAAAGGGAGCAGTCGAACCACTGAAATATACACACATGTAAGTATGAAGAGTTTACAAA
>CAZPDT010000026.1:0-25240 GCA_964585545.1 uncultured Fluviicola sp.
AAACATATAACTATCAATCGTTAGTGGTTTTATATTTTAAGATTGGTGAACCGAGGTAGTATTCAAAAAAGTGTGTCTTTTTTGAATACTACCCGAAATTATGGCTTCCGAAACCTAACAGAACTCTTTAAAGGACTATAAGGCTTTGAAATCATCAACAATAAAGTCAATGGATTCTATCAACCATTGATTAAGAGAAAAGGTTAACTGTCAATATTTAATCAACAGTTAACCCTAAAATTTAGTCTCAATCGGAAAAAGTCCCTGGATCGGTGTTTTATTGAACAATCAGTTTCTTCTGTTCTATAGAATCACCTCTTTGAAGGCGAACAATATATGTTCCTTTATCAAACTGATTTGTATTGATAGGAAGCAATACATCCTGCTTCAATGAATAAGTACGATCAGCTACAACTTTCCCTGTCAAATCAACAATCGTTATTTTTACCTCTTCATTTTTAGAGTTATCAACCTTAATATAAGCCATTCCATCTGTTGGATTGGGATATAAATTAAATGAAGGTGTTTGAGCAGGAGTTGATCCAACATTTAGCGTACTGTTACAAACCTTTAAGCCATTTGCTTCAGCCTCAGCAATAGTTGAATAACCACCATTATCAATCTTTCCCGATGGATCAATCAACATACCGATAATGTGCATATTTGATTCGTCCCAATTGGCAGGCAATGTAAATGTAAAACAAACAGTAAACTCATCGCCTGCATTTAAACTTGAAGGAAGCAACGTTCCATCACCAGAAAAAGAAGGTGCAATCATTCTTGCCACTCCATTATACACCATTTGAGAAGCAGGAACTGGGTTGGGCAACAATTCGTAGCCACCCATTTCTCCGTTGCTTCCTCCAGCATAAGCATTGCTTTGGGCATACCCTGAACTTGTCCCTGTAACACCATCTTCTGACAATGCACAAGCAACTTTCCAGTTTCCAGATATATTTGAGGAGAAACTATAAGTTAAGCTTACTTCCAACTCCCTCGTTCCACTGTTAAAACTTGCACCATTAGTAATAACGGCTTTAGGTTGTTTAACAATTTGTGTTAAAAAATCCTCTTCTACTCCTGAGGGGTCAATTGCTGGCAACCTGTCCACAAGAGCACTAGGATAACCCTGTATTTTTGTTCCTATTCCTGCGTCATATACTGTATTGGTCATTGGATCATTATTGTGAACGGCTATCCCTGCCCAATATCCTTCATATTTTTCATCCATATATTCCATAAATGTAGTTCCTCGAACACACCATGGACACCAAGTCCCTGTTGCCTCTTCTGCCACAACAATTTTACCTGTTCCTGGTATGACAGGATCAACAACAATCTCTTTAAAATCATCTGATGCATCCCCATCTTGCCCCCCTAAGTTTACATTTGATACAGTAACTTTTAAAGGATTACTTCCCGAAAGCAAAGTTATTGGTGCTGTAAATGTATACTCATAAATATCTAATGAAGACAGGTTAATAGAATTCACACTTTCCAGCACAGGTGTTCCTCCTGCATATTCATAAGTCAAATCAAAAGAAGTAATGTCATTCATTCCTAAGTTTCTAATTTTTGCCACAACTTCTTGACTTTGTCCTGCGATACCATCAACTTGACCGACGTAAATAACTCCTGCATTAACTGGAGGTAAAGAGGCTGGAGTTTGATTATAACTTATGTCATCAACATAAAATTCAGACTGTCCATTCCCGCCTTCTGACGTTGAATTTACAGGATACAAATCCAAAATACCAATAGAATTTACAGGATTAGAGAAAGTTCCAATGCTTACATTATCAACAAATACTTCCCAATTGTTTGAAGTGAGATCAATTTCCATTCTTAAATTAAACCACTGTCCCGTAGGATAAGTCGATTGCAACATCGTTGTCCCGCTATTTGAAAACTTAAGTGTTCCATTGTTCAGCATAAAACAATCTAATGCCCAAACATTACCAGGTGTATGGTCTTGTTGTAAATTAAAATAAGCACCCTTGTTGTTCTCTACAAAGAAATTCGCTTCCAAGGTAAAGTCTCCACTGGTATAAATTTGATCAAATCTCAGAATAATGTCTGATGGACCTCCTTGCGCTGAAGTTGACATTAAATGAAGAGAATTTGGTGCACTCGCTGCTTGATTCGAGGATATTTTTGCATCCTCACTACTTCCTCCAGCTCCGCCGGTCCAGGTGTCCCAATCCGCAGGATTAGAACTGACTAAATAATCGCCAGCATTGTAACTATCGAAATTATCCGAAAATATTTGTCCAAATAATGAAGTTCCAAATAGAATCATGGCTCCAATAAGTAATAATTTTTTCATGTTTATTTATTTTTAGATATAATGCTCTCAATTTAACACAAAACGTTCAGGTTAAAAAGAAAATTGTCATCTTTTTTATAAAAAACTTGTGGCTTTTATTTAAAAAGCAGATGTAAAGAGCTGATTTTCAAATTAATTATAGAAGTATTTTGATATAATAACAATCAAAGAAAAGTGCCGTGGCCAATGACCATCAATTCACTTGAAAAAGTTGACCTTCTCCTTTTTGAGTAATATCCTTGCTGACGGGTGAGCCTTTATATCCAATATTTCCTTTCTGATTAATAACTGCCTTCAATGATACATTGTTTGCATTAATTAGCATATCTGCTTGTGTGTTGGAGGTTACGCTTATACTGTTCGTTACTTTAAAGTTTCTTGTATCACAATAACTATTACCATAACAACTCAAAAAAGCAACTGCTGTTTGTCCACTAAGCTTAAAATTTCCTACGCCATAAGTTACTGCCGCAGAGGTATAGCTATTATTTAAACTCAAATCAACCTCCCCAGCACCATCAGTAATAAACATGCGGAATTCAGTTCCGTGTAATGTTTCTGTATTAGTTAAACCCCTCGAACCATAATATTCCAAATAAGTAATTGAATCAACATAAATCGAAGCAAAAATTTTATTTTTTAGGGACCTTAGAAACTTACATTTGTTTCCATTTCGAATGGTTAATTTATTATCGCCCAACTCCAAATCAATAAACGGCAGAAGATTCTCCCCGCCTGTTAATATAATTTTTGATTCTTTTCCAGGAATCAAGGTATAGTAGAGATCATCATATAGAATTAGAGAATCAAATTCATTATCGATTGGCACTTCTGTCGTAATTATATCGCCTTTTGTTTTAAAGCAAGCTGATTTTTTACTGCATGCAAAGCATCCAATAGCAAGAATTAAAAATAATATTGTGTTTTTCATTACCATCTATATATTAATCCATACTCAAAATAATCTGCTTTTGCCCAATGTGCCTTTATCGATATATTTGCCCACAACCGTTTATAAATTTGGAATCTTCCTCCAAAACGATGATAAAACATTCCGTGCTCACTCACCGGGTTATAAAAATATGCCCCCATCCCAACAAACATTTGGAAACGATAAATGGGCAGTACATAAGCGAGATAAGCTCCAGCTTGTAAGTTTTTTTCAGGTCCGAAATCTCCTTCCACATCTCTTATAATTGACTGGTTATAGATGACATCTATTCCCCCTTCGATAATGCACTTCAAACCCACTCGATAATGGACATAATTGGTTAAACCAATTACACCATAGTTGCTGCCTCCTGTCGGATAGATTTGCTTGGTAGAAGCGATTAATTGAGTGTAAAATCGCCAAGATTTAAGTTTTTGTCCTACTTTTTTTATACGGGCAGTATCTTCAAAATGCAAAGGGCGTAAGTAATAAGAATAATGAACTCCAATAAATGGTAAATTAAGTCCTAAATTGGGTAATTTTATTGCTCCATTTGACATGTGACTCATACTGATATTGAACCCTACAGCCTGCTGTTTAAATTGTTTTTCAAATCGAAAACCCAATCGAACCATACTGTTAAGATGAGAACCAATAGCGTTATCTTTTGGATTTTCGATTAAATCATAGTGCTTGGTAACATAACCTAAACCAATCTCAAATTTTGCACCAAAACTCCATCCCTTATTTCTAAAGAAAGGAAGATAGATTCCTCCTGCCCCCCCCATGGCATGACCAATAATTTCTTCGTTGCCAGGATTCATATAAAATGCATTGAAAGAAATTTCTGGAAAATTAAAATCATGGTGCCATTGTTTTGTTCCATCTGTTTGTAAAACAACTCCTAACTCTGCCCCATAAGAATGATGTTGTATCAAATGCCCCATAGTGGCCCGATGTGAAATTAAAACTCCAACTTCTGGCTCAAGGGTTAATCCAATGTTTCTCTCCTGACTGTGAAGTCTATGCGAATGAAAGATAAACATTAAAGCCAGTCCTGCAAATATTATTTTTCTATGCTTCCCCAATGAAATAGTAAACGATTGAATTTTCTACAAATATCTAATTTTTATTTTAACCCACATTATGCGTAAGATTATTTTTGATTTTAGATGGGAGATTTTAGATTGGAGATTGTTGATTTGGGGAGAGAAGATGTATACGTTCTGCTTACAAGTCCAAAGTAAAGCAGCAAGATTGTCAAAATGCAATGAATAGTTCAGTTTAAGATTTGAAACCGCAATATTTACTGTTATTTTTGCAAAAAAAATACAATGGATAAACGACTAAAGGCATTTGAAAGACTTTTAAATATAATGGATGATTTACGAGAGAAATGTCCATGGGATAGAAAACAAACTTTTGAATCTCTGCGGCACCTTACCATTGAAGAAACCTATGAATTGACTGATGCTATAATAAACGAAGATTTACAGGAACTCAAAGGCGAAATTGGCGATGTAATGATGCACATGGTGTTTTACAGTAAGATTGCCAGTGAACAAAAAGCGTTTGATATTACTGATGTATTGAATGGTATTTGTGATAAATTGGTACATCGACACCCACACATTTATAGCGATACAGTTGCTCAAAATGAAGAAGATGTAAAGCGCAATTGGGAGAGGTTAAAAATGAAAGAGGGGAAAAAATCAGTACTCCAAGGTGTTCCAAACTCCCTACCTTCCATAATTAAAGCTTCAAGAATACAAGAAAAAGTAAAAGGAATTGGATTTGATTGGGACAACAGGAGGCAAGTCATTGAAAAAGTAAAAGAAGAAGTTGAAGAACTTCAAATTGAGGTTGAAAATAATTCGTCTAAAATGGAGGAAGAATTTGGAGATGTTCTTTTTTCAATGATCAATTATGCCAGATTTATTGGTGTAAACCCCGAATTAGCTTTAGAAAAAACAAATAGAAAGTTCATCAACCGCTTTCAGAAAATGGAAGAATTGTTGAGTGATGAAAACAAGAGTCTTGACTCCATGGATTTAGAACAAATGGATCAATACTGGGAACAAGCTAAGAAAATAGTAGGTTAAAATAAACAAAAGCTACATTTTAAAGTTTTATCCTAAAAAATTCACAAAAAAATATTAACTATGCAGCACATTTTCTCATTTAAAATTGGAATTTTGAAGAAGTCATATTTATTTATCTTGTTTATCCTACTAACTTCTACACTATTAGCCCAAAAAGGCTATACTGTAAGAGGATTTATATACAACAGTAGCAATGGCGAAGGGGCAGGTTACGTTAAAGTTATTTTAAAACCTTTAAAAGCCAAAGAGACTGCATCAACAAAAGGAACAACTACAGATATAGAAGGATTTTTTCAATTTAGCGGAGTGCCGAACGGAGATTATACCATCGACATTCGCAGTGTTGGATTTGACGAGTTGATTGATACCGTCCATGTAGGCAATGAGAAAATTACAACGCTAAGCTACAGTATCAACAAAAGTGACGATGTAAAGGAAATTGAGGAAGTTTCAATATTGGGACGAGATCAATCAAAGCGAACAGAAATTGATATTTCTGTTAATAAATTAGACCAAAAAGGACTTGAGCGTCTCCCCAGTTTTGGTGCAGAAAATGATATTATTTCTGCTTTTGAAATTACACCTGGTGTAATCAGTACAGGAGACCAAGGTGGTCAATTGTATGTCCGTGGAGGAACTCCGATTCAAAACAAAATCCTTTTGGATGGAATGACCATTTATAACCCTTTCCATTCCATTGGCTTTTTCTCTGTCTTTGAAACTGATCTAATTAAAAGTGCTGATATATACACAGGTGGATTTGGTGCTAAATTTGGTGGTCGAATTTCATCAATCATGGACATCACATATAGAGATGGAAACCTCAATAAGTTCAGCGGATTGGTTTCTGCCTCTCCTTTTATTGGAAAATTGGTTCTGGAAGGGCCTATATGGAAGAATAAAGAAGCTCCGGGTAGTGGTGGCTCTTATATATTTTCTGCAAAACATTCCTTGCTGAACTATACATCTGAAACTGTTTACCCCTATGTTAATGATGGCAATGGAATGCCTTTTTCATTTACAGATATTTATGGTAAATTCACAATTAAAAGCCCTGAAGGAAGCAAGTTCTCCGCCTTTGGATTTAGCAATAACGATGCGGTAAACTATCCAAATATTGCAGATTTAAATTGGAAATCCTATGGTGGTGGTCTTAACTTCCGATTGGTGCCCTCATCAACTCCAATGCTCATCAACGGACATTTAAATGCTTCCAACTACGAAATTTTCTTCCAAGAAGAAGCAGGTGCTGAACCCCGAGAAAGTAAAATTACCGGATTTGATCTTGGATTTGACTTTACCTATTTCCTTCGAAATCACTCTCAACTAACATACGGAATCAATATTGCTGGATTCTCAACAAAGTTCCAAACCTACAATGAAGTAAAGCGAAAGATAAGTCTTGATAATTTCAATACTGAATTAAGTGCTTATGTTGATTATAAACTGGTCAAAGGCTTATGGGTTATTAATCCAGGGTTTAGATTGCAGGTTTATCCATCCTACTCGACCGCTGTTCCGGAGCCCCGACTTGCTATAAAATTAAATGCCACAGAGAACCTGCGCTTTAATTTATCGGGCGGCTATTACTCTCAAAACTTTACTTCCGCAACTTCAGATAAAGATGTTGTTACCCTCTTTTATGGTTTCCTCTCTGCGCCGACTAATGTACAAGAAAAATTCACCCACCCTGATGGAAAAGAAACCATGCCCAAAAATGGAATTCAAACAGCATGGCACGGTATCTTTGGAATTGAATATGATATCACCAAGCACTTAACAGCTAGTGTAGAAGGTTATTATAAGTACTATCCTAAATTGGCAAACATTAATACGAATAAATTATACGACGATACAAAAGAAACTTACAATATTGCCGATGTCTATAAAAAAGACTTTATTATAGAGTCGGGTTTTTCATACGGTGTAGACGTATTGCTTAAATACAACAATAAAAGATTGTTCTTATGGGCTGTGTACTCGCTAGGAAAATCTAGTCGATGGAATGGTTTTGAATCATATGTTCCTGTATTTGACCGTAGACACAACATTAATTTAGTAGCAACTTATGCCTTTCTTAAAGACAAAAGTTTAGAGATTAGTTTTAGATGGAACTTTGGTTCAGGTCTACCCTTTACGCCTACAGACGGCTATTATCAAGGTGAGAGTTTTACTGAAGGCGTAACGACTGATTACACAACATCAAATCCATCAAAGCTGAACACATTATTGGGCGACCTTAATTCAGCTAGACTTCCCACCTATCACCGTTTTGATGTAACCATTAAGAAACGATTTACATTCAAAAACAAAAACAGTTTACAAATTAAAGCAGGAGTTACCAACATCTATGATAGAGACAATATTTTCTATGTTAATCGAATAACAAATGAGAAAATTTATCAGTTGCCTGTTTTACCAAGTATAGGAATAGAATTTAAATTCTAAACCGAAAATTTAAGTCAATTAATCCAAGCGATCCTTGGCAAATTCGACTCTAGATTTTCCATGCGGCTGTGGTTTACCTTCACTGTCTATACTTACCATAACAATTTTTTCAATGGTAATGATGGACTTTTGAGTGATTTTGTTTCGAACCTCACAAGATAATGTTAAGGAAGCTTTTCCAAAACGAACAACCTCAATTCCTATTTCTATAATGTCACCTTGCCGTGCAGAACTTTTAAAATCTATTTCACTCATAAATTTTGTAACTGTTCGAGGATTCTCTAGTTGAATAATTGAATAAAGAGCTGCTTCTTCGTCTATCCACTCCAGTAGCCTTCCTCCAAATAATGTCCCATTGGGATTTAAGTCCTCAGGTTTGATCCACTTTCGAGTATGAAATCGCATAATTCAGGTATATTTTTTTAATCAAATTGTATCAAAAGTAGAATAATTTTGGACGAGTATGAAAAAAGCATCAGACAACTTGTGACAAATTACCTGATGCTTTTTCCTATATTAATTGTTCAAAATAATTTTACTTGATAATTACTTTCTTGGTTATAGAATATCCTTTATCTTTAATATTGACAAAGTAAATTCCGCTTTTAAATGAAGTAACATCAACCACATTTTCGATTGAACTTAATGCTTTCTTATAAATTTCTCGACCTTGAACATCTGTAATAACCATATTTGCATCTTCTATTAAAGAAGGCAATTGAATATTCAATTTTGAATCTGTCGGGTTAGGATAAATTTTAGTCGCTTGCAATACATTTTTAGAAAGACTTGCCGTTGGATCGTCAAGACCTAACACAATTGTCAAACGACCTATATTGACAGTATCCCCAACATATTTAAAGGCAACATCCGTATATGTGAAAATAGGAAGGTTGCTCAAATCATGCTTATAGTATTCATATTGTACACGAACAATCTGTACATCAGGATCTTGGTTTGTTATTGTGTCAAGAATAATACCCATTGTGTCAATAAGTTTATATCTTAAAACATTAGAATAATCATTTGTAGCTAATTTTAATGTTCCCTCCCCGTCAACAGTTGTATATGAATTACCAACGAGACCTACATCTACAGGGCCACCTCCTAAATCTAAAGTGACTACACCTCCAAAGTTGCTTGTGGCAACTGATCCAACATTAAAAGGATAGGTAAAAAGAAGTTCGGGAATACTATCAAATATTTTTGCAATAACAATCCCAGCATCAATCCCTTCTGCGTTAAATATAAAGCCTTGACTTTCCTTTTTAGAAGCATCTTTGGTCATATAAGAAATAAAGAAGTCTTCAATGTCAAAAGCTTCCGTTGAAGTACTAAATGTCCCCCCAGCTGAAGTATCTGCAGCATCTGAAATTTTAAGTTCTCGGGTTTCACCATTGTACCCTGTAGTTGTGCTGTAGTCCCACACTGCGTTACTACCAACTTCTGCATCATAGGCTGTTGCGTTAGAATCAAGTAGGAACAAGGTCAAATGGTCACCAATGGACGGTGAATTACTTTCTGCAAATTGTGCATGAGCACCAATTCCAAAAAATAAAGCCAACATTGAAAGTACAGTTTTTTTCATATCTATCATTTTATAATAATTATTAATCAATTGGTATGTAATGTTTTAAAAAAATTTAAAGCAAAGTTAATTATTTTTTATAAAAAACTAAAAAAAGCCTTTCATCTGAAGAAAGGCCTTTTACAAATTAAATAAAATTAAGCGTTTATTTTACAACAATTCGTTTAATTATTGATTGAATTCCATCATTAATTTTAACAAAATAAACACCTTTATTAAATTGAGAAACATCAATGGTATTCAATGATGAATCAAATCTTTCATTATATATTGCACGACCTAAAGCGTCATTAATAACAATGTAGGCAGATTTCATTGAAGAAGGCAACTCTACAGTCAATTTTTTGTTTGCAGGGTTGGGATAAACCAAGGTTTCTTCAATTAAATGAGAAGAGAGTCCCGCTGGTAAAGCATCCGGATCCTCCAAACTTAAAACAATTGTATTTACTGTGGGTGCCATTCCCATTCCTGATGGAGGTGTAATGTTAAGCGTTGAATGAATGAATATAGGCAATCTACCTTTTGTAAAATCATAATATTCATACTGTACGCGTTTAACGTTTATTTCTAAAGGAATTCCAGGGGGAACTGAGAAAGACAAATCAAACGTATCCGTAAGCTTATATCTCAACACGTTAGAATACGTATTTTGGGCAAGTATCAAATCTCCTTGTCCATCAATTTCCACTTTGACATCTCCTTCAATTGTTCCAGAAACCTGTCCAATCAAAGGATTATCCAAATCAAATGTCCCTTTATAGTGATCCATAAAGTTGTCATTCAAATTCATAATGTAATGGTATTGATCTTGTTCATTGGCTCCAAATACAGCGAGAAGCTCACCTGCAGTGGCATCATTCATATAGAATCCTTGGCTTTTCTGCCCACTGGCATCATTGGTTAAATAACTCATCAAGAGTCCTTCTAAGCCAAAAGCCTTTTCTGAATTCGTAAAACTACTTCCATTCGCTGTTGCACTCGGCAATTTCACCTCACCTGTTCGGGTTGTGCTATTGTAGCCTGTTGTTGCACTATAATCCCAAGTTGCCGACGCACCTACTTCAGATGCATAATCTGTTGCAAAACTATCCAATAAGAATAGCGTTTCTTGATCTCCTATTTGAGACGCATTGCTTTCTGTAAATTGGGCATTCACTCCAATACCTAACAATAAAGAAGCAACTAAAAGTATACTTTGTTTCATATTTGTATGTTTTATATTTCAACCAAATATAAAATTATTTTTTATATAAATTAAAAAAGCCACACAAAATAAATTGTGTGGCTAGAATTCGCAATATTAAAAAACGTACTTATTTTATAATTACACGTTGTATAGAAGATTGCACTCCATTAGAAATATTTACAAAGTAAACACCCTTGTTTAATAAAGAAACATCTATCGTTTTCATTCCAGCTGTTACAACTGTATTCATTGCTCGACGTCCGAGAGCGTCAGTTATTTGAATATCGGCTGACTGAACAGAGGAAGGCAGTTGAATATTAAGTTCCTCAAGTGCTGGATTCGGATAAACAGAAGTTGCATCCATTTCGTTTTCTGCAAGCTCTAAAAATTCAGACGGTTGTTCAATACTAAGTACTGAATACTGCTTAGAAAGTGCTGGCTCTCCAGGTTGTCTTAGAACTACAGTCGTATGAATAAAAATAGGCAAATTATCTGTGCTATGGTCGTAATATTCATATTGAACCCGTATCATCACTAGATTATTAAGAACAGGAACATTTGTTATATTTACAGTATCTATCAATTTGTATCTCAACACATCAGTATACTCATTATTTGCCAACTTTAAAGTCCCTTTACCGTCTACAGTTGCATTAAAAACTCCATTAAGAGCTCCCGAAACAGGCATTCCAAGATAAACGGTACTGTAGGTTCCACTATAAGTATCATCTATCGTTGAACCTAAACCAAAAGGATAAGTATAAAGTTGCTCATCATCATTTTCAAATGTAGCAACGACACTTCCTAAAGTTGGATCTTGAAAGATAATTCCTTGACTTATTCTTCCGCTAGCATCCCCTGTATAAAATGTAGTCAAAAGACCTTCTAATTTTTGAGCGTGTGTTGAACTTGGGAAATCACCGTTTGAATCTTCTGTAGAAGCATCTAAAATAGAAAGTTCTCGAGTTTCATTGGCGATACCCAGTGTAGCACTATAGTCCCATGTTACACCTGTACCAGTTGTACCATCATAAGCAGGGGCTAAACTGTCCAAACCGAAATATCCAGTTTGATCGCCTATAGCTGGAGCGTTAGAATTGTCAAACTGTGCTTGAGCACAGATGCCTATACTTAAAGAGGCAATTAAAAGTAATTTGTGTTTCATTGTTTTATATTTTTTAATTTAAACAAATATACGATAATCTATTCAATTTCAATAATTTTTATGATTTTTTAGATTGTTGACCAGCAACACCATTACTATTGTGTAATTCATTGATTTAAAATACGTTATAAATTTAACCGGAAATGCTTCGTAGAATTTAGTTTTTAGACCATCCCAAGTTTGTGCTATTTCGAAGATTCATGATTGGATTATCTCCACCTCACGCCAACTCCTTTAACTCACTGATATAGAGCGATGTTATTGCGCAGTTTTAAATTCTATCCAAAATTAAAAATAATCTCATGAATAATTCAGGTTATATTAGAGAACTCTTCATTATTTTTGACCTCAAATTAATACAATAGAAAGATGCCGGGATTATCATTAAAAGCAATCAGTATGCCTTCTTCGCCAATACGCAAATTAGCACCATTTGCCGAAGCAGCTAAAAGAGAGGGAAAAAAAGTCATTCATTTAAACATTGGGCAACCAGACATTGAAACACCTAAAGTAGCTTTAGATGCAGTAAAAAAAGCCGATTTAAAAGTACTTGAGTATTCCAATTCTGCTGGATTTTTATCTTATCGCAAGGGATTAGCAGCATACTATGCAAAGTATGATATCAATGTATTTTCAGACCAAATCATTGTAACTACTGGAGGTTCTGAAGCACTCATGTTTGCTTTTTCGGTTTGCTTGAACCAAGGTGATGAAATTATCATTCCTGAACCATTTTATGCCAATTACAATGGTTTTGCCAATTCAACAGGAATTGATGTTGTCCCTGTAACCTCATCTATAGACAATGGATTTTCACTTCCATCAATATCTGAATTTGAGGAAAAAATAACACCAAAGACAAAAGCAATTTTAATTTGTAATCCCGGTAATCCAACAGGGTACTTGTATTCAAAAAAGGAGTTAGATCAGCTAAAAACGATAGTAAAAAAGCACGATTTATTCTTGTTCTCAGATGAAGTATATCGCGAATTTTGTTATGAAGGCGCAAAACACACTTCAGTAATGACACTCAAAGGAATTAAAAACCATATTGTTTTAATTGACTCCGTATCGAAGAGATATTCTATGTGTGGAGCAAGAATAGGTGCTTTGGTGTCAAAAAATCCAAAGCTAATTCAAGCTGCATTAAAGTTTGCTCAAGCCCGACTCTCACCTCCCACATATTCGCAGATTGCTGCCGAGGCAGCCCTATCAACACCTGAAAAATACTTTGAGGACGTTTCTAAAGAATATGTATCACGTCGCGATTTATTGGTAGAAGGACTCAATAAAATAAAAGGAGTTCGTTGCCCAAAACCTATGGGTGCTTTTTATTGCGTAGCAGAATTTCCAGTCGATGACACCGAACATTTTTGTCAATGGTTGTTGGAATCATTCGACTATAAAGGACAAACTGTAATGATGGCTCCCTTAAGTGGTTTTTACGCCACACCTGGGCTTGGTAAAAAAGAAGCACGATTGGCTTATGTTCTTGAGAAAAAGGAGATTGAAATGGCATTAAAATGCATTAAAAAAGCATTGGAATTTTATCCATATACGACATACTAATTCTCGAATATGAAGCGTTAATGCCATACCCCACATTATTCATGAATCGAACTTGTGAGCTCAGCGAAGCTAATTTAATAATTTTACATTTCAGGATTGGTAAACCGAGCCTGCGAGCTCACTTCGTTAAGCTCTGCACATCGCATGAATACCTTATTAATTTTTTAAAGAATGAAAATAAATCGGGCTAATTATTTTCAATAATGTAATTCAGCACTTTACGCATTAAATGGACACGGTCTTTACCTCTTACATTGTGCTCGTGCATGGGATAGACAAACATATCTGTCTGAATTCCCAAATTCACAAATTGCTGAATCAGGCTAAGACTGTGTTGGGGGACAACTACTGGGTCAACAGAGCCGTAAATCATTAAAAGGTCGCCCTTTAAATTGGCTGCTTTATTTAATAAACTTGCTTTAGCATATCCTTTAGGATTCTCGTCAGGCTTGTCCATATAACGTTCTCCATACATTACTTCATAAAACTTCCAGTCTGTTACTGGACCTCCAGCAACTCCAACTTTAAAAATATCAGCATCATCCATCATCATTGTTATGGTCATAAAACCACCAAAACTCCAACCATGAACAGCGATTCTGGTTGTATCAATATAATCCAATCTGCTCAAATATTTCACGCCATCCATTTGGTCTTGATTGGCAATAGTGCCTAACTTTCTATGAATAATGTGTTCAAACTCTGCTCCTCTATTGGCTGAGCCTCTATTGTCGAGTGTGAACACAATATAGCCTTGATTTGCCATCCAATACATCCATAAACTTGCTCCATCGAGCCAACTATTTGTAATTAATTGTGCGTGCGGCCCACCATAAACGTAAACTAAAACAGGATACTTTTGTGTTGAATCAAAATCCTTTGGCTTTATCATTCGGGTATATAAGTCCGCGCCATCTCTTGATTGAATGGTTTTTACCTCTGCCACTGGTAAATCAAATTTTCGCAAAGGATTATCTGCCTTAACCATTTCTTGTTTTAGTTTTCCCTTTGCATCTCGAATTACTGTTCTATTAGGAACATCATGGGCCGAATATTGATCAAAAATATAATCGCTAAAATTGCTGATTTTAACACTATGGGTTCCCGCCTCCTTTGTGAGTAGTTTTTGCTTTCCTTTAATATCTACTTTATACAAAAGAGTATTCAAGGGCTGCTCTCCTGTTGCGGTAAAATATACTGCTCCACCCTGAGCACTAACCACATCCTTTAAAGGAAATTTGTTTTTGGTAATTTGCTGAATCAATTCTCCTTCAATTGAATAATAATACAAATTATCAAAGCCATCCTTCTCACTTACCCACACAAAATTATTGCTCTTGCTGGAAGGAAAGTATGCGGGTCTTTCAGGTTCCACCCAGGTTGCACTGGTTTCCTCGAATAATGTTTGTACAAATGAACCATCTGCTTTGTATTTGTGCACCCAAATATGGTCTTGTGAACGCGCTACTTCTGCTACAAGAACAAACTGTTCATCGGGTGTCCAACTTACATTGGTTAAATAATTCTCAATACCGTGTTTTGTATCTATAAAATTTGATTTGTCTTGGTTTAAAGAATAAATGCCTACCCTTGGACGCTCACTTGTTTGTCCTGCCATTGGATATTTAATTGCCTTTAATGTTCCGGGGTAATTATTAATATCTAACAATGGAAAATTGTGAACATAAGTTTCATCTTTTTGATAAAACATAATGTTCTTCCCAGATGGAGACCAAAAAATCCCTTTAGAAATCCCGAATTCCTCTCTGGCAATTGTATGACCAGAAACAATGTTTTCATCTTTATTTTGTGTTACAGCGTGTACCTCGAACTTATCGATGGGCGTATAATATAAATTATTGGCTCTTGTAAATGCAACATTTTCACATTTTGGCCCGATGGATATATTTTCAGCATCCTTGGGTAACTCAATAGATTTTCCAGCTGCTTTCTCTAAGTTATAAACAACAATTGCTGTTTTATTTCTCAGAACGAAAGTATGCTCATCTTTCCATTGCATATTTGAGAAATAGAAAAAGCTGGTTCCTAAATCCTTATTGATCTCCTTAATATTGATCGCCTCTTTTTCTTCCCCTCCTACTTCTCCAATAACTAAAACTCGATAATCTTTAAGATAAGAATATTTATTTTTTTCCTTTGTCCACAAGAAACCAGTAACATGCTCTGGGTAGAATTGGCCATATTGTCCCATCACAGCTTGTGGTAAGGTCAGTTTTTCTTGTGCCGAAACATGAATAGAGAAAAAAAGTGTTGCCAATAACAGAAAGAATCGTGTCTTCATAATTGATTTTCTAAGTTTAGAGAATTCAAAATTAAAATAAAATTGGAGAAATTTACGTGAGGAAGGAAATTAACCTGAACGATTCATACATCTTCTATCCCCAAATCTAAAATCTACCATCCAAAATCCACCATCTAAAAAAAGAATGTGATAAATGCTGGAAATTATACTATTTTTGCATCATTAAAGAAATGGTGTGCAAATATTTTTTTCAAACTTTTCAACCTGTATTTGTTTATCAAATCTTTAAATTATATATTTGCAACCCAATTTTGGGATTATTGTCTTATTTTATAAAATTAAAGAATGGATACATTAAGTTACAAAACTGTTTCTATCAATAAGGAAAACGCCGACAAGAAGTGGGTATTGGTAGATGCAGAAGGCGAAACGTTAGGACGTTTAGCAAGCAAAGTAGCGCAAATCATCCGTGGAAAACATAAAGCCAATTTCACGCCACATGTAGATTGTGGTGACAATGTTATTGTAATCAATGCAGAGAAAGTGAAAATGAGTGGAAACAAATGGTCGGAAAAATTATACATCCGTCACACAGGTTATCCAGGAGGACAGCGTTCACTTACAGCTGAACAATTGTTAAAAAAACGTCCAGAGCGCATAGTAGAGATGGCTGTTAAGCGCATGTTGCCTAAAAACAAATTAGGAAACAAATTATACACCAACTTAAAAGTGGTTGTTGGTGCAGAGCATAACTACGCTGCTCAAAAGCCAAAAAAATTAAACCTTGAAAAAATCAAATAATTAAGTATGGAAATTATTAACACATTAGGAAGAAGAAAAACTTCTGTTGCACGTGTTTACATGAAGCCAGGGAAAGGAAAAGTTACCGTAAATAAGCGGGACTATACAGAGTTTTTTCCAATAGCAACATTGCAAGCCAAGGTGCAGCAAGCCTTTAACGTTACAGAAACAACTGGGAAATATGATGTTACTGTAAATGTCCGTGGCGGAGGAATTAACGGACAAGCTGAAGCCATTCGCTTAGGTATCTCTCGTGCATTGGTGACAGTCGATGAAGAATACAAGCCTTTATTGAAAGCAAAAGGTTTAATGACACGTGACCCAAGAATGCCTGAACGTAAGAAACCAGGTCAACCAGGAGCACGTAAAAAATTCCAATTCTCAAAACGTTAAACAACGAAAAAATATATTTGGCGCTTGTTTAGAATCCAAATAGTGGAGCACTTTTCGAAAGAACCCTTCACTATTGATTACTAAAGGAACGTAAACTTGAAAAAACAAAAAAATGTCAAAAAAAGCAGATTTTAAAGAACTATTAGAAGCAGGTGTACACTTTGGGCACCTAAAAAGAAAGTGGAACCCGGCAATGGCTCCTTACATATTTGATGAGCAAAAAGGCATCCATGTAATTGATTTAAATAAGACAATCGCTCACTTGGAGCAAACATGTGCAGCATTAAGACAAATTGCCCAATCTGGTAAAAAGATTCTATTTGTTGCAACAAAGAAGCAAGCGAAGCAAATCGTAGAAGACAGAGTTAAGGAAACAAACATGCCTTACGTTACTGAACGTTGGACGGGTGGAATGTTAACCAACTTTGCAACCACCAGAAAATCAATCCGTAAAATGTCATCAATTGACAAAATGAAAACGGATGGAACTTGGGAAACACTTTCTAAAAGAGAAAGATTGTTTATTACCAGACAACGTGAAAAACTACAAAAGAACTTTGGATCAATTGCCGAAATGACGCGTCAACCAGCGGCAATTTTTATTGTTGATGTTATGAAAGAAAACATTGCTCTAAAAGAAGCCAATCGATTGGGAATAACAACGTTTGCAATGGTAGACACCAACTCTAACCCTAAGTCTGTTGACTTCATTATCCCTGCCAACGATGATGCTACAAAATCTATTGCAGTAATCATGGATCATGTTGTAGCTGCTGTAAAAGAAGGTTTAGAGGAAAGAAAAGCCGCAAAATCTCAACAGGAAGCAGAGAAGAAAAAAGCCCAAGAAGAAAAGAAGAAACAAGAGGCTAAAAAACAAGACGGCGATAAGAAGTCTGAAGGTGCTGAGGAAACTGCAAAAGAAAAAAAGGAAACAACTAAAGCAGCAAAGGAAACCAAAGCAAAGAAAAGCGCTGAATCAAAGAAAAAAGAAGCCCCAAAAACAGAAGCTAAAAAGAAAGCTTCAAAGGAGGTGAAAGCAGAAGAAAAATCTGAGAAGAAAGCCGAAAATAAAACGGAAACAAAAAAGAAAACAGAGAAAAAAACTGAAACAAAAGCTGAAACAAAAAAGAAAGCAGAAGTAGAATCTGAAAAATAAATTTATAATATAGAATATTATGGCAATTACGGCTAGTCAAGTAAATGAATTAAGAAAGAAGACCGGTTCAGGAATGATGGACTGTAAAAAGGCTTTGGTAGAAGCAGACGGAGATATGGAAAAAGCAATAGACATTCTTCGTAAAAAAGGTCAAAAAGTAGCGGCTAAGCGTGGTGACAACGAAGCCAGTGAAGGTTTAATTATTGCCGATTCAAAAGGAAATGTTGGATACATTCTTCAATTGAATTGTGAAACTGATTTTGTTGCAAAGAATGAAGACTTTCAAAACTTCGTTAAAGAGATCCTTAAAGTTGGGATTGAAAATGATGCAAATTCAGCAGAAGAATTATTAAAAGTAAAATTTAATGATAAACTAACAGTTGAAGAAAAAATCATTGAGCAAATTGGAGTTATTGGTGAGAAATTAGAATTGTCTAATTTCGGGAAGATCACCGCCGATACGGTTATAGCATACAACCACCCTGGAAACCAATTGGCAACTATTGTAGGCTTTAATAAAGAAGGAGAGCCTATTTTAGAGGCTGGTCGACAAGTTGCTATGCAAGTTGCTGCAATGAATCCACTTGCTTTAAATAAGGACGGTATCACACAAGACATTATCGACCGCGAATTAGAGGTCGGAAAAGATCAAGCAATTCAGGAAGGTAAACCTGCCGAGTTAGCAGATAAAATTGCACAAGGAAGGTTAAATAAATTTTTTAAAGAAAATACTTTATTGAGTCAGACCTTTGTTAGAGACAACAAAATAACAGTTGAGAAATACTTAAGCTCCATTGAGTCTGGACTCACAGTTACAGAGTTTAAGCGATACGCATTAAATTAATCAATATTTTAAAAGAGAGAATTAACCATTCTCTCTTTTTTTTGTCTTATCTTGTGAAAAAATTAATAACAATTCTACGCCATGAAGTATAAAAGGGTGCTATTAAAATTAAGTGGGGAAGCGTTAATGGGGGATCAACAATTCGGAATTGACAATGCCCGTTTAAAGAATTATGTTGAACAGATAAAAGAAATAACAGCGCTAGGGGTAGAATTAGGGATTGTTATAGGTGGGGGAAATATTTTTAGAGGTGTCCAAGCAGAAGAAGGCGGCATGGACAGAACGCATGGTGATTATATGGGTATGCTGGCCACAATGATTAATGCAATGGCACTTCAATCTACCTTAGAAGCTGCAGAAATTGATACTCGCCTTTTGTCTGCAATAGAAATGAAAGAAATTGCAGAACCATACATTAGAAGAAGAGCTGTTCGTCACTTGGAAAAAGGTCGTGTCGTTATTTTTGGTGCAGGAACTGGAAATCCATACTTTACAACCGATTCAGCTGCTTCATTACGCGCTATTGAGATTGATGCCGATGTTATCCTTAAAGGTACACGTGTAGATGGTATTTACACCAAAGACCCCGAAAATGACCCCACTGCTGAAAAGTACAACAATATTTCTTTCGACGATGTCTACTCTAATGGATTAAGCGTTATGGATATGACAGCCTTTACTTTATGCAAAGAAAATGATCTTCCTATTATTGTTTTTAATATCAATAAATCTGGAAACCTTAAAAAGATTATTATGGGAGATGCAATAGGGACGCTCGTCGCATAAAATTGCTTTCAATTTCTTTTTATTTACTAAATTTGTACAACTTACTCATAAGTTATTAAATAGAAACAATGACAGAAGAAATTAATATGGCCATTGAAGAGTTTAAGTCTTCAAACAAAAAAAGCATTAACTTTTTAGAATCCGAGTTGAGAAAAATTAGAGCTGGAAAAGCAAGTCCTGACATGCTAGATGGTGTTATTTTGGATTATTACGGAACAATGACTCCGCTTACCCAAGTGGCCAATATCGGAACGCTTGATGGACGAACACTAACTGTTCAGCCGTGGGAAAAAGGATTGCTCGACGAATGTGCAAAGGCAATTATTAATGCAAATCTTGGACTCAACCCTCAAGATAACGGAGAAATGTTAATTATAAGTATTCCTATCCTAACAGAAGAAAGAAGAAAAGATTTAGTAAAATTAGCAAAAGCGGAAGGAGAAAATGCTAAAGTTAGTATTCGAAACAATCGAAAAGACGCTATGGATTTCATCAAAGAACTGCAAAATGATGGCTTGTCCGAAGACGATGCAAAAGTAGCAGAAACAGATATCCAAGATGTTACCAATTATTACAATAAGTTAATTGTTGAATATATCGAAGCAAAGGAAAAAGATATCATGACAATATAAAAGTCAATAGAAAAATTACGAATTAGAGAATTATCAATTACGAATTCATTGAAGTTGATTTTGATTGAGAAATATTAAGAGGCGAATTAGCGTAAGTTTTTTTATAATCAATGTGTTGGCGTAAAACTCCAATCTCTTGTTCAATACGCTATAATGTATATCCGAAATAAATATTCAATTAAAATCCTCCAATTGACCTATTCGTAATTCCCTAATTCGTAGTTCTCTAATTCGTAATGGATCCATCAACCTCCATATCAAAAATATGTCTTTCGGCATGATAGGATGACCTCACCAAAGGTCCTGACTCTACATATTTAAAGCCCATCTTTATACCAATTTTTTTGTATTCTTCAAAGCGCTCTGGCGTAACAAATTCTGCTACAGGCAAATGCTTAACAGTAGGTTGCAAATATTGACCTAAAGTAATAATATCAACACCTACAGCAATTAAATCCTCCATGGTTTCCACAATCTCCTGATGTGTTTCTCCTAGACCAAGCATAATTCCTGATTTTGTACGCATGCCAGATTTTTTAATTCTAAACAAAGCCTCAAGACTTCGATCATATTTTGCTTGTATCCTAACTTGCTTTGTTAATCTTCTTACAGTTTCTAAGTTATGGGAAACTATTTCAGGTGCAACATCGGTTACCATTTTTAAATTCTCCCATTTTCCAGCAAAATCTGGAATCAAAGTTTCTAAGGTTGTACCTGGCGATTGTGCTCTAATTGCCTTCACTGTCTGTGCCCAAATTTGAGCTCCTCCATCAGCAAGGTCATCGCGATCAACAGATGTAATTACAGCATGCTTCACCTCCATTAAACGAATGGATCGGGCAACACGTCCTGGTTCGTATATATCTACAGCTTCTGGGCGTCCTGTTTGCACCGCACAAAAACCGCATGAACGCGTACAAATATTCCCCAAAATCATAAATGTTGCTGTTCCTGCGCCCCAGCATTCGCCCATATTTGGACAACTTCCACTTTCGCAGATGGTGTGCAATTCATGTTCATCTACAATTTTACGCACCTTTTTAAAAGATGCTCCTGTTGGTAGTTTTACCCGCAACCATTTAGGTTTTGTTCTTTTTCGAGGTGGCAATTTTTCAGCTACTTCCATTCTATTTATTTCTATTTTTAACTCCCAACAACATATTGATTCTTACGATAAGTCAATTAGTTCTTAAGAAATCGTATTTTTGTATGTATTTATTTCTATACAAAAGTACATAAATTAATACGACAATGAAAACAACAAGCTCTTCGTATATTGGAAAATTAAGAATCTCCTCTGTTCACAATAAGTCAGGAACGATTATAGAGACTGATGCACCTGTAGATAACCATGGAAAAGGTACCCGTTTTTCTCCAACAGATTTAGTCGCAACAGCCTATTTAAATTGTATGATTACATTAATTGGCATCTTTTGTGATAACCACAATTTAGAATTTAATAAATGTGAGGGAGATGTTGAAAAAGTAATGGGAAATGGACCTAGAAGAATAGTTGCACTTAATTTCACAATAGATTTAACAGGCAACAATTGGAATGAAGAAAATCAAAAAAGAATTGAAAATGCAGCCAGAACTTGTCCGGTTTCAAAGAGTGTTCATCCCGAAATAAAAATAGAAATTAATTTTAAATATTAAACATGCGAACAATACGCCTTCTTACAATCAGTTTACTTATACTGCCGATTCTTGCTAATGCACAAGACACAACCTTTACTTTAAAGGATTTTTATTCGGATAATCAAAAACTGGCAACTGCTGTAGAGACCTATTTTAAACAACTCTCTCCAAGTGAAAGAGTAGCACAATTAATCATGCCAGCAATAGGTAGATATGGTGATACTGAAAGTAAGGTTGATCAATGGGTAAAAAACAAACAAATTGGAGGTTTGCTCTTATTAAATGGTACAACCGCTCAGTTTTCATCATGGGTTAAAAAGTACAACCAATGGAACACCGAAAATGGTGCCCTTCCGTTTTTGTACAGTGCAGATGCCGAACCCAGTCTAATCAATAGGAAAATCATCAACAGTACGCCTGTAAAACATGCCAATAAACTGCAATCTGTAGCTGAAGTTCAATCTGTAGCAGAAACCATATCAAAAGACCTCAACGCTATTGGGATCAATTATAATTTTGCACCTGTAGTAGATATGTCGCCCAACAAAGTAGTCGGTTGGCGCAGTTTTGGACGCACTCCTTCTCATATTGTACCTTGGTCTACAGTATTTATCAATACTTTACAAAAACACAATATCATTGCAACAGCAAAGCATTTTCCTGGGCATGGACTCGTGGTTGGAGATTCTCATAAACAATTGGTCTACATCAACGGAGCAATGAAAGAGTTGAAGAATTATCCACCATTAATTAAAGATCAAGTAATCAGTATTATGATTGGACACATTGCTGTAAAAAACAATGCTCAATACGATACGCAAGGGATACCAGCTTCAATTTCGAAAAATATAGTTACCGATTTGCTTCGAGACAGTTTAAATTTTAAAGGTTTAATTGTTACTGACGCCATGAATATGAAAGGTGTTTCAACCCTCCCAAATTCAAATATTAAAGCGATTGAAGCAGGGGTTGATATCTTACTAATGCCTTTAAATGCAGGAGAAGCCCATACTGAAATACTCAAAAAGTATTTATCCGATGAAGCCTTTGAAATTCTGGTTAACAAAGCTTGTAAACGGATCATTCGAGCAAAACTATGTACCGAAGAATCAGCTTTTCCTGAAATAATTTCACAATCAAATAACCATTAATGCCAGTCCAACCCCCGCTAAAAGACTGAGGAGCTTTAGGAAATCAAATTTATGGTGTTCACTTGATTCAAAAATAATGGTTGTTGAGATATGCAAAAACATACCCACCACTATAGCGAGAATAATCTCAGGTTTGAAGAAAGACAATTGTGCTCCATAATGCCCCATCACGATACCAATTGGCGACATTAAAGAGAACAGAATTAAGATTGTCCACGCCTTACTTTTCTTAAAATTTGTAGCAACAAGTAATGTCATAAGTGCAATGGCAACTGGGATTTTATGCAAAATAATTCCCAACAATAAACCATGTGTATCTACACCAATTAGATGGTTGTGGTGGTGTGCTAAATGGGGCAATTCATGGGCACCTTCTCCAAAAATTTGAGCCCCCAAAGGCATACCTTCGAATAAAGAATGAAGACTTAACGCAATAAACAATACCCAAGGAACAGTACCTTTAATATTTTTCCCATGTACATGTCCATGTTCTATTCCACCAGAAAAGTACTCTAGAATCAACTGTACCAAAAATCCCAAAAGGATATAGTATTTTACACTTTCCGCACCTGTTTCATAGATTTCAGGGATAAAGTGCACAAAAGCTATCGCCAATAAGAACCCTCCACTAAGCGAAAGCAAAAACTCTATGAGTTTACCTTGATCCCTTTGTTGCAGGAAAACAACAATCCCTCCTCCACAAAGGACAGCAAGTATTAAAAGTAAAGCCTCTAACAGTAAAGTCATTTCTTTTGTGCAATTAAAATTAGTCGATCAGAATTTTTCTTATCAAATGGATTTAAATACATATCACCAAATACATCAATCACTTTAAACCCTGCTGAAGTTAATAATTCAACAAACTCTTTTTTGCGTATGGTCTGTACTTTTTCCTGAAAGTTATATGTTTCCCCCTCATCTGAAAATTCTATATCTTTAATGATATGCGTGCCATTGTATTGTTTCGATATATGAAATTCAATGCCTTGAATCGTTTTTACTTCCTTCTCAACAAAATGGTCTAAAACATAATCAACATTCATAAAATCAATCACTAAACGGCCATTGTGTGTCAACATTTTATAGGCCGAATGAAGGACTTTATTGTTGTCTTTCCTATTCTCAAAATATCCAAAACTGGTAAATAAATTAAAAATAACATCAAACTTCTGCTCTCCATACACTTCCCGCATATCATGTACATCAAAAGAAAGGGTGTCATTCTCAAAAGGTTTTGCCACAGCAATACTTTGTCTAGATAAATCCACCCCTTTAACATTTAAGTCATTCTTATTTAAAAAGATTGAATGCCTGCCTTTACCACAAGCAAGATCTAAGCAATGGTCGCCTTTAGATAGCTTTAGATAATTCAATAAATTGGAAATAAATTTCTCCGCTTCTAAATAATTTCTATTTTTATATAGAATATGATAATGTGGCGTATCAAACCATGTTTCGTACCACTCTTCTTTTTGCATTGTCGCCTCTATTTATTTTTAACAATTGGGAAACGGGTAAATTTACAGATATTTAATTACTAAATAAAGCAATCATTACAATAATTCATTAATGTTTGAAAAAGAACAGGGCAAACCATTTAAAACTTTTTATTCCTGTTGGAATTGTTAAGGTATAGCATCTTTCACAATATTTTAATTAAAATGGTTAGAAACCATTACGGGTTAGAGGAAAAGCCCAGCGCACCCTACAACTGTTTCAACGGTTTCTTATCATCGATACGATGCCCCAACTACAAATTAAAATCAAAACATGATGACTATAAAGAAGATGCGTCCCCCCTAATGTTAATGTCTTAATTTTTGTTAATTTAAATTTTATTGTCTAACTTAGTGGGAAATCTAAAAACAAAACACTTATGAAAAAGAATGTTAAACCACACACACACACAGGTACAGGAAAAATTAATGCTCTATCCATTATAATTTGCCTTCCGATGTTACTGCTTACCCCTTATTTATTTTCACAGAACAGCGATAAATGGGATACCCAAGGAAATATTGCAGACTCTACCACTTTTATAGGAACAAAAAATGATGCTTGTCTGCGGTTTCGTTCCAACAACATTGAACGGATGCGCATCAGTGAAGATGGAAAAGTAGGTATCGGTGTAGCCAATCCGTTAAAAAGATTAGATGTTGCCGGTGATATTCAACTAACGGGAGATATTATTTTTAAGGGGTACGAAGATTTGCAAGACACAATTAATCGGTTTTTGATGATCAATAAAAGTGGTGGCACTA
>CAZPDT010000027.1:0-24628 GCA_964585545.1 uncultured Fluviicola sp.
GAACTCCTGTTTCCAGGATGAAAACCTGATGTCCTAACCACTAGACGAATGGGCCGGTTATTTTTATTTCAAATTTCGGTTTGCAAATATATATCCATTTTATTATAAAACAAAATGAAATCAATTAAAAATGCACTATAAATCATAATTAATTGGAAACGATATCAATAAAATAGATAAAGCATTGCTGTTTCTGAATATTAATAGGCTTTTGCAAACAAAACCCGTTTTTTAGACGGCTGTCCCGAGTAAATACATTTTCCATCTTCTTCTTCCGCATCGAATGGAATACATCGAATGGTTGCTTTTGTTTCCTCTTTTATCTTGGATTCAGTCGCTGTAGTGCCATCCCAATGAGCAGAAATAAAACCTCCTTTTTTGTCGAGTACCTTTTTGAAATCTTCATAGGAATCGACAAGCGTTGTGTGCTCCTTTCTGTAGTCCTGGGCTTTGCGCAATAAGTTTTCTTGTATTTCATCAAGCAATTGAACAATATACTTGTCAAGCCCTTCCCAATCTAAAACCTTTTTCTCTTTTGTATCTCTTCTGGCAACCTCCGCTTTATCGTTTTCCAAATCTCTTGGTCCAATAGCAATTCGGACAGGAACACCTTTGGCTTCATATTCTGAAAATTTCCATCCTGGACGTCTATTGTCATCGTCATCATACTTTACGGAAATATTCATTAACCTTAAAGACTTTTCTAAGACCTTTACTTTTTCTGTAATTGCTTCTCTCTGTTCTTTAGATTTATAAATAGGAACAATTGCCACTTGAATTGGAGCTAAATTTGGAGGTAAAACAAGACCCTCATCATCAGAGTGTGTCATGATTAATCCACCAATTAATCGTGTGGAGACTCCCCAAGAAGTTGCCCAGACATAATCCAATTTCCCTTCATTGTCTGCATACTTCACATCAAAAGCTTTTGCAAAATTCTGACCTAAAAAATGTGAAGTTCCAGCTTGTAAAGCCTTTCCATCCTGCATTAAAGCTTCAATACATAGGGTTTCCTCGGCTCCACCAAAGCGTTCTGATTCTGTTTTCCAGCCACGAACAACAGGCATGGCCATATATTGCTCTGCAAACTCTGCGTAGAGTTTTAACATTTGACTTGCCTCTTCAAGAGCTTCCTCTTTTGTTGTGTGCGCTGTATGACCTTCCTGCCATAAGAACTCAGAAGTCCTTAAGAACAATCGCGTTCTCATCTCCCAGCGTACAACATTGGCCCATTGATTGATTTTCAAAGGCAGGTCACGATACGATTCAATCCAGTTTTTAAAAGAATTCCAAATAATGGTTTCGGATGTAGGACGAACAATAAGTTCTTCTTCTAATTTTGAATCTGGGTCCACAACAAGTTGATTGTCATCATCTGTCTTTAAACGGTAATGCGTGACAACAGCGCATTCTTTTGCAAAACCTTCTACGTGTTGTGCTTCTTTATTTAAATAAGATTTTGGAATAAATAAAGGAAAGTAGGCGTTGGAATGTCCTGTCTCTTTAAATTTCTTATCCAAGATGGCTTGGAATTTTTCCCAAATAGCATAACCATAAGGTTTAATCACCATGCAACCTCGAACGTCAGAATGTTCTGCAAGTCCGGCTCTCTCTATAACCTCGCTATACCATCTCGAGTAATTCTCTGATCTTTTTGTATATTTTCCCATAATTTTGGCACAGTAATTGTTAATTTTTTATTAAATTTTACAAATGCAAGTTAAAAACAAGTATTTAACTGCAAAAGTAAGAACTCAGTTTGGAAAAACTCCAAATATAGTGTATCTTTAATTAAAATAAAATGTTATGAAAAAGGAAGTTAAAATATTTTCGATAATTGGAATGATTGTTCTGTTTGCTTCTTGTTCAAATTATAAATATCTTTCAGATAATGATGTTTATTCACAGAAGCCTACTGCAATAAATTTACAGGAGGATGAAACCGATTTAACATCGTATAATGCTTATGTGGCCAGAACGAAAGGCATGTTTGATCAAGAGTATAAAGACCCTCGAATCACCTACCGTTTTGTAGGAAATGGTTTTGTTCCTGTGGGTGGCTTTATGCCCGTGTATAATTATGGAGGCGTTTTTTATGGAAGTGGTTTAGCTTATGGAAGAGGCGGAATGTTCAATTCTTACTTTATGAATCCTTATAGTGGTTTCCATTATGCATATAACCCTTATGGAGGTTATCCAATGTATTATTATGGCAGTTATTATTCACCTTTTAATAGTCCATATTATAACGGTGGATTTTACAGCAACCCGTATGGACCAGGTTATGGTTATCCCTATCCTTATGGCTACAATCCATATTATCATGGAGGCTATGGAGGCTACAACTCCAACGGAGGTTACGGTTATGCTCCTGTAGCCAATACAACCTCTTATTATTATGGAAAAAGAAATTCCAATAAAGGATCTTCAAAACGACCAACTACTGGATCGACAGCTAATCAAACGAAATCTTTGGTTACTACGAAAACACCATTCAATGCGAATAATCAAGCGATGGGAACTTCTAGACGAGCAGCGGCATTAGCTTCATCGACTAGTAAGTATACATACGATTACAGTTACCCTAAAAGTACAACCCAGAATGAGAGGAATCTTTACAAGACAGGAAACAGAACATACCAATCTGTACACCGAAGTACTTCTCAAAAAACATACACTCCAAATCAATCGTTGAGAAGCTCGAATAAGGTTCAGGTTCACAGAACAAGTTCAGGATCAAGTGCAACAAGAAGTAATGTGGGAAGAGGGTACGGTTCTTCTTCAAATGTCCGTAGACAAGGAACTGTGCAGCCTTCTACACGTGCAAGAGGCACTGTTTCAGTTGGTGGTTCAGTAAGAAGTACTTCTCCTGCAACAAGGAGTTCATCAACAAGTTCTGCGACAAGAACTTCAGGCAGTTCTCGCCGAAGCACTTCTGGAGGTAGGTAAAATAAGTTAAATCGATTGATCGTGATGAAAAAGACATTAATAGTTTTTGGGTTGGTCTTTTTTTGCCAACTTGCTGTTGCTCAAAATGAAAATGATGTGCTGAGATACAGCACCACAGATATTTTTGGTTCTGCCCGATTTGAAGCAATGGCAGGTTCCTTCGGGGCACTGGGAGCTGACTTTAGTGCAATTCAGATTAATCCTGCTTCTATGGGAAGGTTTTCTTCTTCTCAAGCAACAGTAAGTTTTAACAGTAGTTTTCTTCAGAATGATGCAGTCTTTAACAATACCCAAACCTCAAGTCGAGACAATAAGTTTGCACTTAGTGCTTTAGGTGTAGTACTTACCAGAGATGTAAGTCAAACCAATAAAGGAAAGCGATACAGTCAATTGACTTTGGGATATACACGACTAAAGAACTTTGCGAATTACAGAAAATATGAGGGTGATGAATACCACTCCTTACTCGATGTTTTTGCCAATGCAGGGGCAGGAATTCCAGAAGCAGATATTTTTAATGCTCGACCATTTACAACAGGTTTGGCGTATGATGTTTTTGCACTTGACTATGACCCAGGATCAATGTTGTATATTCCTCGATTAACAACAACTGGAGATATGCATCATGTTAGGGAAATTACAACAACTGGCGGAATAGGAGAATACCATATCGGTTATTCTGAAAATTTCAGAAATAAACTTTACTATGGAGCGAGTGTAGGTATTAGAAGAATAAAGTATGAAGAATATATCGACCACACAGAGACCTTACAGGATACGGTAGGAGTGAGTTTGCGTTCTTTTAACTATACCCACAACCTAAAAACCAAAGGCACTGGTGTGAATATAAAACTAGGTGTAATTTATCTTCCTACAGAACAGTTTAGAATGGGACTCTCCTTTGAATCTCCAACACTATTTGCAATGGAAGATGAATGGTCTGCAGATATGTCGGCAATGCACGATACAGGAGAAAATGCTGTTTTAGAAGAAAATATTCCTCATGGAAAATTTAACTACCGATTAAAAACTCCGATGAAGTTAAGGGCTTCTTTTGCTTATGTTTTTGGGATGAGGGGAGCAATTAATGTTGATTTGGAGATGGCAAGATTGCCAGGAGGAAAATTGAAACCAGCAACCAACTACAATTCAGGAGCAGGATTTGCAGAAAACAACAGTTACCTATTTGACACAGAAAACGATCAAGTTGATCAACAATTTAGAACAGTATTGAATACCCGAGTAGGAGTGGAGTATATGATTTTTAAAGGTTTATTCTTGCGGGGTGGATTTGCATTGTTGCCACAACCTTATGAAAAAGATATGGGCAGAGTGGAAACACCAAATACAACTTATGCAGCTGGAATAGGTTGGGAATATAAATTTTTGCAGATAGATTTAAGTTATCGCTTGGTGTATAGCACAAATGATTACTATGCATTTGACCCTTCTCAACCCGCCAATAGAACACAATTTAAAACGAAAACACACAATATTGTTCTTACTGCAGGATTTAAGTTTTAATACTTTCTCTTGGCAAGATCGATAAATAATTCTCCCGTGATTTTTGATTCCAACCAAGCAACAATATTGATGTAATCGAGTATTACACGTTCATTTTCATCTTGAAGAAGCGATTGAATTTGTCTTAGTGTGTCTTTATAAATCGGAATCATTTCTAGTTTGGTTGCGGTCTTTGCAATTTTTTTAATTTGTCGAATAAAAACCTTCTCCATTTGATGGTCTCTCTTGGTTTTGTTCAAATAACGAATTGCTGAATTTGTAGAATACTCTAAATAATCATAGTTGCCCAATTCAAAATGAAGAAGTAGGTTGAGTATTCTCGAGAAACTATAAATATCCTGCCGCAACTGGTGTTCATTATCATTTAAAATAGAATTAATGAACTGAAGTGAATTTTTATAATCATTGACAGCAAATAAGGTGTAGGCTGCATTAAAATAAAACTTAATTTGATGTTCCTTACTTGATCGACCAATTAAGGCTTTGTTGGCAACATATCCTTTTTCAAAAACCTTCAATGCTTTATTGAATTCACCTTGTAAGTTATACAAGTTGATTTGGTCTGTAAGCAAAATATTATTGATGCGCAAGGTAAGGTGTAGAGATTTAAATCCTTTTTTGCCTTTTAGACTCCTGATTTGGTCAATCATTTTCTGTGCCATATCGAAATCTCTGTCGTGAATATAACTCTTCATCAAATGAAATAAGGTGAATACATACCTTTGACTTAAATTAATTTTAATTTTTGGATTCTGGTCAAGAAGTTTCCGGACATGGTTGAATTTGATATAACTCAATTCAAAATCTCTTTTTGTTGCCGCACAAAGTCCCTGAATATAATAGCAGATTGAAGATGCCCTTATGGATAAGGCGGTGTTTTTACCTTTTATTAAATGGTGGTTCTCAATTTCTGAAACGGTTGCTCTTTGCTCCTCATTCTTTGTGAAAACATCACTTCTAAATATGGCATTGATTCGTGAATAAAGAATGTGGTATTCTGCTAGATTCCTGAGTTTCTCTATGACTTCACTTTCTTCTTTGATGATGTTGTTTAAATCCACATCAAAGTTCCCTGATTCGTATGATTCTTCAGTCAGCACCTTCTCCCATGCAATAAGCTCATTAAGGAAATAAAACTCTTCATTTTCCCAAGCAATTCTTTTTGCTCTTTTTAAGAACTTAGTGGCTTCTTTATGAAGCGCCTTGTTGTAAAGAATTTCAATGTTTTTCAATTCTTGCTTTAGAATACTGGAGGCTGATTGCTCTCCGTAGTATTGTCTTAGGCTTTTTAAAATAAGCTTATAAAGATGGTTTTTCTCAGAAGGCAAGTGTTTTATAAACCGTTCCTCCTTAAAATGCTCCTTTAATTTGTACTCGTCATAGCTACTCTGTTGATCTATATAATCAAATAATTTGAAATAATTTTTCTCTCCTGCTTGAAGTGAAGAAAAGAGTTTGAAAAATCGTTTTTCAGATTTAGTTAACGATTGAATTAAATGAAAAAGATCATGACTTGGCTTCATGAGATCAATTTAAGTTATTGTTATTGTTCGAAATTAGTATTTTTATATCAAATAATGAAATTAGGATTTTTTTTAATTGTTCATCCATCTTATTTTGATATAGAAGGTTACTGCTTTTTTAAACTGCTTCCCAGCTTTTTATATTGCTCTCCCTTATTTTCAACACAAAAGGCTGTCTACTCCTAGACAGCCTTTTATCAAACAACAACAAACTTAACCTAACCGTTTTTAAGTTGCGGTAAACTATATCTCCTCTATCTGAGGTAAACTATATCTCCTTTATTCATTGCAATATCAGGAGATAAAAATTGATTTTTTTCTAAAATGGCTTTCATCTGAACACCATATTCTTGGGCGATATCCCACAAAGTCTGATTGTCTTTTATTTCTATGCGTTTTTGAGGAGAACCACTTTTTTTCTTCTTTCGCATAATGTATACTTTATCGCCTTCTCGTAAAACATCTTTTGTGGGAGGGAAATCATTCCATCGGTTCATCTGACGCAGATTGAGTCCAAACTCTTTCGCTATTAGATAAAAAGTATCGTGCTTATCTGCAATAACATATTTTGTACGGTTTTTATTTACATATACTTTGTGTGTTTTAAGCATTTCTTGATCTGCAGAAGATGAGGTAGAATAAGGATTGTCTTTTTCTTTCAACCCAGCACTGTTCTTTGCAATTAAATCGTGGTGTACTTCTTTGTCATAACGGTTTAAATTGTATTTCTCAATCAGATCTATTAATCGCTTGGCATAAGTTGGGCTAGTTGCATAACCCGCTTTCTTTAGTCCTTTTGCCCATTTTTTATAATCAGTTATTTCTAAATCAAATAAGGCGGCATATCGAATACGTCCAGTTAAAAATTCACTGTGGTCTTTATAGGATGCGGAAGCATCTTTGTATTTTCGGAAACACTCATTGGGCAAGTCGTCATCCTTATGAAATGTTTCACCTTGCCACCCATGACATTTAATACCGAAGTGATTGTTGGCTTGAGTAGCAAGTATTGAATTTCCAGATCCACTTTCTAAAATTCCTTGTGCTAAAGTAATGCTTGCCGGTATTTGATACATGATCATTTGATTAATAGCTACATCCTTCCATTTGTTAATGTATGCTTCAGGTGTGTTGCTATGTGCTGATGATGCAAATAAGACAAGAGCAAATGCTGTAATTAATCGATTCATGATTTGTTTTGTTTGTCTGCATTATTACGTGAGTTATAAACAATGGTTACAGATTTTGTTGAAAACTTGATATTTTATTGTTGAAAACTTTTATTTCTCTTTGTTCTCCATTGTTTCCCATCCGTATTATATAAACTAAATCTGTAAATATTTTAATTTCGGACACTTATGTCCGAAATTTTACTATATTTGATTGTATATAGAAACACGAGATGAAACTTAATTGACATCTTTACTCTACTTTTTTCACTAATTAAACAATTGAAATTATGAAATACAAAACTTTTTTTTATCTTTTTGTCGGTTTGTCCTTACTTCTACTGGTTTGGAATCTGTATATGTTTAGTAATGTTTCAGGCCTTCAAGAACAGTTGGACAAGGCAATTGAAGAAAGTGAAGCAACTGAAGAGCTTTACAATACTGCGGGGTATGATTTAGAAACCTATAAGGACAGTGTAGCCAATCTAAAACAACAAATAGAAAACCTTAAAAGTAAGGAGATGCTCACAAATATTGAGTAGAAATCTTTTTGAATAGTTCGGGTTAATATTTCACTTCTCCACTGGAATAGAAATATTCCTTATGGTTATGTTGTACAATCAATTGTCCATTCATTGATGTGGAATTGATGCAGCCAGATATTTCGCTTCCATTTACTTCAAAATGATGGTTTTGCTTTAACTTCCATAGCTTTTGATTGAACAAGTTGTGCAGATGTCGTTCTCCTTGCTCTTGATATAAGGCAATGTAGCGATTCAAAACCGTAATAACATCAGGTACAAGGTCGATTGAGTTGTATTGTTTTTTATTTTCTATAAAAAGTGAAGTCGCTCTGGGTACATTAAAATTAGCTTGATTAATATTGATACCAAAACCAATGATTGCTTTCTTTATGTTCGACGATATTTGAGATTCAATTAAAATACCTGCCATTTTCTTGTCGGCAACCATAATATCATTGGGCCATTTTATACGAACATCTGTGGTATGTTGTTCTAAAAATGCTCCAATGGATAGTGCGACAATATGATTTAAAGAAATGAGGGATTGGATTTTCCACAAATTAAGGTCAGCGGTAATACTCATTAATAGATTTGCAGATGCTTCGGCTTGCCATCGCTTTTCTCTTTGCCCTTTCCCATGGGTTTGAAAGTCAGAGACGATTACTGTTCCTGAAACAATGGCACCTGATTTGAATTTCTTATAGGCATAATCATTGGTGCTGTTTACCTCCTTTAAATGTATTATTTGATGTCCAATTAATGGCTGTTCCATAGAAAAATGAATTGGATATCAAGAATATTGGGTCAAGTATGTAATCAAGAGTTTTAAAGGAGCAATAAATGGAAGTATTACAGAAAACCAAAACCCAGTTTTATATAAATTCTTACGGAATTTTTCTTCCTTTCCTTTGTTTAAATGAACATCAACAAAAGTCCCCAGTTCATAAAAAATGTTTGCAAGAAGCATCAAAAAGAGATATCCCACAATCTGAAGCGTTGTTGAAAAAAAGGTAATCTCAAAGGCAGCATCATAAGGAGCAATAAAGTTATTGCCTACAATTGCGTAAACAATAAAAGCGAGTAGACCAGAGATAAAAAGCCCCTTATTGTATCGTAATCGACGTGAGTTCCACCATATTCGGCTGTTGTTTTTAAGCACTTTTTTGGGGTTGGTACTGGTTACTGATTTATTCATTCTTAATTATATTTTACTTAACCCGAACTATTCATAGCCTTTTATAACGAAAAACCATGAAATAGTTCGGATGAACCAATGCAAAGTGTATACGAAGGTTACTTATTCCTTTGTAAGGATGTAATTATCGGCCAAACTGCCTGTCACTTCGTTTCCATCTACATTTAATGCTTTGAGTATATCTTTGCCCATTTTATATCTCACTTTAGAAACCTCAACAGTTGAAATTAAAGTAACAATAGAATCTTTTGAATTCCAGTCAATCATACCTTGATCTTCAAAAAGTGTTTGGTCAACATCTTGTTCGGTGAGGTATTGATCCGATTTTTCGTATGATCCATCTTCGTTGATGGAAATGGTTACTTCTATGCCTTCACAATCTGCACAAGGTAATGTCCCAGTATAGACACCAATAATCTCAGTCGGTAGGGTTTCCTCCTGATAAGACGCATCGGTTTCTCCATCATCTTCCTGAATGAGTAATGAATCATCTCGGTTTATATCACTTGATTGGTCGGACTCACCACCGTTGCATGCAAACAAAAAGGTACAGGCAAAAACAAGGCTTATTTTCAAATATTTAAATTTCATATTTTTAAATTTTATAGTTTGTAGAAAACAAAGATACAGAATTCTAAACATTTTTGATTATTTATTTTGATGAATAAAACAGGCTAAAGTCACATTTGGTTTATAGAAAATAAACAAAAAGTACATTTGGAATTAAAATAAAATGTAATTTCACCCTGTGAAAGCAATATTGCGTTATATATTCTTGGCGGTCTGCCTTTCTTCATACTGTTTCTTTGTATTCAGCGCTTCCTATATTTCACCTTCAAATAGTGACGTTTTAGGGAAATGCCAATCTGAAAAAATACATCCCAGTGAGCTTTCAAAGATTGTTTTTCCTCAATCGATCAATACTGAGATTGACAATTTCTCGTCAATGCAGATCAAATCGGAGGGAGAACAATCAATTTCCGAGGCTTTCTCGTCCATCCAATATTTGAGTAAATTCACTTGTCAGTTGGATGTAAACTATCTAAAATCAGCCAAATATTGGGAACTGCAATTTCCTATTGTAGACCTCATCTATCCTTTCCATGACTTTTGGTAAAATCCTTTTTGCCTTAACCTAATTTTTGGGTGTAAAAATACCTCAACTTTAGTATACACTAAAAGAATAATGTATACTTCCACTAAATCAGATGAGAAGGAATTATCAATTTTAAAAATATAGAAATGAGTACAGGAAATATAATTATAGCAATAATTTGCATCGTCGCTTTTATTTTTCCATTCGTGTTAATTGGAAGAAAAGGAAGAAAAGCAAAAAAAAGACTAAAAAGAAGTTTAAACAACTTTGTGAAAGCACATAATTTTGAACTTGACAAAGTGGAATTACTTGACAAATCAGCCCTAGGGTGGGACAGCAAAAATCATTTAGCTTTATATACAGAAATCGTTAATGAACAGTTTGTAACCCGCCATATAGAACTTGAAGGGATAAAAACGTGTAAATTGAACCGAAAAAGAAGAGATATAAACTCTTCAAATGGAAACGAGAGTTTATTGAGCAAGTTGGAGTTGGCTTTTTACCCCAAATTAAATAGTGGTGAAGTTGAAACGTTTATTCTTTTTGATGAAAATAGTGGAGACAGATTGGGAGACGAGCTTCAAACAGGAACAAAATGGACAAAAATTTACAATACACGGTCCAAATAATTTCCCTTATTTTATTTTGAACGGTTCGTGTTAACCCCAACTATTTACCAATCTCACACAAACGTATAGCTATTTGACTTATAATTAGTCCATTGTAAAAGCTATTGAATGTGTTTTACGTCCTCGTTTTTAGGGTTCAGCTAGTTTGTAAGATTTTGATTTAATTTTGAATAGTTCGGGTTAAGATAGTTCAAGATTTTCATTACTTTTGATATAATGAAAAAAGTTTTGGAATCGAGACGTACATCATGGCCAATAATGGAATCTTTTTACACTGTTCAGGGTGAGGGATTCCACTCGGGAAGAGCAGCCTATTTTATACGTGTTGCAGGATGTGATGTGGGTTGTGTTTGGTGTGATGTGAAAGAGAGTTGGAATGCTGATGACCATCCTGTGACTGGTTTAGATACACTGTTGAAGGAAGTCAATTCAACGCCTGTTGATTTTGTTGTGATAACGGGTGGAGAACCTACAATGTATGCCATTAAAACATTGGTTAAAGCACTTCAAGATGAAGGAAAAGAAGTTGCTATTGAAACGTCGGGCACCAATCCCCTAGACGCAGCTGTTGATTGGTATTGCTTTTCTCCCAAAAAGTTTAAAGCGCCCGTTGCTGAAGCATATGAAAAAGCAAATGAATTGAAAATTGTTATTTTTAACAAAAGTGATTTTGAGTGGGCAGAGGAACACGCAAAGAAAATAAATGATGACTGTTTACTCTTTTTACAACCAGAATGGTCAAAAGAGGAACGAATGTTGCCCTTAATAATTGAATATGTAAAGAACCATCCTAAATGGAGAATTTCTTTACAGACCCATAAATACATGAATATACCTTAAAATTATGATGAAGAACTTCAATTTTTTAATTTTGTTTATTGCACTGCTTCTAAACAGTTGTGCCACAGCTCAGCCTGGATACAGCACCAAGAAAAAAAGTGCCATTAAACTGTACGAAAAAGCCAAGAAAGCACCGAGACAGAATATTGATCTTAGAACGGGTCAACCTGATTTTCAAGGAGGCATAGACTTGTTAGAGAAAGCGTTAAGTAAAGATGATGATTTCGTAGAGGCACATCAGTTAATCGGTGAGTTTTATCGTCTTGTAGGCAATACTAAAGCTTCGGTTAAACATTTTAAGAGAGCCTTAGAGATTCGGCCTTCTGATAATTTAAATGGACGTTTATTTCTCGATATTGGAAATATGCAAATTAGGAATAAAGAATTTGCCGATGCGATACATTACTTTGATTTGATTATTAACAGTAAGAGTCGTACAATATCGAATCAATTAATTGCTGTAGCTAAACATTCTAGAAAGACAGCAGAGTTTAATGTTGAAGCTAGAAAGCACCCGTTGGATATTGACCCGAAAAATATCGGAAAAGGAATCAACACTAAAAATCCCGAATACTTCCCGACATTAACAGTCGACGGTCGAACCATGCTTTTCACGAGAGAAATCGAAGGCGATAAATCAAAGGGCAGAAGGGGACAGGAAGATTTCTTTGTTTCTCATCTCAATAAAGATAACCTGTGGGAAAAAGCCGTTCCCATGCCCCGACATATCAATACTTCTCGTAATGAGGGCGCTCCGACAATCTCTGCAGATGGAAGGACACTTATTTTTGTGGCTTGTGCTGATGAAACTGGAGATTTTGGTCCCAACAGAAGGGGAAGAGGAAGTTGTGATCTTTTTATCACCAAGAGAATCGGTAATCGATGGACCAATCCAGTGAACCTTCCTGGAAGTGTCAACACAGGTACTTGGGAAACTCAACCTTCCCTTTCTGCGGATGGGAAAACACTCTATTTTATTAGAAGAGTAGGTGACCCCCGATCGCAAAACAGTGATATCTTCGTGAGTAAAAAGCAAAGTGATGGTACTTGGGGGAAAGCAATTGCACTGCCAGAAAACATCAATACACCAGGAATGGAAACTTCTGTTTTAATTCATCCTGATGGACAAACACTTTATTTTACTTCTGATGGTCATCTGGGGCTTGGAGGAACCGATATTTTTATGTCGAGAAAAGATCCACTTGGGAATTGGGGCGATCCTGTTAATCTCGGTTATCCTATCAATACAGAAAACAATGAAAATTCTTTGTTGGTAGGTCCAGATGGCAATATTGCTTTTTTTGCTTCTGACAGACCAGGAGGTGAGGGTGATTTGGATATTTATTATTTTAAAGTGCCCAAACAACTGCGTCCAATTAAAACGACTTATTTTAAAGGAATTGTATTTGATGCTGTAACAAAAAAGCCTTTGAAAGGAAAGTTTGAGTTAATCGATCTTTCTACAGGGGAACAAGTAGTAGAATCAGAGGCCGATTCAATTACAGGAGAGTTTATGCTTGCCTTACCTACAAAAAGAGAGTATGCTTTGCATGCATCCTATCCAGGATATTCGTTCTTTTCAAAGAATTTTAATATGAAAGAAGGAGATGGAGAGGCGGTTCAAATGGACGTTCCATTGTTGCCATTTACTGATGACGAACCTGTACGTTTGGCCAATGTGTTTTTTGACCTTAACAAAGCGACTTTGAGAAAGGAATCTTATGTTGAACTCAATAAATTGGTTGAATTTTTAAAAAATAACAAAGGAATTAAAATTGAAATTGGAGGACATACCGATTCTCGGGGGAGTGATAAATTGAACCAAAAGCTATCAGAAGATAGAGCCAAAGCTGTGTATGATTATTTAATTTCTAAAAACATTAATGCTGACCGATTGAGTTATAAAGGTTATGGTAAATCAAAACCCATTGTTTCTGATGAGGAAATTGAACAGCTGTCAACCGAAGTGGAAAAAGAAAAAGCTTATCAGGAGAACAGACGTACCGAGTATAGAATTATTAAATGATGGTTGAAAATAGACAATCTTTTTATTCAACATTTGATTTTTGAGACTGCCACTAAACAGGCATTCAATAAATTTTTACACGATAGAATATGTTTTCAAAAAAAATTATTTTAGGATCTTCATCTCCTCGAAGGAAGCAATTGATACAAGACTTGGGATTGGATTGTGAAATTCGTAAAAAAGAAGTGGAAGAATCATTTCCTCAATCAATGAACCATTATGATGTGCCCAGTTATTTGGCTCAATTAAAGGCGGAATCTTTAAAGTCGACCATTCAAGAAGATGAGGTTTTATTGACTTCCGATACGGTGGTTGTCTTTAATAATGAGATTTTACATAAGCCCAAAAACAGGGAAGAAGCCATGGAAGCGCTCAATAATTTGTCGAACACTGTAAATGAAGTCGTTACAGGTGTGTTCCTTTATCAACCAAAACATGAAGCTACTTTTTCAGTGAAAACGAAGGTGGTTTTTAATGCCTTAACAGATGATGAAATCGCCTATTATGTAAACAACTATCAACCATTTGATAAAGCTGGAGCTTATGGGATTCAAGAATGGATTGGAATGATTGGAGTCCGTAAAATTGAAGGTTGCTTCTACAATGTGATGGGATTGCCCGTAAGTAAAGTGTGGGAAACATTAAACAATGAGTTTTGAAATGTTTACCTCAATACGGCGTAATCAGATGAATCAGCCGATTGTTAGAATAAAGGATGATGAACAAAAAAACAGACATAAAGTAGATACTGAAATTATAGAACACAATAAAGGTATAGGATTTTGACTTGAACCAAAGGGTTACCAATGGAAGGAACAGAAAGAGAGGCACAAATGGGAAAGTTTTGATGACACTATAGTCGGGTGTATATACTTCCCATTTCTCCTTATTCCATAAATTGATGCTTTTAATATCATTAAATAAGGCCGTGTATTCTATAGTGAGTCCTTGCGTTTTTCCTTTTGCCATAACATAGTCTGGAACCCATGCCTTTTTTCCATTTTCTAATATTATTGGGGTGGTTTTTTCTCCAGAAATATTGGCATATATAATTTGCCGATTCGACATGGCTAAAAATTCCTCTTTTAAAGCAGTTGGTAAAAAAACATTATCCAATATAAGCAGTAGGGAAGTTAAGGCACACGCTATAACAATACCTTTAAAAAAGAGCCATTTTTTTCCTGAGATAAGACTTTGGTAATAACGGGCAAAGGCTTCTGCTTCCTTGCGCTGCATTTGTTTGTACCGCTGGCGTGCTTGTTTATACCTTTCTTCTCGTTCCTTTTGTGCTCTTGATTTATGGGGCGGTGCTGGGCGCTGATTTCTTTTATACTGAGTGTGGGCACTTTCAATTGTACTTCCTCTTTTTACAGCCTGTTCAATCGCTATTGTAAGTTGGTCATAGGCTTCTGTCACTTGAATAAACTTCTCCTTTGCTTCGGGCGAAGAATTGCGGTCGGGATGGTATAAAAGTGCTTTTTTCCGATAGGCTTTCTTGATGGCCTTTAGGTTTTTTGTTGGAGCAATTCCTAATATGTCAAAATACTGTTTAACTTTCATTGAATCGCTAACGTCGTTTTGTTCCGGTCAATCTTTCCCGAAGGTGTTTTTTTTAACGAAGATATAAAATAATAACTTTTGGGTTGTTCATATTTCTTCAAAACCACCTCGATTTGTTCTTTTACTTGAGCATTCTTCAGTGATTTTTCGCCAATAAAAACCACCTTAGTGCCTAATTTCTGGTCGGGCAGCCCGCTAATTATAAATTGGGCAGAAGGAAAAATGGTTTTTATTTTCTGCTCCACTTCTTCAGGATGAATTTTTACTCCTCCAGAATTAATTACAAAATCGGCTCGCCCAAGCCAATAAAAACTTTTGTTGTCGACCAATCGTACGCGATCCGTTGTTTTTAAGCCTTTAATGTTTAGATTTTCACAATCGATAACCAAACAATTATTTTCTGTCGAGAAGGTTGTGTTTCCAATCGCAATGTAGGGTTGATTTTCAGTTGATAGCTTTCGCAAAGCAATATGTGAAACAGTTTCTGTCATTCCAAAAGTGGAATAAGCTGTACAGGAGTAGTTTTGTATTTTTTGAATTAAAGCTTCTGAAACGGGACCTCCACCAATAATTAAGTGCTTGATAAGATTGAGTTTTTCTGGATTTTCTTGTAATATCGTTTCTACCTGTAAGGGAACCATTGCCGCAATATCAATCGGGAAATTGATGGCTTTTAAAGGATTGCTTCTTACTTCTGTAAGGTACAGTTTGAGACCATAGTGCATTGCACGTACAACCATCATTTTACCTCCGATATATTCGGTTGACATGCAGAGCAATGCAGATTTACAGGCTTCTAATTTTAAAAAGTCACCAGTCATCTGCGCAGATAATTTCATGCTGTGTTTTGGAATTTGAATCGTTTTTGGAGTGCCTGTTGAACCTGAACTGTTTTGTACTATAAAAGATGCATCACCATTCCATAGAGCTATAAAGTCTTGGACCTGAATAAGGTGATCAGTATTTTCATCTGTATTGATAAGTTTCATTTTGTTAATTTAATTTAAAAGGCACAAGATTTGATTCAAATATTTTAATATAAGTACAAATATGTCGATTTTTGCATTCGAATTGGAATAATTCCTTGTAAAGAATCAATAAAATTAAGAATCAATATGAAGTATTTAAGTTTAGTTGTCATTTTTGTTGCATTGATTTCCACTTCCTTTGTAAATGACTTGTCAAAGGATACTGCTGTAAGCAATAATGAAGAAGGAATAGCATTTCAAGACATTTCATTTCAAGAAGCTTTAGCGAAGGCCAAAAAAGAAAATAAATTGGTTTTCTTGGATGCCTACACATCTTGGTGTGGGCCATGCAAGATGCTCGAAAAAACAACATTTAAATCTAAAGAAGTAGGTAAAGTTTTTAATAAGCACTTTGTAAATATTCATATTGATATGGAGAAAGGAAACGGACCAAACATTGCAAGAAAATACCAGGTTCGGGCTTATCCAACACTGTTAATTCTTAAACCCAATGGGCAACAAGTAAAAAGAATGTTAGGATACATGAAAGAAGAACAGTTGCTTGCTGGTGTTAAGGAATTTGTGGAAAAGTAAAATATAACCTACCCCGATTAGTCATTGTCCACCGCATTAAAGAACGGATCGTTAAAATTAACCAAGTAGAGTTTTTCTGTTGCACGAGTAAAGGCTGTATACAACCATCGAAAATATGATTTATCCAACATATCTTCGGTTAAAAAACCTTGATCAATAAAAACCGAGGCCCATTGTCCTCCTTGAGATTTGTGACAAGTTACTGCATAAGCGTATTTAACTTGTAGTGCATTAAAATACGGATTGGCCATAATCAATTCATAACGCTTTTTCTTATTGCGTTCATAGAGATAGTCTTTTTCGACTTCAAAAAACAATTCTTTCATCCTTTTTCTTGGTAAATTTGGTGTCTCAGCATCCAATACTTCTAATAGTATCTTCACTTCAAAAGCAGGGGTATTAGGATAATCTATTAACTCTACGAGTGCATCTACAAAATCAAAACCATATAAAGTTTCTCGTCCTCGAATGCGTTTTACTCTTATTGTTTCTCCGTTGGCAATGAAACCAATTTTAGATTGCGCTCCTAACCAGAAATAATTGTTACGCACAACCATTAATAAATCATTGGCAACCACGCATTCATCATACCAAAATATTCGTGCTCGAATTTGCTGATTGAACAAGTTGGCTCTTTTGTTACTTCTTGTAATGACCAAAGTTTCCGTTTCACCATAATTTGAAAAAGAAGAATCCAACTCATCCTCTAATGCATTGCCATCAAGCCGAATTAAGTCATTGTTTCCGCTCAAATCAAAACATGGATATTGTTTATTGGTTGCTGAACGCAAATCAGTTGCATTTTTAAGTATGTCAGAATCTTTTGCTTGTCGCAGCACTTTTGACAATTGAAATTCCTTAATGTTTAGCTGGGAATAATGATTTTTCATGTATTCCAGATTTAAAGCGGGACTAAAATCTGTACCCACAGGCGGCAACTGTCCTTCATCTCCGATAAGAATCATTTTACAGTTTTTTCCATTATAAACGTATTCAATCAAATCTTCAAGGAGATTTCTAGAACTAATGGAACCGTCATTTTGTTGCGTATAATCTCCAATCATCGATGCTTCATCCACTAGAAATAAAGTATTGGTGTGAAGATTTGGGGCAAGTCCAAGGTGAACTCCTCCACCGGCTACTTTCATTTTCCTGTAGATTTTTTTGTGAATTGTAAACGCCATTTCTCCTGAGCGTTTAGAAAAAACTTTTGCGGCACGACCTGTAGGCGCCAACAATACGGATTTGCGTTTTAATGCAGCCATTGCTTTTACAAAAGCACTCAATAAACTGGTTTTTCCTGTTCCAGCATACCCTTTTAAGATGAACAGAGATAAACTATTGGGTTGCATGTAAAAATCACAGAGTTGTTCCAGTAAATCATCTTGATCTGAAGTGATTTCAAACTCAAAATGTTTTATTGCGGTTGTGTATAGAACTTTGTGAATTGACATATATCAAAAGTAAGGGAATAATTCGGGTTATGGCAATGAAAAACATAATAGATGTTTATCAAATTAGCAAAATATATGTAAATTAGTACAAAATTTTAAACCCCAAACCAATGAAAATATTATTTCAATCCACCATCTTCTCTTTCCTGTTGACCTTTTCAAGTCAAACACTTTTTGCCCAAAAGGAATATGAGTGGAAAACCAATACGTCGGGAGAGTACGCATACAAATACATTGAAAACGACCCTTCTCATTCCCGTTTTTATCAATTGAAAAATGGTTTGTCGGTGATTTTGAGTCCGTCTCATGAGAAACCGAGAATACAAACTTTTATAGCTGTTAAAGCAGGAAGTAAAACAGATCCGTCAGATCATACAGGGCTTGCTCATTATTTAGAACACATGCTTTTTAAAGGCACTCAAAAATACGGTGTTCTCGATTGGGAAAAGGAAAAACCTCTTTTGGAGAAAATAGAACAACTCTACGAAGATTACAATTCAACTACAGATGAAAAGAAGCGGAAAGAAATTTATAAAGAAATTGATAAAATTTCGGGAGAGGCCGCAAATTACGCTATAGCTAATGAATACGACAAATTAATGTCTGAAATGGGGGCGAAAGGCACCAATGCTTTTACTTCTCATGAGCAGACAGTTTATACGGAAGACATTCCCAGTAATGCGATAGATAAATATTTGGCTGTACAAGCAGAACGTTTTAGAGATCCAGTTTTCAGGCTTTTTCATACAGAATTAGAGGCAGTTTATGAAGAAAAAAATAGAAGTTTAGACAGCGATGGCAGCAAAGTGTTTGAGAAAATGTTTAAACTGTTATTTCCAAACAATAATTATGGAAAACAAACGACAATTGGTACAATCCACGACCTTAAGAACCCATCCTTAGTTGAAATCAGGAAGTACTTTAAAACGTATTATGTGCCGAACAATATGGGGATTATTATGGCAGGAGATTTTGACCCCGATCAGGTCATTAAGAAAATTGATCAATCTTTCAGTTATATGGAGCCGAAGCCCATTCCAGATTATACATTTGAGCCTGAACGGCCCATTCAAAAACCTATAACCGCAGAAGTTTTCGGACCAGAACCTGCTCGCGTAATGTTGGGTTTTCGCTTTCCAGGTGCTTCGTCCGATGACGCCCAAATGCTTGATTTAATCGGTGAAATGTTGACCAATGGATCGGCTGGATTAATTGACATTGACCTTGTAAAAAAACAGAAATTGTTAGATGCTTACGCTTTTTCTTATGTTTTAAAAGATTACAGTACGTTGCTTTTGGGAGGCACACCAACAGAAGGGCAAAGTCTTGAAGAAGTACAAGATTTACTGCTCAAAGAAATCCACAAGTTAAAATCAGGTGATTTTTCAGAAGATATTATTACTTCAATTATCAATAATGAACGAAAAAGTCGATTGAAGATCAATAACAATTACACAAGAAGAGCCTACAGTTTAATGAGTAACTTTACTTTAGATGAAGATTGGAAGCGACATTTAAACTATACCAATTCGTTGAGTGCTATAACCAAAGAAGATGTAATCAATTTTGCAAAAAAATATTTTCACGACAATTATGTGATCGTATTTAAGCGGCAAGGAGAAGATAAAAATGTAATCAAAGTAGAAAAACCAAACATTACTCCTGTGGAGGTCAATCGCAATGAACAATCCGAATTTGTAAAGCAAATAGCAGCCATTCCAGAGAATAAAATTAAGCCTATATGGTTGGATTATAACAAAGATATTGAACGGGCTTCTACTGGGAAATATGACATTTTAGCTGTTCAGGATAAAGAAAAAGGACTGTTTAAACTAGAGTATTATTATAAAACAGGAGAATGGAGCAATAAACTGCTGCCTATTGCTGTAGATTATCTTGAATTTATAGGCACAAAGAATAAGACGGCAGAAGAATTCAGTAAAGAATTTTACGGTTTGGCCAGCTCATTCAATCTTTGGGTGTCTTCTGAGAATACTTATATTTCATTAGACGGTTTGCAATCTAACTTTGAAAAAACGGTTACAATGTTTGATGATTTATTGCAGAATTGCGTGGCCGACGAGGCCTCTTTTAAAGCGTATGTTAAAAGTTTAAAGAAGACCAGATCTGATGCTAAAGAAAGCAAATGGCAAATCAAATGGGGACTTCAAGACTATGCTGTTTATGGAGCACACAATCCTTTTAACAATAAACTGTCCAACGAAGAATTAGATAATCTAAAGGCAGATGATTTGATAAAAGTCCTTCATAATCTTTCCAAATACAAACACAAAATCTTGTATTATGGACCAAAATCGGCGGCAGAAATTGCCACTGTAATGAAGACGAAGCACACAGGGCCAAAAGTATTTACGCCAGTTCCCGAGCCTTATCGTTTTATTCAAAAAGATCAAAACAAAAACGAGGTGTTATTGGCGCATTACGACATGGTTCAAGCAGAAATATTTTGGATACGAAACAATGATAAATACAACGAAGCTCTTCTTCCGGGCATTCGATTTTTTAACGAATATTTCGGACGTGGAATGAATTCATTGGTATTTCAAACAATTAGAGAGTCTAAAGCACTGGCTTATTCTTCTTATGCCTTTTTAAGGAGTCCAGTAAGAAAAGAGAGCCGCGTTGAGTTTAGGGCATATATCGGTACACAGAGCGATAAATTTGTCGAAGCAGTTGACGCTATGAATGAACTGTTAACGACGTTACCCGAGTCGCAAAAATCAGTGGAATTGGCAAGAAAAGGATTGCGTAAAAATCTCGCTTCTCAACGAATTACAGGCATAAGTATCATATACGATTATTTGACAGCTCAAAGATTGGGAAGAAATTACGATATTAGAGAGAAGATATATAACGACGTTGAAAATATGGATTATACTGATTTAAAAAAGTTTTATGACAACGAAATAAGCAATAAAGCATACACTTATTGTATTCTTACAGGAGAAAACACATTGGACAAAAAGAAATTAAACTCACTAGGTACAGTTAAACAACTTAGCCTAGAAGAAATATTTGGATATTGATGTTTGGAGATCATATAATGTGCTTTTGCTGGGGCGGGTATAGGTATGGGTTTAATGGAAAAGAAAAGGATAACAATGTTAAGGGTCAGGGGAATAGCTATAATTTTGGGGCGAGAATGTACGACCCAAGAGTGGGAAGATTTTTAAGTATAGACCCTAGAGAAAAAGATTATCCTTATTTTACTCCTTATTGTTATGCGGGAAACTCTCCAATTATGTTTATTGATGAAAATGGAGAGGGTCCAATTTTGGGGATGCTAATAAACATGTTTTTTGGAAAATTATTAGTTGCAAAAATTACAGGTAAAACTGTTTCAGAAAGCTTTAAAGCACAAGTGTTTGCAGGTGTCGGCCCAATATTATCAGGAGGTGGTTCGGCTCACATAACTTTAGCAGCAGACCCAAAAGGCAACGTGGCTATAGTAATGGGTAAAAAACTATTTTATGACATGGTATCAGAGGAGACTGGTATTGGCAAAAATGGAGCTTCAAAAGAAGGTAATACCGCCCTAGGAGCATTTGCAGGAATAGGTTATGGTATTAATATTCATGATAAAGAGAGTGTATTAGATTTTGCTGGAAACTCAGGAGGGAACGCAGGTATTGATATAAATTTGAAAGAAGGAGAGGGTGTTTCTGGTTCCGTAGATGTAGGTGAAGATAATGTTGGAATTGGAATTGGAATTGGAATAGGAGCTGGTTTTGCAAAGATTGGAAGTGACAATATTGTTTTGGCGACAAACGCAAAAGATATAGAGCAATTTGAAAATGCAAATAAAAATGCTCAAGATTTAGCCAAAGAAAAGGGAGCAAAAGTTTCATTAGATTACAAGATTAGTATCAATAATAAAAAACTCACAATTGATTTTACTTTTTCTGTAGTTAAGCAAGAAAATGGGAAGAGAAAAACTATAGGTACATTTGATTCTGGAAAAATTTCATTTGATACAGATAACGGAAGTATATATACTGGAACCGTAAAATAAAGGTTTATGAATAGAATATTTATATTGTTATTTTCAGTTTGTCTTTATAGTTGCCATTCTTCAGTTAGTGGTATTCAAAAAAAGGCTGTGTTATTAATCGACAAACATGAAAAAACATTAATGGAAATAAAGAATGAGTTTGATGATACTATTGAGGATTCGAGTGAGGTGTATTCCCTTCATACATCACAGACCACAGATTACTGGGATTTGTCGAAATTTTGCAGAACAAGGCAAAATAAAATTAGAAAAATTGACAGCGATATTAAATATAGTAATCATTTTCATGACACTCTTCAAGTCTTGATTCCGAAGGAGGAATTCAGCAATATTTACTTCAAAAAGCATTATTTTATAGGTTTTAGCATGCGAGGAGTACGAAATCATAACCTTGAATTTCAACAACTCATTTATTTCGAAGATAGTTCTTCTGTTCATAAAACATTCAAAGATATAATTAAAATAGATGCGCTAAACCTATCCAGTATTAAACCAAATACAGAATTAGATTTAATAGTTTTTCTTGATAAACATTGGGCGTTTACTTCTGCTGATAGTTTATTTCAAAAAGCCAAATTTAATTGCAAGAGATGAGATATATATATTTAATTATATTCGTAATCTTTTTCTTTTTAGGCTTGTTTCTATCAGGGAGTACATTGAATAGTTTAGAATGTCAATCTTTAAAAGTGACAATAATAGTTATTACAATTGGGGCTATTTTAGGATATATATTCTCTAAATACTTCGTAAAAGCAAAAAAAACCATAATACTAGCGAGGTTTACTTCATTCATTGTTGCTGGAGTTGGTCTAGGTAGTATTTTGAACTCAATGTATAACAACTACTCCGTTTGTTTCAGTTTATTCTACTTAATGTCGTTGCCTTTTTTTATAAGTGTTGGATGGTCATTTATGAAAGAAAAGTAATCCCCAGCTTTCCCCGTTGCTACTCCTGAGACAAAAGCGAATAAACCACTTCGTTACAACGAAGAAATTTGAAGATCAGAGGGTTATTGATAGTAAATTCTAATCGACTATTTGATAGAATTTTGTTCTTTGAAATATAAAAGCTAAGATAAAGATTTAGTTGTAGTGGAGTAAGAGATTATATAAACAGAAGGGTTCTAAACCAAGATGAGTAATATTATCTACTTACAAACATCAATTCCACAATTCACTGATTTGTTTTGTTGGATTCTATTCTTCTTGGCTTCGAGTTTTTGCTGTTTAAAATCAAGGTTTACTTCTTCAGAAGTATAGCATTCCATTGGTGTAAGACCCAATAAAGAACCGTGTGGTCGGATTGTGTTGTAATCATTGATAATTTCTTTCAGACATTGAATTAGCTGATCAAGTGTGTCGGGCAATTTTTTACGTAAATAGCGTTTAATAATTTTGTTAACTGCTTCGCAACTCCCGAGACAAAAGCAATTAAACCCAGCTTTTTAATTTCATAATCCAAGGAAGTTATTAACAACTTATATTTCCTCTTGCATCCATTACTACACAAGCCTTTCAGAAGCTTTTCCCTACTTTCTTAATTTCCGCCCACACCCCAACCCATTACGGTCTTTTATCGGCAGGTTTTTGCTGTTCTTTTAGGGTTTTTTCGTTTTGGTTTTTAGTTTTAGAATGGTTTTTTTAATGGCTGTTCTTTGGCTTTATTTTTCGTTTAAATTCTTCTTTTCTTGCTTTGTTAATTGCGGTTTTTCTTGTTTTGTGTTCTTGGTTCTGTTTTACTTATGATATTATTTTCAGCTTCTTTTTTTTGAGGATAAATAAAGCTTTTGTTTATTGCCTTGGGTTTAAATGCTCTTTATCGGGTCATATTTCTGTTATTTCTCGCTGTTTTTCTTGTTGTGTGTTGTTGTCGTCTTAAAACGTTCTTTTTTGGCGTTAAACAACTTATTTTTTTACCGTAAACACCAAAACAGGCAAAGGATCGGCAGATTAAAGCAGGAAAAACTAACACGATTAACCCAAAAGCCACAAGGAAAAACCAACCTTTAAGCTATTCCACCATGACTAAAAATAAAAATGAGTTGCAAAATTGAGCATTTAGCAACCACTCAACAAGGGTAATACAAAGCGTTCCGCCCTTGTTTTAGTGGTTGCTTAAATACTCTTGATAATTGGCATTCATTTTTAAATTTTTAGTCATGGTTTCTTTAGCTTCTTTTGTTGGTTCTTTTCCTTGCGTGGCTTTTTCGGGTTCTCGTGTGGTTGGTTCTTCTGCTTCGGTTTCTGCTCGTTCCTTTTTGCCTGTTTTGGGTGGTTTTTCGGGTTCTGTTGCCGTGGGTTGCGCTCGTGGTGTCGATAGTCTCGTGCGTTCAGCTTTTCCCTCGGCTTCGGTTTTTTCGGTTTCCTCGTTTCCCGTTGGCGGTTCCCGCAGTGGCGGGACAGGCAGGGTTTGCCGTGCCTCGTTTGCTCTGCGTTCCTCTGCGCTTGTTTCGTGGTGTGCTTCGGGTTCGGGCTTGCTCGTTGCTTTGTATCGTCCTAAAAAAAGTTTACACTTTTCTACCTTAATCCTGGTTTAAATTTA
>CAZPDT010000028.1:0-23563 GCA_964585545.1 uncultured Fluviicola sp.
GTGCCAGAGAAATAAAAGTTGACCAAGCCAACTGGCCCGATTTTGTCTTCCACAAAGATTACAATTTGATGCCCCTCAACGAAGTGAAAAACTTCATTGCACAAAACGGACACTTGCCCAATGTCCCTTCTGCCAAAGAAATAGAAGAAGATGGCGTGAATTTAGGAGAAGCAGCCAAAACTTCAATGCAGAAAATTGAAGAGTTGACGCTTTATTTACTTGAGGTTAACGAAAAAGTCGAAAAACAAGAAAAGGAACAACAGGAGCAAGCGGAGACGATTAAATTGCAACAAGAGCTCCTTCAACAGCAACAGGAAACCATTCGTTTGCAACAGCAATTGATTGAAGAGTTGAAGAAAGAAACAAGTAAAAAATAAGCGCCATGAAAAAGTTAATTATAGGATTGCTTTTGCTTGTTTGTTTTAATGGGTGGGGGCAGAAAGATGCGTTAGAGTTCACAAACCGAAGAGCGGTTGCCGATACTGTTTTTGGTTTATTGAATCCGAGATTATACGGAAACGCTTTAATAGATCGCTCTATAACCGAAGACTCTCTGTTGTTAAAGCAATTGCGAAAAGATTATTCAGGAACGGCAAATGGCTTAAGCTGGTTACAAGCCTATTCAGATATTGCAGTGAGTTACACGGATCCAAAATATATGTTTCCAGACAGTGTTTTAATTGATAAACTGAAAAGTGCAAATGTTCGCTATGTAATAAAAAGCAAGGAAGATAAATTAATTCAACCTTTTGGATTGTTGTTGCATCAGGTCAGTAGGATAGACTCATCATTATATGATAAAAAGAAAAAGGCTTTTTCTAATCAAAGGAGTCAACTAAAGTTAAACCCAAATATTAAGGAAGAGAATATTTATCATAAAACCGTATTAAAGGAAGCTGCTCTGTTGGAAATATATGGGGAACACGGTTATCAAACAGGAACAATTGTATATGATCCTGATTTTATATCTACTGGTCCAAATATAAAAATATCCAGTATTGAATTAGACCTTGGAAGCGGATTCCAACCATTTGGAGAGCGGAATAGAACCCTAACATATTCTAGTGATAAAGATTGGAAAATTGGAAAAGCAGCAGTTACCTATCTTTTAAACAATAGAAAACACCGAGATACCTTGTCTTTTTACCTTACTTCGAAAACCTATAAATACCAATCAAGGGTTAGATCTAAACATCGATTTGATAACGAGCATTTTACTTTTCCTGGCAATACACCGAGCAATGATAATCCTTTAATAAGTTGGGCTGTACGTTATGGTTGCGGTAATCATAAAAAAATTCGCCGCCCAGTAATCATAGTTCCACCTTATGTGCCTTTAATTCAAACCTTTTTACCCGCTGTAAGTTTTGAAAAATATTGGGATCAGTTTGATTATAAATCATTAATGTCTTATCTTTCTGATATGGGTTATGATGTTATATTTATCAAAGAAGTTCCTGGCAATAGACGATTGGCAAATTCAGGAAATGAGGTTGCTAAATTTATTAAATACATCAATCAGGTAAAAAGACAGAATTACCCCAACGAAGACTGGGAAAATATTGTTATTGGTTATAGCGCAGGAGGACAAAAGCTACGTTATGCTTTAAAGAAATTAGAAAATGAACACATGGACGGGAATGGACCCGCACATCATTGTCGCTTGTATATCCCTTTTGATTCTCCACATTGGGGAGCAAATGTACCTATGTTCGCTCAAGCAGTATATTATGATTTTAATGCCTCTGGAAATATACTAGCTGCTATAATCTATGCTACTCTAAAAGACGATGCTTCAAGATCAATGTTAATAAACCATATTACAGGGAGTTATATTGAAGAAAATGGTATAGATAGAATTATTTATCCTGCTCCTGATGTGATTCGCCAAGATTTTGTTGATGATTTAGAAAATTCCTTTAATCATCTATATACTCCTTTAAATGATTTACGCAGAAGTTTTCCTACTTTTACGAGAAATGTGGCAGTATCTGTTGGACATAATTCTAAAGACTATGAAGATGAATTTGGTCTCACCCCAGGGAAAAAGTTATTCTCTCAAGATGCCTTTATACCAGATATCTTTGGGCCGAAAATTATTAATAGAAAAATCTATTCTTCAAAATACGCTACAAATGCCAAAGTGTTTTCCAGAAAAGATTACTTATTAGCAGGCGGCTTCGTTCCTTTATGGCGAAGGCGCGTTTATAAAACCAAATTGGCCTACGAATGGGACATGGCGCAAGGAGGATATAAAGATGAGTTTTATGATGGTTTAGGGACAAGTCCAGTTTCTATTCTTCGCACATCAGTTTTCTTCTCGGGTTTTACCCCTGGACAAAAACATTATAAAAAAGGACACATGAGCTTTCTACCCATGGTTTCTGCCTTGGCGATTAATCCGAGTATGTGGAAACCTGAAGTAACGGGAAATAATAGTTTGTATTATAATTTGAAAAATGAAGGGTTGATGTATAAGAAGGCCACAGATATACCTAATATTAAATCAAACACATACGGCTACCCCAACCTCGGGCATCCCAACAACCATTTTGACATCACTCCTTTTGAAGCAATTTATTGTGATCCTATTACCTCCGAACACATCAAAATGCAGAAATCTGCAGGAAATCATGTTACTAAAAACGAAGCTTTGGTCCATCTTCGAGATTTCATCCTCAACGAAGTAGAAGCCAAAACCGTTTATTTCCAAAACAAGGATATGGGTATCAATCATGCGCCGAATGATAACAATTTCACCTACACCGCTTGGTACAAGGCGGAAGACGAAATAATAATAGGAAAAGACGTGACACCCAAAACAGATACTGGACCGTATAACATTGAAAGTACTGCAAATATTACGATGTATGCTTGCAACTCAATCACGATTAAACCCGATTTTTATGCCAAGGCTGGGAGCAAATTCCATGCATTTATTAAGTGTGATCATTGCCATGGTCCTGTACGTCCCTTGTATCCTACCGAAAATAATTCCATGCCTCCTAGTACTGGCACAACCATAGAAAGTTTTAAGAATGCTCCCACAATTAATGAGAACCAAGAGTTACGCGTTTACCCTAATCCTTCAAATGAAACTGTAAATGTTTTATTTCCCAAAAATCAAGGCCAGTACCAACTTTCTAATATACAAGGTGAAATCATAAAAGAGGGGGGTGTTATCCAAGATAGAAACTATATCTTCCAACTTTCAAAAGGTACTTATATTATTAAATGGATAAACAATAAAGGAATGCAAACTCAAAAAATCATTATATTATGAAAAAGTATATCGTGTTAATTATAATCCCTCTTTTTTTATTTGCTTGCAAAAAGAAAAGTACAGTGCACATTACAGCAAAAAATGCGGTAACAGGGAAACCTTATGCTGGCTTAACTTACAACATTGAACGTTCTGTATCGGGGAGTTTTGAAAATCATTATAAAACTGTCGCTTCGGGAACTTTAGATGAAAATGGGGAGGCAGTAATTACCAAGCGGTTTTCCAAAAACTGGTCACATGAAGTGAGTATAGGTAGCCCTGATAATACATGTTATAGCAATAAGAATAGCTTTTACTTTAGCGGAGGGGAAAATATTAATTGTGATTTTGAGTTTGCGGAGTGTGCATATATGCAACAGAACATACAAAATGTAAATTGTGATGGACCTAACGATATTTTTGTTATTAGAGATCGATATACCTATACAGAATGGACAAAATGGTCCATTGACTTAGAAGGCTGTTTTTCTAATGTTGGAGGCGGATACTCAGAAGTTCCTGCTGGCACACGATACTTCGAATGGAAGGTTACTCGGCCTTCAGGTGTAACAACAGGTGTTGATACAGTAGTGCTATCTCCTGGTCAAAATGCAGATTTAACTATATTCTACTAAATGAAATACTTACCTATCATATTACTACTTTTACTTTTATCCTGCAAAAAGGAACGCACCTTCCACATCACTGCCAGAAATGCAGTGACTGGTGCTCCCTATCCAGGATTAATCTATGAAGTTATGCGCAGTTGGAGCGGACCATTTGAAAACAAGTATAAATCAGTTGGCTCGGGAACATTAGATGAAAATGGAGAAACTTATTTTACAAAAAGGTTAGATAAAAACTCATCCTATTCGATCTCAGTAGCACCGCCCGAGAATACCTGCTATACAAATAGCTCTACATTATCTCCACAAGGTCAAAAAAACTTTGACGCAGATTTTGAATTTACAGAGTGTGCATATTTAACTATATCTGTTAATAACATAAACTGTCAAGGACCATCAGACAAAATTATTTTTGATATGCAGCCTAAATACATAGAAAATTATGATCTTATTTCATCTACAGAAAAAACTGGGTGCTATTCCAATACTTTTATAGAATCAGAAGTTGCTTTTGGACCATGGAAAGCAACTTAGGAGGTATCTAAGAACAATGTAACAACATACCATGATACATCATTTATATGAATGAAAATGAACATAAAAAGGTTACAATATGTTTTTGTTTAAAATAAGTTTCCTTGTTTACTACGGCTACCCCAATCTCGGTCTGCCATACAATCATTTTGAGGCGACCCCTTTTGAAGCAGTTTTTGTAGGTCCAAAAATACAAAGACATATTCGGTTAAACCAGGACGATACACAATATATTGATGCTTTAAAAGGATTTATTCTACGTGAAGTCGAGCCGTGGTATCTTGGTCTTCAAAACATGCATTTGGGTTACCAAGCCCGCTCAGATTATCGATATTATTCCTTCCGTCGAGCCAAACACCGCATTATAGTTGGGAGTCACGTTACTCTGACAACCGATCCTGGGGAATACACCGTAGAACCGAATGGAAAGCTCACTTTAAATGCAGGAGATGAAATCGTAATAAAAGAAGGAACACATTTTAAAGCGGGTTCAGATGTACATATTGTGCCCAAATATGAGGAATGTAGCAACAATAAAATGCTCGTTACAAACACCAAAAATGATGTGTTTAACAATTCCAATACTTGGAAAGATACACTTAACTATCAAATGGTAGATAAAGTAAAGAAAGGATTTAAGTTGTTTCCCAACCCTGCCATGAAAATAGTAACAATACAAGGTATAGACCAATTAGAGGCAGAGCAGATTTTCATTTATAATCTTCAAGGGCAACTTTATATTCAAAGACAATCAAGCAGAAACAGGACCAATATAGATTTAAGTGGATTAAATGCAGGTATCTATTTGGTAAAAATATATTCAAAAGGAAATAGCTATAAATATAAATTAATAGTACAATGAAAATAAAACCAAAATTAATCGTGTTTAGTCTTTTATCATTTATGATATTAGTTTCCTGTAAAAAAGAAACTACAATAAAAGGGCGTGTATATAATCCTATCACTTGAGAAGGGATTGAAGGAGCTGTGGTTGTTGCAAGAAAAAGTACAATGGAATTGCCGGGGGGTTACGAAGCCGTTAAAGAGACTGCTTCAGATGCAGACGGAGACTTTGTCCTTCAATTTAAAACAAAAGCAATAATAGATGTAGGAATTTCTACAGAAGATTATTATGAAATAGGCTGGTACCAAAATGGTGTATATTTACCGAGTGATTTACAGGTCAAAAAAGGCGAAACCCAGTATGCGGATTTTCATGCTGTGCCTTATGGGAAAATACGTATGCATGTTCAAAACCAAAATTGTCAAGGGACTACAGATTCTTTAGATATTTTTTTTGATGGTTCAGAAATTGTAGATTTAACTGGAAATCAGGATGCGAATAATCATATTGGAAGTATTCTTTATGCACCATTACTGGATGATGGGACAATATAGATGATGGCTTTAAAACTCAAATGGGAAAGCGTTATTATCATTGGACAGTAACTCGTTTTGGAGTATCTCAAACCTATTAACCTGAGTTCGATTATTAACAATTTGATTGTCAATAAAATAACACAAAAAAGTAAAAGTAAGTGAAATACATTTAGTATCTTTAATGTATTCAATATTAACGATTTAAACTAATATTATGTATTTCACTCAAGATAAAATTACGGAAATTTTCTATTTAACAGATTAATTTTGCTCAGAATTTCAAAAATCAATCCAAGGATATTTACTTGGAAATCCACCAAAGAAGAAACCTAAAATGTCGCAAAGCGAAGTGATTACTATTTTGATTATTTTTCATGGAATGCAGCATAAAAACATGAAACATTTTTACTTGAATTACGTCCAAAAACATTTGACTCATTTGTTCCCAAATACAGTTTCATACAATCGATTTGTAGAGCTTTCTCAACAGGCAATTCTTCCAATGACTATGTTTTTAAAAATGTAGTGTTTAGGAGATTGTACTGGCATTACATATGTAGATTCTACTCCGATTAGGGTTTGTAAAAACAAAAGAATAAAACAAAACAAGGTTTTTAAAGGAATTGCCACAGTAGGAAAATCTACAATGGGTTGGTTTTTCGGATTCAAACTACATCTTATTGTAAATGAGAAGGGTGATATCTTAAACTTTGTAATTACTCAAGGTAATGTTGATGATAGAGCACCTTTAAATGACGCTAGTTTTCTAGAGAAAATCAAAGGAAAACTATATGGGGACAAAGGTTATATCTCAGCTAAACTCACTCAGCTTTTATTTGTCGACGGCATTCAATTAATTACCGGAATAAGAAATAAGATGAAGAACTGTTTGATGGAATTAAAAGATAAAATATTACTCCGAAAAAGATCAATTATTGAAACAATAAACGATGAATTAAAGAACATCTGTCAAGTTGAACATTCACGTCACAGAAGCTTTGAAAACTTTATTTCAAATCTGATTTCAGGTCTAATTGCATACAGTTTTTTTCCAAAGAAACCTGCTATAAGATATGAACGTGAAGAAACGAATCAATTAGCAATTTTTTAATCGAACTCAGGTTATTATGATACGGTTTCCGTAGAGCCAAATCAAACAACAACTTTAAATGTATTTTATTTAAGGGGGGAATAAAGAAAATGTAGATACAATTGGGTTCTTAGGATCTATTCAAACTATAAAGTTTTCATACAATGAAAAGTAGAATTTTAATACTGTCAGCTTGTTTTCTTTTACTTATTGTTGGGGCCTGCACAAAATTCGGCAAGAACATCACCATAGAAGATCGGGTCGAAAACCCTATAACTGGAGAGGGCATTCCAGGCGTAGAAATTTGGTTGCTAAAAATCACTTAGGGAATTAACGGTGCGAATAAATCGGTGAAAACAGTCTTTTCAGATGATAACGGAAATTTTGAGATCAACAAACTCTCTGTTAGAGCCGAGAGCGTTCGAATAGGAAACATGCATGGTGATTATTATCCAATAGGCTGGTATAAAGAAGGCGAGTATGTTGCACATGGAACTACTTTGCCTATTAAAAGAGGAAAAAAATACATGTGGATTTTCATGCTGTGCCTTATGGGAATATACAGTTGAAAATCGATAATGTTAATTGCTTGAACTCTAACGATCATTTTATACTCTATGCTAAAGGCACCCAAGCCGATAATTCTAAAAATGGAAAGATGATTGATGAGTATGGTTGTTATATCCACAAATAAATAGTTGAATCATTTATATTTAATAGAATTGAAATATTAACTTTGTATTTCAAAACAAGAAAGAATGAATATATTGCTTTTAGGCTCAGGAGGTAGAGAACATACTTTGGCGTGGAAATTGGCAAGAAGCAGTGCTTTAGAAGCCCTTTATATTGCTCCTGGAAATGCCGGAACTAAGGCGTGTGGTGAGAATATATCAGCAGATCCATGTGATTTTGATGCAATTAAAAAAATTGTTGTAGATAAGAAGATTGATATGGTGGTCGTTGGGCCAGAGGCACCACTCGTTCAGGGAATTGTTGATTATTTCAAGGCAGACGATATTCTTTCAGATGTTGCCATTATCGGTCCTAATAAAGAAGCTGCTCAGTTAGAAGGCAGTAAAGACTTCGCTAAGCAATTTATGAAAAGGCATCACATTCCTACAGCCAAGCACAAAACATTTACAAAGAAAACGTTAAAAGAAGGATTTGCATTCTTAGATGCATTAAAGCCGCCGTATGTTTTAAAAGCAGATGGGTTAGCAGCTGGAAAGGGGGTTTTGATAGTGGATGATTTACATGAAGCTAAGAAACAGTTTTCATCTATGCTCTTGGATCAAAAGTTTGGAGATGCCAGTGCAAAAGTTGTTATTGAAGAATTTCTTCAGGGAGTTGAAATGTCTGCCTTCGTTCTAACCGACGGAGATGGATTTAAAATTTTTCCTAATGCTAAAGACTATAAAAGAATAGGTGAAGAAGATACAGGGTTAAACACCGGCGGAATGGGAGCAGTTTCCCCAGTTCCTTTTTCAGAAGGAAAATTCTCAGATAAAGTATACAACCAAGTTATCGTCCCAACCATTAAAGGGCTAAAGGCCGATGGGATTGAATACAATGGATTTATTTTTATTGGTCTCATTAACGTCAATGGCGAACCTTATGTTATAGAATACAATTGTCGATTGGGTGATCCAGAAACAGAAGTAATTTTGCCCCGATTAAAATCTGATTTAATTGATTTATTTGAAGGAGTAGCAACAAAGACATTGTCAGAAAGAGATATTGAATTTGACCCACGTACAGCAGTTACTGTGATGTTGGTTTCTGGAGGTTATCCCCAAAAATATGTGAAAGGCAAACTAATCCATGGATTAAATGCAGTTACCAATGGTCTTGTTTTTCATGCGGGAACAGTATCAGATGGCCCTGCTGTAACCACCTCAGGCGGACGTGTTCTGGCTGTTACCTCTTTTGGCAAGGATGTCGAAACTGCAATTCAAGCTGTGTATGAAGATGTAAAGATGATTGATTTTGAAGGCATGAATTACAGAAAAGATATTGGTCAAGATTTACTGTAGATTAAAATGTTTTTGCTAAATTTAATACCTCAGTTTAATCTATGGAAGCATTAAATATTATCATTATCCTTCTCGCTATTATCAGCTCTGCCTTTTTCTCTGGTATGGAGATTGCTTTTGTAAGTGCCAATCGATTAAAAATTGAGTTGGACAGTCAGAAAGGTTCTTTTTCGGGTAAAATACTTTCTAATTTTGTAAAACACGACGGCCGTTTTCTGGCAACAATGTTATTGGGGAATAGTGCTGCTCTAGTGGTTTACGGTATTTGGATGGCCAAAGTTTTAGAACCGTGGATTGCACCTCTTGTCGGTAATAATGGGGCTTTAATCTTATTGATTCAAACTATATTGTCTACTTTATTGATTTTAGTTACTGCCGAGTTTCTTCCCAAAGCAACTTTTCAAATTAATCCGAACAGAGTATTGCGGTTACTCAGTTTTCCATTGATTATTATCTATTCTATTCTCTATCCGCTCACTTTATTTACGATGTTTTTAAGCAACAGCTTTATGACCCTATTTGGAATCAAAGCAAAAAATAGTGAAACAGCTTTCTCAAAGGTAGATCTAGATGATTATGTGCGCGATTTAAATGAACGCATGGAAGAAGAAGATGAATTGGGAAATGAAATGCAAATCCTTCAAAATGCTCTAGGTTTTTCTGAAATTAAAGCCCGAGACTGTATGGTGCCAAGAACAGATATAGTGGCCGTTGAAATTGAAACCTCTATAGAAGAACTAAAAGAAAAATTTATTGCAACTGGTTTGTCCAAAATATTGGTCTACAGAGATACAATTGATAATATCATTGGTTATGTCCACAGTTTTGAGTTGTTTAAAAAGCCCCAACAAACCAAAGAAGTTTTAATCCCTATATCTTTTGTTCCCGAAGCGGCTTTGGCTAAAAGCTTATTGGAAGTTTTTGCTAAACAACACGGCAATATCGCAGTTGTAGTCGATGAATATGGAGGAACATCTGGGGTTGTTACAATTGAAGATGTTGTAGAAGAAATTTTTGGAGAGATTGAAGATGAACATGACAGTGAAGAACTCTTGGAACAGCAAATTGACGCAACGACATTTTTGTTTTCTGCAAGACAAGATATTGATCATATCAATGAAATCTATGAATTGGGCTTGGATGAATCAAGTGAATATGAAACCTTAGGAGGATTGGTGCTTCATCATTTGGAATCGATTCCCACTGAAGGAACGGTTCTGGAGCTGGAAAATCACCAAATTAGTATTGAAGAAGTTTCCGATAGAAGAATAGAAATTGTTCGTCTTAAACTGATTTCTAATTGATGAGAATAATTTTATGCGACTATATCCTTTTATATTTTGATACTTAATATTATATTCGCAACCTTAAATTAAACAGAACAAATGGCTTTAATTGGTAAAATACGAGAAAAATCATGGCTTTTAGTTGCCGTAATTGGTGTTGCAATGTTATTTTTCATTGGTGGTATGTTGGGCGAACAAGGAAGTTTTTTTGATAAAATGCTCAATGGATCTCAAGAAGATGTTGTTGGAATCGGTACAATCAACGGAAAAATGGTGGATGAGGAACAGTATAACGAGTACCTTAATAATGCCCGAAACAGTATCTATCAGAATAAAGTTCAGCAAAATCAAGATCCTTCAGTTCAGCCGACTTTTACCATGGAGGATGAGGAAAGAGCTCAACAACAGGCTTGGCAAACTTCCATTGCCGTTAATCTAATGGATAAGGAATACAAATCAATTGGCCTTATTGTAGATGATTATGAATTGGACAACGTGCTTTACGGTGAAAATGGATATACCCCTTCAAGTTTGTCGGGACAATTTAAAGACTCTACAACAGGTGAGTTTGCTCCAGACCAATTGCGTCAAGCATTAGAGAACTTACAAGATGCTACCGAACCAGAGCAGGTTGAACGTTACCACAACATTATCAATTTTGTCCGTCAGGAGAGGTTACAGAAAAAATTTACTACACTTTTAACCGCTGGAATTCATACAACAACTCTTGAAGGGAAGCACGAGTACCAAAGCAAAAAGACGGTTAAAAATGTAACATACGTATACCAGAGCTTTAATCAAGTACCTAACGAAGCGATTGGAGAACCGACCGATGAAGAGTTACAAGCCTATTTTGATACACACAAAAATGAACAGATATATGAGCAAAAAGCAAAAAGAGAAGTTTCGTACTTTGCAATTCCAATTGATCCAAGTCATGATGACTCTTTAAAGGCTTTGGATTTCTTAAAGAAACTTGCACCAAAATTTAAAGCGACAAAAAAAGATTCATTGTTTGTTTTAAGATATAGCGATGTTAAGAGTTTTACCAGTGATTCTACTGCTGTAGCAAGTCCTGAAAGTTCCTCATTAAGAGGTGCGAAATATCCTTCTTCTGTTGAGGAGGCAATGGATTCTGCAAAAGTAGGGGATGTTGTAGGCCCTTACTTAAATAGAAATGGAGCAGTAATTTCTAAAGTTATTGGATTTAAAAAGATTGAAACCGCAAGTGTTCGGCATATCTTGTTGAATGCAAAATCACCAGATGAGGTTGCAGCAGCACAGAAGAAAGCAGATAGTATAATTGGAGTTATTCGTGCAAATCACAATTTTGAGGAGATGGTTCAAAAATTTAGTGAAGACCAAGGCTCTTTAAGAAATGGAGGGAAATATGAAGACTTCCCCAAAGGAGTAATGGTACCAGAGTTTACAGAATTCTCTTTTAATAAACCTGTAGGTGCTCTTGGAACTGTTAAAACTACTTATGGGATTCATATTGTTGAAGTTTTGGATCACAAAGCAAAAAACTATCCAAAATTGGCCAATATTGTGAGAAACATTAAGCCTTCGAGGATTACTTCTGATCAAGCAAAGAGTGTGGCTTCAAATTATATCTTTGAAATTGATGAAGAATTCGAAAACACAACATTAGAAGAAAAGATAGAGATTTTTGATTCTATTGCAAAGGAAAATGGTTATGCTGTGAAAAAAACGACCATTCTTGACCAAGATCCTCGAATTAATGCTGAAAACTTTACAGATGCAGCAAAAAGAGGAATTTTGCAACTGGCTTATGATGAAAATGCAAAAGTAGGTGATATTAGTCCTTCTGCTATTCACGATAAAAATACCTTTATCGTAGGCTTTATTTCCGATATGGTTCAAGACGGGACGCCACGACTAAAGGATGTAAAAAATAAAATAGCAATCGAATTGAGAAAAGAAAAGCAGGCACAATATTTAATTGATAAAATGGTTGGAAAGACAGACCTTGAGCAATTAGCGAGTGAATTGGGGACAAAAGTAGAAACGGAAGGATTGACATTTTCTGCAAGCAATGTAAGCGTCGGGCGAGAGCCTAGAATTATTGGGGCGGCTTTTTCTGGACTTGCAGATGGAGAAACAACAGTTCCGATTAAGGGAGATAATGGGGTATTTGTTCTCAAAGTAGATCAAACAACTCCAGCAACTGAAACAACAGATTATTCTGCTGAAATTGAGCAGTTGAATACACAAAGAAAGACCAACATTCAAAACCAATACAGTTCGGCCTTATTGGAGTCAGCAGATATCTATGACAACAGGGTATTAAGAAGATATGGGATTAAGTAAAGAATTATTCTGTTATTTCTCCAACCAAATCGGTTTGTATTAGTTCTTTTATCTTTTCTGTATCTGAATAATTTCCTAACAAATACATGATTTTTGTAATGGCTGCTTCTGTGGTTAAATCACCTCCGCTTATGGCTCCAATTCTACTCAATGTTGTACTGTTGGCATACTTACCATGTACGACTCTTCCCGAATAACATTGGGTAATATTAACAACAATTCCACCTGATTGTATATATTGCTCAATCATCTCAAATAGGGTGCTATTGTTGGGTGTATTCCCTGCTCCAAATGATTCGAGGACAATGGCTTTTACGGTTGACACATTGAAAAAGCTTTGGTATATTGAAGGGGAGAATCCAGGAAATATTTTAAGCAAGGCGATTTTATCGTTCATTTTATGCTTGTATTGTAATTTTGGAAGCTTGCTCTTAAATAAAGCGGCATTGTTAAAGTTTATGTTGATGCCTGCAAAAGCCAAGTCAGGGTAGTTCGGTGACTTAAAAGCTTCAAAAGCATTTGCAGAAACTTTTGTTGTCCTGTTCCCACGGTATAGATAATCTTCAAAATATATTGCCACCTCTTGAATTAATGGTTTTCCATTTTCATCAGTTAGTGCTGCGATTTCTATTGAAGTAATTAGGTTTTCCTTCCCATCAGTTCGAATCATTCCAATAGGGAGTTGTGATCCTGTAAGAATCACAGGCTTTTTAAGTCCTTGGAGCATAAAGCTTAATGCACTTGAAGTATATGCCATAGTATCGGAACCGTGTAGAATAACAAAGCCATCGTAGGCTTCATAGTTGTCCTTAATGTGTTGAGCAATTTCTTGCCAAACCATTGGGTTCATGTCTGAAGAGTCGATAGGCATTCCTAAAGAAACAGCGGTTAATTTAGTGTCGATACGCGAAAGCTCGGGGATTTGCTCACTAAGATGTTCAAAATCAAAAGCGATTAGTGCTCCTGTTTCTGGATCTTCAATCATTCCAATTGTACCACCAGTATAGATTAATAAAACCTTAGACTGTTTCATAATTGCGTGTTTAAGTTAAATATTTCGAGAGCATTTTTGGTTGTTATTTCACCTATTTTGGCTTCACTTAAACCGTAGATATCAGAAAGCTTTTTTGCAATAAGAGGAAGGTATGCGCTTTCATTTCTTTTTCCACGATAAGGGGCTGGAGCTAGGTACGGAGCATCCGTTTCCAGCACTAGATGCTCTATATCTATGTGTTCTAATGTCTTGTCCAGTCCAGCATTTTTGAATGTAACAATTCCACCAATTCCCAGTTTAAATCCGCCGTAATTAATGATGTGTTGCGCCTGTTCTTTTGTACCTGTAAAGCAATGCAAGATACCCGTCATACTTTCATCATTTTCTGCGTCCAATACAGAAAGAATTTCATCAAAAGAATTTCTACAGTGAATGGAAACGGGAAGTTTTTCTTCTTTTGCCCATCGAATTTGTGCTCTAAAAGCAGCAATTTGTTCTTCCTTTAAAGATTTATCCCAATACAAATCAATTCCAATTTCACCTATGGCAATATGTTTTTCTTTTTTAAAATGCGTTTTAATTGTTGTCAATTGATTTTTCCAATCTTTCTCGATATCACTAGGGTGAATACCCATCATGGAAAAACAATTATGCGGGTATTTTTTAACCAATTGTTCCATTTCATCAACTGTATTTGTGCTGATGTTCGGTAAAAGCATTCGGGTTACGCCATGGTCAATTGCCCGTTGAATCATCGCATCTTGATCGTCCTTAAATTCTTTTGTGTATAAATGAGTATGTGTATCAATATAAGTCATTGCTTTTTATTTCTCAATCTTTTATAAATTTTAACGGCCATCATTAAAGCAACGGCAACAGCGAAAAATCCAACAGTTGCATAAATCCAATTTAAGCTGTTTTTCATCACGACCAAAAAGACAATAATTACCAACAAGAGTGTTGCCAGTTCATTCCATAAACGCAATTGATTGGAACTCCATTTTGACTTACCTCTGGCGAGTTGAAACAGGGTTTTTTGGCATATAAAATGATAAACAAGAAGCAACGCTACAAACCCTAGTTTGAGATGCATCCAGCCTTGTTCTAACAGGAAAGAATTAATGGTTAAGAGAGCAATGCCTAAAAATATTGTTAGGACCATTGCTGGAGTAGTAATGATCCACCATAACTTTCGTTCCATAATTATAAATTGATTACTCAGAATGTTCTTTTCGTTTACACTTTTTTCCCGAGCTTCTGTATGATAAATAAATAAACGTACAATATAGAACAGGCCAGCAAACCAGCTTACCATAAAAATAATATGTAATGCTTTTAGAACAGAATAACTCATAAATTGTAAAGTTAAAGAGATTATTTAATGTTTGTAGTTATGGATAAGAAAAAACGAAAATAATCGTTGAATTCCTGCCTTCGGTTATATCCTATCTCCATCAATATCTCCAATCTTACCATTACATTTCATAAAATTAATGATCAAACCATCTTTTTTTAATCTTCAATGGTTACTTTTGATTAAAATACCGAAAAATGAAAGCAAAAACACCTTCAGATTCAAAGACGATAACAACAGAATTGGTATTGCCTAACCATACCAACCCAAATGGGACATTATTTGGTGGTCAATTGTTGGCTTGGGTTGATATTGCGGGAGTAATTGCTGCTCAACGACACAGTGAGAGAGTGGTGGTTACAGCCTCGGTCAACAATGTCTCTTTTTCTGAACCGATAAAAGAATCCGATGTAGTTACCCTAGAAGCAAAGGTATCTCGAGCTTTTAATAGTTCAATGGAAGTCTTTGTTGATGTATTTGTAGAAAATAATTTTACGGGCGAAGTGACCAAACGAAATGAAGCCATTTATACTTTTGTTGCGGTTGATCAAAATGGTGGTGCAATAGGTGTTCCGGAACTGATTCCTGAAACTGAAGAAGAGAAAATACGCTATGATGGTGCTCTGCGTAGACGCCAATTAAGTTTGATTTTAAATGGAAGAATGAAACCAGAAGAAGCAACAGAATTAAAGCGATTGTTTGTGATGGGGGAATAACTCACCTATAAAACTTGAGAGATGCGTAGCTATTCCTTTCCTTGATTTCTCTTCTTCACCATCGTCAGAATAGTAGCAAATCCAACCAAAGGTTCCTCGGGATCATCGTCAAGCATTTCTACCATCCATTTTACAATTCCGCGTTTTATTTTGGTTTTTGGATCATCTTCTTTTGGTGTAACATCATTGGGGACAATCTCTTTACAAGTAAATCGAATGTGCATCTTTGCACCTGCATAAACAGGTTTTGTAAAACGTAAATTGTCAATTCCATAATTCAATAAAACGGGATTTTTTTCGTAACTATCAACAAAAAGTCCAGCGGCGGCACTCATCAAGAAATAACCATGCGCTACCTGTTCATCAAACATGGTGCCTGCAAAGTCTGTTTCTCTCTTATGTGCATAGAAATTATCACCAGATAAAGCGGCAAATTGATCGATATCATCAGCTGTGATTTCTCGTTTTTCAGTAATCAATTGATCACCAACACGTAAATCTTCAAAATACTTTTTAAACGGATGTTCTTCGAGTATTCTACCTTTTGCGCCTTGTTGGTAAACCTGAGTAATGGCGGTAATTGTTGAAGGATGACCTTGGATGGATGTGCGTTGTAAATAATGCATAACACCTCGTTTTCCTCCCATTTCTTCTCCGCCTCCTGCACGCCCTGGTCCACCGTGTGTTAACAATGGTAATGGCGAACCATGACCCGTACTTTCTTTTGCGCACGCTTCGTTAAGGACCAAAATACGACCATGCATACTTGCTGCTCCAACAACGTATTTTCGAGCCTCTTCATCATCTGGTGTAACAATTGAAGAAACCAAGGAACCTTTTCCCATTTTTGACAATTCAATCGCTTCATCCATGTCATTATAAGGCATAATAGTCGATACGGGACCAAAGGCTTCAATTGAGTGTACTCCAACACTTTCAAAAGGTTGATCATTTCTAAATAGGATGGGGGAGAAAAATGCTCCTTTATTTTTATCTGCTCCTGTGACCTCAAAATCATCCATGTCACCAAAAACAATATTTTGAGTTTCAGCCAGTGCCTCTACTTTTTCACGGACTTCTTGAACTTGGTCCATTGAAGCTAAAGATCCCATTCGAACACCTTCTGTTAGAGGATCTCCGATAACGATTTGAGACAAACGTTCGGAAATGGCATTTTGGACATCGTCCATTAATTCTTTGGGAACAAAAATACGGCGAATGGCTGTACATTTCTGTCCTGCTTTGGAAGTCATTTCGCGCACTACTTCTTTAACAAATAATTTAAACTCTGCAGTGTTGGGTGTAGCCTTTTCTCCTAAAATAGCGGCATTTAATGAATCGGCTTCCAGGTTAAAAGGAACACTGTTCTTTAAAATATTAGGGTTTGATTTTAATTTCAATCCTGTGTTGGCACTTCCTGTAAAGGTCACGACATCGGAAGATTGTACATGATTAATTAAGTCTCTTGCCGAACCGAGTACAAGTTGCAAAGCACCTTCTGGTAATATCTTAGAAGCGATAATATCTTCCACAACAGCCTGGGTTAAATAACTTGTTACACTTGAAGGCTTAACCACTGCAGGAACACCAGCCATTAGATTCACTGCAACCTTCTCCAACATTCCCCAAACTGGGAAGTTAAATGCATTAATATGAATGGCCACTCCTTCTTTTGGCACCATGATATGGTGTCCGATAAACGTTCCGTTTTTTGATAAAGGAGCAGCTTCTCCATCAATATAATAAGGTAGATTTGGAAATTGTCTACGCAAAGAGGAGTTGGCAAAAAGGTTGCCTATCCCTCCCTCAATATCAACCCAAGAATCTGCTTTCGTAGCACCTGTCCAAGCACTTATTTCGTAATATCTTTTTTTGTTTTTTAATAAATAAAGAGCAAGCGCTTTTAGCATTCTCCCCCGCTCGTGAAAGGTCATTTTCCTTAACTTCTTTCCTCCAGTTGTACGGCCGTAGTTTAAGATTTGCGCAAAATCAAAACCTTTACTTGAAATTGTTCCAATTTTATCACCTGTAACCGCATTGTGTAATTGGGTTTCCGAACCTTCTCCACTTTTCCATTCTCCACAGATATAACTCTTTATTTCTTGCATAATTTGTATTCCTTTTTTGAAGGCTAAATATACAAATTTTATTGAGGAAAGAGAAGGTGTTTTGAAGAATAAGAATCATTTTTTAATGGTAAACAACTCAACTTAGGGTATCGCCTTTTTGTTCTCGTCAGTTCGAGTGGTTTTATGAAGTGCAACGAAATAAAATTGTATCGAGAGCAAGAGAGCGTCTCGAAGCACAAATTAAAATTCTCCAAACAAACTCCTGTTTCATTGGTTATCCTTTTATTTTTTGTATCTTCAACCCTTTAATTATAAATCAAAAAAAGTATGAGTATGTTATTACAATTTTTAAAAAAATCACCTTTACTTCTTTGTGTAGGTACAATGTTGGTATTCGTTTCCTGTAATGACGATGAGCTTGTAAATGAGTCAGAATATGACTTTCCAAGCAACCCAACGATGATAAATTCTAATGAAAATGAAGATGCTGAAAAATCAGATGTTGGAACAATCGAAGTTGAAAAAGATGTTTCACAGAATGCCGATACAAAGGAAAGCAATACTGAGGTAAAATTAAACCCAGCGCACGGGGAACCAGGGCATTCTTGTGAGATTCCTGTAGGACAACCTTTGCCTTCTTCAAATTCTCCGGCAAATAGCAATATTGGAGGAGCGTCTACAAATAGTAATAATACAGCGAGAATAAATCCGCCACACGGAGAGCCAGGACATTCTTGTGAAATTCCTGTTGGACAGCCTTTGGATTAACCCGAACGATTTATAAATCTTTTGGAATATAAAACTAAAGTTTGGAAAATAGCGTGATGGGGTATTTATTTAGCGTGATAGCACAATAGAACGTGAGGTGAGTAAAGTAGACTTTTGATAAAATTCAATAGAATTGCAAAAACACCGCAGATGTTCGTATAGTTTCTAACTTTGAAACGCAACCGTTATTCCCTTGCGTGAGGGATAGCAGAGGAAATCCTTTTTTGTTTTTCACAAAAAAGATTGTAACGAATAGCCCGACCCTTGGGGCACGCCCAAAAAGACATTCAACTATTAACCCGAACTGTTTTTAACTTTTCATCACGAGAACCTATAAATAGTTTGGGTTAACTTCCCAATTCGTAATTGAAACTCCTAATGTGCATCTAACCAGTTTCCTGCAAACTTCATTTCTACGTCTAATGGAACAACCAGTTTTACTGCTCCTTCCATTTCTTCTTTTACCAGTTTTTCCATCACCTCTTTCTCTGATTTCAGAACATCAAAAACCAATTCATCATGTACTTGTAGAAGCATTTTTGAAGTCAGGTTTTGTTCTTTCATTTTTCGATGAAGATGAATCATTGCAATTTTAATGACATCCGCAGCACTGCCTTGAATGGGTGCATTAATTGCGTTGCGTTCTGCATAACCCCTTACAATCGCATTACCAGAGTGAATGTCGGGCAAATAACGGCGGCGTTTCATAATTGTTTCTACATAGCCGTTTTCTTTGGCTTCTTCTTTTACCTTTTTCATGTAGGATTGGATTGTAGGATATTGAGCGAAATAATTATCAATAATTTCTTTGGCTTCTCTTCTTTTAATGCCGAGAGTTTGAGACAAACCAAATGCTGATTGTCCGTAAATAATACCAAAATTAACGGCCTTTGCACTTCTTCTTTGTTCTGGTGTTACCCTCTCAATATCAATCCCGTACACTTTGGCTGCAGTGGCTGCGTGAATGTCCAATTTATTTTTAAAAGCATCAATCATGTGTTCGTCTCCACTAAGTGCTGCAATAATACGCAATTCTATTTGAGAATAATCGGCCGCCATAAGATAATAATCATCATTTTTGGCAATAAAAGCTTTGCGAATTTGACGTCCTTTTTCTGTTCGAATGGGAATATTTTGCAAGTTTGGATTGGTAGAACTTAATCTACCAGTTGCGGCAACCGTTTGCATATAATGGGTATGTAATCTTCCATCATTTTTATCTACCAACTCAGGCAAAGGGTCAACGTAAGTGTTTTTGAGTTTTCTTAATGAACGATAATCTAAAATGAGTGGAACGATTTCGTGGTCATTCTCATGTTTTCTCAAAGTGTCTTCCGATGTAGAATACTGTCCTGTTTTTGTTTTTTTAGGCTTCTTTGAGATGGCTAAGGTTTCAAATAAAACATCGCCCAATTGTTTGGGAGAATCGAGGTTAAACTCTACACCTGCCAAATCAATTACTTTTTCTTCAATTTCTTTTAACGTCGCACCTAACTCCTTAGAGAATTCATTTAATTTTGGAATATCCAATCGAATTCCTTCTTGTTCCATTGCTTTGAGTACTTCAACGAGGGGCATTTCTATATCGTAGAACAAACTTTTTAAGTGATCTTTTTGAATTTCGGGTTCAAAAAGTTCCTTGAGTTGCCAAGTGATATCAGCATCTTCACAGGCATAAGGAACAATCTCTTTCTGTTCAATATCCCGCATTGTTTTTTGATTTTTTCCTTTTTTACCAATCAATGACTCAATGGGAACAGTTTTGTATTTTAGATAATATTCCGCCAAGAGATCCATATTGTGTCGCCCGTCGGGTGTGAGTAAATAATGAGCAATCATCGTATCGAATTGTGGGCCTTTGAGTTGAATGCCATACCGATTGATTACTTGTTCATCATATTTAATATTGTGGGCTACTTTTTCTACTTTCTCTGATTCAAAAAACGGGGCAAACTGTTTTAAAAGCGTTTTTGCATTTTTAAAATCTTCGGGAAAAGGAACATAATAGGCTTCTTTTGCTTTAAAAGAGAAAGCAATACCCACCAAATCTGCATTCCGTGCTTCAATATTATTGGTTTCGGTATCAAAGCAAACTGATTTTTGTTGAAGTAATTTCTCCACCAATTCTTTTTGGTCATCTTTTGTTTTGATAAAATGATAATTTGCATTTGCAGATTCTAAATTTTTTAAATCGTCTGTTACAAATGTTTCTTGTACCTCGGCAGAAGAAGTTGTCCCGAACAAATCCAGTTGACCATTATTGGATGTGTTGCTAGACCCCGCAGATGAGGTGATAACGATATCTTCACCCAAAACGCGTTTTGCTATTGCTTTAAACTCCAATTCGGTCAATATATCTCTCAGTTTTTTCTCATCAGATGGACAAATTTTTAAATCTTCTGGGTCAAATGGCACATCAACATCTGTAATTATAGTTGCCAACTTTTTTGACAGAAGGCCTTGTTCTCTATTGTTGATGACATTTTCTTTTTGTTTTCCTTTGAGATCTTCAACATTTTTGAAAAGGGCTTCCATAGAGCCGTATTTTTTGATAAGTTTTTTTGCTGTTTTTTCACCAATTCCTGGAATTCCTGGAATATTGTCGGCACTATCACCCCATAACCCTAAGATGTCAATTACTTGTTGAGGCACTTCAACTTCAAACTTTTTTTGCACTTCAGGTATACCCCAAATCTCAGCAGGTTTTTTTCCACGCCCGGGTTTGTACATAAAGGATTTTTCAGTCACCAATTGCCCGAAATCTTTATCGGGTGTCATCATATATGTTGTAAATCCTTCTGCTTCTGCTTTTCTTGCCAAAGTTCCAATAACATCATCCGCTTCATAGCCATCTTTAAGTAAAATTGGGATGTTAAAAGCTTCGATAATGCGTTTGATGGGTTCAATCATATTCCGAATATCTTCGGGCATTTCTTCTCTATTGGCTTTGTAATTTGCATCTTGTTCAACGCGATTTGTAGCACCTCCAGGAGGGTCAAAAACCACAGCAATATGTGTTGGATCTTCTTTTTTAATGATATCCAACAAAGCATTTGTAAAACCGAATGCAGCAGAGGTGTTCTCGCCTTTGGAATTCATCCTTGGGTTTTTTATAAAAGCGTAATAAGCTCTATAAATCAAAGCAAATGCATCGAGAAGGAATAATTTTTTATCTACTTTGGGTGTTAACATATTGTGAGGGTTTTTGAATTGATTTCAAATATAAACAATAAATTAATTATCAATTATGAATTAAGGAATTAGGGAATTACGAATTAAGGAATTATGAATTGGGGGATTATGAATAGGGCAATTTGAATTCTTAATTAAAAAAATAGTAATTGATCAAAGAATTGATTAATTTAATAATTGTAAGCGTAAACCTTAATATCAAAATCAAATGAAAGAAAACATCATTCAAATCAAAAGCTACTCTTTTTCAGTAAAAATTGTAAATTTATTTAAGTATCTTCAAAGGGAAAAGAGGGAGTTTATTTTAAGCAAACTGACTTGTCCTAAAATAGGTTTACACAATAAAGTGTAAAAATGAATAAATTAAAAAAACAAATTTTAGGAGTACGAGCAGGGAAATCTGTCTACTTTTCAGATGAAGAAAAGCTATTAATTATTGAAGATTATTTGTCTGGGAATGAATCAAAAAAAGCTATTTTTCAGCGTTATAGTGGACATGATGAAGAACATGGAACTCTATTGAGATGGATGCGAAAATTTGGTATCGAAGACAAGTTTGTAAAAAACACTAATTTTGTAAGTATGCCGAACAAAAAGAAAGATAAAGAGCAAAGTTCCGAAGATTTTGAGACACTAAAACTCAAAAATCGAATAGCAGAACTGGAAAAACAACTCCAAACAGCTGAGATGAAAGCTATTGCTTTTTCAACGATGGTGGATATAGCAGAAAAAGAATTCAATGTTCCAATTAGAAAAAAGCACAATACCAAGCCATAGCAGTAATAAAGGATGAATTCAAGGGTATAAGTTTAGCCGACTTATGCTCATGGTTTGGTGTGACCAGACAGGCTTACTATCAAAGTAAAAATCGTGTTCAACAGGATTTAATTGAGCAAGAGATTTTACTTGATAAAATCATTGATATCCGAAGGGATCACAAGCGTCTAGGTGGACGAAAGCTCTTTTTCAAACTACAAGACTTTATGAATGAACATAACATAAAAATGGGTCGGGATGCATTTTTTGATTTACTCAGAGAGAATAATTTACTCATAAAACAGCGTAAACGTTATCATTTAACCACGAACTCGAACCATTGGATGAAGAAGTATCCGAATTTAATTAGAGAGATTGAACCTCTTGGTCCAAATCACGTCTGGGTGAGTGACATAACTTACTGGAAAACAAAAGGAGGACATTACTATATCAGTTTTATTACCGATGCTTATTCAAGAAAAATAGTTGGTTATCATGTTGCAGACACCATGGAAGCGATAGAAAGTGTAGCAGCTTTAAAAACAGCACTTAAAACATTGAGGCCAGGTGCTGAGGGACTCATACATCACTCCGATAGAGGAGCACAATACTGCAGTGCAGCCTATGTAAACATCTTGAAAAAGAAAGGAATTAAAATATCAATGACAGAGAATGGAGACCCATTAGAAAATGCTATTGCTGAACGGGTTAATGGTATAATCAAAGGTGAATACCTGTTTGATTATGAGATAAAAACACTTTCTAAAGCAAAAGAAATCCTAAAATCGGTTGTCAAGTTATACAATGAAGATCGTCCTCATTCCAGTATCGGTAATGCGGCACCATCTCAAGTTCATGATAATGATACAGACGTAGAAATAAAACGATTGTGGAAGAATTACTATCAAACACAAAAAGGATGCGAAATCATAGCGTAGGTTTTTTTAGGCATACCTTCAGAATAGGTATAAAAAAACTCAGAACCGAAGCCCTGAGTCTACCTTATCTGATCAACGTATTCCTCATTAGTTGCTCCTCAGCAGAGCTAATTTCTGCTTCCGTTGATAACAACAAATGTAAAACTATTTTAGGATTAAATATAAAGTGTAAATTTGTAGCAGGACTATCAATAAATAAAAGTTAAATCTGTAAACTTTTTTTAGGACGGGTCA
>CAZPDT010000029.1:0-16745 GCA_964585545.1 uncultured Fluviicola sp.
TTCACCTTATTTGTAGTTCTAATATAATGCTTTTACAAACATAGGAGAACAAGAGTGCCTCGAAGCATAAACCAAAAAGTCAGTGTGAGAAATTGAGCGTATAGGTGAGGATTTCCCAATTTACTTACTTGAATCCAAACCGTAATGAAATCACATGAGAGTACATTGCTTCTTTAGTGCCACTAATATTGGTAAAAGCGTAATCTAAAGTCACCCCTTTTATTGTTAAACCTACACCAATATTGGGTTGAACAACAAGATCTTTACTTTCATCAAAGTTGGTGATATACTGAAAATTATTAACCCCAACACGAACAGCAACTATATCTCGCCACCCAATTTCGAGTCCTGCTAACGGATCGACACTAAAAATATTTGACTTCAGTAAAGTGTTTCTCTTTCCATCTGTTGTTATTACAGCATTAATTTCAGGAGCAATTGATATGTCTTGCCATCCAATATCAATTTTACGGCGGGCAGCAAGAATAATTCTTGGCATGGTCAATTCAAGACCATTCTCAGGAATTTCATTGTCTGTTTTTTCAAAGACGTCCTTCATGTCGTCGTCGATATTATAAATCCATGCGTTAAATGTAGAAGTAACATCTCTAGTCATCAACCCAAAGTACCATTTGTTATCAATATGATATTGTAAACCTGCATCCACACCGAAACCCCAACTTTTAGCAAAGTCACCTGCCTTTCGGTGAATCACCTTCACCGTTCCTCCAAAAGACAAACCTTCGACGTTTAATTTTCGAGCATACGAAAGATAAAAACCATAATCAGCTGCAGAGAAATAGGTAATTCTATCATAGTCTACTTTCCCTTCATTATCAATCAATTGCGTTGTATTTGGAATATCATCTACTCCAAAGCGTATACCAGCAAAGCCAACAGTACTTTTATCATCAATTTTATACGACAATCCAACATAATCGTACTTGGCTATTCCTGCAAAGTATTCAGAGTGCATTAAACTTACATCAAAGCGTTTCTTTACCCTTGTTAATCCTGCAGGATTCCAATAAACAGAAGTTACATCATCTACACCAGCAACCAAGGCATTACCCATCCCTAACGCACGTGCACCGACACCTATTTGAAGGAATTCATTTGAATATTTTGGGGCAAGACTACCATCTTGGGCAAATGTGATTTCGCTACACAAAAAAAATGATACAGAGAGGATCCAAAAATGCTTTTTCATAACAGTACTACTTAATCGTAAAATTGTTGAATATATTGTATAAATACAATTGAATTTTATGACGCTCCCAAATATATCCCGCATTATTACCATTCTTCCAGTTCTGTGGCTTTTTACAACATAGTATTTAACCCTATCAAATGATTGATTCTTAAAAATTTTCTTTCGCACGCAAATATTGCTTGGGCCATTCAATTTCTTCGCCTAATTCTCTTGCTGCACTTAGAGGAAAGAAAGGATTGCGAAGCATCTTTCTCCCCAACAGAATTAAATCTGCTTTTTTCTCATGAAGAATAGAAGCTGCTTGAACAGCATTGGTAATCATTCCTACAGTTCCAGTTACAATATCACTTTCTGCTTTTATTTTTGCAGCAAAAGGCACCTGATAGTTGTAACCAACATTAATCTTTTGGTTCGGCACATTTCCTCCAGATGATACATCCATGACCTCTACTCCTTTCTTTTTAAGTCTTTTAGCCAATTCAACCGATTCTTCAATATTCCAGCCCCCAGTTGCCCAATCTGAAGCTGAAATACGCACCCAAAGACTTTGATTTGTAAGCTTGGGTGACACAGTCTCTACAACTTCTAAAAGAAGTCGAATTCTATTTTCAAAACTACCTCCATATTTATCGGTGCGTTTGTTTGACAATGGCGACAAAAATTGATGAAGCAAATAACCATGTGCAGCATGAAGTTCTATTACACGATAACCTGCATCAATTGCTCTTAATGAAGATTGTACGAATTTATCTTTAATTGTAGCTATATCTTCAATCTGCATTTCCCCAGGTGGCAATTGATCATCTTTATAAGGTATTGCCGAAGGTGCAATACTTTGCCATCCTCCCTCCTCCTCGGGTGGAATCTGTCTTCTGCCCAACCATGGTTTCTCTCCACTTGCTTTTCTTCCAGCATGAGCCAATTGAATTCCAGCTATTGCTCCCTGTTCGTGGATAAATGTTGTAATTTGTTGTAATTTATTGATTTGACCATCCTCCCATAAACCCAGATCATCGTAATTTATTCTACCTTCTGGACTAATTGCCGTTGCCTCTTGCATTACTACAGCAGCACCTCCTACAGCAAACTTACCGAGATGAACCAAATGCCAATCGGTAGCATAACCATCGCTCTTTCTTGCAGAATATTGGCACATTGGAGACACAACGATTCTGTTGCGCAACGTGAAATGTTTTAATTGTAAAGACTGAAATAATCTAGACATTGTATTTAAAATTAGTGTTATCTGACTTCTATTTTACGCAATATAACTTATTGAGTATAGCCTCTATGGATACTTTCTTGTTACCGACCAAATCTTACTGTTTACAGCCTTTCTTTCAAAGCAAATCCTATCGTGCAAACGGCTGGGTCTACCCTGCCAAAACTCAATCGCTAATGGTTGAATCAGATATCCACCCCAAAAAGGAGGTCGTGTCACTACTTTATTCTCAAAATGCTTCTCTATTTTATCCACCTCATCTTCAAGTGCAGTCCGGTTGGAAACAATTGCGCTTTGCTTGGATGCCCATGCCCCAATTTGACTGCCGCGCGGACGAGAATTAAAGTAGGCATCAGACCGTTCCGCTGACACTTTAATCACATTTCCTTGTATTCTAATTTGACGTGTTAGTTTTTCCCAGAAGAAAAGTGCAGTTACTTGTGGATTTTCCGAAATATCACTTCCCTTTTTACTGTTGTAGTTGGTATAAAAAACAAAGCCATCTTCTAAAAGTTCTTTCATATAAACCATTCTAGAGGAAGGCATAAGGTCTTTTCCTGCTGTACTCAACGTCATTGCGTTAGGATGTTCACAATCACTATCGTAGGCAGCCTTGTACCATTTTTTAAATAAGTTAATGGGATTCACCTTTTTTAATCGGTCATTAATAGTCCCCATATCAAATTCAGAATGATCGTTGCGTAATTCCTCTAAAAACTCGTCCATCTTTCTATTGCTCAGTTTTATCTTCTATGGTAACATCATCTTCATCCACCTCGTTTTCATTCGCGATGGTGTTCTCATCTGATGTATCTTTTGTAACATCTGCATCTGTCTCCTCCGATTCATCCTCTTCATCTTCAACGTCGTTGGTATCAAAAGATGACTCATTAGCAGCTTTGTAGTTGACTATCTTTTCTTGTCCTGTTTTTGATTCTGGATCATAAGGAATAACATCAACAATTGGCGTTAACGCAATAGAAGGAACATCGAAAGAAACAGTCATATCGCTCAAACTTTCTTTAATTCTTTCATAGGCTTCTTTTACACTATTTGCTGTAACAAGTAAATTGCTATTTATTTTCTTTTCCTTTCCTTCATCAGCGTCAACAGCAACATAAGTCATTTTACACTTGTACCAATCATCAGAGTCATCATAGTAAAAGACATCTGCAAAATCTACTCGAGAAATTCCTTTAATAATAAACTCCCCTTTTACATATTGTCCAATTTCTTCGTAAATACGAGCTTCTGCATCTGTAAATGATACGGAATCGACAACATACGGTTCTGTCACTCTTTTTAATCTTCCATCATCCAGTTGTTTTGTGTATTTTACTTTAACTATAAACCAAGTATTCATCTTCTCATTTAATTAAATTGTTTCTAATATCGAGCGCAGACAAATGTAGTGGAAAAATTAGAAATATACGTTATAATCAAATCTGAATATCTTATCCCGAATTCCAAGACAAGCGTTCTTTGTAACATAAAATAGCTAACTTTTATGCTTAGCATACTCAAAGGAGTATTTTGTCATGATTTTTGGGCAAAAATACACGCCAAAATGGTTTCTGCCTTCGATACTCACCCTGAATTGCACTTCACTGCGTTGCGATGTATTGAGCTTGCAAGCTGTATTCATGAATTTAATTTGAATAGATTTTAGAAACAGAATTTGTAGGAATATGTACTTATTTCAATGGGCTTGTAACGACAAAGATGCCAAAATTAAATCAAAATAATCTCATGAATAATGCGGGATAACAGATTGATTATGCTCAAATAAGCTTGCGCTAGTGTGGAATTAGTGATTAGCACGGGTTATAAAGTAAAACTAAAATGGGTAACCAATTGCGATATGAAACTGCGGCTTAAAAGGTTGAGGAAGATAGTCTTTATAGTAGTAATCACCAGTATTTGGATTTATCCCCCATTTATCCTTTCCTTCTTGGTAATAAGGCTCACGACTTTGGAAAATCCATTTGGCATTTTTTGGTAAAGCAGGGTTTCTCAGGGGAATCCCTACATCGAGACGTACAATTAAGAAAGTAAAGTCCAATCTCAATCCCAAACCAGCAGAAACACTTAATTGCTTTAGGAAGTCTTTTGAAATCTGTCCCCCTTTTCGATTGGGATCATTGTTATAAGTCCATATATTTCCTGCATCAGTAAAGAAGGCTCCTTCAAATATCTTTGTTATTTTAAAACGATATTCAAACGAACCTCCCAATCGCATATCTCCAATTTCAGTTATTGTTCTATTGGTATCCAGATAATATTTATACACGCCAGGTCCTAAAGACCGAGCTCTAAAACCTCTGTTATCGTTGGCGCCTCCACCAAAAAAGCTATAATCAAAAGGAAGCGTCAAACCATTATTTTTTAAAGGTATACCTGCTCCTATTTGCAAGCGGTAATGCAGTGAGTTTACGTTGTCAATGCGTTGATGTAAAGTAAAATGATTGTCCAACCTTATAAATTGCGAATACCTTTGTCCTAAGAATTCCTTATATCCTTCTGCATTAACAGGGTCTTTATTGGTGATTAAACTCATTACCATTCCTGCCAAGTCAAAGTTAAATCCGTAATTAAAAGTAATATCCCCATCTTTTAAATCAGGATTGGTAAAACTGTAGGTCACGGCTGCATCTTTATATATGGCTTGATTGCTATAGGCATTAATGAGAAATAAATCATTTTGTTCTTCCAATCGATCTTTAAAGGCCTGACTTTTGTCGATTTTTACAAATTGAATCCCTCCAATTACAGGTATTCCAACTGTAAACACTTGGGTATGAAAAATGTCAAAAAACTTCCAAAGATAACTCAACTGAAAGGTTTGTCTTTTAAAATCAGGGCGTTGTTGAAAGTTGTAGGCCGCCGAAAAGGTTGTTTTAGGATTTTGACTTTTAGTGAGCCAACTTAATTTTAATGGAACAAGACCAGGAATATCATATTCAATAGAGGGCCCAAACTCTAGGGTATTAAAGCTGTGAGTTCCATCATTTAAAACTGTATTTTCGTCATTTGCCCCAAATATTTCAGGTTGAGACTCAAAACCTCCACTAAAACTGATTTTTAATCTGTGCCCCCAACGGAACAAGTTTCGGTTGATATAATTAATTGATGCTGAGGCTCCAAGAAAACTATTGTTGTGTGTCGCTTTAGGCTCAAAACTAAAAGTTTGAGGTTTTTTAGGTGTTAAATAGTAATCAACATTGATAGCACTATCACTTACTTCAGTTGTCTTTATCTTAACCGAACTAAAAATATCAAGATTCATTAATCGATTATAAGACTGTGTTAGATACTTCCCTTTGTAGTAATTGTTCTCTTCTAAATAATTCTGAAACTCAATCAATCGAGGTCTTGTTGTAGGCTTACCATTGTATAAAAATGTAGCTGTCCTAAACTCCTCATTATGTCCCCTGTATGAATCATACCGCAAGGTGTCAAACGTTGGAACTTCTTCATAAGGCGTTAACTTTATACCTCTTGGATCCAATTCCCTTTCTTTGAAATGACCTCTATACGACATTGTATCTAACAAATGGTAAGTTACCTTATTAATTTGGGTTGAGACAAAGGGCTTGGTTTGTTGATTTTCACCTTCATCGATAATACGATCAGAGATGCTAACTGCAATTTGTATGCTGTCTCTACGACTCAATGTGTCTACTTCAAAGTTAATGTAGTTCTCTTTAAACCCATAAAGAGCGTGATTTTTCATGTATTCAGTAAGTGATTTTCTCATCTTACCTAACTTTTTAGAATCAAATCGGAAAGGCGTTATCAATGCATCTTTACTTTCCTTTTGAAACTTTCTATAAACTGCTGCTTGCGTAGTATTTTTTCTCACCAAGTACATAGAATCAACGATAAATGCTGTTTTAGGGGTAATGCAATAGTGAACTTCGGCTTTTTGTTTTGCAGAATCCAATTCTACTTTTGTTTCGACCTGTGCATGGAAGTATCCATGTTTTTGCATAAACAATTTGATTTGACTTGCAGAAGTTTCCATTAGAGCTGGGTCAAAAATAACAGGTGCTTCTCCATATTTATATTTTAAACGTTGACGAAATGTGGGTTTAGGATTTATGGTATCTTTAAACTCTACCTTTTTAGGTTCAAACAAACTGTCTCCCCTTTTTAAGGCTTTATGGATTCGCTTTTCATTAATTCGTTTTTGTTTGGCCTTTAATTTCTTATTTCTTTTCTTGTAATGACGCAAACGGCGCTCTTTAGTTTTCTCTACCTTTGCTGAATCAATTGCATTATAGAAACGCAGTTTTAGCCGAATAAATAATGTTCGGTGATTGGGACGTTGACGAATCACATTCTTTATTTCACTCTTGTCCAAATCTGTACCTTCGGGTATATGTATATCATTTGAAACCAAAAGATAATGATCTTCTGGAACATGTCTCATAATATTGCATGATGCCAAAAGAGCAATCAAAATGAAGAAAATTATGTACCGAGACAATTGATTCATTTATAATATTAAAATCTGTTTTACGTAAAACACTTTCTTGCTGTTTGTTGGTACAAAATTAATCTGAATTACAAGCTATCCACAATGATGCATAAAATTTATGAAATAATTTAAGTTACAAGCCAACTTCACTGCAATATCTAGACGTTAAAATACATATTTTATTCTTTTAACGTACCAATTTAAAGTGATAATAGCGGAAAAGTTCATTATCCCGAACTATTCATGAATTATTGTAGATTTAAGTCATAAAAAAGTAAAGGTTGGCGAACATTTTATAAATTTACCTCCGAAGATAACATTACATGATTTCAAAAAGTAAAATTAAATTTATACGATCACTACATCGAAGGAAATTCCGCGAACAACACCGATGTTTCATTATCGAAGGACAAAAGTTAATTTCTGAAGCAGTTAAACATGCACCCGAAACTGTTGTTTCAGTTTATGGAACGGAAGCACTTCCCTTCAAAATTCCTGATTTTACGACGTTTAATAAAATAAAAGATGGTGAACTGCAACAGATATCTGCCCTTAAACACCCTCAAAAACACATTGCTGTTTGCAGTTATTTGGTTCGTAAAGACAAAGCCCCCAATTTTTACATTGCTTTAGACACCATTCAAGACCCTGGTAATCTGGGTACTATTTTGCGACTTGCAGCTTGGTTTGGCGTCAGTTATATTGTCGCATCTAAGGCAACTACTGACATTTATAATCCCAAAACAGTACAAGCTTCCATGGGGGCCATTTTTAATGTCGCTGTAAATTATATCGATTTAAAGCCTTTATTAGAATCAACAAAACTGCCTGTATATGGAGCACTCCTGGATGGCAAAAACATATACAGGACGCAAAAAGGAAACAAAGGAATTCTCCTTATGGGAAATGAAGGTAAAGGAATTGATCCAGAGCTACTCCCCCATGTATCCCATCCTATAACCATCCCCCGATTTGGCAAAGGAGAGTCTTTAAATGTAGCAATGGCCACGGGAATAATGCTGTCAGAATTTTTAAGGGATCTATAGTCTAGAACATAACCTACTCTCCAAGATAGGTTCATTATGCAACATTAAATAGCTAACTCTAAGTAGTTTAATTAAGATTAAAAAGACAATTCCTTTTGAATGAAGTCATCCACATCCTTAAACACTTTCTGAGTTGCTTCTTTACACATAGGAAGAACTTCATCTGTTTTAAGCATCGCCCCAGCTACTACTTTCATTTTTTTATCCGATTCTGCATTTTTATTTATTTTCATTACTTGATTGCCCTCAGTGTCGTATAAACCAAGATAAACATCTGCTTTAATTGTTGCATTACTAAAAGGAACCATAGGTACATTGTTCTTTATCATTGTATATTTTAGGTAAACCAGCATCATACCATCAGCTTCTTCTGGCATAGTTTTAATCAACTTAGCGATATGCTTTTTATTGAGGAATGTTGGGCTATAATCTAAATATCCTTCAGGAGTAATTACATTAGAGTATTTCTTGAGTTGGTCATCCTTTTTCTTATCATCAAGTGCTGTAAAACTTTTATATGCTGTTGTACCAATCACTTTTTCCTCACTAATCAATTCGAAAGGTATCACTTCATGATATTCAGTAAAAGTCTTTTTATGTAATTGGTCAACAATTGAGTTCAAGTCAAAACTTTTATCATCGGCAAGACGTTGAATCGACGTTCCTAAACCAGAATACTCTCCCATATCAATGTATTTATCAACACCTATCATACCCACAGCGACTTTATTCATTCCCTGAACAGCTTCTGTATCCATAGAAGAACAACTGGACAGAAATAGAGTTGCAAATAGACCAATAGGTAAAAACATTGAACGTTTCATAAACATTTTAATTTCTTTTAAAGATTTGTACATAGCAATAATTTGAATAATTAATAAGTTACAAAACTACGCAGTATAAAATGTCTTTGAGCAAGGGTTTACCCTAAGAATCTTAAATCAACACAAAAATAAGATGTTCCAATCAAGGATACATTTTCAAACTTTTCGCAATTGCTTGAACACAGTTTAACCCATCAACTCCGGCAGAAGCAATTCCACCAGCATATCCAGCACCTTCTCCACAAGGATACAAGTTGCTAATTTCGACATGGCGCAAGGTTTCCCGATTGCGTGGAATGGCAATTGGCGAAGAAGTCCGCGATTCAGGGGCGTGCAAAACCGCATCATTGGTCAAAAATCCCTTCATTTTCTTGTCAAAAGCGAAAAAGGCACTACGCAAAGAATGCGATACAAAATCAGGCAAAACCTTATTTAAATCTACACTTACTATTCCTGGAAGATAACTGGTTTTAGGAAAATCTTTAGAAACCTTTCCTTGAATAAAGTCAACCATTCTCTGAGCAGGAACAGCTTGCGATTTCCCTGCGGCTTCCCAGCAAGATTGCTCAACGGATTGTTGAAATTCCAATCCCACAAATGGATTGCTTTCTGTATAGTTCGGTAGATGCTTGATGTCAATCTCAACTACAATCCCAGCATTAGAGTATGGATTATCTCGTTTTGAAGGCGACCAACCATTGGTTACCACCTCGTTGGGAGAAGTAGCGCATGGCGCAATAATACCACCTGGACACATACAAAATGAATAGACGCCATTATTCTCAATCTGTGTAACCAAACCATAAGATGCAGGTGGAAGAAATTCATCATTAGTTCGGCCATGGTATTGTATCTTATCAATCAATTCTTGTTGGTGTTCTATTCTTACACCAAGTGCAAAATCCTTCGCCTCAATTTTAATTCCTTTTTTGTGCAGTAACGCAAAAATATCTCTTGCAGAGTGACCAGTAGCTAAAATAACAAAGTCAACATCTATATTTTCAGATGAATTAATTTCCAAACCCGTCAGTCGATTATTTTGAACAATGAAATCTGTAACCTTTGAATTAAAATATATTTTTCCACCTGCATCAAGAATTGCTTCACGCATTGCAGTAATAATTTTAGGCAGCTTATTGGTTCCAATGTGAGGATGGGCATCAATCAATATATCAAGTGGCGCTCCAAACTGAACAAAATATTCTAATACCTTAAGCACATTGCCTCTTTTCTTGGATCTTGTATACAGTTTTCCGTCAGAATAAGTGCCTGCTCCCCCCTCTCCAAAACAATAGTTCGATTCTGGATTGACAATGTGTTCTTTATTAATTTTAGCAAGATCTCTTCTTCGTTCACGCACATTTTTTCCCCGTTCATGAATTATTGGTTTTAATCCTAACTCTATGGCTTCTAATGCCGCAAACAATCCTGCTGGACCTGCTCCAATGATATGAATTGAAGCTTTATCTTTAACATTGTTAAAATTTCTTTTTTCAACAAACAATTGGGTTGGTGTTGTAGAAAGCACAACTTGAAGATTGTATCTTACAGGTTTTCTTCGCGCATCAATGGACCGCTTTCTTATGTAGAAATAAGGAAATTTATGGATACTGGATGCATTCTTTTTATTGGCTTTCTTTAGAATTAACGCAGTATCCTCTAATTGTTCAGGTGCGATTTGAATTTGAACACAATTTTCCATTACCCTTCAAAAGTAAAAGAAATCCACCAAACACGATTATACAACTTATCAAGAGGTCGAGCAAGGCGGGTATCATCATGAATCAGTGTATTTTTAAATCCATGTGAAAACTTCAATTCAATTGAGAATTTAAAAAAAGGTAAAAAGAAATCAACACCAGCACCAATTTGCCCCTGAAAGTCGTCCCTTTTAATTTTCAAAAAAGGATCCGAATACTTTTGCGGTGACTTTTCTTTTGACTGCAAATCAATAGTATACTGACCTCCCGCAATAATATAAGCCGCAAAATTATTGTATCTCAAAGTTCTGAATTTAAGAAGGAGAGGAAAATCCAAATTGGTAGAGCCTACACGTTCTTCGTGTGTTTCTTTAATCACTTTTCCATCATCTGGTGTCCAAAATTCATAATTTAAAACCCTTTCTTGAAAAGAAATACTAGGAATAAAGCGCAATTGAAGAAGTGGTGTACCTAATCTTAAGGAGCCTATCAATCCCAGTTGAAAGCCTGGCTGACTCTTATTTGTTACAGAGTATACATTATAATTCTCAAGGAGATTGGGTTTATAACGTGTAGAAAAGTCAGCTGTATTAATGCCCAACATAAACCCGAAATGGATCCATTTACGGTCAAATTTACGGTAATTTTCAGTCTTAGGCCTCCGCTGGCTCCACACCATACTCGACGCCAAAAAAGAAAAGATAAATATGAATATAAATTTTTTACTCATGTTTAATGTCAACGTAATCTACAGTCTTTTTATTTTATTATTTACTTTGAATTCCACTTCTTATTATCCCACCATCGCGTGTCCTTTCGGATATTTATACTTTCTTACAGTTGCTTTTCTCCCAAATAAATAAGCCACAGTAAGAGTTCCACAACGGCCGATAAACATAGCAATTATTATAACGACTTTCCCTGATTCTGTTAATAAAGGTGTAACACCACTTGAAGTACCCACAGTAGAAGCTGCCGCAACATGTTCAAAAATTAATTGGAATACCGTGAGTTGACCAGACTCCAATGCTTCATGTTCAGTAATCGACAATGCAAAAACTCCGATAAGATTTCCCACAATAAAGAAGATAAGAATAGAATAGGCTCTCAACACCAATTCATTATCAATTCTTCGTTTAAGAATTTCAACATCAGGTCGTCTTCTAATGGTTGACACTACTGAACTCACCACAATTGCAAAAGTTGATACCCGAATACCACCACTTGTTGAGCCAGAGCTTCCTCCAATAAACATCAGGAATAAAAAGAACACAAGAAAAGGAACACTTAATGAAGCATAGGGAACAGAAACCAATCCCGATCCTCGAGGTGTCATTGCATTATAGATGGTGGTTGTAAATTTTCCAAACCATGATTTTCCTTCCAGCGCACCGTCAAATTCTAAAAAGAAAAAAATAAACGCTGCAACAACCAGCAATATTAATGTTGTATAAAGTGTCAATTTGGTATCAAACCGCAGAGATTTCCATGGGTACTTCATGCGTTGTCGCACGTGTTTAATTCCAAAAAGGTCAAACAAATAAATCATACCAAAAGCACCAATAAAAACCAACACAAAAGTCACAAGATGTAGTGGGTAGTTATGAATAATGAGCGGATTGGTCATGCCATCGGGCAGCATACTAATTCCCGCATTACAAAAAGAAGACACAGCGTGAAAAACAGAATGAAAAACTCGTGAGGGGGTACTTTCAAGCATCCCTTGTGGTTTCAATAAAATAAAAACAAGAATACTGCCGATAAGTTCGATAATCAACACCCATCTCACAATTTTAAAGAACATTCTTTCGGTATCTAGGAAATGAGATTCATTCACATAGTCCTCAATGATTTTATGTTGCTTTAAACCAATCCCAAACTTTGCCATCAAAAGATACAACGCTCCAAAAGCAATAGTATTTAAAGCTCCCAATTGAATCAAAAATAAAATCACCATCTCACCTTTGAAAGACAATACATCAATCATTCCTACTGGATCTAACCCTGTTACACTGACGGAAGATGTGGATAAAAACAGACTATTAATGAAGGATAGTGAATATTCTGGTTTGGTCATTTCAGGCAACATAAGCAAACCTGTACCGACAATGATTGTCGCTAAAAGAGTGAGCATAAACAAGAGTCCAGGATAAATTTTAAAATGCTGCTTAAAGTTTCTTTTTTTAAAGGCATCAACAAATATATACGTTACAAAGAACAACTGAACCAATATATTTGAAATGTCTTTAAGGTCTTCAAATCCAATATATCTAAAAAATTTAGTTGTGATAAGAACACCAGAAAAATTTAAGGATATTCCTTCGATAATAAGAACAAGTACAATTACTGTCTCGACCCAATGCTGTCGCATATACTTGAGAGGATTGTATTCGTATATAATTCGAACAAAGAAACGTACGGTATAAAAAATAAAACTCCATTCAATAAGACGAATAAGGAACCGTTCTGTTTCGGCTGTTTGTGGAAATCCATAATAATAGATTAAAACTCCAATCATAGAAAAAGCAACTAAAAAATTGCTCCATCTAAAAAAGGTAAGCACAGCATTTTTAGAGTTATAGAGGTACAAGTTTGCTCTTTCTCTGAAATTACTGAACCACATCAATCCCTATTTTTTTGATTTCATCATATAATTGGTGTGCATTTATAGCCACCACACCACGGTATTCACAAACAATTCCACCTGCAAGATTGGCCAAGGTAGCCAGTACTTTGATGTCTAAATCCATACAAAGGCAAAGTGTAGCTACACTAATCACGGTGTCTCCTGCTCCTGAAACATCCGAAATTGTTCTTTTTTGTGCTGGAATATGATGGTTTTCATTTGTATCTTCGATAAAAACGCCATGCTCGCTTAAAGTAACAAATACAATATCGGGATGGATTTTTGATTTTAAATAACTTACCGCATCTTTAAATTGTTGCGGTTGCTGAGCAAAGTCAATATTTTGCTGTGTTCCTACACTTAATTCTTTTAGATTGGGTTTAAACAGTGTAACTCCCTTATAGGCGAAAAAGTTCTTGTGTTTTGGGTCTACCGTTGTTAGCACGTCATATTTTTCGGTCAAGGCTATTACACGTTCTATGACGGTTGCCGAGAGAACGCCTTTGTTATAATCTTGAAAAATTAAAGCGTCATGACCTTCTTTAAGCAACAGCTCAACCCTTTCAATCAACAAGTTTTCTTCTTGAATTAAAATATCCTTGGTTTGTTCTTGATCAATACGAACCAATTGCTGGTGATTGCCGATAATTCTTGTTTTTACCGTTGTTTGTCGATTTTGAGACTGAAGGATACCTGCGGTTCCTATTGATTTTTCTTTCAGGAGTTGAAGCATCTTAGTTGCCTCTTTATCCTTTCCAATCACAGTGGCCATATTCACTTTTGCTCCAAGACTAATCAGATTGAGAGCAACATTTGCTGCACCTCCTAGTCTTTCTTCAGATGTTGAAAGATTGATAATAGGGACGGGGGCCTCTGGACTTACACGGTCAACACTTCCTGAAAGGTAGGCATCAATCATCACATCACCTAAAACAATAATTTTCTTTTGTTTAAACTCTTCAAAAAGTGTATCAAGTTTCATCATTGTAATTTTTGTAAAGCTACAGAAATGCGTTCCATTGCTTCCGTTAATGTTTTTTCGTCAGTTGCATAAGAAATACGGATACAATCAGGGTTTCCGAAGGCTCCACCTTCGACTACTGCAACAAGTGCTTCTTCCAACAAATAAAAAGAAAGGTCTTTGGCATTCTCGATTGACTTTCCTTCATAAGATTTTCCAAAAAAATGGGTGATATTAGGGAAAAAATAAAACGCACCTTCAGGTTCATTAACCTCTACACCTTTCATTGATTTTAATGCATCTAAAACCAATTTTCTTCTTGTTTTAAAAGCGTTAAGCATCTCATCTAAAAAAGAAGGGTTTTTCTTTAATGCTGCAATTGAAGCTTGTTGAGCTATTGAGTTGGCACCACTTGTAAATTGACCTTGTACCTTACTACAAGCGGCAGCAATTTCTTTTGGTGCTCCGATATAGCCAATTCTCCAACCTGTCATTGCCCAAGCTTTGGACATTCCATTGACAGTAACTGTTTGGTCATAAACTTCATCAAATTGAGCGATACTTTCATGTTTTCCAACAAAATTAATATGTTCATAAATCTCGTCAGAAATAATTGTGATTTCTTTATGGGCAGATAAGGTTTGTGCCAATGCTTTAAGTTCTGCTTTAGAATATACAGATCCTGTAGGATTACAAGGAGATGAAAATATAATCGCCCTTGTTTTACTGGTTATATTCTCTTTTATGCTCGTTGCGTTGATTTTAAAATCTTCTTCAATGGAAGAAGTAATAACGACAGGAACACCGCCAGCAATTTTGATGATTTCACTATAAGAGACCCAATAAGGTGCAGGCAGTAAAACCTCATCTCCAGGGTTAATCAAACTCATCATCACATTGGCAATAGATTGTTTCGCCCCCGTAGAGACAACTATTTGATCTTTCTCATAATGCAATCCATTATCGCGTTTAAATTTATCAGCAATAGCTTGTCGAAGTTCATCATAACCAGAAACTGGAGTATAATGAGTGTAGTTTTGATTCATTGCTTCAATTGCCGCATCTTTAATAAAATCAGGAGTGTTAAAATCTGGTTCACCTAAGCTTAGTGAAATAATATCTAAGCCTTGGCTTCTTAATTCTCGACTTTTCCGAGACATCGCCAAGGTTGCCGACTCCTCCATAGCCAATAAACGATTGGATAATTTTGTCATTGAATTGCTTTTAATATAATTAGACAAAATTACAATTTTTTAAGTATTTCCATTGGTTTACAGTCCGAAGAATAATGGAGATGTTGTTTTTTTTCATAGCTGGTGTCCCAAACATCTATAAAGCCTCCTGTTTTAGGCGTATCTATTCACATCATGAAACATTCTCCTTCTCTTATCCGAACCAATAATCAACATTGTATTTGCTGAAGATAGCATATTGCTTTATCTTTGTGTCTATGAACAGTAAAAAAACATTGGTTATTGGTGCTAGTGAAAATCCTGAACGGTATGCTAACAAAGCTGTCCGTATGTTGCAAGAGCACGATGTGCCTGTCGTTGCTTTTGGCAGAAGAAAAGGAGAGATAAATGGAACGCCAATAACAACAGAGTTCCCCGCAATAAAAGACATTCACTCAGTTTCATTGTATCTTTCCGCTAAGAATCAAGAAGGGTATTATCAAAAGATTATAGATCTTCAGCCCCAACGTGTTATTTTTAATCCAGGAACTGAAAACCCAGAATTTGTAGAGCAATTAAACCGTCACGGAATAGTGTCTGAAATAGCATGTACTTTGGTTCTATTGCGAACAAAAGCATTTTAATTTAAAACGATTTCTACCAAATAATAAATATGAAGAAAAAGTTAAGAAAGCGAATTTGGGACATTGTTTTTATTGTTGCTATTGGTCTCATATTGTTTATTCCGAGTATCCGCATGCCTGTAGTATCAACCATTCAACGCATTTTTGCGGGCTCTCCTTCACCTGTTAAGAAAGAACAAATCAAAGCAGTAAAAACTTATGATTGGGCACTGGTCGACCTAAAGGGTAATCCAACAAATTTCTCTGTATCAAAAGGTCGTGTTGCTATTGTCAACTTTTGGGCAACGTGGTGTCCTCCTTGTGTTGCTGAAATGCCTTCTTTCCAAAAACTTTATGACAAGTTTGGAGATCAGGTAGACTTTTATTTTGTTAGCCAGGAGCAAACGCCAATTATCGAACGGTTTCTCAAAGAAAAGAAGTATCATCTTCCCGTTTACCAACCCAAAACCAATTTGCCCAAAGAATTTATATCAGATGGCTTACCCACAACATTTGTACTCAACAAAAAAGGAGAAGTTAGCATTAAAGAAGTTGGCGCAAAGGATTGGTTCAGTTCTGGATTTCAAGAACAATTAAAAGAAATGATTTATCAAGGGGTGGTATTGTTAAAGTAGAAAATGACTCTTAATATAAAAACTGAAACGTACTTGGGACTTCTTATTAAATTATTTTAGGACGATTATTCTAAATTTCAGATGAGAATTACAATTGAACCATTCCCTAATTCGTAATTGACTAATTCCCTAATTCGTAATTGAACCATTCCTAATTCGTAATTGAACCATTCCTAATTGACTAATTCCTAATTCGTAATTGACTACACTATTTCAACAAATTCACATGTCCTGTAAAAGTCT
>CAZPDT010000030.1:0-15516 GCA_964585545.1 uncultured Fluviicola sp.
GTGTGAGAGGCGCACTCCGTCAGTGTTTACTGGCGGAGCCGTCTACTCGATTATCTGCTGACCTTTATCGGTCAATTCCCAAAAACTTTCCATTCAAGTCAAAAACCAAATCAATGTCATTATCTAATTCGATTTTTTGCCCCTTTTTCTCTTTTTTCCATTCTAAGATTTTATTGTCAGGATAGTTTTTATGCACATAAGCAGCTATATTCTTAGGAATTACGCTTTGGGGAAGAGGGTCTTTGCTTTCAATATTTTTAATTGAGAACTGTTCGTCAAATTCGAGTTCTACCATTGTGTCTAGCTTCACTTCATATTCGGTTTTAAGTATTTCTTTATCTTCCTTAACGCTTATGATTTTACTTTTTGGGAAATGTGCTTTAACGTAGGACACAATTTGTCCGGGTGTTTCTGAAACAGGAATATATTTTTCCTGTGCATTGACATTAGAGAAAATCAATAGAGTAGTTACTACGAGAATTAAACTAAATATTTTTTTCATTGTAAATTTTATTTTAGTTAAACAAATATGATGCCCCAAGTGTGATAAAAAATCGGTCGTCTTTTGAAAAAATAGAATGTCCCCCATAATTTTCAAATTCAATACCGGCATCCAAAAGTAGACGTATTTCGGTTGAATGCGTGATGCCATAACGCACCATCAGATTATTTATGGCAGTTTTTTTGGCTAATGTTACTCCTTCTTCAATCTGAAATTTTCCGATTGGTACTGTTGTAACACCATCGCTCTGGTGGGGACGGTCTGTATTGATGGTGATTTCCTGTGCCTTACAATTAATACTCACTCCAAAAAGTATAAGTAGTATAAAAAAATTATTTTTGATTCTATTCACAATCGTTTTGTTAGGTTTGCAGAGAACGGTTCTCAAATAGAAGCAGGCGACTAACACGTATGAACGTCTTGTCGCTTGCTTTTATTTGATGTTATAAGCTGTAAGATTTTTGTTTTAAAACCTCCAACCTAATCTCAATTCAGCTTTTGCTCCTAAAAATGATTCCTTATGACCTGGTGTGATTACTGTATGTGAAGATGGAGTATTGTTGTCATTTATCGCGATTCTAGTCCCGTCTTTATATCTAAAATAAGAATTACTAAATCCACATTCGAAGCCAATATAAACATTTTCTACAAAATAAAAATCAAGACCTAAACCTAAATCAAATCCTAATACTTGATATTGATTCGTTATTTTATTAGATATATTTTGGCTGTATCCAAAAACAACACCACTTGGCATATTATAAGAAACAGCATGAATTTGTTCATCTTTCTCTCTTCCATAACCAAAATTGAAACCAATCATTGCATAAGGGTCTAGTTTTTTAGTTCCTAAAAAGTGATACTCAGTCCCCAATTGTAAATTAAAACTTGAGCGTTTTATGGTTCTTGTGCCTACTTCTCCGGTTCCATCGGCCTTTTCATAATAGTGATACTTTTCAGAAAGGGGCTTTCCTGAGCCGTCACCAAGTCCGATTTGTAAACGTAAATTCCATTTATCATTAAAAAAATAACGACCTCTTAAAGAAGGAGTATTCCAATTGATACCTCCATTGTTATTTGTTCGTATAAGCATTTCAATCGACCATGGATTATTTTCTGATTTTGGCTTTTCAACTTCAGAAAATGTTTGAGAAAATACGGAACTGATTGAAAAGATACAGCTCAACAATACGAATGTTAAATTACTTTTTTTCATTGTTTTAATTTTAAGTTATTATTTTTTACTTTACTAATTTAATAGAGTAAATATTTTGATGATTATCCTTGATTTTTAAAATATACACCCCATCCGAATGGTTATTTAAGTCGATATAAATTGATGAGTTTTTTTCTTTGCCTGATTGTACTTTTCTGCCTGACAAATCGAATAGATTATATTCTCTGATTTTATCATCATTTCGTAATTCTACTTTATACAAGCTATTTCCGTAGCTTAACACCTGTAGATATTTTTCTAAATCATTTTCTTTAATCCCTAAATCATCAGAAGGAATAGGTTGTAAAATATCAGAACAACTCACTCTACCAAAGAACATCTCTTGACTATATCCTGCAATTCCATTGAAATTATACATATACGTGTTGTTGGAATGAACTTTATCTGCTCCATTTCGAATATAATCTCTAATTTCTTGCCATGTTAAGGTATGATTCTTCTCCATTATCATTGCTGCAATAGAAGAAACTATGGGAGTAGATACAGATGCTCCACTTCCATAAGAAATATAATTGTCTCCCCACTGGGTATTGAAATCAGAAGTGTGATCATAACTAAATGTCTGTGTATAACTAGTTGTAATTATTAATGTTCCGGGAGCGACCACATCATAAATTGGAGTGCTCGCCGAATTAGGAGTATATGTTGAACCATTTGAAGGAAACACATTCCAAGTACCATTTTGTGATACCCGATAGTCATCAGGATTTGACCAGCCGACTCCAATAACATTATTTAGATTAGCTGGAAAATGGCTTGCACCAGTATCGGTATTTCCTGTGCCAGCAACACAAACAATTCCTAAGGGAAAACGTGTTCCTTGGTCTGACCGTCCATTATTTGTTGCGTTATCAATTAATTGTTTAAGGGTAAGAATGTTTATCTCTACATAAAAACTCATATTTATAATATCGACATTGTCGTCAAAAGCTTTTTGCAGAGAACGAGCAACGTCATCTATAGAAGACTGTGGATGATTGTTTATAGTCAACCATTCATTTATATATGGATAGACTGTTGCATCATAAGCTACGCCGATGGCTCTTTTCGAACTTTCTCCTGGTGGAATTGGAATGGTAAGATTTGCATTGTCGGGTATAGCATTAATTGTTCCCACAACATACATTCCATGAGCAAATAACGGCTGTTGGGGCATTGTGTTTTCTTTCAAATCAAAATCGGTAGAAACCATTACATTGTCTCGCGCATTATATGCATCATGTATTTTAGTAACATCAAAATCAGGGTGTGAAAACTGGACTCCTCCAAAATCAATAACACCAACTTTAATATTCTTACCAGTATAGCCTTCTCCCCAACATTCACAAATATCAGCATCAGCATCATTTGTGCCTGTTTGATTATTCCAGATATATTCTTGTCCTGTATTTCGTATATGCCAAGTACTGTAGTTTCCATCGAAAACAGAACTCATTTCATTTTTTGTTATACAATCCAAAGGGATAACCGAATAAATATTGGGTTCTGCAATCTTAATTAAATCACTTTCATCTTCAATTAATGTCTGTGATAATGTTATGGTGGTTAATTTTTTGTCATTGGGTTTATATCGAAAAGTATAAGACCAGTCCAAATCTTTTGGTAAAGAAGAGAGAGGACTATAAATAAGTTCTAAATGATATTTCTTAGCAAAGTTTGATAGGGTCTTCTTATCTATCCTCTTATTTTTAAATGTTATTAGTATCCTGTCGTCTGTTGGAAAATATTTACTGCTATCATAGGGCGTATGTGGATTTTTGGATAGTGCAAAAGCACCAATTTCATAATTAGATGATTGCCTTACATCACTTATAAAAGACTTTCTTTCCCCAATGGAAGAATTTTTATCAAAATGAATTTCATTGAACTTTGATGTTACACCTTGCCAGTAAAGGATTGTATCCACAATATTTGTGTCATACTGACCAGAATATTTTTCTTCATTTTTTAATTTGAAACAATAGACATCCTTCTGCAAATAATGCCATTCTGTTTGACCTTTTTCGTTATAAATGTACACACTGTCATTGCTCATCGTTTGAGCGGACAGATAATGAACCCATAACAAAGTTGTTAACATAATTAGTAAATGTTTCTTCATAACCGTTATTTTAAATTATTCGCCTAAATCAGATTTAGACTTGCAAAATTGCCTTAAAACACAGCTATTAGTCGGTTTTTGTTTTCCCTACTTATAGCTTATAACTCGTTTATATATACATATAAATTGAACAATTTATGCTAAAAATAGAAATATTGTACAGTTTTGCTGGCTAATATATTGTAAATATAATGAAATATTTTTGATTCACAAATCATCAAATGGACTTTTTATTCGTTGTATGTCTCTGTTGCTGACATGTATGTAGATCCCTGTTGTCTTACTACTGCTGTGACCCAACAATTCTTGAATATAGCGAAAGTCTGTTCTACTATCCAATAAATGGGGAGCATGGCTGTGTTTTAACGGTTTACAATTAGGCACAGGTGGCTAACACGTATGAGCGTTTGCCGTTTGGGCTTATTTGCTCCTATGTTTACAAAATGGTTAAATTAGAGTTATTAATAATGCGGAATACTTGAAAGAACAAGGAGGTAGAATAAGGTTGTTTATTTGCTTAAGCTTCGAGCTTGTCTAACATGATTATCCCTGCCTCCTTGTTATCCAAAGGTCGAACAGTTTCATTGAACCTTTAGAGTTCGTATTAGGATCGCCGACTTCCGATAAGAGTTGTTCTCTCATTTTTTCCACTAAACAAAAATAAATAAATTATGAATACGAAAGAAAAAATGTATTGTGGAATTGATGTATCAGCTGATACGCTTGATGTATGTGTTATGGACGGTAAATCATATAGGTATAATGTTTATTAATTTGACCCTTTTATTATCTTTTTAGTTGTCAAATATTCACTATTTACATTAAACACACAATTATAGACGCCCTCAGCCCAACCCGAAGAATTGATTTGTATTACTTGTTTATTTTCGTACTGAGATGAATAAATTAGTCTACCTACAGCATCGTAAATCTTTATTTTCAATGTATTTTGCTCTGGAATATTGGGAAGCTGGACTGTTATTGAATTTGAAAAAGGATTTGGAAATATTGTCAAATCATCGAATCTGGGGGATAAACAACTGCCGTAATTCCATGTGGTATCCCCTTGACAATCCAACTTTAATACCCCAGGATTACGATAAGCTCCGTTAAATTCAAAATAAAAATCGTAGGCTACCAAAATAAAACCACCATCACTAGTAAACTTTCCGTTTTCGAATGAAGGACCTGCCTGAACTAACGTATCTAATGGATTTTCTTTTTTATAAAATTTTCGCCATTTTATTTCTTTATCTGCATCCAATTTCAAAACGCCTAAATGGCATCCTTTTATTGCTCCAAATTCACTAGCAGAGAAAATAAACAATTCATTCTCTTTATTCGTTTTTATATCTGCGGAAGTTAGTGCTGTTGGATTATAAAAACGTTTGTAGCTTATTTCTTGGCCTGACTCATCATATTCAATTAATGCGAAATCTTCTCTTGGGTAGTTAATCGAATTATATTGATCGCTATTTCCTACTCGAAGAAGCGCAATTACGTGATTCTCTTTATAAGGTGTTGCACTTATAAAACCAAGTGAATCATTCGTTAAATTAGATGGAATTATTGTATCATAGCTTTTGCGCCATAGTTCATTTCCTTCTTGATTGATCTTTATAATTGTTGAAATGTCATAAGTTGAAAATCCAGCGCTGTAAATTTCCAATAAATACTCCTTATTATTTGATTTTTTTATGTCTGTCATATATTCATAATATTGGACAGAATTAGGATATTGGCTGTATTTTTTTTTCCAAATAATGTTGCCATCTAGATCTAGTCTTAATAGCTCCCCTTTGGTTCCTTTACTTGTTATACCTGCGCCCGCGACCAATAAACTTTCCCCTTCTAAAATGATCTTTGAAGGAAAATTATCGAAACCTAATTGGAACGGAGTATTTAAAACTTTAGAAAGTAATACATCGCCTTGTTCGTTAATTTTAGAAAATAAATATTTTCTTTCTCCATTTTGCCATGTATATCCAATTGCATAAAAGTAGGGTGGTTTAAAAGTAATAGACCTGTATTCTGAAGTGTCGATTAGCAGACTTTCAAGATTGACTTTTTTTTCCCATTCTAAGGTACCATTTTTATTTAAATACAATAGAAAACCTTTGTCTCCTTCGACCCCTGAACTCCTCCCCACAGCCAAATAACCATATTTACCTTCTGCAACATCAAACAATTCATTGTTCATTGGTTTTATATGCTGATAATAAAAGGCATTTTGAGAAAAGGAATAACCTTGAAGTATAAGTAATAATATGGTAAAACTAATTCTCATTTAACGTACAAGTTTTGTTGCAAAGTGATAATTTTGATTGTCACTTAACCTTAACAAAAAAACACCACGCTATAACCCCTCTGGGTTACTTCATGTATTTAGTACTTTCATTAACATCACTCAAAAAACGCCCTGTAGACATCATTTCCATTGGCATAAAGGAACAGACCAATCAATAGTATAAATCCAACGATTTGAGCATATTCAAGTACTTTTTGTGGTGCCTCTTTACCCGTAACCATCTCATACAATAGGAAGATAATATGTCCCCCATCCAGTGCAGGAATAGGGAGGATATTCATAATAGCCAAGATAAGAGAAATAAAAGCTGTGTTTACCCAGAAGGTCTGCCAATCCCAAGCTGAGGGAAACAAACTTCCAATAGCACCAAATCCTCCAACGCTTTTAGCGCCTCTTGAAGTGAAAATTAAAGGCAATTGGGCAGCATAATCATGCATTGTCCACAAGGCTTTATCAAATCCTTTAACAATAGACTCGCTAAAGGAATACTCCCGATGGGTTGGTTTTAGCCATTTTGGATTACTTAAACTAAACCCAATTGTATTGTTTGCGTCAGCATAGGTGTTAATTTCTGCATAAGCACCATTGCGATAATAACCTACAGTTACTGCCGCAGAGTCTCCTTCTTGTTTGGCCAATTCATCTTTAAAATTATTGAAAAAAGGAGTGGGAACTCCATTTAATGAAACGATGCTATCTCCTTTTCTGAGACCTTCTCCCTCTTTGTATACATCTCTGTTTTGGAATACTGAATCAACAATTGCAGGAACCCGAGGAGAAAAGGCCATAACCGCACTGTTTTTCCACATCCAATCATCTACATCTTTGTCAAGAACAACTGTTTCTTTTTCTCCTGAAGGCTTTTGAACTTCTAAAGTTCTGGCTCCTCTAAGAAAAATTTGTAAATTGACCAGATTGGCATCTTCAACTTTTTCACCGTCAACAGCGGTAATAAGATCTCCATCTTGAATGCCTGTATTTAAATCTTTAAAATTATCATTGACGGCTATTCCATATTTTAGTGTGCTATTACTGATCACGTTATCGCCCCAAAAACCAACAACCATCATATAGATAAAAAATCCAAGAATCACATTAACAGCAACTCCTGCTATCATTACGATCAAGCGTTGCCATGCGGGTTTTGAGCGAAATTCATAATCTTTTGGAGGCTGAGCCATTTGTTCTTTATCCATTGACTCATCAATCATTCCTGAAATTTTAACATAACCACCTAATGGCAACCAGCCAATACCAAATTCCGTATCACCAATTTTCTTTTTGAGCAAAGAAAACCAAGGGTCAAAAAACAAGTAAAATTTTTCAACCTTAATCTTAAAGGCACGAGCAGCAATATAATGGCCAGCTTCGTGCAGCATGATTAAAATCGCTAATGAGAGTATAAGTTGAGCGGCTTTGATCCAAAAATCCATAGTTTTCTAAAATAAAATACAAATATGGGAATAAAACAGTTAAGTTTTAATACAAAAATAAACTTTGAAAGTTAAAAAGGTAAAAAATAAAAGATTTTAGATATTGTTGTTCTATATTTTGCTTATAATTTCCTTGCGTTTATTGTATTCAAAATGAACTTTTTTAGGATGAAAAATACCGTTGTTTTGGAATGTGGATTAAAGTCCTGAAAAGAAAACTTTTTTCTGATCAATTTTTTGTTTTAATGTCAGGATGAAATCTTCTCGTTGATCTTGAGGAACACTACTAATGGGCAAAGTTAACACCAAATCATTTACATATTCGAAATACATTAAGTCTCTTTGTATTGAAATATGTTTGAGCCCTTTAAAGTAAATCAAAACCACTTCTCTATCGGTAGAGATAATCGCTTTATTGGTCATGCCAATACGGTATTTCTTTCCTTTTGTTCCCGCCAACGTATTGACAATTAAATCAATAACAAAAAGAAAGAATATTAAAGGAATATAGAACGCTTTACTGTACAACCAAATAAACGCAATGGCAATTAAAGAAAAAACAAGCATTTCCATAAGGTTAATAGAAACAACGAGCTTTCTTCTGAATTGGCTAATGGGCGTATTGAACGCAAAACGATCGATTTGATTGACAACAATTGTTCCCGACCATCTTCTATAAGAGCGAAAAGCACCCAGTAGAAGAATGAATCCTCCAGCAATAAGGAAAACAATGTTCTTGTATTCAGCAGATTTTTGAATACCTACGGTATCAAATGATCCCAATCTGTGAAATTCTAATAATAAAGCATAGAGTAAAGAAAGTAGGGAAACAATAAAAATCCAAATGTTATATGTTCTATTCATTGGGTATCATTTTAAGCTTTGCTTTAAGGGCTTTTAATTTATCCTGCTCTGCAATTAAATTCTTCTCTGCTTGTTCTTTTAAAGGGTTTGTTCCTTTGGAATTAGCAAAAAATCCAAGATTGTTTTCAAACTGCATAATCTGTTGATTTACTGTATTGATTTCTTTACGTATCGCTTCTTTTTCTTTGGCTAATAAGGATTTTGAATTCCCGCTCCCTTTTAAGGTATTGATGCGTGCCTCAAACATTACTTTTTCCTTTTCATTGCCTTTTAAATCTAATGATTCATAATGCTTATCGATGGCTTTTTTGTAGCTTTTAAAGATGGCTTCTTTTTGATCGTGAGGAACAAAACCAATGTTTGTAAATTGCTGAGAGAATGACTTTAACTTTTCAATGGCTTCGTTTTTCTCTTTTGGCAACTTCAATGCTTCTATTTTTTTTATTAATGCCTCTTTTTCTTTTAAATTTTTTTCAAATTCTTTCTCTTTTTCTGCAAAATGGTTGGTTCTTGCATCAAAAAAGAAATCACAGGCTGCACGAAACTCCTTCCATAGTCTTTGTTCATTCTTTTGGCCAGCGTTTCCTGCTTTTTTCCATTGTTTTTGCAAGTTAATAATCGCTTTTTTGGTTCCTTCCCAATCCGTGCTTTCTTTTAATTCATGGGCTTTTTCAATGAGTTTTTCTTTTTCCTCAGCAACTTCATCAAACTCCTCTTTTACATCTTCAAAGAAATCTCTTTTTTGTTCAAAAAAGGCATCACAAATTGCGCGAAAAGTTTTCCAAACTTCCTCATTCTCTTTTTTTGGACCAAAGCCTATGGATTTCCATTCTTTTTGTAAAGCCAATAAATCTTTCGTTTGTTTGTTCCATTGCTTTACTGTTTCTCGGTCTTTGGAAAGAATTGATTCTGCCTTTTTGATCACCTCTTGTTTTTTGGTAATATTTTCACGCCTTTCTTCTCTTCTTTCTTCATAAAAATTATGAATGCGTTCATAAATAGCATTTACAGTAGACCAATATTCTTTTTTTATTTCCTCCCATAATTCTTGTTTGGTGGGTCCAATGTCCTCCCATTCATTTTGCAGTTGCTTTAACTGGGCTTCAACCTCTTTAATCTTTTCAAGTTGAGAAAGACCTTTTAAACGAACTATTAGCTCTTTTTTAAGGTCATAGTTTTTCTTAAAATCATATTCTTTAATCTCTTTATAAATATGCATGTTATAGAAAAACTCTTCTAAAAGCCTGCTGTAGTCTTGCTGAATTTGATGGCGATATTTGCGTGGAATATCACCAATCGTTTTCCACTTTTCGTTAATTTCTTTGTGTGTATTAAAAGCTACACCGATTTTTTCTTCATTGGCAATAAGCTCTTTTAATTGTGCAATAAGAATGCGTTTTTGTTTTAAATTTTCTTCTTCCTGCTTATGTTGAGCTTGTTGTATTTCCTTTTGTTTGGCTTTAAATGGAGTATAGATTTCATAAAACTGCTCTTTGAGTGGCGTTATCCAATCTTCCTGAGTGAACTCTTCGTGGTTATCTTTTGCTTTTAATTCAGCAATTTGATAAAGCCGAGTTGCTTCAAGAATATAGTCTTCAAACTTCGAACGGAGTTCACTGACAGCTCTTCCATTCTTCAGCATTTCTTCTTGTTCCGTCAGTTCTTTAAGTGCATTAATAAATTCTATCTTCTCCATAATTTTTTCATTATGCGGGATTCATTTTAAAGTCTGTTAATTGTACAAACTCTTGAATGCGGTTATTTATTTTTTCTTTCGTTAAATTTTCCAATCCTTCAGTGCCAAACTTCTCCACACAGAATGAGGCCATAGCAGAACCTACAATAATTCCTCTTTTCATGTTCTCAAAAGAAATATTATCTGTTGCCGCCAAGTAACCCATAAATCCGCCAGCAAAAGTATCACCTGCTCCTGTTGGATCAAAAACATTTTCTAAAAGTAAAGCGGGTGCAAAAAATGTGTTTTCTTCATAGAATAAAAGGGCACCGTGTTCTCCTTTCTTAATCACCAAATACTTGGGTCCCATCTCGCGAATTATCTTTGCTGCCTTTACCAATGAATTTTCATCTGAAAGTTGTCGAGCTTCCTCATCATTAATAATTAATATATCAATTTTCTTCAATGTTTTTTTAAGGTCATCCATAGCGCTATCCATCCAGAAATTCATTGTATCCATAGCGATTAATTTCGGCTTGTTTTTTAGGCGTTCAATGACTTTAAGCTGTACTTCAGGACTTAAGTTGCCGAGCATTAAATAATCACAATCTTGATAAGAATCGGGGACAATAGGGTCAAAAGAACCCAACACATTAAGCTCTGTTACTAAGGTTTCTCTAGAATTCATATCATAACTGTACTTCCCTGACCAAAAGAAAGACTTTTCCCCTTTTTTAATTTGCAATCCCTCAAGGTTAACGCCCTTTTCCTCTAATTTATCAATCATCTGTTGCGGAAAATCTTCTCCCACAACAGCTACAATATTTTGATTGTCCATGAAGTATGAAGAAGAAAAGGCAATGTACGTACCCGCTCCCCCAATTATTTTATCTGTTTTCCCAAATGGGGTTTCAATGGCATCAAATGCAACGCTTCCTACTGTAACTAAACTCATATTTTGTTAAATTTTCTGACAAATATATTGCTAATTACAGATAATTCAAGGGTTCTCAGTTGTTTTCGCTTATTTTTATACGAAAACCTGCTGTAACTGAACTATAGTGAGATAATCAAAAATAGCTTTTTATTTTTTTCTTGAACTTAAGAATAGTTCGGTTTAACCCACATTCCAAGACAAAAAGAAACAAACAGGATTGAATAAAAAAGGAAATAAGTAGCTTTCTCCCAAAAGCAAACTCTGTAATAAAATAGTAGATGTTTCAAAAGTGCAGAAAACGCAAAGCGTTGAAAATAAGAATGAAATGAGTATATTGAAGTATATGATTGAGTTCGAAATTTGTTAATAACGCAGTAGTTCTGCAGTTTTGAAACATCCACGTTAAGTAGTATATGTAAGTGTGAGATTGGTGAATGGTTGGGGTTAAAGCTTGTCCCATACCGCATTTGCAAGATCCTTAGCAATTTCAATGCTTGTTTCAAAATCCTTCTCTGAATCAAGGTAGACTTTAAAAGAAATAATCCCATAACGTACATCTAGAGATTTATCAAGATAATCATAAAAAGCCTGGTCACCAACCCCATCTATTGTTTGAAAATCTAAGGTCTTCGCATAGGTAAATTTCAATTTTTCTTCAATTTCATTTGCATCTAATCCGTTCTTAGCATTTTCTTTAGCAATTTGCTTTTTCATCTCATTGTACAATCGATTCATCTCTTCTTTATCTGGCACTTGATGATACTTGGTGAATTGGTCAACCGCTTCCTGTAAGTTTTTATACTTTTTGAAATTGCCCACTTGTACAGTATTGTATGGCGATTCGATATTGACAACCTTTGATAGCTCTGTATCGGCACCTTTTTTAGATGTTAACCCACTTTCTCTTTTAGCGTAGTCAAAGACTGCTTCTATTTGTTGATCTCTCAATTGTTCAAAGTTGTTTTTCTTCCATGAATATCCACACTTTGAATAATCGTCTTCCAAATCTAAATCCAACTTCTGAACATCAAAATTGTCCATAATCATCTCCACGGTAATTAGACCACAAAGGTTTTCAGGTAGTGTTTTGTCTAGTGTATATTGAGTAGTAGTAGAATGCCCATTTAGATCCACAGCGCGGTTGAGGTCACGACGACATGAACTGAGCAGTAGTATTGCAAATAGTGTGATAAGAATTGCATTTTTCATTGTTGCTTCTTTATCATTAGAACAAATGTACAGTTTAAATCTGAAAAAAATATTGAAATTAAAAAATCTAGGGTTTTCCCTGATATCAACAATTGGTGTTTGGATCTGAAATACTCAATGAAAAATAATCTCATGAATAATGTGGGGGAGTATCGAAGGTAGAAACCATTTTGGCGTGTATTTTTGACCAAAAATCATGACAAAATACTCCTTTGAATATGCTAAGCGTAAAAGTTAACTGTTTTATGTTACAAAAGACCGCTGTTTTGTAATGCACGTTAACCAAAAGGAAAAAATTAATCCTATTTTAATAGTACCATTTTCAAATATCATCCGTTGATAAATATAACGGAGGTGTTGATTAACAAATACAATCCTTCATAATTTTGTTTTATTATGTGGAAGAAGGTTTTAAAAATAACCCAATGGGTCGTTATAACTATTGTCGTTATAATGATGGTTATTAGCGCTTTACTTCTGGTATTTAAAGATGATCTTAAATCTTACGCAATTGAGGAAGCCAATCAATACATCAATAAAAGGGTCCATATTAGCCATTTTGATGTAGGCATCTGGAAGACCTTCCCAAAACTTACTCTTTCTTTTGACAATGTGTTGGTTTACAGCAAGTTTGACACATTACAAACAAGAGACACTGCGGTTTATGCAGAAAGAATAAACCTGAGTTTTAACCCATTGGATTTTTTTAAAGAGAAATACAGCATTCACCGTATCGACATAAAAAATGGAAAAGTCAATTTAAAAATACGGGAAGATGGATCGGTTAATTACGATTTTATAAAACCTAACAAAGACACAGCCTCCACTCCTTTTGACTTTAATTTAGATGAAATAAATCTCCAAAACACCTATTTTACTTACACCAATTTAGCAACACAACAATTCTACTCTGGTTTGTTCCACAATTTAAAATTTCACGGTTCATTCAATGAAAAGCAATTTCTTTTATACGCAAAAACAAACTTTGATATCGAATCAGTACGATCAAAATCTTTAGCCTTAATTCAAAATCAAAAAGCCCAATGCGACATTAAAATACAAATGGATCGAATCAACCATGTTTTTGAAATTCAGTCTGCCCATCTCGCAATCAATAAAGTACCTTTCTTTGTGAAGGGAAAGGTAAATAAAGACAGTCTTGATTTCTATGTTGGCGCAGAAAGCATTAATTTAGAAGAAGTTGCTAACAATTTTACTTTTAAAGAATTGGATGTTGTTCAGAAAATAAATGGTAAAGGAAAAGTGAATTTTGAGCTTTATGTTCAAGGAGAGAACAAGGCCACCTCCTCACCAGCAATTTATGCCAACTTTAGTATTAATAATGGAAGTTTGGCCGATAAAGGCTTTTCATTGTCTGAAATCAACGTAAAAGGAAAATATTCGAACGGTATAAAAGATGGGAAAGAACACATTACATTGTCAAAAATCCATTTCTTCAGCTTAAATCAAAATTTTGATGGTTATATTACAGTGACCGACTTTAGCAAGCCCCGACTTCAAGGCAATGCCAAGGGAATCCTTAATCTAAATGCAATTTATCGATTGTTTGGACCTTTTTCTATGGAAACATTATCAGGTAATGTAAAAATAAATGGACATTTTGATTTAAGATTGAACAACCCTACGTTCGATCCACAGAACATTACATTGAATAATTTAAAGGCTTCTTTATCATTAGACCATCTTGTTGCACAATACCAAGGAGACAATCGAATTATCAAATTAAATTCAGGAGAGATTAAAGTTCACAACCAGGTGGCCAATTTTGATGATTTATCTATTGCCATCAATCAATCTACACTGCTCATTAATGGTCAATTGAAAGGAATAGCCAATTATTTCAATAATGAAGATGGTATATTATTTATTGATGGGGGAGTTGAAAGCAATGCTTTGAATATTGATGATTTATCTAAAAATCAAAAACAGAAACACAAAAAAAGAGTTTGGATACTTCCTGATAGAATTAAAGGAAAAATTAATCTTGATCTTAGAAAAGTAGTTTATAGCAACCATCAATACAGCGCCATTAAAAGTGAGCTGGTGTTTAATAAACGCCAATTGATTTTCCCCTCCTTAGAGGGTATAAATGCAGGGACAAAGATAAAAGGGCGATTGAAAATAACCGAAAGTCGTCCAATGTATCTATCTGTAGAAACAAAATTAAACTCCAGCAATGTTCACTTCAGTCCTTTGTTCAAAGAGTGGAATAATTTTGACCAAAAAGTAATCACTTCAGAAAACATTCAAGGGCGTGCAACAATTTCCCTTGATTTTAAAGGTCCTTTTGATTTATACAACGAAAAGATTTTGAAGAAAGATTTTGATGTATATGCTCACATACGCATAGATGATGGCGCACTCAATAATGTTCAGTCATTTAAAGACATCACAAAAAGCTTACGGCAATCAGCTGCAAAACTGCTGATTTCGAAGTCTAAAATAGCTGATTTTGAAAATAGGCTCCTCCATTTAAAGTTTGCCTCTTTTGAGAATGAATTTACCATAAAAAATGGTGTAATTACAATTCCCAACATGACCATTAAATCAAATGCATTAGATGTAGAACTGGAAGGCACGCAAACTTTCGACAATGATATTAATTACAAATTCAACTTTCGCTTTAGGGAGATTAAAGGAAATAAAAGCTCTCAATTTGGGGATGTTATTGATGATGGCACTGGTTTTAAAGTCTATTTAAAAATGTATGGAACACTTGACAATCCACAATTTTCATGGGATAAAGAAGCAAAGAAAGCAGAGAAAAAAGAAACAAAAGAAGAAGCAAAACAGAACTTTAAAAGTGCCCTTAAATCTGGGTTTGGAATCAATAAAAAAGACACCTCAATTCAAGAAATAAAACAAAAGGGCAACCCCGAGGAAAAAGTAATTATGGATTTTGGAAAAGAAGGAGATGGAACAAAGGAACCTGAGAGAAGCCCAAAAAAAGAAAATGGAAAAATAAAGGATAAAATCAACCGATGGAAAAGTCAAAAAGAAGAAGAGAAACCCAAAGTGAAGTTTGAGTTGGATGATGCGGAATAATCGTTTTTCGGAACTATAATCAATATTGTCAATGTCTTATTGAACTCCGCAAAAAATGCAATCAATTCTCTAATTCGTAATTCCCTAATTCTCTAATTCGTAATTGACTAATTCCTAATTCGTAATTGATAATTCCTAATTGACTAATTCTCTAATTCGTAATTGACTACACTATTTCAACAAA
>CAZPDT010000031.1:0-14357 GCA_964585545.1 uncultured Fluviicola sp.
ACGCGCTGGATTCAAAATCCAGTTCTTTCGGGAGTGTGGGTTCGATTCCCACCTCAGGTACAAAAAACAGAGTGAGAAACAAAACAAAAGCGATTTTCTCACTCTGTTTTTTTTACCTCATCCTTTCCTATTCTAAAATACAGAACTTTGAAGTCCTCTTCCCAATTATTATATTCAATAAAAAAAGACTTTAGTTTTCACTAAAGTCTTTAGCGGAGAAAGAGGGATTCGAACCCCCGATACCTCTCGGTATGCCGGTTTTCAAGACCGGTGCATTCAACCGCTCTGCCATTTCTCCGCGACAAAAATAACAATAGAATTTTTTATAACAAGTAATTTACTGATTTAAATTTCTATTATTTTTAGAACAGCTCGACTAAAAACACCTAATCTTATAAATCTCCAATAGACAAACGCTTTATTAACCGTAGAGATACTCAAAGAAGGCGTAAAACACGCTTTGGTTTTTATGGTTATGGTGAAAGATTAGTGGTCTTGGCGGTTAAGAATAAATATATTGTAAACTTATATGATGATTAATTGTTTTGAACCTGTCTTACATTCAAAAGTTGGATGTCTTGAAATGTGGGATAAATGTGTTTGTCTATAATCTCCATTGGTGTCGTAATGATTACCTTAGACTCAACAAGAGATTATTTTTTGTTGAAACACCGAAAATTACCTAACTTTACAGTCAATTTAATAGAAGATGATGAAACTAAGATTTTTATTTTTAATTTTTGCAGTTGTCGTTACAAGTTTTGGGTGGAGTCAAGATAAGGAGTTGAAGGCCTATTTGAAAGAAAGTCAAATGTATTCTCCGAAAATCGGGAATTATATTGAAATTCAATTGAACTTTGTGGGGTATACATTAAATTATATTACACAAGATTCTTCTATTTATGCTGAGTTGGAAATAAGTCAAACATTTTCACAAAATGACAGTACAGTTTTTTATGACCATTATTTGCTCAAGAGTCCGCCAATAATTGATAGTATCGTTGATGATTTCTATGATATTCAAAACTATCCTCTATCGCCAGGTCAATATACATATTCACTTTCTATAAAAGACATAAATTCCGACCATAAACCTGTGGAAGTAAGCAAGTCGCTTGATGTTAAAGATCTTTCAGGAAACGTTACTTTCTCCTCATTCTTTCAGGCGCAAACAATCAGACCCAACACTTCGGGAAATACAATTTTCACAAAAACAGGATATGACGTTATTCCTATGTTGGGCAACTACTATCCAACAGAAGCACAGAACCTTCTTTACTACATAGAAGCCTATAATACCAATACAATTACAGATGATTCTGTATATGTTGTAGAACAGAAGATAATTGGTCAAGACACCAATGTCGACCTGACTTCCTATACCCGTTATTTCCGATATAAAAACGCACCATTGCAGCCCATTGCGAAAGTTATCGATATTGGTTTGTTGCCTACGGGCTCCTATACACTTCAATTGAACCTGATCAACAGAGAGAAAAAGATTTTAGCACGAACGGCTTTTGACTTTGATCGCAACAATAAAGATGCAGTCAATGAAGTGGCTTACAAGTCGATTGTATTGGATCCTGCGTTTTTGGAGAGTATCCCAAAAGACTCCACAGGATATTACGTCGCCAGTTTAATTCCTATTTCACGTCCAGCCGAGGTTAAAAATATTATCCGGTTATTGAAGGAAAAGGATGGCAAAAAGAACAGTCAGTATTTACAAGCCTATTGGAAACAAGCTTATCCAGGAAATCCTTATGAAGGTTGGGCAAAATACAAAGCCCAAGTACAACTTGTTCAAAGGCTCTATGCCACCAATTATCAAGTAGGTTTTGAAACTGATAGAGGCCGGGTTTATTTGCAATATGGTTCACCCAATAGTGTGATAAGGAATCCTTCTTCACCGTCAGAATATCCCTACGAAATTTGGCAATATGATAAAATTGACCACTATTCTAATCGTCGATTTGTATTTTATAGTCCAACCAATCTCAATAAGGATTATCGCCTATTACACAGTGATATGATAGGAGAGCTTCAAAATCCACGTTGGCAATATATCTTAAACAAAAGAAATACGCCAGGCAATAATCTTGACGATCCTACTGGTGGAGCGCCTTCTCATTTTGGAGGGAATTCTTCTCTTTATTACAATACCTATTGATTAAACTATTGAAGATTGAGAATAGCTGTCGTTATCTTAAATTGGAATGGAATAAAATTTTTAAAACAATTTTTGCCCACTCTAATTGCATCTACACCAGAAGCACAAATTGTTGTTGTTGACAACTGTTCTTCAGATGGCAGTATTCGCTATTTATCTGATCATTATCCTGATGTTAAAACAATTGAAAATCACGAAAACGGAGGGTTTGCGAAAGGATACAATGATGGATTAGAACATTTAAAAGGGCAATTTGAGTATTATGCCATAATCAATTCAGATGTTGAGGTTACATTTAATTGGCTGGCTCCTTTGGTAAAAAAAATGAATGAAAATGCAAATATAGCAGGCGTTCAACCAAAGGTATTGGCCCAGCACAATAAAACTCATTTTGAACATGCCGGAGCAAGTGGTGGTTTTATGGATAAGAATTATTATCCTTTTTGTAGGGGAAGAATATTTAACGAAACTGAAGAAGATCAGGGGCAATATGACAATGAAAAGGAGATATTTTGGACCACAGGTGCTTGTATGGTGGTTCGGTCGTCTGTTTTTCATCAATTAGAAGGTTTTGATAAAGATTTCTTCGCACACATGGAAGAAATTGACTTTTGTTGGCGCGCAAAGAGAATGGGGTACTCATTTTATGTTGTTCCTGCATCAAAAGTTTTTCATGTTGGTGGTGGAACGCTTAATTATGAATCACCTAGGAAAACCTATTTAAATTTCAGAAATAATCTGTATACCATTCATAAAAATCATGAAGGCTGGTTGTTTGGAAAAATAGTATGGAGAATGTCTCTTGATGGATTGGCAGGATTTCAATACCTATTAAAGTTTCGACTTAAACATTTTATTGCAGTACTAAAAGCCCATTTTTCATATTATTTGAACATCTCCAAACTGCAAAAAAAACGCAAGGAGATTAAGCAAAGGAGCACCAATCATAATAAGGCAGGTTACTACAATGCATCGATTCTCTGGGCTTATTTTTTTAAACGAATTAAAAGTTTTAAGCGATTAAACAAACGTTTTTTTATACATTAGAGGAATGATTGATTAATCAATGGCGATTTTAAAATTCTTTATATACAGTAACATCTTAGTGAGTTTTTCAGCGGGATGTCTTGCCTATGCTTTTGCTCTTAAATTGGGGAATCCGCATAATATAGGTATTGGATTAATCGCATTTTGTGCTACACTTTTCACTTATAATATTCAAAGAATTTTAAGGATTAAAGAGATACAGATGCAGTCGACAGATCGGCACCGTTGGTTGTCGGTCCATGTCCCTTTAATTAAAGCATTGTCAACCTTGGGATTGGTTGCATCAATAACGATTTATTTTCTTGTACTGGGTTGGGCTATTGATTTCTGGTTTTTAGCAATTAGTGCAGTTATTGGAGTATTGTACGCACTTAAAATTGCGACAAAACTAGATGGATTGAGGGATGTTCCTCACATCAAAATATATTTAATTGCTTTGCAATGGACATTAGTGGCGGTTTTTTGGCCTTATTTGAGGTTGGAGGATGGTGTAGCCTTTCCTTGGACTCTTGCTTTTTCTGTTTTCTTTTTTATTCTTGCTGCGACAGTTCCTTTTGATATTCGTGACATTGTCTATGATGATAAAAAGAAAATGACCATTCCTCAAATAGCAGGAATAAAAGGAGCAAAAACAGTAGCACTTGTTTTTCTAACAATCAGTCTTATTTGTTTGATACTTTTCTCCCCTGCAATCCTCTATAATGGCTTGTTTTATGTATGTTACCTTGTTTTGACTTTACTCATTGTAAATAGTCAAACCAGACGTCGTGAGATGTACTTTTCCGGATTAATTGATGGTTGGATTATTGTTTATGCTCTTCTTATAGTTTTCATTTAATCTGTATTCCAAGACAATATTTTACATTATTCAATTCAAGATAAATCAGCGTTCCATCATGTCCAACCTAGACCCAATTATCCCACTTAGCCCGCACGCTGTAATGGAACACGAATAATTCTGATTATTTTATCAAGTGCAAAATTAACATTCCACAAAAAACGACTTTAGCTCAGATTCAGTTCTTTCTGAACATTTTTAGGAATGGCTTCTTTGTTAAGGTATATAGAAATTGTTTTGTATTTAAAATAGTTCTCCGAGACATAAATATAACCTTCGGGCAGATTTCCTGTACCCCAAGAGTTTTTTACAAGAAAGTACATTGTTCCATTTGCACCTTTGTACAAACCTGTGATGTGCATTCCATGATCATCAGTTGTCGTTTTATTATCGTAACCTTCTTGACGCAACTCAGGTGTAATTTCTAATTCTTTTACAGGTGTGTAAAAAGCATCATCTTCCTTGTTAGCGCCTGCATCTGAAAAGTTTGAATTGTCTTTTCCCTTTACATGAATTGTACTTTCGTCCTCTGGAACAATGGCCAAACCTTTTCTAAAATTAAAACCCTTCTCAGAAACATCAGTTCCCCAAGCCACAGTATAACCATGTTTTAAGGCGTAAACTACTGTATTGAACAGTTCATCTAAAGTGACATTGTATGAAGAGCTCCATAACCAATTGTCTTGAATAAGCAATTGTGTTTTTTGATGCATGGGTAAGTCTTTAAAAGAAGTTATAGAAACATAATCATCCATATCTAGACCTGTAGATTTCGCAAAGGATTTTGGAGTATATTCTTTCCCTTTATAGGTAAAATGTTTAGGATCTTTGCCCAAATAGGCATCCAATATACCATTTAATCCATTTTTCCATGCTTCCAAAGAAAGGGGTTTATTTCCTTTGTGGTTTACATAATCTAAAATCCCTTGTACATAACCGTTAAGCCCTTTATAAAGCTCTTGATGATTGTGTTTTTGAGTGCCATAGTTTAGACCTTCATATACCTCTTGAGGAACAATGCCATATTTTTTAAAAACATAAGGAATATTGTCTGGTTCCCCTCCTTGTGAAAAATTGCCTTTCCCGCCCAACCTAATGTACCGATCAGCTTTGTCTTCGTATGATTTTCGAGCAATATACATCTCTGATAATAGTGGCGGGTTTTCAATTCCTTTCCGAATCATTTCCGATTCAAAAAAAGACAAAGATGAAAAACTCCAACAAGTTCCTGTATAACCTTGACTGAGAACAGGTGTTGCATCAAGATGGACAATTTTTGTAAAGAAATAGTTCGATCCTTCTGTGTTTGTAACTCTTTGGGAATAGCCCATTAGTCCTATAGCTCCAACTATTAGGGAAAAAAATATCTTTTTCATAGATTTTAAAATTTAGATTTATTTTTTCAATACCCAAGAAGGTATTTCTTTATTTGTTAGGCGCTGTTGAAGGGTATTCATTTTTGCACGGGTCTTTCCATCTCCAGCGGAAACCCGATGTAAACCTCCTTTTACATCTACTTCATAAGCATCAAATCCTTTTGATTTGAGTCTTGATATAGCCTTTTTGGCATTTCTTGGATTGCTAAAGCAGCCAACGATGGCATGGTACTTATTTCTTTGTGGTGTCTTTTGAATTTCCTTAGGTTGAGAAGTGGATTTTATTTTTGTATTTGAGAGAGACTTTCTGCGTACTGGGATATACAAATCGTCGTCGAGAGGATATGTAAACACAGGCGTTGATGAACTTAGATTGGTGATAATAGAAGAAAGTGTTTGAGCTGACTTTACTGTATCAATCCATAAATGTGTTTTGTTTGCTTCGGGCAAATAATTAAATGCTGTAGTTTTGTAAAAAGGATTAAAATCTTCTTGGTATACAACTCCTGATTGAAGGACATCTGTTTTCATTGGTATCCAAAAACTATAAAAAAGTACAGGGAACAAGGCTGCAACAGCAGCATATTTTATAATCTTACTGATTAATTTTTTTGAGGAGCTCTTTCTAACCAGTGCAGGATGTTCAATTTCTTTTGCTTCTTCTTGTTGTGCAGTTGCAGATTCAACTGTGATAGTTTTCCGTTCGGCTTCTTTTACTTCAACGGCCTCATCGGACTGTTTCGCAACAGGAATTGTTTTCGTTCTCTGTGGTGTTTCGATTTCTTTCTTTTCCTTCGGAACTTCAACAGCCCTTTCTTCTTTTTTAGGTGGTAGAGTTTGAGGTGTTTCTTTTGTAGAAGTTACAGGTTTTTTATAACCGACTTCTTCCGTTTCATTTTCAGTAATGAATTGAATATTACCCATACCGTAAGAAGACAACAATAGGTTAAAGAACCGATCTTGTTCAAAGGCAATTTTACCTGCATTGTTGAGGTAGAGAAAACCTACATTGTGGAAATGAACCCGTAAGCCTTTATTGAGTTGATCTTTAATTTGCTGAACCTCAATATGGACAACTTCTTTTGCTTCATCAAATGAAATATTTTTTTCATAAGCCAAATGATGAATGATTAACCCGTCATTTGTATTTAGATTTTTATTAAAACTAAGTGCTTTTTTGGGCGGTACAATCAAACCGTTTTTAACATCAACCCTTGCAGAGATATAATTGGCAACAAACCCTCCCAAAGAAGGTATAACTACGCAATTGTTGCGCAGCAATAGCGTGCCGAGTATGTTGTCCAAGTTGGTCATATTATACAAATATACGAAAAAACACGTTTTATGTTACGTAAAATAGGAAGTTTTAGCAGGTTTAACTTTTTAACGCTTGAATTTTCTTTAATACAATTTCAACATCTTCTTTTGTATCAATATTGGGTGTTTCAATTTCAGTTTTAACAACTCTAATTTTATAACCATTATACAACCATCTTAACTGCTCGAGACGCTCTGCTTTTTCTAGTTCGGTAGGGGGGAGTTGAACCAGTTCACGCAACGTTTTAGCACGAAATCCATACAAACCAATATGTTTTAAAAAAGGATAAGTCCCGTTGTTTTGCTCAAATGGAACGGGGCTTCTAGAAAAATATAAAGCATCAGATTGATGGTCGATAACAATTTTGATGCGGTTGGTATTCTGAATCTCTTTTGGGGTTATTTTTGGAGAACCTAAGGTTGCTATTTTAACAGATGCATCTTCGAAAGCAGATAATAAGTACTTTAATTGTTGGGCATTGACCAAGGGTTCATCTCCTTGGATGTTTACAACGATATCGGCATTTGGATACTGTTCAATCACTTCACCACAACGCTCAGTACCGCTATTGTGAGTTGTTTTTGTAAAAACCACTTCTCCGTTGAAGGACTTCACATTGTCGACTATCCTTTGGTCATCTGTTGCAACAACAACAGTATTGAATATTTTTGAATGTAAGACGCCTTCGTAAACCCGTTGAATCATAGTTTTTCCTTCTAAATCGATGAGGGGCTTTCCCGGAAAACGAGAAGAAGCATATCTTGAAGGAATTATCGCCAGTTTTTTCATTTTAAAATTTTGCTTGTAATCTAATAATAAATTGCCGAGGAGCCTGTATATCTCCCGGACGGGTCATATATTCGTGATTAAAAAGGTTATTCACAATAAAATGAAGTTGTAAATTGTTTGTAAACTGATAGCCAATTCTTGCATCGAAAACCAAATCACCATTATGGTGTCGTTTTCTGTAATCTTTAAGTCCAGGTAATATTTGAATGTTATCAAAAGCGACATTCACACCATTTTCAAAAGTATTGTCGATATTGGTCATAAAACTGTTGTACCTTCCATCAAATCCGAGCATAAAGTTTTTATATTTTAGACTTATGCTTCCCTTGGCAAGATGTTTAAATCGGTATTTTAACATATTTGAAGAGGTATCTGAAAAACCACCATTTTTATTTTCTCCATAAATGTAGGCTGAATCTGGATCAACAACAATAGGATTGATATAGGTGTATCCCAGTAAAGTCGTTATTTCGACTGGTCCTATTTTTCCTGTTCCATTTATAGAGATTTCTCCTCCTGTGATTCTTGCATGTTCTGCGTTTTCAGCACGGAAGCCTACCCATTTTCCAATATAACCTGGCGCATTGGGGTCCAGGCTAACAGGTATTTCATCGGGTTTGTAATAACCAAAGGTAAACTCCATCATGTTTTGATATTCATTGATGAACCCAGAAACATCAATAAACCCTTTAAATTCACCAATTTTATAGCCTTGTTTAATACCTAGTTCTGCCGACCATCCTCGTTCTGGTTTAAGGTTGGGATTGGGAAAGATGTTGAGTGCTCCTACTGAAGTTGAAGCAAAACGTTCTGCAATGGAAGGATAACGATAGGCTTGTCCAAAAGATGCTCTAAGATGTGTGGCTTTTGCAACTTGATAGTGTAAACCTGCTCTAAAAATTGGACGTATTGGCATGGATCGAGTAGAATCTTTAGAAAAATAAGTTTTGGAATCGGGATCCAAATCATTGGCCTGATAAAATTCTCCACGAACACCACCTGTTATATCGAGTTTACCAAACGATTTTTCAAATTGTGCATAAAGCGAATAGTTTCTCGATTTCTGATTGCCGTACAGTTCGGAGTTGATAATCCCCCAATTCCCTGTTAACCCGGCTGTAATTGTCCAGTCTCTGTTAAAATGTCTTTCAAATTTATAATCAGCATAATACATATTGGCAGATGCCCCATAGCCACTTTGCGAACGATTGGTGGTGTTATAAAAACGGGTTTTGAGCGTATGTTTATTGTTTGATTGATCATACCAAATGGCATGCGGGTCTATCATGGCGCGGAAAGCCTCGATTACTGATAAAGAAGATGTATCTGCGTAGGGGTTAACCGTTCCTCCGCTTGGATAATACCCCAAACTATCACTTTCCCAAATAATGAAAATGCCTTTTCTTTCCATGGATAGAGAATAATCGATTCCCAACTTTAGGCGCTTGATTTTTTCTGGTTTAAAAATAAAACTACCGTTAACTCTTGCTCTTTTTTGTTCTTCTCCTGCTCGGTAACCATCAGTTTTATAGGTATAGGCAGAGATTGTATATCCAAATTTATCATACATTTTTCCATGATAAGCACTAAATTGATTCGAAAGCAATGAGGTCTTGGTCCATTGCAATCCTGGTCGTGGAGCTTGGTCATACAATCCTACTTGATAAGTTATTTTGGTTTCTCCTTCTGTAGTTGGTAATTTATTTCTTATTGATACAATACCGTTTAGTGCACCACTACCATAAAGAACAGAAGAAGCCCCTTTTAAGACTTCAATTTGATCAATATTTTCAAAAGGAATTGATTCAAATTTAATATCAGATGCATCAGCGGAAAGAAGCGGAATATCATTATAAACCATCAATACTCTACTTCCTGCACCGTAAGAGAATCCGCTTCCACCTCGAATGCTGATTTGTCCGTCCATTGTATAGGTTCCAGGGGCTAAATCCACAGCATCTTCAACGCTTGTAATTCCTTTGTTTTCAATCAATCGAGGTTTTATGATTTCTAAAGAAATAGGTATGTTTTCAATTTTTTGTTTCCTTCGAGAAGCTGAAACTACGATGCCTTCTACTTCTTGTGTAAGAGGAGTCATTACAATTTTTAAAGGATTCTTGAGCGGTGCGTCAAGTACAATGGTTTTGAATTTAAAGTCAAAGAGTTTAAATGTTAACGTTATAGGAAAACCTTTTGTCTTTAGGGTGAAATTTCCATCTAAATCACTTCTTGTTTTTTCGTGGTGACTACCTTCAACTAGGACACCAACCAAGGTGACACCTTTATCGTCGGTTATATTTCCATTTATTTCTTGACCATATAGAAATGTGGAAAAAAGAAATAAAATTAATAAAGTTTGTTTCATAGTTTAAAAAAATAGCTTATCTTAGTTAAGCATAAAAGTAAAATAAAAATTTTGAAAAACGACCAACTAAATCACCAAGTGGCACTCACTTTATTGGAAGGGGTAGGTGCAAAACACGCAAAAACGCTATTGGCATACACTGGCAATGAGCGATTTATATTTGACCCAGCATTTAATTTAAGAACCCAAATTCCTGGATTTGCCAAAGAACGGTTCAGGAGACTTAATCGAGAGAAGGCTTTAGAAGAAGCCATACCGATTGTTGATTATGTCAAAAAACACGCCATCGACACAACGTTCTTTACTGATACAGATTATTCTTATCGCCTTAAAGAATGTGCCGACAGTCCTGTTTTACTTTATCACAAAGGAGATTTTGATTTGAACCCAAGAAGAACCATTGCCATTGTAGGAACACGAAATATGACACGCTATGGGCGTCAATTGATAAATGAATTAATTACTGCAATTGCTCCATATAATGTTCAAGTTATTTCAGGTTTGGCGCTCGGTGTTGATGGTTATACCCACAAGAAATGTATGGAATATAATGTTCCTACAATTGGTATTTTGGGGCATGGATTGGATAGAATTTATCCGAGAAGCCACCAATCTATAGCAACAAAGATGCTCAACACAAAAGGCTGTGGTTTAATTACCGAATTTCCGCATGGAACTACGCCAGATCGAGAGAATTTTCCTCAACGAAACAGAATTGTTGCAGGAATGACCGATGCGACAATTGTTATAGAAAGCGCATCAAGGGGCGGCTCTTTAATTACTGCCCATTTGGCGAACGATTACAATAGAGATGTTTTCGCTTTTCCTGGAGGAGTTTATTCGAAATTTTCTCAAGGTTGCAATCAATTAATTGCCAGTTCAAAAGCCCATTTAATAAGCAGTGGAAAAGATTTGATTCGTTTGATGGAGTGGGAAACAGAGGAGGAGGATAATGTTGTTCAGACCAATCTATTTGAAGGCTTGGAAGGAGATGAAAAATCAATAGTCAATACAATTATTGAATTTGATAAAATTTCTTTAGACGTGCTTTCCGTGCGGTTAAAAAAACCTGTAAATGTATTGAGTAGTTTATTGCTGGGTCTTGAATTAAAGGGAATAATAATGACTCTTCCGGGGAAAAAGTACACCTTGAGTTTATCGTAGGTTATTTTTTTAGAAAAAAATGTTGAGACGAAATAGTTCATCTCAACATTCAATTGGGTACTTACAAATTTTTATCAACTTTTAGCTGTTCTTTTTATAAAAGAGTACTATTGATATTCAGCATAAGCCTCTTGAAGATTTGCAGCAACACCCTCAGCTGAATCTCCTTCGATATGGTGACGCTCTAAAAAGTGAACGAGTTTCCCATCTTTAAATAAAGCAATTGAAGGAGAAGAAGGAGGATAAGGTAAGAAATAATTTCTTGCTTGTTGCGTCGCCTCATTATCAACACCTGCAAAAACAGTAGCTAAACCGTTTGGCTTTACATCTCCTTTTAAGGAGCTAATTACACCAGGACGCATGTTCCCAGCTGCACAACCACAAACACTATTGACAACCATTAACAGTGTGCCTTTAGTATTCTTTATAATGTTATCTACCGCTTCAGGTGTCGTTAAATCTTCAAAACCAACAGCAGTTAATTCATCTTTCATTGGGGTTGTTAATTCTGGAGGATACATAATTTTTGATTTTAAATTTATATTACAGTACAAAGATAACAACCAAAGATAGAAAAGGTTGGAATTTTGAAATAATTTATCAATTATTATTTTTTATTGTTCTGGATAAAACTTTTTATAGAATCTTTGAATATCCACTTCTTTATCAAGTTCACATTTTCCTTGAAGATAATTTATAAAATGGGACGCAAAGTACGGAGCAATCATAAAACCTTTGGCACCTAATCCATTAAAAATGTGTATTCCTTTATGTTTAGGATGCTCTCCAATCATGGGACGTCGATCTGCTGAAGTAGGGCGAATCCCTGCTTCGTGATTGATGACTTTTACAGGGGCATCACTTAATTGTTTGTATAGGCTAAGCAGTTCTGTTTTTGCCGCTTCGGTGGGCGAAGGGTCTTGTGTGTTCCAAGTATAGGTGGATCCCAGTTTATAATTTCCATTTTTTGTAGGAAGAACAAAACATTTTCTATTGATAATTTCATCTTTCCTTAGAACATCTGATCGAACGGTTAATGTTTCTCCTTTTGCATTTTTAAAGGGGAGGTATGCAAACAATGGATTATTTTCACCAACAAAACCTTCAGCAAATATGATGTGAGTATAACTTGTTCCTTGATAGCACAAATTGTCTTTATCCAATTTATTCTGCTGGAACGTCTCATACTTCAAAATCCCCTTTTCGAGAAAATAATTATGATTGTACTTCATAAACCTGTTGGTATCTACATAGCCAGGAGTATTCACAAAAGCACTTCCACAAATATTATTGATGTATTCTGGTGTATTTTCTTGATTTTCAATTGCATTTAAATAGTTTGAATATGCTGAATCATTTAATTTTTCATTCCAGAAATTGCGTTCATCATTTGAGGAGAATACGCGTCTTAACTTTATAGGGTAGAAGAAAGAATGTCCAATTTTCTGTTCAAGATCTGGGTAAAATTTGTTTAAAGCAGGGATGAGTTCATCACCCCGCCAAGTTTTAATCATTCTTCTGAAAGTCATTGGATTAATCATTCCCGCAGCAACGGAAGTACTGTGATTGATTTCTTTGTCGATTATTTTAAACTGAACGGCACAATCTTCAAGCGCATGAGCCAGACAAATACCAGATAAACCTCCTCCAACAATAAGTACTTTCACAAACTTCTGTTTTTCTATACAGCAGGTGGCTCCACCTTAAACTCTGAAATTGTTTCGTCCAGACTCTTTTTTAGAGGAGCAATAAATTTGAGGTAATCGGGTTTTACTTCTTTCTTCATTGGCTCTGTTTTTGGGAACTTCTCTGAACGGGGATCAATTTGTCTTCCATTTTTCCAAAAACGATAACATACATGTGGTCCTGTAGCAAGTCCTGTTTGACCGACATAACCAATGACATCACCTTGTTTTACGTAAACACCACGTTTTATTCCAGGTTCAAATTTACTCATGTGAAGATACTGGGTTTCATAAGTGGCATTGTGTCTTATTTTTACATAATTTCCATTTCCTCTAGTCCGTCCTACAATTTCAACAGTTCCATCTGCGGTAGAGTGAATTGGAGTACCCGTTGGAGCAGCATAATCTGTTCCCAAATGGGGTCTTCTCGTTTTTAAAATAGGATGGAATCTGCCCATATTAAAAGGCGAGCTAATTCTGCTGAACTTCACGGGAGCTTGTAAGAAAGGTCGCTTCATAGCATCTGCTAATTCATTATAATATCCTGAAACACCACGTGCGGTATCACTGTAATAAAAAGCGTATAATCCTTCGCCTGAATGTTCAAACCAAGCATATTTTATTTGCTCAACAGTATAAGGTTTCCCATCTACGCATTTTTCATCAAACACAACTACAAATTTGTCATTTGCCTGAAGTCTAAAGAAATCTACACTCCAAGCATAAATACCCTCTAACGCACTAGAGAGTGAAGAGGTCATTTGATATGAATCAAAGTTTTTGTTAAGTTCTACAGAAAGATTGGAATTCTTTTCGATTACACCAGAAATCATTCGTTCTTTTGTTTCTATTGGACGGTAATCTTTTTTTATAGCAATGCTATCATTTTCAAAATTAAAGAGAATATACGAAAAAGCATCGGGTTGATATACCAAATGAGTGGGGGCATCATTCTTTTCGTCTTTTTTAGTGAACATAGCAAATGGCTTTCCTGCAACCATGTATTTTAATCCAATAAGACTGTCCTTTAATCGTTGAACTGTTTTGTTAATTTCATATTGTTCAACATCAAAAGCAGCAAATAAATCGTTCCAGGTCCAACCTTGTTGCACAGTATCATAGGCAACTTCGTATTGACTGAGATCAAAACCAAACAAAAGACTCTTTTGCGGTTTTTTAATTTTAACCAATCCAGTAGTGTCAATTTCAGCATTTTGAGATTGACTACAAGCGTAAAATAAGGCAATACTTATACAAACAACAACAAACAGAACTATTCTTTTCATTATAAATAGCTTATAAATTAAATTTCAAATTAATTAATTATCAACAACGAGGAATAGAGCAAATTCCTATTGCAAATTTAATGATTTTGTATAAAATACGGCGTTTTCTGTTGAAAAGTTATATTTTCAATGTTTTCAGAGGGCAGTCAGGAGGATTCTAAGCTTTATTCATTTTTTATCATTAATTTTTGTTAAGTTAAAATTTATTTTCTAACTTAGTGGGTAAATCTAAAAACAAAATACTTATGAAAAACAACGCAAAACCACACACACACGTGCAGGAAAATTAATGTTTTATGCACATTAATCTTCTCACCCA
>CAZPDT010000032.1:0-12727 GCA_964585545.1 uncultured Fluviicola sp.
TAAGGCTTCGAGGCGTTACCCTCGCACCTAAGGGGTTTGCACCCTCTGGACATTTTTCTCACGCATCAGCTTGCTTTTCAAGAAGAAAATTTGCATTTTTTGAATTTTTCTTCTAGCTTGAAGCTGTTGCGCTTCCGCTCATGCGGGACGCACACATGTCGTTTTGCGTCAGACGGGTAAACGTCTTCGATTAGACATTTTGTGGTATATTTGAAGTGTCGGCTTCGATTTACGTTTGGTAGCGATAATCCGCTCCTGCGTCAAGCCGCTAAAACGGTAGCAGGCAGTTTAGCTTTGGAATAGAAAATGTATGAATAGTTCGGGTTAAAATAAAAAACATCTGTACTTTTGATGATATGGTATTTGTAACTGGAGGAACGGGGTTATTGGGCAGTCATTTGTTGATAGAGTTGACGCAACAATACGATGGTATAACTGCTATTTATCGAGACGCTACTAAAATTGCTACAGTCAAAGAATGTTTTCAATATTATCTAAAAGAGAGAGGTATTGAGTGCTTTGAGAAGATTACTTGGGTAGAATGCGATATTCTTGAGATTCCTTTTCTTGAAGAAGTAATGAAAGGTCATAAAATTATTTACCATTGCGCGGGAATGGTGTCTTACCATAAAAGAGATTTTTCTCGAATGTTAGAAATTAATCGATATGGAACTGCAAATATGGTCAATGTAGCATTGGCAATAGGTGTTCAACAATTTTGCTATGTCAGCTCTTCAGCTGCTGTGGGCAATAAGGATATTCCTGAAGAGGTAGAGGTAGATGAACAAGGCAAATGGGTTTTAGATGATGAAACCAGTGGTTATGCCATTTCAAAATACAGTGCAGAAAAAGAAGTATGGAGAGGAATTAATGAAGGCTTAAATGCGGTTATTGTTAATCCAACGGTAATTATAGGAGCAGGAGATTGGAAGGAAAGCTCGATGAAAATATTCAATACAATCCAGAAAAACTCAAAATATTATCCTTCAGGTGCAAATGCATTTGTCGATGCAAGAGATGTTGCCCGTATTATGATTCAATTGGTTCAACACAACGTGTTAAATGAGCGTTTTTTGTGTACGGGAGAAAACGCACGGTTCAAAAAACTGTTTACAGTTGTAGCAAAAGCACTGGATTTAAAGACACCAAAAAGGGAAATGAATTATAGGTTGATGAAATTGGTTTGGAGGTTGTCTTCATTTTGGGCTGCAATTACATTTTCCAAATCGAGTATGACAAAATCGGTTGCCAGAAGCTCTTGCTCAATCACAAAGTACAGCAATCAAAAAATTAAAGATGTGCTTGGATACAATTTTTATACACTAGAAGAGATGGTAGAAAATGCCGTGAAAGGACAATTGAAATAAACTTATGAACCTTCACGCTTCTTCTTCGCTCTCACTCTGTTTCTCACTCTGATTTTTTTGTGTCTCTATCGATGGCCGCTTTTTTTGTTGCCTTTCTTAAAGTTTTTCTCTCTTTTTTCATCTCCTTAAGTTTTTGTTGTTGTTCAGGAGTGAGAATTAGTTGAATGTTTTTCCTTGTTTCTTTATTGATTTCCTCTATCTTCTCAGCGTCTCCTTGGTTGTTTTTTACCATATGGTCACGTTTCACTAAGATGCTTTTTAATTTCTCTTTTTGGTCACTTGAAAGATCGAGCTTTTGAGATAAATTTTCGATTCTTTGGTCTATAGAATTACTGCTTTTCTCGACAGAGATTGATTTTTTTTCTACTTTGTTCTGAGCGAAAGATACTGACCCAATCACCAATGCCAATATTAGAATAAGATTTTTCATAATTGTTTTGTATTTTAAATATTTCTACGATAATAAACAATTCCTAGCATTCTACCAAATTGGTAAGTTGAAAATATTACAAACAAATGCATTTATATTTGGAAGTATATTCATAACTATACACTGATAGTGAGCGCGTTATAGTCATGTATAGGAAAATATAGTAGATGCTTCAGAAAGCGTGAGAAAATACAGCTATTCCATATTGCGCCTTTATTTTTTCTCTGTTTTTCCCGTTTTCTTAGCGGTTGTCTTCTTTTTAGTTGTAGCTTTTTTTTGCGGACTTTTCTTTTCGGCTTTTGGCTTAGATTCCTTTTTTGCAGGTTTTTTAGCTGCAGCTGGTTTTTTCTCTTCTTTCTTCTTTTCCTTTTTTGAGGCTGTATCTTCTTTTTTGTTTTCAGATTGTTTAGTTTCTTCTTTTTCTTCTTCTAAAGTGATTAAGCCTTCTTTTTGTAAAATATTGTACCACTGATAGAGTTTCTTAATATCAGAAGGATAAACACGATCCTCATCGTAATCAGGAAGAACCTCCTCGAGATAAGCAGCCAATTTTTTAGCGCTTTCCTTATGGGAAGGAGCAGGTCCACAGTTCTCTTTCTCTGCAAACTTAATAAAGACTTCTTTTAAGGGGATATCTTCTTGGTAGGTGTATATACTGATATCCTCTAATGCAGAGATTCGATCAGTAGAGTAGGCTGGCGATCGTTTGTTGTTCAATAATGATTCTACAATAATATTGTTTTTTGATTGCGCTACTACTTTAAATAGTCCAGGTTTTCCTGAGATTGATATAATTCCTGATAAATCCATACGGTGCTTTAATGTTTTAGTTGCCAAAAATAGAAAGATTATAGAAAAAAGCCCTTACTGTTGTTTAAAAAATTGGAAGACTTTTGTTTCTTCTGTTGTTTGCACTTTCAATAAGTAGGCTCCATTCGATAAACGATGAATGTCAACACCGTGCTTTTCTTGATCTATAGAAAAGTTCTCAAGAAGAATTTGACCAGTAATCGTATACAATTGAAATGACAGTATTCGAGAGCCTTTGCTGTTAATATTTAAAATGTTTGTTGCAGGATTTGGATAAATGACGACTGATTCTTTTTCTTCCTCATTGATATTCAATAACCAACCAACTGAATTGGAAAAACTTTTGCAATAACCATTATCTTGTACAGCGACAGTGTAATATCCTCCTCCTGTTGGCGTATAGGATTGTTGTGTTGCTCCAGGAATCGGAGTGCCGTCTTTATACCATTGATAATTTGGAGCAGCACTAGAAACAATTGAATCCCCAGAAATTGCGATGAAAGGATTAGGGAATGGGCTTTCTTGCGTGATAATCACTGTATCTGAGAAGACTCTACAACCCTGAGATAGCTCTCTTCCGATTAAGGAAACAGTATCAGGTTGAGCGATAAAGCTTTCAGGTTGGGTAGAACCATTTGACCATTGATGGTTATATAAAGTTACATCTGAAGTCAACGCGACAGGAGTTTGGCAAATTACAGTATCACCTATAATATGGAAAGGATTGTTTTTACTTGACAGCAAAGCAAAGGCATCAATTTTTCCATATCCATACCTTTGATTTGGAACGGATCCAGTATATCCATCACTCATGGCTGTAGAAAACATGTCGGTTTTAAATTCCTCAAATGTGCTTTTTGGACAACGTTCTAGATATAAGGCAGCAATTCCTGCTACAACGGGAGAGGCCATAGAGGTTCCTCCATTTCTAATGTGCCATCCCAGTTCGCCTAATTTTTCGTTATAGCTTGGATTTCCCACCATGTATAAAGGTGCGCTTCCAAGTGTTACATCTCCCGCAGCACTAATGTCAGGCTTAGTAAGTCCCCCTCGTGTTGGACCCCGACTAGAAGAAGGAGCAATTTTTCCTGGAGGTGTCATGTCTCCCGGAGGATACCATTGGTCTCCATTGTGATTTATATAGCCAAGCCGACATCTTAAGTTGGCAACGGTAATTATGTTGGGAGCACAAACCCAAGACGAAATTATACTTTGTGCACTATCGGGTATTACATAATTTACAATTGGGGGATAGGTACTTGGCGAAGGAATAGCAGTAACCATCTTGTTTAAATCGGCAAATTCTCCACTCCATAAATCATATTTTCCTAATCCAGTTGTACTGAACCGCATTAAATAATTTGCAGAGTCAATAAAGGAAAAGTAACCTTGCATGTGGTAATTATCTGCTTCATAATTTGTATAAATCTCTATAGTTGCAATGCGATCACCATTATCATTATAAAGTGTGTCATAAATTGTTGTTCCTACATTCAATTGTGCAAATCTGTATGTTGTAGCGGCAACATCTTGGTAGGATGGTGCATTGTGATTGGCGCCAAAAGAATAATAGAATTGAGCATCACTCACATCAGACCATAAATCAAAAAATACTGTACTGTCGCCCAATTGTCCGTTAGGATTGGTCTCAAACCAAATAAAGTTAGTGTCACCAATTGACATGCTTTGTTGTGCGTGCCAGGGAGCTTCGTCTCCTGCATTACCCGCTGCTCCAACGATTATTCTGCCCGCTTTTTCAGTTACCAAATCGTTCATTAACGCACCTGCAGGGTCTGTTCCATCGTGGCTCCCTAAATAACTGCCAACACTCAAATTAATAACTGCTGGTTTATTTAAACTGTCTGCTACTCTAAAAACATAATCACAGGCATCAGCTACGGTGAGTGTCCAGTTTGGTAAATTAAAGTTGGTTTCAATAAATACAATTTGAGCTTCTGGTGCCATCCCTTTGTTTCTGCCATCTGCACGTCCATTTCCTACACAAATTCCAGATACCGATGTTCCATGCCCCAGCGATTCTTCATTACTGGTTATACTGCCGTCTTGGATTTGATCCGCATACCAAATTTGCCCATATCCGTAAGGTTCGGGAGACTGTGTCGGATTGGTGATGGATTGATCCCAATAGCGAATAACACGTTTGTTCCCATTTGAATCAATAAAATCAGGATGGTTGTGGTCCAGCCCATTATCGACCAACCCTACAATTACATCTTTTCCTGTATATCCTTCCAATAAAGGAAATTGTCCTTGATGAACAGGGTTTACATGATGCATAACACGGGCAGTGTCATCGAGCATTGTTGGTGGGGCATATTCAAAATAAAAGTTAGAAATATTCCTTTCATTGAGTTGTTTAAAAACCCAGGCAGGGGTTTGTGTGAAATAGATATAGTTTGATGTTGTACGTTTTATAGTAACACCTTCTTGTTTTAAAAACTGCAAATTTTGATTGTTGTTTTCAACAGTAAAAGGCATTTTTATTTCAGGAGATTCTTTCAGTAATTTACTGAACCCTAGTTTTTGAGCAAATAAGGAAGTAGGAAGAAAAAGCAATAATAGACAGAAAACTTTTTTTTGGAACATAATTTGTATATTGTAGCAATTAGAAAAACTCAATAAAAACGCTTTTTAATCAATAAATATCGTAAAAATGTATATTATTTACAACTTTTACATTAATTTCGGCGTGATAATTTTTATAAAAAGATGAAAAAAATATTTTTAAGAGTACTTATCCCAGCAATTATTGTAGCCTATGTCTCTAGTGCTACGGCACAAGAAGTAGACAAAGACGTTTTAAACTGGTACAACACCAAAAAAACAGGAATGTCAACTGACAAAGCCTATAAAAAATTGAAAAAGATTACACCAGATACCGTAATTGTTGCAATTATTGATGCGGGAATTGATATTGATCATGAAGATTTGCAAGGGCATATTTGGACCAACAAAGATGAAATCCCTAACAATGGTAAGGATGATGATGGAAATGGTTATGTAGACGATGTTCATGGATGGAACTACCTCGGGAATAGAGATGGTGAAAATCAAGCGCATGCCCGTTTGAATGTGACCCGAATTTATGCACAATTAAGACCAAAGTATGAAGATGTGGATTCAGCAGATGTTACTGATGCTGACCGAGAAGAATATAATTTATATTTGGAAACTAAAGAGCAAGTAGAATCCAACCGAAAGAAATATGAAGAGTTCATCGCTCAAACAGAGCAGTTTAGAGATAATATGTTGCCAATGCTTCCCAGCATGATCGAGAACATGATGGGGATTGAAGACTCTTCTTTGACAAAAGAAGAACTTGAAAAATGGAAGCCTGAAGGCGCACAGCAAGAACAAATGAAGAGAATGGGTCTTGCAATTCTGTCGGGTAAACTGACTAAAAAATCACTTGATAAACAAATAGAAGCACTCCAAGGACGAATTGATTACCATTACAATCCTGATTTTAATGGGAGAAAAATAGTAGGTGATGATCCTTATGATATGAATGATACTGATTATGGAAATAATGATGTTGCTGGACCAGACCCACTCCATGGGACACATGTTGGAGGAATAGTATCTGCCATTCGAGGCAATGGTTTAGGGGGTGATGGCGTTGCAAATAATGTATTGTTAATGTCGCTTAGAGCAGTTCCTGATGGTGATGAGTTTGATAAAGATATTGCGCTTGCCATTCGTTATGCTGTTGATAATGGTGCAAAAGTAATTAATGGTTCCTTTGGAAAAGATTATTCCAGTTTACCAAAAGCAGTTTATGAAGCCATTATTTATGCGCAAGATCATGATGTTCTTTTTATTCATGCAGCAGGTAATGACAGTAAAGATTTGGCAAAAAATCCAAATTTCCCTGCAGTACTATACGACTTCCAAAAAGAGCCATTTACCCATTTAATTACTGTTGGGGCATCAACAAGGGTTCACAAAGAAAAATTAGCAGCACCGTTTTCGAATTATGGGGCAGATCAAGTTGATATTTTTGCTCCTGGAGCAGAGATTTATAATACTGTACCAGACAATAAATACAGAAGCCTACAAGGAACATCGATGGCGTCTCCAATGGTTGCTGGTGTAGCTGCTTTATTGAAAGGTTATTTCCCTAATCTTACTATGGGTGAAGTTCGAGATATTATTTTACAATCAGGAGATGATTTTGGAGACACAGAACAAATACTTCCCGGTTCAGATGAATTGGTTAAGTTCAGTACAATGTCGAGAACAGGAAAAGTCGTTAATGTAAAATCTGCTGTAAAAATGGCAATGAAATTGGTTAAATCCAAAGAGAAAAAATAAATAAAGACCTTAAAATATTTAAAGGTGTTCCTGAAAGAGCACCTTTTTTTGTCTCAATATGAAGCATAGAAGTTTAATTGTAGTTATCGTTTTGTTCTTTTCGTGCCAGCTTATGGCACAAAAAGTGTTTCCATATCTTGATTATTTGGGGCATCTTAAGAGCTTTCAAGATGGAATGTCAAGACAGGTTGATCATTTGAGACCTATTGATGTAAAATACTCGGAGGAGATCATCGCTTATATTGATAGCAAAAACGATTTATTTGTTTATGACGGAGAGACAAAAGAAAAACTCTCTGGAATGGCCAATGACTATAAAATTGGAATTAACTTGGTTGCATGGAACGCTGGGCCTGTAATTAATGTATGGGAAAAGGGCTCAAAACAAAACTTGACGTACTTTGGAGGACATTATGCGGTATCAGACAGTTTAGTTGTCTTTGAGGACACAAGAGACAACGCTATTCGTGTATATTACAAAGGGCGAATTTATGATTTATATACCAGTGTGTCGCGTCCCCCATTTCCACATAAAATAGGAAGCAATACAGTAGCCTTTCGAGGAAACGGTGATAACTACTATGCTTTTATTGCTGGAAAAATAAAAGAAATAGGTGTTTATAATGATAACTTAAAGTTTGCTGCAGGAGCTAATTTACTCGCTTTTAACGATCCTTTTAATCAATCTTTCGCTGCTGTTTTTATGGATGGTGTTTTTGATGTAGAAACCACAATGGTTCAAAATTATAAAGCAGGATACGATCTTATTGTATATTTGGATAGAAACAGTAACCTTAAAAGCTACATTGACGGAGACCTTGTTACGCTGAGTTCTTATGCTTCTTTTTATGATGTGTATAGAAACATGGTGGTTTGGGGTGAAAATAGTGTTTTGTATACGTATTATAACGGTGGAAAATATGAGGTCGCCAACTATATTCCAAAAGAATATAAAATTAAAGATGGAGTTGTTGTATATAGGAATTTAAACGGTGGGGTTTCTGCTTTTTATAATGGACACAATATAATCATTAGTAATCTTACAGGAGCACCTTTTGAAATTAACGGAAGTACGATTAAAGTAACGGTTAGCAAGAACCGATATGTCTTTTTTAAAAACGGTAAAACGTATCAACAATAATTTCACGAAAGACTTTTAAAACGGAACTACCAACTACTTTCTCAGCAATATGTTTTCAAACCTGATATGGGCAATGGGAAGAAGCTGTATTTTACGATAAGCAATAGAATATTAAGACGTTAAAGGTGTATGAAAAATGAATATAAAATAAAAGGTTGATGTTGTCATATATTTTTATTGATATTCAACCTTGTGAATGGATAGCTAGCTGAATTATTTATTATAACTTTAAAGAAATTTTGCCTATTATGCTTTTGAATTGGTCTATAAAATTGGGTTTGATGTTGCTCATAGTACTTTTTTCAACTAAAAGTTATGCACAATCAGAATTCCAAAAAGACTCAATTCAAATAATTACAAATGCCAACAAACTTATAGCCACTCAAATAAACACACAAAATCAAGACAGTTTAGTTGATCTTTTAAGAAAGGATGTCTTACATGCAAACACAGCGACAGAAGATTTAATCCAATACTATCTCGCGAGACATTACTATTTGAAACAGAATGCCGATAAAGCATTTGACATTGTACACGCTCAACTCATTGACAACTATAATGCCAACCAAAGTGATGCAAAGTATTACAATATGAAGGGAGCTATTCTTAGTTTAAAAAGAGAATATGTTCGGGCAATTAAATCTTTTCTCAATGCTGCAGAGGGATATCAGAAACAAAATAATCTTTTGAGAGAGCACCTGATTTATAATAATATTGCCAACATTTACCTTGCTCTTGGCGATCATGACCAAGCATATCACTACATTCGACTTTGTTTCGAAGAACTTCAAAACCACACAAGTTACTCTCATTTTTTAAGCATTCTAGGTGTGCTTATTGTTTGTGAAAACAACGTTGATAAATTGGCATCAGCTGAGAAACATCTGCAATTGGGTTTAAAAATGCTCGATACTATTGAAGATGTCCAGGGAGAAGCCATCCTAAATTTTGGAAAGTCAGAGTGGGAGTTTAAAAACAAGCGGTACCATAAAGCGATACCATTTGCTTTAAAGAGTAAAGAAATCAGTGAGAAGTATGGACTAACCCAATTTAAAATAATGAGTTTAATTTTATTAATGGACATCCACAATCACCTTGGAGAAAACCAATTGGCCATTGATTTTGGAAGTATTGCACTACGGGATATAGCTTCTTATAATAACCTATCTATGGAGCATTCTATTACCAATGGATTGGCAACGGCTTATGCGAGTATAGGGAGTTATGAGAAGGCCTATACCTATAAAAAACAAACCGATTCATTAAAATCTTTAGATCGGAATGAATCAAATAAAAGGATAATGGATCGTTTATTGATAAAGTTTGAAACGTTAAAAAACAGAAACAAAATCTTAAAACAAGAAGCATTAATTGCAATTCAGAATAATGACTTAGAAAGAAGAAAAAACTTTTTAACTATTGTGGGTTCTTCTTTGTTATTTGCCCTGATGATTATTGTAGGAATTATTATTTTCAATCGGCAAAGATTAAAATTGATTCAACATCGTGAAGAGGAAAAAATATTAAAAGCAGTGAGCAACACTGAAGAGAAGGAGAAAAACAGAATATCAAGCGAACTTCACGATGGAGTGGCTGCTGATTTAACTGCTTTAAAACTTGAATTAGAACGAACGTCAGCCTCTGATAAAGCACTTATGATATTGCAAAATGCCCATCAAACAACCCGAAAAATTTCGCATAATCTTTCACCCTACATGATCAATGAAAAGGGACTCATTGAAGCGCTTCGATATCTGGTAAAAAACAATAATATTAATGGTAATTTGAAGTTTTTTACCAACATAACCACTCCGCTATCTTCACTTGACCAAAATATACAAATTATCCTTTTTAGGAGTACCCAAGAATTACTTCAAAATGCTTTAAAATATGCAGAGGCCAGTGAAATTGTAGTGCAGATAATGCACAATGCCGACAAACTTTCAATTAGTATAGAAGACAATGGGATAGGCATGGAAAAAGAAATAATCAATAACTCGGTTGGTCTGGGTTCATTAAAAAGGCGAATCGAATTGATTCAAGGTGAATTTCATTTGGATACTTTATCTGGAAAAGGAACAACTGCATTTATCAATTTAAAACTTTAGGAATGGAAAAGAAAAAACTGAATATCTTAATTGTTGACGACCATCAAATGTTATTAGAAGGGCTCCGGTCTTTTGTTGCTAATCAATTCCCCAACGCTACAATATTGCTTGCGTCCACTCATTCAGAGGTCATTAATATCATTCAAAAAAGAACAATAGATGTGTTGTTGCTGGATCTTATTCTTGGTAATGAAGATTCGAGAATGTTTCTGGATCAGCTGTTAATGATGTGTCCGGAGATGAAAATTATAGTCATTAGTTCGCTTGAGGAAGAACTTGTGGTCAAAGGAATACTCCAAAATGGAGGTCATGGTTTTGTTGGAAAATCAAGCTCTACAATGTATATTTCAGATGCTATTCATACCGTTTTAAGGGGAGAAATTTATATTGACCCATTGCTTAAAGAAAACTTCCAGAAAGGAAGCAAAGGAGATGAATCAAACACCATTGTTCTCACTTTAAGAGAAAAAGAGGTACTTAATGAAACCTTAAAAGGATTGCGTATTAAAGAAATTGCCGAAGCACTTTTTATCTCTGTAAAAACGGTAGAAAATCACCGGTCTAATCTTTTTACTAAATTTGGAGTTTCCAATGTTACTGGCCTTGTAAAAAAAGCTCTGTTGATGGGATTTATCCCCAATGATATAAAATAAGGACTCTTTTTCATTTTTTTAATTTCTAATAACATTTGTAAAGGTGATACAATTGGATGTTGCAAGAAAAAGAATAGGACTAAAGAGAGTAGGGTAGAAGCTGAATCCACGCCGATGTTGTCATTTCATATTTAAAAGATTGATGTGGCGGCCTGTATCTGCCTACTCCTCCAATCTGCTTCCTGTTGTTGCTACGCTGTTTAGTCAATTACGAACGGCTTTAGCCCACAACGAAGTTAACCCGAACTATTAACTGCGTTGAGCTCGCAAGCTCGGTTCAGAGATTTTTGTTATGAAAAGCTAAAATGGTAATAGGTTTGGGGAGCAGAGGAGTTTTTATGGTTCGGGATTGTAACCTAATTTTAGGGTATAAAAATTTCGAGCATTTCCAAAGATAGCAGGCAGTTTAGCTTTGGAATAGAAAATGTATGAATAGTTCGGGTTAATTATTCACATACGAGTTTAGGCTCAAAAAGGAGCTTCCAAGGTCGCTCTTTTTGAGCCTACAGCTGAGCACAACAGTTCAGCAGGATTTCCGTATTCGTCAGAGCCGGGAGAGAACGATTCTTTTTTGACGCGTTTGCGAATTGAAATAATTGACTATTCATTTTTTTTACTATCTTAACGGGTAGATCAATGATATAAACCACCAAGAATCAAAAAGAATGTCAACTTTTAAAGCCACATTAATCAACCACAAAGGACAGCGTAGAATTGCTGTTGAATTTGAAAACAAACTAGAATTGCGCCAACGTTTTAAAAAACTCCGAGGCTCAAAATGGAGTGCCTCAAAAAGAGTATGGCACTTACCCGATAACAAAACTTATCGAAAGCAGTTTGGTTTGCCACTTTACGACCCGGATTTTCTTTCTGAAGAAAAACGCAAACAATTGACTCAATTTACAAATTGGCTCACCGCTCATCGTTATTCGGAAAGTTCTGTAAACACTTATGTAAACACCATGCGTGTATTTCTTCACTTTTACAATCACAAACCACTAAGTGAAATTGGAAACGAAGAAATTATTCATTTTAACAATGAATATACCATCAAGAAAAAGCTTTCAAACTCCTATCAAAATCAGTTCATCAATGCTTTAAAATTATTTTTTAAAACTGTAGAAATGAGAAAAATAAACATTGAGTTAATTCAGCGTCCCAGACAAGAAAAGTTGCTCCCAAATGTGTTGAGCAAAGGAGAAATTAAAGCAATTTTAGAAGCGCATTCCAACTTCAAACATCGAATGATGCTTGTACTCATTTACGCATGTGGATTAAGGCGAAGTGAATTAATTCAACTAAAACCTGCAGCTGTTGATAGCCAGAGAAAGCTATTAAAGATTAACCAAAGCAAGGGAAACAAGGATCGATACATTCCTATTTCAGATACAATCATTGAGTTATTACGTCAATATTACAAACTATTCAAGCCTAAAGTTTGGCTATTTGAAGGACAGAATCCTGGCGAGCAATATAGTCCAACAAGTTTACAAAAGGTTTTAAAAACGGCATTAACCAAAGCCAACATAAAAAAACCAGCTACTTTACATTGGCTACGACATAGTTACGCCACCCATTTATTAGAAAGCGGAACTGACTTACGACACATTCAAGAACTACTAGGGCACGGGAGCAGTCGAACCACTGAAATATACACACATGTAAGTATGAAGAGTTTACAAAACATCAGAAGTCCATTTGATGATTTATAGAAAAACTTGTGAATATTCAGAAAATGTTTAATTTTGTTAAAAATAACAACACCAAAAGGTGCACAAAGTCAACAAATGGTTGGTAGTATGTAGTCTGATGGTTGGGTTATAAGTAAGTTATAGGTAATAGTCCACTCTTCATCGGACACTCACACGTTATTGTACGGTTTA
>CAZPDT010000033.1:0-12339 GCA_964585545.1 uncultured Fluviicola sp.
CGAGTTATAGGGTATTGTAGGGAGTGCCACTTCTCTGAGCGGCCGGGACGTTGTGCGGCATACAAAAAAGAGCCAACGCACAAGCAAAGAGTGCTATCGCACACATTGCTTTTTTGCCAACGCTCGAAAGACGAAATTTGAGCGAAATATTTTGACAGAGAATATTAAATGAAAATAAAGAAATCGGACATAAGGGAACTTATCGGACTTCTCGGATTTAAACCGCAAGAAGGCGACAAGGATATTTACTATAAAAACTATCCAAGCCATAAGAACTATGTGCTGAAAGTTAACTTTGAGCAGGAAAAAATTGATTACGGAACGAAAATCAAATTAGGCGACCTGACGACCAGCAACTTTGAAAACAGCGAAAACTTTGTGGTATTGGAAGGCGTTGACAGAGTTTTAGAAAAAGGCTATGCACCCGACAAACTCTCATTGGAACATAAATGGCCAATGGGAAGAAAAGAAAAAGGCAAATTGGACATTCTTGTAATGGACAAGGACAACAAAGCCTATTTGATGATTGAGTGTAAAACTTGGGGAGACGAATACGAGAAAGAGAAAAAGAAAATGCAACGAGATGGCGGACAGCTATTCTCTTACTTCCAACAAGACAAAGCAGCCCAATATTTATGCCTTTACGCTTCCAGAGTAATTGACGGAAAAATTGAGTTTGTAAACGACATTGTAAAAGTTGATGAAGCTTGGAAAGAACTCGACAACCAAAAAGAAATATTTGACCATTGGAACAAAAACTTTAAAGACAACGGAATTTTTGAAGAATGGGCAAATGCTTACGACATTGAAATCAAATCGTTAACTCGTGGCAGACTAAAAGAACTAACCGAAGAAGATAGCGGACGGATTTACAACCAGTTTGCTGAAATACTTCGCCACAATGTAGTTTCTGATAAGCCAAATGCTTTTAATAAAATTTTCAATTTATTTCTCTGCAAAATCGTTGATGAAGACCGTAAACCAAACGAAGAACTAAAATTTCAATGGTTAGAAACCGACACCAACGAAGATTTGCAAAAACGCCTTTCAGACCTTTACAAACAGGGAATGAAAGAATACTTAACCAAAGAAGTAACCGACTATAATGACGAGCAAGTAGAAGAAAAACTTTATGCTCTTGATGCAACAGTAAGAGACCAAATTCGAGAAATGTTTACTCGTGTGCGATTGCACAAAAACAATGAATTTGCCTTTAAAGAAGTCTTTGACGAAAAGTCTTTTGAAGAAAATGCGGTTGTAGTCCGTGAAGTGGTTGAATTACTTCAACCGTACCAAATTAGATACGGACACAAACAACAGTTTTTGGGCGACTTCTTCGAGTTGCTTTTAAGCACGGGAATTAAGCAGGAAGCAGGACAGTTTTTCACACCAGTACCCATTGCCAAATTCATTATTTCTTCCTTGCCACTTCGTGAACTGATAAAGCAGAAGATTGAAAATGACGAAACCCACTTCCTACCCTACATAATTGACTATGCAGCAGGTAGCGGACACTTCCTTACCGAGTCAATGGACGAAGTGCAAAACATTATCAACGAAATTGACGAAAGCAAACAGCGACCTTCTGTAAAACGGAACTTGAGCAGTTGGAAAATCAATCCTTTCGATTGGGCTTACGATTATGTGTATGGTATTGAAGCCGATTATCGTTTGGTAAAAACTGCGAAAGTAAGTTGCTTCCTCAATGGTGATGGTTTGGCAAACGTAATTCACGCAGACGGTTTAGACCATTTTCAAAAAAGCATTGATTACAAAGGCAAACTAAAAGAAGTAAGCAAAGAAGACCCAAAAGACAATGGCGTTTTTGATGTCCTAATTGCCAATCCGCCTTACTCGGTTTCAGCATTTAAAAACACCCTAAAAAACGGAGAAGAATCTTTTGACCTCTTCAACCGATTGACAGACGACAGTTCGGAAATAGAATGTTTGTTTATTGAGCGAACTAAACAGCTTTTAAAACCTGGTGGTTGGGCAGGAATTATTTTGCCGAGTTCCATTCTCAGTAATTCGGGCATTTACACAGATGCCAGAGAAATCATTTTAAAATACTTTGCCATTAAAGCCATTGCCGAGTTTGGCTCAAACACCTTTATGGCAACAGGCACCAATACGGTTACACTCTTTTTGGAACGCAGAGCCAACAACGATTGGAAAAAGGTAGAAACTGCCATTAAAAACTTCTTTGATAAACCCAAAGAAGCCACCGTAAACGGTATTGAAAAAGCCTTTGCAAAATATGTAGATGAAGTTTTTGAAGATATTACACTACAAGACTATATCAGTTTGGTAAACAAAAAACCAAATGAAGCCATAAGCAAAACAGAACTGTTTACTGATTACAAAACTTGGTTTAATGGTTTGACGGAAATTAAGAATCTGAAAAAGAAAAAAGCATTTAAGGACAAAACCAAAGATGAACAACAGGCTGATTTGGACAAACTTCTTTATGAAAAAGTATTTGCCAAAGAGCAAGACAAAATGCTGTATTTCTTTTTGGCTCAACCACAACAAACGGTTTTAATTAAAGTAGGCGAAAAACAAGCCGAAAAAGATTTTATCGGTTACGAGTTTAGCAGCAGACGTGGACACGAAGGCATAAAAATGTACCGTGACGAAAACGGAAAACCAACGACCAAACTCTATGATGACGATAACCACCTGAACGAAGAAAAAGCGAACAGTTATATCTACAAAAGCTTTCTAAACAAGGCAATTTCAAAAATTCCAATTGAACTAAAAGAGAATCTTGTATCAAAGAAATTAAACAGCCTAATAAAAGGATACAAATCAGTAGAATTTTCTAAAGCAATCTCTTTGAGTTTTGTGCAAGAACAAATTATTGTTTCCAAGTATGACATTGTTAAACTCGGTGATGTTTGCAACTTATATCAACCCAAAACAATAACCTCGTCAGAAATTAAAGATAGTGGCACTTATAAAGTTTATGGTGCGAATGGCGTAATTGGGTATTACAATGAATTTAATCACGAGAATAGCGAAGTTGCAATAACTTGTCGTGGTGCGACTTGCGGAACGATAAATGTTACTGAACCAAAAAGTTGGATTACAGGCAATGCTATGGTTGCTCAGCCAAAAGACGAAAAGAAACTAACGAAAAGGTATTTAGAATTTTTCTTGCGATTTAATGATTTAAGCCCAGCTATCACAGGAACTGCACAACCTCAAATCACAAGAGAAAAATTAGCACCATTTAAAATACCACTTCCACCCAAAACGGTACAAGAAAGAATAATAGCCGAAATAGAATCGGTTGAGCAAAAGGAAAAAGCAGGGAGAGAGAAAGTGGAGAGTTTGAGACAAGATGTTTTAAACAAATTTAACTCACTTTCAGAGCAATTTGAAAAACTACCATTGAGTAAGATTATCTCATTGCAAAATGGTAAAGGTTTATCTTCTGCAAAAATGATTAAAGGAGAACACTTGGTTTATGGCGGAAACGGAATAAATGGAACACACAATGCTTTTGTTTCTGATAAGGCAACCATTGCAATAGGTCGGGTTGGTGCATATTGTGGAGCAGTACATTTAACAGAACCTAAATCTTGGATTACTGATAATTCAATGTTTGTAAATCAGTTTTTAAAAGATTTGAATCTCAAATATTTGTACTTCGCTTTAAAGAATTTGAATTTAAACCAATTTGCTAATCAGTCAAGTCACCCAAATATTTCACAACCAACAGTTTTAGGGCAGAAAATTCCATTTCCAGATAAAAAGGAACAAGACAAAATTATTAGTGAAATAGAAAAACTCGAAATCGAAATCGCTCAAATTGAAAACGAATTAGCGACAATGGACGAACAAAAAGAACAGATATTAAAGAAACATTTAGAATAGAAATGCCAACGCTTAAAGCCATACACATTTGCAATTCGCACCAGCCGACACACAAGCCAAAAATTGCAAAAGAGTATGTCTTTGCCAACGCTGAAACACGACCGAAAAAGAAGTACGACCGCACAACAATGGCTATACGTAATGCGGGCGAAAGTGCTGATATGAAAGTAATTACATTAAATAAACTTTACGGCAAGCGGACAGTGCAGAGCCTTGAAAATCCGCACTACGCATAGCCGAGACCGTTAGCCATAATTTAGCACAAACAAAAAAAAGCAACCATTCCTCAAAATAAACGTCATAAATTATAGAACAAGGATATTATGAAAAAGACACTATACATTGCAATACTTATTTTACTTTCAACAACACTTGTGAATGCCCAAAAAGAATTTTGGGGCGTAGGAACAGATTACGCACACCCCTACGGCTTTATTTACAAAACTGATGTTAACGGCGAAAATATGCAAGTTATCCATAGTTTTGACACAGTAGCAAGCAACGGAGGACATTCCCCAAGTTCACCTTTAATTTTAGTATCTGATGGTAATTTGTATGGCAGGACTTCCGTGAATGGAACAATTTACAAATATGATTTAGACAAAGATTCTTTTAAAGTGGTTGCGCCTTTAGGAAATTATAACACACCGGGGGTATTTCCAAAAATATCCAATAAATTAATAGAAGTACAGCCGGGGATTTTGTTAGGGACAGGAAGAAGTTTTGTTTATGGTTATAACATTTTTACAGATTCATTATACGAAGTTTTGCAAACGCCACTTTATTATTATAGCAATGATATAACTCACTCCCCCCATCACGCTCCCTTGCGCAATTTATTTAAAGCATCTAATGGTAATATATATGTAGCAATAAATGGGGGCGTAGCTTCTTGTTCTTTATTTGATGGGGGAATATCAAAGATTAATCCGAGTATCGGAACATATACCAATTTATACCATTATTGTTCGAATTCATCAGAACCTTATCTTTATAGCAGTAATTATATTGAAAAAAACGGGTTACTCTACTCTACAGCAAGTGGGGGTACAAACCAAGGTGGAGTTATTTATTCTTTTAATCCGGTAAATAACACTGTTGATATACTGTATAATTTACCCGCAGCAACTGATGGCAGTCACCCGACTTCAATGATTGAGGGAAGTAACGGATTATTTTACGGAACGGTTTCGCCGGAAAACAATTCAGGGGCAAATAGTGCGTTCATATTTTCTTATAATCCAACTTTAAATCAATTTAAGAAGTTATATGTTTTCTCAAATAGTAGATGGAATGAAGTATCTTTCGAGAGAAATGGAAAATTATATGGCACGACTGAAAATGGCGTATTTGAATACGATATTGCGAATGATTCTTTTAGCATTACTTCTCAAGCAACGACCTTTCAATCGTATAAGTTGATTGAAATATGCAGAAAACCTTTTTTTAAATACCGAGGGGATACTACTTTTACACTTTGCGAAGGAACTCCTTTTGATTTTGATTTAAAATGCCCCAATGCAACTTCGGTGGTTTGGCGTAAAAACGGAACAATTGTAAGTGATTTTACTTCTCCACAGCTCCATTTTGATTCAATTACAACCGCACAATCCGGAACGTGGCAAGCTGAGCTAACCAATGAATGCGGGCAAATTTTTAGTCCTACAATTGAAATAACCGTGAACCCCGCGCCTTCCGGTGTGAATATACCGCATATTCAATCAGACAGTCTTATTTCAATTTGTCCGTCGGAAGATACTATTTTAGTTGGAACAAATGTTGGTGTTTGGAATACGGGGGAAACAACTTCGTCAATTACTGTATCCTCTCCGGGGACTTATCAAATCGTAAAAACAAATAGTTGTGGCTCATTTTATTCCAATAAAGTAGTTGTCGATACTATTTTTATTCCCCGACCTGTTATTTCTACCAGTTTAAGCAATTCCTTAATTTGTTTTGATGACAGTATTACGATTAGTTCTACAATTCCCGGTGTATGGAATACGGGAGATACGGCTCAAAGCATCAAGGTTGCGGCATATCCGAATGATTCATATTATGTAATGTGCCAAAATCAATGCAGAATTGATACATCTTCTACCTTTACTTTTCAAAATTATATGTTTTATCCTCACACCGGTAAACCCAAAATAACAAACAACCAAAACTCATTTCAAATTTGTAAGGGAGATTCTGTTCTTTTAACTTCAAATTTCAATTCATTGGACAGTTATAATTATTCCTATTCTTGGATTCGAAACGAAAATGGTCAAAACTACCCTGCGAATGGAGATTTTTATGCTTCTAATAATGTCTCCTCCATCTATGTTAAAAAGGAAGGAATTTACTTTTTGCGACAAAGTTCATTTTGTGGTACTTTTTATTCTGATTCAATATATATTTCCGTGTCTCATCCAATTACACTTCAAAATATTTTCCCCACTACTTATCCAAATAAATTTTGTGAAGGAGATACCATTCAGGTATATACCTACGATTCAGGAGGTATTTGGAATACAGGGAGTACCGCAGATACCATTAATGTTTATCAAGACGGCAGTTATTATTACACTTCATCGAATGCTTGTGGGATATTCTCTTCCGACACGTTAACTTATGATTTTGAAGAGAATTATTTGAGTTTTACTCCTTCGATTTCTTCTGTATGTATAGCTGACGGCGATACTTCTTTCGCTTTATCGGGAGGAACACCAAGTGGCGGACTTTATAGTGGAAATGCCGTAGTTAGTATCGACACTTTTAAAACAAGTCTCGCCGATATTGGGTCAAATGAAGTAACTTATAGCTATGGAACTATGGGGCATTGTGCTTTTACAAAGACGGCTATAATAACAGTTGACTCAACAGTGCCAAACAAACCCAATCTTTATTATAGCATAATTGGAGACACCATTAGTCATACAGTGCAACCTAATGAGCAAATCTCACTCTGCAATAATCAAACGCTTATTTTAGCAACTGATCCTTGGGTAACAGGGATATTTAGTAATGGTGTCTCTAATTCGGTTACTTTTATCAATTCTCAAGGTAAATATTATTTTACTGCTCAAAACGGATGTGGTACTTCGACATCAGATACATTAACTGTGCATTATACATCATCAGGTTTGAATGTTACTTTTAATTTATCGGATTCGGTTTTCTGTGAAAATGAAACAAGTGTTGTGTTAAATAATGTATCTCCAAGCGGAGGTGCTTTTTCAGGCGATGGAATAAACGGAAATCAATTTAGTCCTGCCTTAGCCGGTATCGGAACGCATCAAATTACTTATCAGGTTACAGGTAGTTTGGGATGCACAGGAAGTGCAACTCAAAATATTGTTGTTTCCCCCCAGCCTTCTATTAACTTTTCAATTAATGATTCTGAAATTTGCTTAAATGCAAATAATGTGAAATTAAATAATGTATCTCCAACCGGAGGTACATTTTCAGGCAATGGAATAAACGGAAATCAATTTAGTCCTTCCTTGGCAGGTGTCGGAACACATCAAATTATGTATCAATATACAGACAGTTACGGTTGCTCAAATAAAGATACAGCACAAATTGTTGTGCTTCCTATCCCTCAAAAGCCAATCGTAACGCAAAACGGTCATATACTAACCACGTCTTCAACAGCAACGTCTTATCAGTGGATAAATTGCAATAATAACATTTCAATTGCCGGGGAAACGAATCATTCATTTAAACCGACAGAAAATGGTTTTTATGCAGTACAAATTACAAATTCTGTCGGATGTAAAAATATTTCAGATTGCTTTGAATTTTCTACACTTGGAATAAATTACAACGCATTTATTGACAATGTTAAATTATATCCCAATCCTACAACGGAAACTATTTATATAGAAACGAGTCTAAAAATTAAATCAATTAAAGTTTTCAATCCATTAGGTTCGATAGTAATGAATGTTAATGGAAACAGTAAAAAATTAGATTTATCGAATTTAGCAAAAGGACTTTATACGATTGAGATTGAAACACCCAACTCAAGAATATTTAGAAAAATAATTAAACAATAAACTATGGCTAACCAGCAAATAAGCGCCAGCCACGGTAAATTTCTTCGTAGCAAGGTGGTTGGTTAAAAGGAAATTATTATCTTCGTAGGGAAGTTTATCGGTTAAAGGCGTGGCCGAGCGCTTCATTTGCAAACCGTTAGCAGTAATTACAAACATGACACAAAAACTATTATTTCCCATTTTCTTATTTATTGGATTGGTCACTAGTGCCCAAAACAATGTAGAAGGAACTTCTTATACCCATTTTCAAATAAAATCTAAGAAAGACACCATTGATTTTGTAGTTGCTGATACGAATTTAACTGTAAATAAACCTTTGTTGTTATTCTGTCAAGGATCTCAACCTGTACCACTTTTCCTTGATTTTAAGGAACAAGGTATTTTCCCATCTGCTTTGAGCAATTTCGATATTGAGGAACTTAACAAAAGTTACCATGTTGCCGTAATCTCAATGCCCAAAACTCCATTAATTGTTGGTAGCGATCACCTAAACAGGCAATATAATTATATAACGGATACATCCAGTCAGTACAGTTATTCATTAGAATATTTAAAAGCTGATTATTCGGAAAACTATATCAATCGTGCGAACAAAGTGTTGAAGTTCCTTAGTAAACAGAAATGGATTAATTCAGATAAAATTGTTGTTGCTGGTCATTCTCAAGGTGCCAGAGTAGCTGTGGGAATTGCTGCTTCCAATAGACGGGTCACTCAATTAGGACTTTTTGGATATAACCCAAATGGAAGAATAGATCAGTCGATTAGACAACTTCGAAAGAACGCGGAAGCAGGAAATATTACATGGGAAGAAGCAGATTCTTTGCAGCAAGAACAATATGACTTCTATCAAATGATTCAAAACCCAGATTCTCTGGAAGCTCACCCTAGTCTAACTTCATGGAAATCATTCTCAAAACCAACAATCAATGAATTAAGCAGATTAAAAATCCCCGTATATATTGCTTATGGAAGTAAAGATATCGTTGCTGATTACTGTGATTTACTTCCAATTTATTTTATAGAAAATAATAAGACGGATTATTCAATTAAGCGATATCCGAACCTTGAACATAATTTTTTTCCTTTGGATGAAAATGGTAAACCCAATTATTCTGATGGAAAATGGATTGTCGTAATGAATGAATTTATTAAATGGACAAATAATACTGCTAACATGCACTAAGCAAAATGGCGCACAATTACTTTCGAGAGAAGCGCCACATTGCCTAGTGCAGAACCGTTAGCAATAATGCTACGTAACAAAAAAGGCGTATCCTTGAACAAAAGAAAAGCAAATGTTATGAAAAATTTATCTACAATTTTATTCTTTTTATTAGCTATTAACTTCTTACACGCGCAAGAAATCCCGATTAATTTAGTTAATCGTATAAATGCAGTTAATTTCATTTTTGAAGGTAAAGTAATTAATTCACAACCGTATTATTCAGACAATGGTCAGTACATTTATACATCTAACACAGTAGAAATAACAAAAATATTAAAGGGTGATATAAAATGTGGAACTATTGAGATAATCACTAAAGGGGGCAAAATTGATGGTACAAAACTAGAAATTTCACATTCGTTAAAGCTTACAAAAGGAAGTAGTGGTATTTTCCTTTGTACAGAAACAAATCGACCTTCATCAACGATTGATTTTTATCCCGAATCAAATCTAGAAAAATTAGAACCTACTTTTGAGAACCAATCATTTATAAGATATTGGTGGGATGGACACAACATCAATGCCGCTGATGTTTGGCACAATTATGATAGTTTAGTGTCAGTCTATAATGCAACCGAAGTTATTTCTGGTCTTCAATTTATAGCCTGTGAAGAAAGCATAACGGATACTATTTTCAATCCTAATTTTAACTTTTCGGAAGAAGAGGAGTTCCCAACTTACTCAAAGGAAGATTTTAACAAACTTATACAGTATGCTGAGTTTAAACGAAATAATTATACACAGGAAGACATATCAAAAAGTACTTCAAAAATTTTCTACAATTTAAGCAATCTCATTATTACAGGCACAACTCAAAAATATTTAGAGTTTGATGTCACAGTTAAAGATAATTTGGGAACAAAATACCTTGATCAGTCAGCAGTTAGAATTGTTTACGATTCCTTAGCTTTTGGTAGTAATATTGTCGCTAATGGGAATATTATTGTAACAAGAGGAACACTGAATGCCGACACAAATTGTTATTCTGCGCCTATACCATCGGATGTAAACAGCCACACTATTCTGATACCTGCATTAGAAACTGTCTTTTCACAATGCAAAGCACCAATTTTACAAACTCCTCAAAGCATTATGCATATTAAAATGAAGATTCAGACATGTGATATTCCTAACAATATCGCTCTTGTTGATACTGCGACTTTTTTTGGACCAAGTTTGATTCTTAACTATTCCGCATATGCAGATTTTCCTGCTGATACTTTTCAAACATATTATGATGATTTAGAACACATTCAAATTGAGAGCGTCCCTGCTTGTGAAATTACCATTACCGATTTCTATCCAAAAGAAGTTGCCGGTGGGATTAAGGATACTTTGACAATAAAAGGATTTCAATTTGGTGCTAATAGAGGTACAGGAAATATTTATTTCAAAAATGCGAATGACGGAGGTAGTTCAGAAGTCTTCTTGGATTCATTAGATTATATTTTATGGAGCGATACCTTAATCAAAATTCATGTTCCGTCCTTTGACTCTGCTATTGTTGCAGGAACAGCAAATATAGGCATCCCTGCCGGCACTGGCTTTTTCAGAGTAGTTAACAACGTTGAGAAAATGGACACAAGTAATGTTGAATTAAAAATAAAATTTTCTGTTGCAAATAATAATCAAAAAAAGGCATACATCATTTCGCCAAGAGATATTTTTGATAAAAAAATCACATTTCATTGTAGCTATGAAGTGGCAAACTATGGGGGCGGAGAAATGAAGGCTGTAATCAGAAAAGCCTTAAAAGATTGGACTTGCTTAACCGGAATAGACTGGAAGCTTGGCTCGGACACCTTGTACACAGACTCCATTGCAAAAAATGATAGCCTATGTATAATTACCTTTGCTGATTTAAACCCAAATGTATTAGCCTCAACTAAAGGTTGGAAAGGTGTCTGCCCAGTTCCAGGAAATCCTGCAGTCTATTTTGAAATGGACATTGAAATTGATACAAATAATTTATTATTTATAGATACAATCAGCACATCTATCCCAGCAGGATACTTAGATTTTTATTCAATAATTTTACATGAATTGGGGCATGCTCATAATTTAAAACACGTTATTGGCTCTAGCAATATTATGCATTATGCGATTTCTCCAGGTCAAATAAAAAGAAATCTAGAAAATGATTTATCTTGTGATGAAGGAGGTAATTGGGTTATAGACTTTTCAACAGACACAATCAATAACCCTATAAACAATTGTGGACTGGAAAATATTAGTGCATTCCTAAAAACACCATGTTCGCATCTTTCTGTAGAAAATATTGATAAAAATAATAGCAATACGCTTGTTTATCCTAATCCTTTTACTGGAATCATCAATATTGAAATTAATTCTCTCAATTCGTCAGCTGCCTATATTCAGATATACGACCTCAGAGGCAAGCTTATAATAGACAAGAAATACCAAATTAATCAAGGGTTAAATACAATTCCGATAGAAACGATTAGGCTGAATAATGGCGTTTATTTGATGACAATCTTATTAGGAAATAAATTAACCTCACACAAAATAATTAAATATGAAAATTAAGCTAGTTTACCTTGTTTTGTTCACTTTCTGTTCTAGCTCTTGTTCCACACTTTTAAATACAAGCTCAAAGAAGCAACAAACAGGAAGAGTTTTAATGTACGGAACTCAATACCCGTTGTCTGTTAATATTGATATTTACCAAGGTACAGAAAAGATATCTTCGACTCAATCAGATGTTGAGGGTTTTTTTCAATTTTCAATTCCTACTAAAAACAGAAAGGAGATTACTTTTATAATTTCTAAAAGCGCATTACCTGATACCATATATAATGTAAATGGCTATAAAAAATTATTATTCAAATGTAACAGTAATGAAACTATTAATATCTCTGATACAAGTTTGAATGATACTATTACTTTGATAAGTAAAAAATGTAATTTATTAATTATTGAGAATCTTCAACCCGATATATCACATTGAGAGGAAAATGGATAAAATACAAGTTTTTGTAGATTAAGTAAACGCACTATTGCTAACATCGCATTGGCAAAATGGCTGTAGAATTGCTAAAATCGACAGCAGTTCTTCGTTTGAACTTTCGAGTAAAACTGAACATTTTCACATCTATTTCAGCCACTTCTCCAATGCGTAAAACGTTATAGGTAATAGTCCACTCTTCATCGGACACTCACACGTTATTGTAC
>CAZPDT010000034.1:0-11897 GCA_964585545.1 uncultured Fluviicola sp.
GCAGGACTATCAATAAATAAAAGTTAAATCTGTAAACTTTTTTTAGGACGGGTCATTGCTCACCGTGAGGTTTGGACTGACCCGGAACGAAGTGGAGAGCATGACCGAAAGGAGTAACGAAGCAGGACTACAAAGCTCGGTACTGACCCCACGACAAGCTCTGGGTAAACCAAGCAGGAGCCGTCTACTCGGCTGAGCAATGTTATTTCTTAAAATATTCTCGATACCAATCTGTCTCATTATGGTCGATAGCTGTTTTGTCAGGTAAATGTTCGGGGTTTATTTTAGTCAAAAGAATGTCCAATGACTTAAAATCTCTTTGACTAATTATCTTGAACCCGTTTCTCGACAACATTTCGGCACATACTCCCATACCAATTTGATATTGTGGGTTTTGAGAGAGTCTATGGCCTTTATAGATCACTTGGCTTCCGCATGCTGCACTTACATCCATCATTATCGCTATTTCAATATTGTTTTCTTGTGCGATTTGAAGCATTTTTTTTGCTGCATGGAGCATACCTTCGGTTATATCTTTGCCTGTTTCTGTAATTACAGAAGCCTTTCCGTCCAATACATCAGCACCATTTCCACCACTTATATCTGGGATTTCTCGTGGAGTGCCAAACGAATAATTTTCTGGACAGAATGACGTGATTTGGACATTGGAGAATGTCGTCAAGTTTTTTATATGAGGATAGTCCCCATAGCTACTACCGTCCGCACCACATAAAGTTCCAATTAAACAAGAACTGACCAATACTCTAAGCGGGTCATTTTCTGTTGGGGTTCGAAGCGATTTTATATATTCTTTATCTGTCATTTTTTAATGTTGCCCAACGGAGTCTGCGCACAAATCCCATTTTTTACTCAAATATAACTCATATCAAACAAATAAACTTCATTTGAGGAAGTCTTATTTCTTGATTTCAATAAATACAGAAATGGTTTTCTTTTATAAAAAGTGGTCAGAAGAGTCTTAAATAGCTTTAAAAAGTATGAAAAAATGAGGATAAGCTCTTTTAGCTTGTTTTTTAAGTCTTTTACGCTAAAAATAGACATAAGTCTCCTTAGATTGTAGCAAATCATCATTAAATTGACTTCGGACAGTACGTTTTCCTTGTCTTTCATTAAGGTGAAAGTAAAAAGATAAAGCTTCCAGAACTTCAAAAGCTATTGAATGAAAAGAATCCAAGCATTAAACAATTGATACCCAATTTGAGGTGGATTCATAATGCTTTAAAATATAATAATATATTGATAATCATTTAATTATGGTTGATGGTGATTGAATGCAATGAATAATGTGGCTTAATCGGCTACGAGTTATTATATTTATAAAAATTTTCTAAGACTGAAAATAAGTATCCTTTTATAACATTATTTATAATGGAAACGGAGGGTTAATTTTAATGCAACATTAATATGGAAAACACCAAAAGTAAAAATGGTTTTAAGCTTCATAATATTAAAATCATTTTAAAAATTTATGTACTTGTTTTGGTTGTGTTTACTTTGTTTCGAGTGGTTTTGTTTATAACTCAAGCGGGAAAATTGGGTGCTTCTTCTGGCTTTGGTGATATATTACAGGCCTTTTTTATGGGGGTGAGATTTGATACCGTTATTGCTGGTTATATCCTGTTTTTGACCTTTATTCTTGTTTCGATTCGTTATCTGGCCAATATCCATTCTTCTTTTTTAAATGGGATTATTTTTTGGTATACCTATGTGATGTTTGTTTTGACTTTTATAGTGTGTGCAGCTGATATTCCTTTCTTTGATCAATTCTTCTCTAGGTTTTCTGTAACTGCTTTTGAATGGATTGAAAGTCCTTTATTTGTGATTAAAATGATTTTTCAATCGCCTTCAATGTGGCTGTATTTTATACCTGTTATCCTTTTTGCATTTTTGTTTTATAAGGGATTAAGAAGGATTTTAAAACCGAAATTTGAAGATAAAAACCAAAAGCAAATACTGCTTGAAACTGTTATTTCTGTTTTGTTTTTGGGTGTTATTTTCTTAGGCATAAGAGGTCGGATTGATGAAAAATCGCCAATTAGGATAGGGACAGCATACTTTGGAAATGATCCTTTATTGAATAAATTGGGATTGAATCCTAATTTTACGTTCATTAGAAGTTATTTGGAACGTATAAAAAAAAGCAATCAAGCCATTGCGTTAATGCCCGATAAATTAGCAATCGCTAAGACTCAAAAATACCTTAATATCAACCCTGTTGATGATAAATATCCATTGTTGCGAAAGATAAAAGGCAATGAAGACTCAGCCAAATATAAAAATATCGTTCTAGTTTTAATGGAAGGAATGACCGCTTCAAATATGAATAGGCACGGAAATCACAACAACCTTACTCCCTTCTTAGACAGTATTAGTCATGAGGGATATTATTTTGACCATTGCTTTAGTGCTGGCATTCATACATTTAATGGAGTGTACAGTACATTGTTCTCAAACCCTGCATTGTTTCGGCACCATCCTTTGAAAGGAAGTATTTATGAGAGTCATGGTTTGGCGACTTCTCTTCGCAAGTTGAATTATTCTACGATTTACTTTACAACCCATGATGCTCAATTTGATAATATTGAGGGTTTTCTTAGAGGCAATGATTTTGAGAATATTGTGAGCAAGGTAGATTATCCTTCTGATAAAGTCAAGACAACACTTGGTGTGCCAGATGATTATATGTTTGAGTATGCGATGCCAATTTTAGATGATTTGGCTGAAAAAGACCAACCTTTTTTGAGTGTGTTTCTGACAGCAAGTAATCATAAACCGTACTATTTGCCCGACTATTTCCATACTGAACTGAAGGATGAAGATCAACAAATGATTGCTTATTCCGATTATGCCTTACACAAGTTGATGAAGTTGGCTTCGAAAAAGGATTGGTTTAACAATACTTTATTTGTATTTATTGCTGATCATGGGGCATTGAGAAAAACAAAATACGATTTATCTGTAGATTATAATCATGTGCCTCTTATATTTTATGCACCTGGAATGACGAAAGGGAAGACGTTTACTGGGATGGCTGGACAAATCGATGTTTATCCCTCGATTATGGGATTGCTTAATTTGCCTTATACAAATACAACGTTAGGCATTGATTTGTTTTCAAAAACACGACCTTATATGTATTTTAATGTGGATGATAAAATCGGAGTTATTGATGATGAATGGTTGTTAATTATAAGAAAAGACAAACAGTTTCTTTCACTTTATAAATACAAAGCTGGTGACGTGAACAATTATGCTGAGAAGGAACCAGAAATTGTTGAAAAAATGAAGGATTATGCTGAGGCTCAGATGCAAGCCTTTCAATATAAATTAAAGCATAAACTGAAGTAAAGACTTTTTTTGGCAACCTGCGTCTTGTTTTTTTGTAATGTATCGGGTTAACTCAATAGAATCAAACAAAGTTTCGCGCCACTAAAATCTTCTTCATCTGCATTTGAATTTCCTTTGCTTTTGTTCCCGCTTTTTCTGCAAAGTCTTCTTCACTCGAAGCATAAATAATTCCACGAGAAGAATTGACCAACAATCCGCAATCTTCATTCCAGCCATAATGAGAGGTATCTTCTAAACTGCCCCCTTGCGCTCCCAATCCAGGGACTAAAAAAAAGTTGTTTGGAGCTAATTTTCTTACAGAACCCATACTTTCAGATCGGGTTGCTCCAACAACGTACATGAGGTTATTGGCATTTCCCCACTTTGAGGTTATTTTGAGTACACGTTCGTAAAGTTTTTCACCATTCAAATCCGTCATGAATTGAAAGTCTAATGCTCCTTTATTCGAAGTTAATGCCAAGATAATTACCCATTTGTCTTTGTATTCTAGAAATGGCGTGATGGAATCTTCTCCCATGTATGGGGCGATTGTAACGGCATCAAAGTCCATAAATTCAAAAAAGGTCTTTGCGTAATACCGAGAAGTATTTCCGATGTCACCACGTTTTGCATCAGCAATAGTGAATTTGTCTTTGGGGATATAATCAATAGTTTTTTTTAATGATGCCCATCCTTTTGGGCCTAAACATTCATAAAAAGCAATATTGGGTTTGTATGCAACACAATAGGCCTTTGTGGCATCGATAATTGCTTTATTAAATGCAAAAATAGGGTCTTCCATTTTTAATAAATGCTTAGGAATACGGTCTATATCAGTGTCTAATCCAACACAAAGGAAAGATTGCTTTGATTTTATTTGAGAAATAAGTTGTTCTTTATTCATGGTGCATTTTTTTAGAACGTCATTTTGTGCCGTTGAAGGTTTAATAAGAGATATAAAAGGTTATGATTCTTCTGCTTGACCTTTTAATTTTTCGGCATTTTCAGCCATTTTAAGTGCATCAATCATTTCTTGAATATCTCCGTTGATGAAGGAAGAAAGATTATACATTGTTTTGTTTATGCGGTGATCTGTAATTCTCCCTTGTGGATAATTATAAGTTCGTATTTTTGCTGATCGGTCACCTGAAGAGACTATAGATTTTCGTTTTTGTGCCCTTTCATCCTGAACTCTTTCCAGTTCAATATTGTATAAACGGGAACGCAGTACCGACAATGCTTTGTCATAATTTTTGTGTTGTGATCGTCCATCTTGACATTCTACAACAATTCCAGTAGGTTCATGGGTTAGCCGAATGGCAGAGTCAGTTTTATTAACATGTTGACCACCTGCTCCAGAGGCCCGAAATGTGTCTCGACGTACATCACCCATATTGAGTTCGACATCAACCTCCTCTGCCTCAGGTAAAACGGCAACTGTAATTGCAGAAGTGTGAACACGGCCTTGAGATTCTGTATCAGGGACTCTTTGAACGCGGTGAACACCCGACTCGAACTTCATTGTTCCATAAACCCCATCTCCTTCTACTTCCATTGATATTTCTTTCAAGCCAGCTGTACTTCCTTCATGAGAGTTAATGATTTCCGCTTTCCATTTTTTTTCTTTAAAAAACATCATGTACATACGGTAAATATCCTCAACAAAAATACAGGCCTCGTCGCCTCCCGTTCCAGCACGTATTTCTATAATCACGTTTTTATCGTCTTCTGGATCCTTAGGAATAAGGATATATTTGATTTCCTCTTCCATTGCTGGACGTTTACTTTCTAATTCATCCAATTCCATTTTTGCCATTTCCCGCATCTCGGGGTCTTTCTCCTCTTCCAATAAAGCTTTACTGGAGGCGATGTTGTCCAATACATTCTTGTAATCCTGATACACCTTGTCTAACTCTTCTAATTCTTTGTATTCCTTGTTTAATTTGACATAACGTTTCATGTCTGAAATAATATCAGGATCGACAATGAGTTTTCCCACCTCCTTAAAACGAAAATGAATGGCCTCTAGTTTTTTTAATAATGAGTTGTCCATATAAAAACAATAGATTTAATATTCGTAAGTACCGAATTCTGACTGAATCGTAAGTTTCTTTGAGGGAGAAGCTTCAACTCGGCCCACAATTTGTGCATCAACGTTAAATGCATTAGAAATGGCAATAATATCTGTAGCTATCTCCTCTGGAACATAAATTTCCATCCGGTGTCCCATATTGAAAACTTTATACATTTCTTTCCAGTCAGTCCCCGATTCTTCATGAATGGTTTTAAATAACGGAGGAATGGGAAAGAGGTTGTCTTTAATAACGTGAAGATGATCAATAAAGTGTAATATTTTTGTTTGAGCACCACCACTACAATGCACCATTCCGTGTATATCCTTTCGGTAGTTTTCTAAAACTTTTTTAATGATTGGGGCATACGTTCGGGTTGGAGAAAGCACCAATTTTCCAGCGTTTAAGGGGCTTTCGTTTACTTCATCTGTTAATTTATAATTTCCACTATACACTAAATCATTGGGGATACTCGAATCAAAGCTCTCGGGGAATTTTTCAACAAGGTATTTATGAAAAACATCGTGCCGCGCAGAAGTTAATCCATTCGATCCCATGCCCCCATTGTATTCTTTCTCATAAGATGCTTGTCCAGAGGAAGAAAGTCCAACAATAACATCACCTTCTTGGATATTGTGGTTCGAAATCACCTCGTCGCGTTTCATTCTACATACAACAGTTGAATCCACGATGATTGTGCGCACTAAATCTCCAACATCAGCTGTTTCTCCGCCAGTCGCATAAATCCCAATACCCATAGTTCTTAACTCTTCGAGTAATTCTTCAGTTCCATTGATTAACGCAGCAATTACTTCGCCATCTACAAGGTTTTTATTGCGACCAATTGTAGAAGACACCAAGATGTTATCTGTTGCACCAACACACAATAAATCATCAACATTCATGATTAAAGCGTCTTGAGCAATGCCCTTCCAGACCGAGAAATCGCCTGTTTCTTTCCAATACATATAAGCTAAGGAGGATTTCGTTCCTGCTCCATCAGCGTGCATGACTATACAATGCTCTTCACTTCCAGAGAGCAGATCGGGAACAATTTTACAGAAGGCTTTTGGGAAAAGACCTTTGTCAATATTGGCAATAGCATTGTGCACATCTTCCTTTCCTGCTGAAACGCCTCTTTTATTGTATCGATTGTCTGCCATGATTTGTAATTACTGATAAAAATGCAAAGATAATGAAAATTTAAAAGTTGTTGAAGATTGGAGGAAGGTTAACACGAACTATTTGTCTCTTGTAATTTACCGTATTCTGTTGTCTTTGATGGGTTGCATTTCTCTTTCTTTACAAATAGAAAGAATATTATTTAAAATCATTCTAAGTAAGGCAAAAAAAATATATTATATTTGCGGTTATGAAAGTCCTCATTGCAGATAGTAATGATATTGTACGGGTAGGTTTACGTACAATTTTAGCTACAGATCCCACTATTGAGATAGTAGGGGAAGCAGGGTCTAATGAGCAATTTATTGAACAAATAAAATCGTTTGAAGTGAGTGTAGCCATTTTAGATTATACAGCTCCAGGTTTTTCAATCGATGTTATTCCCAGAGTGCTTAAAATCCAAAAAGAGTTGCATATCGTAGCAATAACTCCAGAACAAAATCCTTCGGTAATTTTAGACGCTTTAAAATCGGGTGTAAAAAGTTATGTTAAAAAGGATTGTGATTTTCTTGAAATTCTAAGTTCTGTTAAGGAAACCTATAAAGGAAACCGCTTTTTCTGTGGTAAAATAATGGATATTATCCGAAAATCTTCAATTGATGTGGAACATCTTGATGAGACAACATTTTCTTGTGACTATGTGTCACTTTCTGAACGAGAAATGGAGATTATTAAATATATTGCAGAAGGAAATACAAATGTGCAGATTGCTGAACTCTTGAACTTGAGTCCACACACAGTAACCACTCATCGGAAAAACATTATGGGTAAACTGGGCACTAAAAACACAGCAGGTATTGTAATGTATGCTGTAAAATCGAATATTGTTAAACCGAATAAATTTTTGTTTTCAGGAGAAGGTCAATAATTTAATTCCAATCCGTAATTGCCCCATCCATAATTGAATCATTCCCAATTGCCCCTCATCCTAATTCATTATAATCTATTCCGTCAAAATTTCCAGAACTCATCATGAGAAGCACCATATTATCTGTACTTTCAATATTGATAAAATCCAATACCTGTTGTGTTTCTGTAACAACTTGCACATTGCCGCCGAATGCACTCGCTACATCTTCTTTTGATATGGGGGCTAATTTTTTATGTTTTACAACTTTTGGACTAAAGTAGACCAGGGCTTTATCTGCAGCTTTCATGGCATTTTTATACTGGGGTAAGAAGGCTTTTTTTAATGAAGAAAAGGTATGCAGTTCCATACAGGCAACGAGTTTTCGATTGGCATATTGTTCTTTCACTGCTGAAGTGGTCGCTTTAAGTTTGCTAGGAGAGTGAGCAAAGTCTTTAAAAACTATTCTTTCAGGAGTTTCACTTACTTTTTCTAAACGCTTTCCCGCTCCTGTGAAATCATGCATAGCTTTAAGAAAAGCAGTGGCAGAAAGTCCTATTGATTGCGCAATATTTAATGCTCCAAAGAGGTTTTGTAAATTATGGGCACCAAATAACTTAAGGGGAAAGGATTGATTTTTATAATAAAGGACAGTACCCTCTTGATTTGTATCATACTTTGGTGTAGCATAGGGAAGGAGCTGTAATCTTTCTTTTTGTTTTAAAGCAATGGATTCAACTTCTTTGTCTTCTTGGTTGTACACCAATGTTCCACCATCTTCAATAATATTACAAAATTGATTGAACTGGTCTACATAGTTTTCATAAGTAGGGAAAACATTGATGTGGTCCCAAGCAATACCGCTGATTAAGGCTATATGAGGTTGATACAGATGAAACTTAGGTCGGCGATCGAGAGGAGAGCTTAAATATTCATCTCCTTCGAGTAAAACAACATCATTTTCTTCTGTTAATTTCACCATACAGTCATATCCTTTTATTTGTGCGCCAACCATAAAATCAACGGGGAAATTAAGTTTTTTAAAGGCATGAAGGAGCATTGAGGTTATGGTGGTTTTTCCGTGAGACCCACCAATTACAATTCTTTTTTTATTTTTTGATTGTTCATATATATACTCAGGGAAAGAAAAAATAGGCAAATCAAGTTCTTGCGCTTTAATCAGTTCTGGATTGTCTTTACGGGCATGCATTCCCAAAATTACAGCATCGAGGTCGGAAGAAATACGAAGTGGATTCCAGCCAATGTTGTTTGGCAAGATGCCTTCCTTTTTAAGTCGGCTTTTTGAAGGTTCGAAGATTTCATCATCAGCCCCTGATACTGTATATCCCTTTCTCGATAGGGCAATTGCCAAATTGTGCATGGCACTTCCTCCAATAGCAATAAAGTGAACTTTCATGAAATTTAGTTTTGCGGTTAAATTAAATAATCTTTTTTTAATTCTTAATATTGCAACATGAAAAGTCGTTTATTTTTTCAATGTTCATATAAAGGAACCCCTTATTCGGGATGGCAAAAACAGCCCAATGCACCTTCTGTTCAGGAAGAAATTGAAAAGTGTCTTTCTCAGTTATGTCACGATCAAAAAGTAAGCATTGTGGGTTGCGGACGGACTGATGCAGGAGTTCATGCAAAACAAGCATTTTTTCATGCAGATATAAATCAGGAATATCAAACAGCAGAATTACAGTATAAGCTGAACAATATGCTGCCTTTTTATATTGCAATTGCAAGAATTCTTGAAGTGGATCACGAGGCACATGCCCGTTTTGATGCAACAAAGAGAACTTATGAATATTATATACATAAAAGTAAGTTGCCTTTTCAACAAGATATAAGTTATTATTTTCCAAGATCGGTATCTGTCCAAAAGATGAATAAAGCAGCTCAATTCTTATTGGGTAAACAGGATTTCACATCTTTCTCTAAACTGCATACTGATGTTAACAATAATTTTTGCGAAGTATATGAGGCAAAATGGATAAAAATAGGGGAGCAGTTGCAATTTAAAATTTCGGCCAATCGATTTTTACGGAATATGGTAAGGGCTATTGTTGGGACATTATTGGAAATTGGATTAGGTAAAATTGAACCTGAACAAATAAAAGAGATTATTGAAGCAAAAGATCGTGGTAAAGCTGGATTTTCTGTTCCTGCTAAGGGTTTATTTCTAGCTGAAGTGACTTATCCATATATTTGAGTTTCAAAACTACTTTTTAATTTTAAAAGAACTTAGAATTTTCTTGGTTATACTTGAGTAACCTTCAAAACCTTCTTGCTCACCAGTAAAAGTAAGAACGTAAACTTTATTGTTTACAATCCAGTAATATTTTATAAATCGAAGTTTATATTTGTTGTGGTCACCGGTATAAACAACTTTTCGATAATCACCATTTTGATTTTTTAGTTGTTTGTTCTCTAGTAATTTAAAGTTGGTAATCATTGAAGCCAATTCATCTTCAGATCGGTGCGCATATTCTTCCAAAGAAATATTCCCATCTGGTAAATCTGCAATGACCAAATTAATACTTTCAATAAATTGGTCTCCTTTTGAATTTTCAGGTGAAAATAAAAACAATTCAGCACCCAATTGTCCACTATTGTCGGCAATCCAATCAAATGGATATTGTATAGAATAATTCTTTTCCTCTAGTGTTCGCCATTCGGTATCTTTTGCTTCTTGAGCAAAAACAAAAACTGTTTGAACGAACAGAATCAAAATAAGAAGAGGCCTCATTGATTGTAGTTTTAAAATAATTCTTTACCAAAGGTATAAAAAAACTCTTGGTTATGTTATTTTTTACAGCCACTAATTTAATTATGCACCTGAATTTTTTAATACAACTGCCTAGTTTAAAATGAAAAGTAGCAGTAAACAATGTGTGTTAACCCGAATTACAAGGGATGAATAGTATACTAAATAATTGTAAATTACTGTAAGATTGACGAATTGTTGGAGTTAATTTATATCAAGTGCAGCAATTAAATCATCAGTAAGTTCAAGGTTATGAAAGACTTTTTGAACATCATCATCATCTTCAAATTTTTCTTCCAGTTCAATTATTTTTTGTGCTTGCTCCAGTGGAAGTTTATTGGTGTTTACAGGGATACGCATTAACGTTGAGTTTTCAACTTCTATTGCTTTTTTTTCAAAGGCCTCTGCCATAGTGCCAAAATCATTAAAAGCGGAATAAATTGTTACGTAACCATCATCTTCTGTTTCCATATCTTCTAATCCATTTTCAATCAACTCGAGTTCAAGTTCATCTAAACATACGGCAATTGATGATTTTTTAATTGTAAAAACCCCTTTGCGTTCAAATAAAAACTCCAAGGAACCATTTTTACCAAGATTGCCTCCATTTTTGGTGAAAATTGAACGAATATTGGCTACTGTACGGTTTGTATTATCGGTAGTACATTCAATAAAAAAGGCAATACCATGCGGACCATACCCTTCAAATGTTATTTCCTCGAAGTTTTCAGCGCCTTCTCCGCTAGCTTTTTTAATTGCCCGAAGGATATTGTCTTTGGGCATATTAATCCCTTTGGCATTGGCAATTGCATTTCTTAGGGCGGGATTGGTTTCTTCATCTGGTCCACTTTCTTTTATAGCAACATTAATTTCTTTTAAAACTTTTGAAAATTGTTTTGACCGTTTTGCATCCGTTGCACCTTTCTTCCGTTTGATATTTGACCATTTACTATGTCCAGCCATTGTCTTTTCTTATTGATTCATTGGTAGAAAATACTTCAAATTAGTCCTATTTTTTTCGACTAACCATGATACACAAAGATAAGCAATGTTTTTGAATCTGTTATGATGTACTGAAACGATGAAGTGGGAATTGGCCTGTATTATTATGTTGTATATTCTATTGATTTTTAATAGTGTTTGGAAACACAACAATATTGAAATAATTGGAAAGAATTGTTAAAAATCGGATAAAGTTTTTAAAATCCTATCCGATTTTGTATATTTGGGTATGTGGAAGATAGATTTAGCATATAGAAAAGAGATGCACAATACTTTTGAGCGGCTCATTGACAAAAAAGAAATGTTGATGAAAGCCCGCCCATTGCCCAGTATTGCCCTTTCTAAGATCAAAGAAGCACTCTCTATAGAATGGACCTATAATTCCAATAGTATTGAAGGGAACACACTTACATTACGAGAAACACAAATGATTTTGCAAGAAGGAATTACCGTAAAAGGCAAATCATTGCGCGAGCATTTTGAGGCAAAAAATCACGAAATTGCTTTGAACCATTTGTATGCAATGGTTAATCAAAAAACAACATTGAGTGGGAAAGCAGTTATGGAGCTTCACAGTTATGTTTTGAGAAGTATAGAAGATGATTGTGCTGGTCGGTTACGTCAGTTCGTCTAAAAACCCACTTTCATTTGGGCTTTCTCATCAAAAATAGCC
>CAZPDT010000035.1:0-10382 GCA_964585545.1 uncultured Fluviicola sp.
CCGTACAATAACGTGTGAGTGTCCGATGAAGAGTGGACTATTACCTATAACGGGATTCAGCTACACGCAGGCAGGGTTTTTTAGCACTGAATTTCCTACGAAGAAATGAACTTCCAATTTTGCACTTACCTGTCCTACGAAGCACGAAACCCCTGCTTGTGTGTAGGTGATGTTACCTGCTGTGTTTCTGTTTTTCAAGTCGTTACGTTTTTTAATTGTTCTTCAAACCAAGTGAGTTCCGAATTTATTTTTTTCTGTAGGTATTCGTTCCATTTACTCCAACTAAACATTTGGCTTGTATGTCGGATAAAGATTAATTGTGTTTCATTACCATCTTTGTCCTTTATGAATGCTGTCTTTGCATAAGCGTTACTAATGTAGTCTTCCCACTTTACTCCATCAGTCGAAAAGTCTGTGCTTTGAAGAGCGTGTCCGAGAGAATTTGCAGCACTTGTGCCAATGAATAAACAGGTCTTTGGTTTGAGTAACTTAATTATTTCTAAAAAAGGAAGCCAACTATTGTAGAAGTCATCATAACTTGGACGTCCTTTATTTGTGTCCATTGGTCTTTGGATAAAGTTGTAGAACGAAACCAAATTCCAAAAAGTAGGACTATCAAATTCATCATTTTTAAACAATGCTCGGTGAAGATTAGGGAAAATTTTAGTTCCATAATACCACCGCTCAATGGCTAATTCTTCAACAACTTGTCTTGTAAAATCGGGTGAATTATGTTTTTCAATTGAAGCGGGTGTATTGTCGTGGTAATGACTTTCTCCAACAATCAGTAGTCTGTTTTCTAAAGCAAGAGAATTGAAGCGGTCGCCAACCCACGGCAACCACTTCAAGTCCTCAATTTCGTTAAGCTTTATGTCAATGGAATTCATTAATTGACTTTTTTGACGTCAAGATAAACAGTTGACAATCCGCCATTTTTCTTAATGTCTATTCCATATACTCTTTGAAATGCATCAATCACTTCGTGACCGCCATTGGTTGTAACTGGATTAGAGTAGGTCGAAGAAACGTCAACTGTCATTCCTTTTTCAAGTCTAATTCCATTCGAGTACTTGTTTTGCTTAACAGTAATTCTGAAAAGTGCCATAATTAAATTGTTTTTAGTCATTGCCTACTCTGTTCGGTTTTCAGCTTCCCCGTTTCCCCGCAAAATTAAATTGTCAGTCCGTCAAAACGTGTCGTTGTCTTTATGCACTGTCGTTTTTTAACATAGCAGGTAACGTTTTGCGTGTATGTGCAGTAGCGGATTAGAAGCACTTAACCGTCCGTTTAGCACAAAGTTTCTTAGAAGCACAGACCTTCGATTTACCACTTCACCCGCTATTGCCACATACACGCTGTTACCACACGTACTTTCTTTTCGTCCGTGTTCGTGAGTGTTGGCAAAGACATACTCTTTGGCAAGTTTTGGCTTGTGTATCGGCTTGAGCGACTTGCCAATGTGTATGGCTTTAGAAGGGTTGGCTTTATTCATTTAAGCTCTTTTTGATTTCTTCTATTTTTTCTAAGTCAATTCCGTATTTTTCATTAATACTTTGTTTCTTCTTTTCTATGTAATTTGTCACTATAGAAAATTTGTCCTCAATTTTATGAAATAGGAAAAAGTATAGTGCTAATAGGAAAATTAATATAGGAAAAAGGTAACCTGAGATTGTTGTTAAAATGCTAAAATCATATTGAGACCAATATGCTGGAATAGCATATATTATAGCACTCCCAAGACTAATTAATACAACAAAAGTCCAAGCAAAAAACTTGCGTTTAATCTTTAATTCAATTCTGTCATTGTATTTGTCAATTGTAGATAGCAGTAATTTTGTATTTTCTTTTGTCTTTGGTACTGGGTGAAAATCAATTAGACTTTCAAAGCATTTTTCAATAACAAAGATTTCAATTAGTTCATCTGCTTCTTCCAATGCTTCAGTAAAGCATTTTGTGAAGTTAGAAACGTCTCTCTTAATAAATATTTGATTTATTAAAGTGTCAATTTTACTTTTTGAAATCGGCTGTTTTGAAAGATTTATTGTTTTTGTTGTAAAGGATAAAACCATTGCTTCTTTTAGACCTTTGGTTTCTAAAAATGAACCGATATTGGTCTCCTCAAATTTTGAATCAGCTAAAGACATTACAGATAATTCTAATAAATTCTTACAATAATGAAACTGAAAAGTATTATCTGCTTTTTGTTCTTTTTGTATCAGTGGCTCAATCTGATTTCGATTACCTTTTAAAAGGGCTAATCCAATTTTTTCTATATTATTTAAGCTTGATTCGCTATTTGAAAAATTTAATTGATGACCTGATAAAAGTGCATAGAGAGTTTGCTCCAAGATGGAAGATTTTTCCATCAAAAGATTTTTCTTTTCAGTTATTTCTTGAAGCAATATCATACTAAATAAACCAAAGTTGATTTTTTACAATTTCTAAATTTGTCTTGTCCCACCCTTCAATCACCATTAATTCACTTGAAAGCTTTGACATTAGTTGAGGATATCTAATTGTTACAGGCACATTGGCTGGTTTAAATGTTCTATGGCTTAAATGAGAAAAGTAAAGTATTTGTTTTGCTATAGCATACAAATCTTTATACATTGTCTCTTCATTATCGTAAACTGAACGCTTGTCAATTCGTAATAAAATTGGAGTTTTAGAACTTTGTCCCAAATGAAGCAAAGCTTGTCTTGATGCTATTTCAACAAAGGTGCCTCTCGCTATTCCATTTTCATTATTTGCACTAAACAATCTGTAATTATGCTGATAACTTAAATGAACAATAGCATATTGAATATTATAATCTTTGAACTGCTTTAAACTTGCCTCAATGGCTTTAATTTCATATTTCTTACTTGCAGGTTTTGATAAATGGAAAATCAACCTGAATTTTTCATTTTTCTCTATTCCTTTTAACTTTATTTGACTTTCAATGGTTTTGATTAAATGCTCTTTTAACTGATTGCTATAGTTTTGGAAATTGCTTATCTGACTGGATGAACCAAGTAAATACGCCCCTTTGTAATCAAAGACATTAGCAAATCCAATAATTCTTTCTTTGTTGAAATTTATTGTTGTTCCAATACCTATTACGATTTCCTCTCTTTCTTTTTCGTCTTTTTCTATTGTCCAAGCTGTACCACCTAATTTTGAATAAATATTTAAAGCTATTGCATTTAAAACAAGGTCATCTGCAAAACGAATTTTTCTAATTACTTCAATTGTTAATTGTTGAGTAGGGATTTTACGGCCTAATAATTTCGCTTTTAAAACAAAATAGGGTGAACTTTTAATAGGTAGTTTCTTATCAGATTGGGAAAGAATTGTAATTGCAAGGTTATATTTCCCTTCGTCTGTTTTGTTTACCAAATCTTTCACAAAGTCAAGAGAAGTATCTCTTTCAAACTTGATTAAATCAATTTCAATGTTATTTGCGTGAAAATTACTGCTTAAATTATCCTTTAAGAGCTTGATAAAGCCACCTGTGGACCCTTCATTTCGTGCAGGTGTAAATACTGCAATTTTGAATTTATTGCCTTGAAAATTATTGAAAGAATATGGCTTAAGTTCTTTCAACTGTTTGTTGTAATACCCACTTCCTGTTCTATTATTCAAAAAATAATAATTTGGCTTACTGATTAAAACATCTTTAAAATAAAGATTAGGCAAGTTTGAAAAATAGAAATCTGTAATTTTTAAGTCATCTGGCAAGAAAATTTCAGATGAATATTGTTGAAACGCTTTAAGTAAGCGGCTAAACTCTTTTGACTCTTGCTGTAAACTATATGCTTGAGAAATCTTACTTTGATATTCATCAGCCTGATTTGTAGCTTCTAAAAAGCGTTTTCTGTTCTTTGGCGAAAATATTAATTCGTCTTTATCGTTTTTATCCCAATCTCTTGTATCAATATTGTTGGCTTTAAATTCTGAATCTGAATAAGTGAAAACAGGCTTGTATGTTTTACGAATTGATATTGAAATTACTTGGGTGTCTTGTTGTGTTGAATACAATGGATTTATCTGAAATTCCAATTGTGGATTTAAGGAAAACCCATTGAGCAAAATTTTGTTGTCTTTTGAAAGGTTTACATTCCAAATTGACGAATATTTTCTTCGATAAATATCTTGATTTCTAAACTTAAAGAAGTGAACAATTCCCTGCTCCAATATTTCTTTAAAAACCAAAGTTTGTTCCTTTTTGGAAATTACAATAATGCTAAATTCTTGGGGTAATTTAATTTGTGTTGGATTGTGATTCCAAGCAAATACTTCATTATCGAGTTTATAAAAAGAATAATCAGGATATTTATCTCTATAACTCCCTAATTTATCTGTATAAACAGTTTTAAAAACTTTTACAGCTTCTTTGTTTGTTTGTATTTCTGCTATATTTAATGCTGGCATTATTCTTCTGCTTCGTAATTGAATTCAACTTTACTTTGTTTAATGATCTCATTCAATACATCAGGAATATTTCCTTTGCTCTCGACTGATTGTAAACTGTTTTTTAATTTTTCAATATTGATAATCTCTTCAATACAAGACACATATTTATTTACAATTGCATCAACAGAATATTGCTGTTTTGCACCTTCCCTTATTCTTTCTTTTAACCTTTCAACGGTTTCAGTTGATTTCACAACAAACGTGATTGGGAACTTATCAAGCTTATCAATATCTAAAAAATATTTTTTCACATCAGTTGTTTCTGTTACTTGAAAGAATCGACCTAATGGTTTCATTACAAAATCAATTCCACCATCATTAGCGTTTGTTCTCCCTGTTTTATAAAGCTTTAAATTTTCAGGTTCAATGGTGTCTTCTGAAAAACCAAAATAAACAGTTTGGTCATTGTAATCAGCCTTTAAAATTGAATAACTAACTATTTCAAAAACTCTAGCGTCAATATTAGGTTCTAATAAACCTAAAATGAAGGCTTTGATTTCTTCGGGTTGTTCATTCTCAATATCTTTTAGTCGCTCGCAAGTTTCAATAAAACTTTCAAATGCACTTCTTTTAGTCGTTGCATAGGCTTCAATAATGTCAATTATTGATTCTGCTATATTTATATTTTTTTTGTTTATTTTCAATTCTATAAGATTGGTATTGATCCAATATCGTTTAGTTTCTACAACCCTGATGATAGGAATAAAGTCACAAGTCGGGAAAAACTTTCTAAACTCCTGATTCATTCTCTGATTCAGTGCGTGATTTTGAAGTTTAGAACCAAAAGGTAGTTCCCTTTGCCGTTTAAACAATTCAGAAAACCTGGCTCCATCATATTTTGAATAATCCCCTTTTTTGTGATAGCCTTCTTTTATGTAATCTTCCACAAGTACATAAATAGCATAAAGGTTTCCAAAACTACCCCTTGCTTTAGAGCCTTTGTGAGCAGAAATGGTTTTCTGATTTATATACTTCAATAATTCGCTATTATTAAAAATGACTTCTGCTTCTTCCCCAAAGTAGTGAGTTAGAATTTCTAATATTTTATCTGTAAATGAGTGCTTCATATTTTGGGCTCAAATAATGTTTGCTGTGCTGGATTTTTAATTTGATATGTTTTAGGTTCGGGTTTTAATTCCTCTCCATTTAAGGAAGTTTTTTCTAAAACTCTTCTTGCTCCAATTTTTGTAAACTCTTCATCTATTTCAATACCAATAGATTTTCTATTGAGTGATTTTGCCACAAAAGAAGTCGTGAATGTACCTGAAAATGGATCTAAAACAATATCTCCTTCATTAGAACTTGCTTTTATAATTCGTTCTAATAAGGCAATTGGTTTTTGTGTTGGATGGTTTTCATATTCTGCCATCCTATATCTAACTCTTGGGAAATCCCAAACATTCCCCGGTACTTTTTCAGAATTATATGGCTGTGGTGGATTTTTTCTGTAATCAATCAGTTTCCTTTTTGAACCCGTTTTAGCTTCCACAAGAATATCGTCTGAATTAAAGGTATAGTTTTTAATATCTTTCACACAGAACAAAATAGGTTCATACATTGAACCGAAAAAATTTTTAGCCTGTACTCCTGAACTATCGTATGACCAAATTATACGTGAGAGAATTGAGATTTTATCTCGAAGATATAAGTCAAAATATGGTATGAACTGGGTAGAAGTCATTACATAAAAACTTCCATTATCTTTTAATTTTTTCAAGCAAAGATCTATCCACTGGAAACACCAATCCAAGTATTCTTGGTCTGTATTCCACTTGTCCTTACGTCCATTAAAGTCTTTACCTATATTATATGGAGGGTCAACAAATATCAAATCAATAGATTTATCTTCAATCTTTGATTCTAAGACTTGAATCGCATCTCCATTATAAATTATGTGTCCGTCTTTGTTGTATGTATTTATCATTTTTTCACGTATTTTGCTTGTTCTTCTGCTACCTTTAAAGCCTCTAAGCCTTGATTTTCATCTTTAATCAAGTCATAGACCTTGTTTGCCAACCACAATGTTTCTAAGTCGGAATGTGCAACATTGAAAAAATCGCTAAGTTTTTTGAGGTCTTCACGTTTTATTAGTTTTTGGTCACTTTCAACTTTACTTAAGAAGCCTTCTCCAATATCAAGTTTAGCAGCAAGTTCTCGTTGTTTCATTCCTGCCTCTTCTCTTAATTGCCTTATTTTTTGTCCTATTGTCATTGACTTAATCTATACTTGTCCAATTTTGGTCAAAGTTAATAACTATTTTTCAATTTATCAGTCGAGCGGTGGAAAAAAATGGCTCTTTTGGTTTTTTCAGCTCTGGGTTGTGTGTCGGCAAAAACCAAATGTGCCATTTGCGGGTCGGGTCTTTAGTATGTGTGGTAACGGATTGGTGTATGAAACGTTTGGCATTTCAAAGCGATTTCCTGTCAAACCGCTACAATGTTTATTAAATGTACCGCCCTTAAAATCAGCACTATCCGCCAAATGTTTTATATACCGTGTTGTGTGCTGGCTATTTTTCATTTTCTTAATGGATATTTCTCCAGTTCAGTAGTCAATTCAGACGCAATTCTTCTTAATTCCATATTATCAACCACAAAATCAACATAGTAATCATTATCGTCTTTGGCTGAGTTTGGTCTGGATTCCAAATTGAACTTTATTCGTATTTTTTTATTACTCAATTTGAAGTCGTTAAGTAAATGAAATGAGATATTTGGTTCTATAAACTCAGTATTATTCCATTTTGGTTTGGAATCACATGAGAGGTCATTAAACCAATCAATTAAATCCTGAACTTCCCAAGTTGTTAAAGATGGGTCAACAGTCTGCCATTTTCCTTGAACACTATCAACTTTGAGGTATATATTTAACCAATTGCCATCCAAGTCCCTATCAAGCGATTCTGGAAATTGGTAATTGGTTATTTTTAGTTCTACAGTCTGATTATTTAAGCCTTTTAATACCATTTAGTCTATTAATCATGTGATTCATTAAACACAGCAATTCGATTTATAGTGTCAATCTTTGCTGAATACATATCTCTGCCATATTCATTTTGAAATATGTATCCTGATTGAGTTCTAGCCCATACAGCTTTCATATTTCCTTTCTCAACATACATATCTTGTTGCACATAGTCAGTAACATATGCGCTAGGATTATAGTATTTAGAATTTCGAATGCTTTGTGTCAAATCCGTTATTTGCTTTTCACTCAATTTAATTTCATAAAAAATCGCAAAATCCTGCCAATTAGATTGATACTCGTCTTTTATAATCTCTGCGTTGTTGGGAATTTCAATATCAAGTGTCTTAGAAAACCGTTTTTTACTTGATGTACGATAATTACATTGAGCTAACAATAAAATCAAGACACTAATCATTAAATATTTTAAAATTGGTCTATTCATATTTCATTATGCCTTTATTTTACAGGGTGTCAGTCTGTTTAGCTTGCACACAACGTTTTGGCGCTTGGCGAAGGTGGCGGATTTCGGAGCACAAAACTGTCAATACACCACAAAAGTTGATGCGAGGCAGAATGTTCAATTAACCACGTCACCCGCCATTGAGCCAAACGCCTGTTATAGCCAGTGGTTCTTGTCATTCTTCGTTTGTCGGTATGTGTTTCTCTCTGCAATAGTTTTCAACTTCTGTGTCGTTTGCAAAGTATCTGTCACAAAATTCGTCAAGTTCTTTTTCTGCTCCCGAAACATATTTTTCGCTTGCAGTCATTAGTTTTTCAGTCTGTTCGATGAATTTTTCAAACTCTTTATTCATCTTGCAAAGCTTGTCAATCGTTTTGAAATCCAAATCTCTATAAACTGCGGGAAACAAAACTTTACTTTGATAAGGATTTGCATTAAGTTCAATAATTCCAATTCCGAACGATTGATTTAGTCTTGCCATTTCTTCGTTCAAACTGTCGCTAAACTCAAACGCAACTAAATACCCATAATTTGCCCAACTTGAATTTGAAACCGCTTGAAAAAATGCTTTTTTAAGTTCACTGTCGCTGTTAATTTCTCTTTTAAGTTCGTATGAACTTAATTTGAAAGTGTCAACACGATTTATTGATTTTAAAAAATTTTGGCTTGCTTTTGTCTGTAAGTTCAAAAACTTAATACCAACCATATCTGGATGTGTCCAAATTTGGTTATTGTCTTTTCCGTTTGATTGTTCGTGAAAAATTGTTTTTGAATAAGTGTCTGTATTTTTTAGATAACTGCTCAAAAGTTTATGTAAATCTCTCTCTTCGTAAGTCTTTGATTTGTTTACCTTAATCGGCTTTATGATATGAGTTTCGGTGTCGCCACTCAATATTTCAATTCCAATATTTTGCTCGTTTTTTGTCAAATAGTAAGAGTAAGTTCCACCGTCTTGTTTTATTCTCTTTACTCTTGTATCTCCGTTACGAATGAAGTCGCCCAAAATTGCCGAAACTGTTGAACCTGGAGTTTTCGCTCCACCAAAGTCGTAATAGTTTTTGTCGTTAATATGGTTTAGCACCGCCAAATAATTGGTGATGTCGTTAATGTCTTCTAAACTTTTTAATACGGCTTCTTTTAATGTCATAATTTCTTTTTTTCTACAATTCATTATTCCACCTTGGCAATCTGCCATAGATTTGGAAATGAATATTTAGTAACTTATTTTCTAAAACTCTTGGACAGTCGATGAATTTGTCATTATGTGTGACATACCAATAAACGTCTAATGCTTCTATATTTTCAAATTCAATTTGTCTTTGCCAAGAAATTCTCCGAGGTGTTTTGCCAAATTGATGTCCGTTTACAATTCTATCTTTAATTCCACCAAGTCCTGATTTGCGAATAAACAGAGAACCGTTTTTTTCGATTTTTCCTGAACGCCCAATATAAATGAGTTCAATTTTCCCATTTTTTAAAGCGTAAACTACATATATTCCACTCTTGTCGGTTGGTGCATTGCAAACCTGTCTAAGACTGTCGCCAGACTTGAAAAAAAAATGGTCGTTTTGTTTGTATTTTGTTAGTTCGTCAAACATTGAATTCAATTTTTACTGTCGGTTTTCGGTCGTCCTACCATTGGCTATAACGTTTTGCGCCTATGCGCACGGCCCAACTTTTAAAGTAAACCGTTGCACCGAAGTTAAAGTTTTTTGTTTCAATTAAATTGTTGTTTCGAAGCAAGATCTTGGGCTGGTGCATGAGGCGCTGTTATAGCCAGTACTTATTTAAAAGTGTAACCTATACTCATACCTGGCCAAGGAAATGCTGCATATCCAATACCAACAACATTATTAAATGAAGAAAAATTACGTGACTTTTCGTTTCCAAATTTATAGGTGCTTACATTCAATATATCTATCATTGGAGTTGCAGTTACTCTGAAAAAAAGTCCACCATTTGGTCTTTGAAAACGATATCCAATTTTTGGGGTCAAGTATGTGTAAAAATCAGAAACCATATTTGAATTTGGGTTAACAACAAGTGAAGTCACTCCAATTCCTAATTCTAAATGATGACTTTTTTTACCAAGCAGCCAATTATATGATATTGGTATGCCACAGTAAGTTCCATCTCCGAATCCCAATGATTCAGGAACATAAACAAAACCGGCTGTAAATGAATTCATGAATCTTTTTTCTGTATTGAAAAGTCTATCGTAATTTACTGAATAACAAAAACCTTGTCCAAATGCTTCAGCATAAATTGTATTACGTTCAAGGTCTCCACTTGTATTTTTTTCTTGACTAAACACAGAATGGACACTCATAAAAAATATTGTAATTGCTAACGTTCTTTTCATGATTCAATTTTTTATTAAAACAATTTAATTCAATTCAATTATTTGTTACACCCAAATTAAAAACCGTGTTTGTTATTGGCTATAACGGTCAAGTATAAGCGTAGTGCGGGATTTCGGAGCAATTCACTGTCCGCCCAC
>CAZPDT010000036.1:0-8164 GCA_964585545.1 uncultured Fluviicola sp.
TGTATGTGTCGCTATCTTCATTATAAACAAATTCAGAGATGTTGTAAGCAGGGTCAGGAGCCATGGAGGAAGATGGTAAATCCGGCACAGCTACCAAAACTTCTACTTCCAACTTATCGGCTGTTTCAAATTCGGAGCCTGTATGGTAGCCTTTATCAAAGAGAGCGGTAAACTCATTGTGTCCTAAAATTTCAACTGCTTGGGTAAGCATACCACCCATGGCTTTTGAATCGTTTTCGTTAGTGATTTCATAATTGATCGGAATGTAGTGTTTGGCATCTACGGTGGATTGTAAGTTGTAAGCAACTTCAGTAATCATATTTCGGACAATGAGCTGTCTGCTGTCAGGGTCGGAGGTGGAGATTTGAACCTCTCCACTTTCTTTTAATTGTTTTTCTAATTCTTTGTATTTTTTTTGATGTTCAAGATGTTGCTCTATCTTTTTTTGTGCCTTTTCTTTTTCTTCTTTATCACCGTCTTCACTCGATAGAATTTGATTGTATTCATCCAGCTTTGCTTCAATGTAAGCCAAGTGTCGGTCAATCTTCTTTTGATTATAATTTTTCTTTTTGGAGTTTTGAGCACGGAGAACACTTCCGTCTCCTGCAAACAGTTGCCCGCCAATAAGTTCAAAATTTTTTACCAATTCAACGGTTGCTCTAAACACTTTCTTTATTGCATCAGGATTGTCTTTTCTAAAATTAGCAATGGTGTTGTGATCTGGCGGTAAACCACGCATCAACCACATTACTTCAAGATTACGATAACATTCCTTCTCTAATTGCCTGGAAGAACGAGTTCTGTTCATATAACCGTAAATAAATAGCTTCAATAGCGTGCTTGGATGATAAGCAGGTCTTCCGCCGAGTGGGTTTTTCTTTTCCTGCACAAAACCGTACTTTTCTAAAGGCAAGCTATCTACAAATAAATCGATTAGTCGAACTTCGTTCTCTTGAGGTATTCGCTCTTCTAAGCAAAACATCTCTAATTGATTCCTGTCTTTTCCTATAATGTACTTCATAATGTAAATATACTGAAAATCAGTGGGTTAGCAATGAATAAGAAGTGTAACTTATTAGCATTCAAGGGCTTGAAAAAGAAGGGGTTTTTAGACAGTTTGACGTTTTGCAGCTAAGAAACGTGGGGCTTTCGAAGCTCTTACTTGTCCGCCCGTGACAAATTTAGCCACGAAGAACAAACCTGGCGTTTACTACTATCCGCCCCATGTTTTCTTAGGTGCTGTTGGCAGTAGTTGTTCCTATGTCAATTGTGTTGTTGTCCACCAAATAAAGGATTTAATTTTTCAAATAATTTGTCTATTTCTTTATCAAGCTGTTCGTTTGAATTTTTTCTCAGTCGTTTAATAGCTTTAATTGACCTATACCATACATAAGGATTTATCTTCCATGCTATTTTCTTGATGTCTGATTCGAGGTCTGATAAACTGTCTTTAAAAATGTCTGGCTTTAGTATATTTAGTGCTTGATTTGCACCATCTTCAATTTCGTTTTGTTCTGCTGGAAAATCCTTTTTTATACTGTCAAATATCTTTTGAATATCATCAAATGTTTGAATTATGTTAGTGCGTCCACTCAAATAGTAAGCTGTCAAAGGGTCAATAGTTGCTAAAGTTTTGATTGAATTTTGATAGCTCTCTTGTATTGAATTCATTTCATTCAACAATTCAGGTTTTAGATTGTCTGTCAGTATACTTGTGTACATAGTTTGCATAAGAGAATTAATTTCAGTCGACTGCTCGCTTAAAGGTATTTTTGAATGAACCTTATCAGTTACCTTTTGAACATATTTATCAATGTCGCTTCGATAAAAAACAAAGTAAGTCTCCAACAAGTTAAAAAGCACAATTTTTAGATTTTTCTTATCTTCTTGTCTAACTCTAAACCATTGTCCAAGTTGATTTAAGAACCACCCAAAAGCAACACCAACGGCAGAAAAAATAAAACCCCACAGTATTTTATCAAAGTCAGTCATAAATATCTGAAATTTTTAAATGGCCATTCCCGATAAAAATATTACTTGAATTATCAAATGTAGCCTTGTATAAATTGCCGTGAGATAGGTTGAAATAAGGTAAGTCGAAGTGTTTTGTTTTTTCGTAAAAATTTTTCTCAGTGCCAATGTTTTGATTAAGAAATGGACGGTCATCAAAACACATAAAAAAACCAAATGCAGAATATTTATCTGAACAAAGTTCATTGTAACACTTGTCAGGCCTGTTTATAATAGCATTAATTATGTTACTTTCTGTAGGTTTTGTTTCATTTGTTAAAATGTAATCTCGTTTGCCGTCTTTCAGAACCATTGTGCCATGATCTTGTGGACTTGCAAATGTGATATTTGCATTTTTTAAAATAATTCCTATTGGTCCAAAGAAATTTGTCGCCTTTAAATGTCTAAGTGTATCACCCGACTTTATTGTCGAACAAGAAATTTCAGGGGTATTATTTATTGTGTCTGAAATTCTTTGATAAATGTCTTTCCCTTTTGAAAATATATTTCCTGCGCCACCATTTTGTGTTAAACAGTGTGCCAAAAATACATTCTGACCTTTAAATACTTTATCCAATTATGTCGTTTTTTCAATTACTGCCAACGGCAGTCTGTCTCATAACCACCAATTCATCCTATAAAAATAAGAAAATTTCGATGATTTACAGCGTTTTCAACCCCAAAGCTAATGATTTGTAAAAATGAAACTTTAGCACTTTTAGAGCGGTTTTGGGTAAAAAGAACAGCTTTTTGAGCAGATTTAGCACATATTTGACTATTTCTTTGGCTGTAACTCCCAGATTCAGCACTCTTTTTAAGTTGTAAGCCAATGCAATTAAACCAAAATCTGCTTCTGCTCTTTGAAGTCCTTTTTTGGTCATAATGTGATCAAATCTCCACTGTCTTTTTATGGTTCCATAAGGATGTTCAACCAATGCTTGCCGTTGTTTGTAAAGTTCAATGTTTTCAGCTACACGTTTGGCGTTATTCTGTATGTTTTGAGTAAATTCAGAACGTTGAATAACTTTTCCGTTTACTTTTGAAGTGGTGCATTCACTGCGAACCGGACAGGTTTTACATGCCTTGGTTTTGTATTGTTTAAATCGGTAGTTTCTAGCTTTGTATTCGGTCTGATTTGAAGTGAGTTCATTTCCTTGCGGACAAGTATAGCTGTCTGTTTTATCGTTATAAATAAAGTTTTCCGAGTTATAAGCTGGGTTTGGAGCTTGACTGGATCTACCGATATTTGGAATGGCAACTAAGGTTTTTATTTCTAGATTATCAGCGGTTTTAAATTCACTTCCTGTGTGATAACCTTTATCATAAAGCGCTGTAAATTTATTGGTTTTTAGAATGGTTTTTGCTCTTCGGAGCATCATTCCCATTGCCTTTTTATCGTTTTGGTTAGTGAGTTTATAGTCAAGTAATAATTTGTGTTTTGCATCAACGGTGGTTTGAGCGGTATAACAAACTTCGGTAATTGTTCCTCTTACTATTTGATGCCTGCTGTCTAGATCGGAAGTGGAAAGTTGAGGGTTTTCGGAAGACTTATCTTCGTCTAGCTTTTCTTGTATTTGCTCATACTTTTTACGCTGAGTCTTACGCAGTTCTACTTGTTTTTCTAACTTCTCTTTTTGATCTCCATCAGCTGTAGATAAGGCTGTATTGTGTTCTTCAAGCTTGTTGTCAATATACTCTAAATGACGTTTGATTTTCTTTTTATTGTAATTGTTCTTCTTACTGTTTTGTGCTCGTAGTTTAGTGGAGTCTCCAGCAATCAAAATTCCTCCAATAAGGTTAAAGTTTTTAGCAATTTCAACACTATAACGAAAAACACGCTTGATGGCTTTGGGGTTATCTTTTCTAAACCTGGCAATGGTATTGTGATCTGGTTTTAGATTTTTCAAAAGCCAAATTACTTCTAGATTACGATGACATTATTCACAAGTGTATATTTTTATAGGTGTTCATGAGATCGCTTTGCTAAGTTCTTTTTCTAATTGTCGGGAAGAACGCATGCGGTTCATGTAACCATAGATGTATAATTTTAATAAATCTGCGGGATTATACGGCGGTCTTCCCTGAGCAGGCAATGACTCAAATCCCATGTCATGTAAATTGAGGCTTTCTACAAACTCATCGATAAATCGTACGGAGTTGTCCTGTGGAATCATATCATCCATACAAGTAGTGTATAAAGCCAGTTGTTGTCTGTTTTCTCCTTGTTGATATTCCATACTTAAAGATACGAAAAACCAAGGGTGGTTGGATATTTATGTTGGTAGGTTTTCAACAGAGTTATTAAGTTTTGAGACAGTCTGACGGTCTTGTATATGAAAAGTAGCGGATTTTATGCACTGGCTTTTCGGTTTGGCACTGACTATAAATTTATAAAATTCACTTTAGTTTAAGCACTTAAACCGCTATTTTTTATATGCATTGTTACCTGCTGGCTTTTTTCTTTTCATTCAGTTAGCGTTGGAGTGAAAGCTCTTTGCAACCGCAGGAACGAGGATTGCAATGTGCTTGAACTTTGCGTAGGATTTAAATCAAACTGTATGTTTCACTTGGTGGAAACAATAATTCAATTCCTTTAGGTCTAATTTTAAATAAAGGTCCTTTTTCGACTACTTTTCCTTTTGAATTTCGCTTTATTAAATGGTCAAGTGTGATAATTCCTTGCTCAATTAATAAATCAAATTGAGATATAATTGGTTTTTTAGTGTGTTCAACTAATTTGTACTGAAAATGTTCTCGATTATCTTTTCTTATACTTTCTGCTTCAACCCAGAAAGTTTCTTTATGTTTTGATTTAAGTCTATTGTGAAGTTTGTCTAAAGTCCAAACTACAAAATCTCCGATTTCAGGTTTATCAGAGTTTTCAATCAATTGCTTTATATCGCTATCAATTCTCATATTTAATCCCTGTGAATTTCTTGTAATTGCCGAAACTGTACAATACAATTTATAATCATCTTCACGTTCGTAGCCAAAAGCATCTAAAATTTCCGCTGAACTTTTGAACTTACTCAATTTCCAGTCAGGAACTTGAGCAAACAGATTTTTTCTATTGGTTCTACTATTTCTGAAAGATTTTAGTTCAATTCCTTTGTAATCCGGCTGTTTAGAAGAATTAATATCGATTCCCAGTGCTGTCTCAAGAGTTCGACCAACTGAAGTATCAGCATCTACCATTGAAGGAATTGGTCCGGAACCTGCAATTTTTCTTAACATTGATAAAAGCTCCAGAGCAACCTCATTTTCAGTTGTATTTATTGCGTTTATTAATTCTTGAAACGGATTCTGTATCGAAGAATCAATCAACGTCTTAACATCAAGTTTTGTTAAGTTGAAAACTTGAAAACTATCGTTATAATAAGTAATTGCAATAATATCATTTGGGTCAGCAATCTTTGTTAAACCATAAAACCAAATTCTTGGATCTCCGTTTTTGGTTTGGGGTCTGTATAAAGAGGCTTTTGATTTTATTGTTTTGAATCCAGTGTGAATTACTGTAGGAATGATAATCTTATTGTCTGGATCTTGCTTTTGTAATTCGTAATCGTGAATCCCTTCACTTTTCAGAAAGCTACGAACAGACCCAGTTGCGTCCATAATTGATTTTTTCAATCCTGTTTCGGTAGGCTCAATTAACGAAAGAGCAACTTGGTTTTTAGTCAGTAATTTTATCTTTTCTTGTTCTGCGTTGGTAAGTTTTCTCACTTAATGTTTTTTAAAATTTCACTTGCGACTGCTCTTGCTAATAAAGGTGGAACTGCGTTTCCAACCAAAGTGTATTGTGGAACTTCTGTTTTTCTGTTATTACCACCTGTCGAACGCTTGCCTTGAAAAACAAAAGAGTCGTCAAAAGACTGTAGTCGAGCCATTTCCCTCACAGTCAACGCTCTTGGTGCGTTATAATGAATATAATCATCCGGAATTGTCATAACTGTTGGACTTTGCTCATCTGGTTTTAAAACATTGTAGTTTCTTTTGTTGGAAGTTAAACCGCATTTATCTAATTCGCATTGAGCATCTTTATAACTGCCATTCTTCAGAATAACATCTAAACGCTTAATTACGGTTTCACTTTGATTGCTTGTTTTATGATTGTTCAGCAAGTCAAAGTATTTTTCTCCTGCTGCAAGTGCTTCTGAATTCTTTACATAAAATGGTTTGGTTTTTGGTTGAAAACGTTCAATTAATCGACCATTTTTTGACCATTCAGAATACGATTTCCCTCCTTTTGAAATCGGTTTGCCATCAATACTTCTCTTTTTGAGTAGACTAGCCATTTTTCTTGCTGTTCCGTTATATTGTTTTGAAATATCCACTAATTCATAACGGTGTGCTTCCTGATTATTTCCTATAAAATCTAAATCGTAAAGTGCTTCAAAAATGGTAACTTTTTCATCTTCTGAAACTGTTGAAGGAATTTCTGAAATGAATTTTTGGTCTTTACGGCAACCGATAAATAGAACTCGTTCTCTGTTTTGAGGAACACCATAATTTGAAGCATTGGCAACAAAAGGCTTTTCTATTTTGTACAGGCGAATTTTTTCTAAAATAAAGTTCAACTCTTTCTTTTGAGAAATATTGCAACTTGATTTTAAAATATCAATCGATTCATCAAAAGAGGTTGCGTAAATTTTTAATGCCGTAATAATGTCGCTGCAATTTTTTTTGAAAGATGTTGGGATTTTTAATGATTTAAATGATGTTTCAATTCTTGAAATGATTTTTTCAGGGCTAATTTCGGTTAGGAAATCTGTAAACGCATCTACAAAATCATCACTATCAATGTTACAATAGTCTTTTTCTTTGATGATGTCACGTTTTAATTTATCCCATTGTTTAGTTCTTGACAATAGTTTAAAACCGTGTCGAATTGTATTGATATTTACGTCAGTTTTACTCGTTTTGTAATCTGCAATTTTTGGCGTTATTTTTCTAAAACGATTATCAATAAAGTTGATGTATTCCTCTCTTCCAGAATCTTTATCTTTTTCAAGCAACTTTTCAAGTTCCACTTTTTTAATTAAGCAATCGTATATAAATGAATTCGATTCTGTTCTATTTTTCTTGATAAATGCAATTAAAAGAGGGATTTCATTGATATCAATAATTGAATTGATTTCATTAATAATTAATTCTTTTATTTTTCCGCCTTCTTTTGTTAGAATACCTTTTACGTTTTCCATTACAAAGTATTTTGGTTGCAATACTTTTATAACTTCTAAATAATGTGAAAATAGGTCGTCCTTTTTGTCAAATTTTTTGCGCTTTCCTGCTAAACTGAAACTTTGACAAGGTGGACCTCCACAAACAACATCAATGGTTTTTCCATTAATTTTCTCAAGTAAATTATCTAAAAAATCAGGTTCAGTAATATCTTGTGTTAAAAATTTTGCATCTAAACCTAATTGATGATTATATCTAACTACGTGAGTTAATTCACAATTTTCATTAATGTCATTTGCCACAATGAAATCGAAAAATTTATTATTGTGTTCTGCTTGTAAAAAGCCTTCACTAAAGCCTCCGGCTCCTGCAAATAAATCTACGAATGTAATTGGTTTTCCATACAGAGATATTTGCTCTTTGACCAAATTGACATTGTTGTTTTCTTTGTAGTTTTCTATATGCTCGTTTAAAAGAGCTTTTACCTCATTTTTATCAAATACTTTTTTATTTGAATGATGCAAAATTTCGTCTGCTCTTTCGTTTAGAAAGTTTAAGTAGTGATTTATTTCACGAGTTTCGTAGGTAGTTCCCGTTGCTCGTTGTTTGGTTTTATTGAAATTCTTTGATTTTATTTTTTGACCAGTCGCTAACTTTACTTGATTTCCATTGCAGTTAATTCTCAAATGGATAGGTGAAAGTCCTTTTTTGTCGGGTTTGTCTAAATAGAAATTTATTGTTGCCATAATTTTTAACGGACGTTTTTACGTACACGGACAAATTTACGGACATTTTTGAGAATTCCTATTATTATCATCAAAATGTTGGTGGGAAAAGGCAAGCTCTTTTTATTTTGTGAGGCACGAGCAAAATGAAATGTGCTTGACTGTGCGGCTGGATTCAGCTTGCAGGTAACGGCAGTTCGTCTAAAAACCCACTTTCATTTGGGCTTTCTCATCAAAAATAGCCAAAT
>CAZPDT010000037.1:0-7848 GCA_964585545.1 uncultured Fluviicola sp.
TCCGAGTTATAGGGTATTGTAGGGAGTGCCACTTCTCTGAGCGGCCGGGACGTTACCAGTAATGCTATGACGACCGAACATAAATGACAGGACAAGAATTAAAAATATTATTTCGGCAGGATAAAGCATACCTGACAGCTGACAGACCAATGACGTTTGAACAGCTCGGACTGCCTGATATTGTAAAGACATTTAAAGAGCCAGCATTTTGGACAATCAAAGTATTAAACCACCGAGAAAACGAAAAGAAAATATTTTGTGAGATTACTTCTTATCAAAATGGTGAAACAGACTTTGGGAGTAGTCAAAAACTACTTGCCGACAAATTAAATGACCTTCAAATCGTTACTTTCAAGAGCATTGACACGACAGGACTTTTAAAAACATTAGCAGGTAATTCAGGTGTGGTAAGACCAATTAAATTTGTTCCGGTTGGCAGGACACCTATTCAGCAGACAGAGTTTGTTAGGCAAACACATAAAGTATCAATCAAAGAAACTTTTTATGTGCCTCTTAAAAATGTTCGTTTCAAACTTGGTGGGGTTTCATTTGACAAAAAATTCAAGGAACATAAAAAAACATTAGAACTCACAATTCCCAACTATGACATTCGTGAAGAGTTTGATGCAGTTAAAAATTATTTCGCTAATGTTTTAAAGACTAAAAAGATTGAAGTAACTGCCAACATTGAAATTACAGACAACGAAGTAATCTCTATTGAAGCTAAATCACCCGAAATTGAGAAAATTGATAAACAACTCATTGATAATGTAAAATTTGAGTTTGTTAAATCCACGACCAAAAAGAAAATCAATGTTGAAATTGATAAGACTTTGTTCACTATGGACGAGTATTTTGACACGTTTGCTGACGACAAATTCAAGTCAAACACTTTCTACAACAACGACAAAGAACTTTTTGAAGATTTGCTAACTATTTCAAATACCAAGCACTACAAGCATTTAAGATTTCTATCAAGCAAACATTCACACGACATAATGAAACTTAGGTTTGTTCACAAGCCATTTTCGTTTATATTTCTAATTCAAGGTGAAAGAAACTATCATATTATTTGGGAAACTCTTGACACAGAAGAAGCGACTTATGTGTGGCACATAACCAAAGACATTAATGTTCTAAAAATAACATTGAGAAAAATTGAAGATATTATTAACGTAATCAAAGTTCAAGGCAAGACAGCATACATAAGTTCAACTAATGATGCATTCAGAAGAATTTATCACGACTACTCAGACCTTGTGGACGGTTTTGTAAAATGGAAAGGCGAATTAGAAAACATATTGACATAAGAAGCACTACTGGTAACACGGGTTTTGCGTCAGGCGGGGTGTCGTGCAAACTTGGTGCTTTGTGCTTCTATGCAAGTTCAGTGCAGGTTGATAGTTCAGTGCTCCGAAACCCGCCCGAACGCAAAGCCCGAAAACGTTACAGGCAAGCGTAGAGACGAACGCACCTCAAAGATAATTTCTAAAATCAAAATAGTTTTTGTTTTATTTTTTGCCAACGCTCATTTAGCACTTTTGGTTTTTGCCAACGCACAAGCCAATCACAAAAAACCAAAAGAGCTAAATTTCCCCTTCGCTACAAACTCACAAAGACTTTTCTATCGTATCAAACTCAAAGATAAATCCAGTAGTTTTTAATTTTTCGTTGCTGACTTTTGAACCTTCTAAAAGCATCACCGCCATTTCGCCAAAGAGCAAACGAATAACAAAAGCAGGTGCGTTGGGTAAGAAGCTTTTCTTTCCGAAAGCTTGCAATAGGGCTTTTGACAAATCGCTCATCGTAATTTGTTCAGTGGCAACGGCATTGAAAATTCCTTTAAGTTGAGTGTTAGAAAGAATAAAATCGTACAATCTCACTAAGTCCCGAATGTCTATCCAAGGAAGATATTGCTTACCTGAACCTAAAGAAACATTTATTCCGAGTTTGGCTAATGGGCTTAGTTTTTTAACCATTCCACCCTCTTTTCCAAGAATAACTCCTTTGCGTAAAATGATTGTCCGAATACCTAAATCGTTAAATTTTAAAGCAGCATCTTCCCATTTCTGACAAACAGAAGCTAAAAAATCCTTTCCGCTTTCCGAACTTTCTGCAAATGTCTTATCCGTTGTTACGGCACCATAAAACCCAACAGCAGAGGAAGAAATAAAGGTGTTGATGCTGAATTTATTTTCCGAAATATATTGATATAATAAGTTAATGGATTTTATGCGACTGTCAATAATTTCCTTTTTTCGGTCGTTGGTCCATCGCTTTTCGCCAATGTTTGCACCGGTAAGATTAATGAGAATTTCTACTCCTTCAAATGCTTTTTTGTCGATGTATTGTCGTTCAATATCCCATAGAAAAAAACGAATATTTTCTGATGGATTAGCACTTGGATTTCGGGTTAAAACATGAATAGAATAGCCTTTTCCCACTAAAAAATCAATGAGTTGTTTTCCAACAAAACCTGTTCCTCCTGCTATTAATATTTTCTTCATTGTCTTTCTTTTACTGCTTCACCATAAATTTTTAAAGCTCTATCTTTTGCAAAACTATGTTCTACTATCGGTTTTGGATATTTTTCAGTTCCAAATTCGGGTAACCATCTTTTGATGTAGTCAAAATTTTTGTCGAATTTTTCGGTTTGCAATGCAGGATTAAACACCCTGAAATAAGGTGCTGCATCGCAACCACAACCTGCTGCCCATTGCCAGTTTCCATTGTTGGCAGACAAATCGTAATCATTCAACTTTTCAGCGAAATACGCTTCGCCCCAACGCCAATCTATTAGCAAATGTTTACACAAGAAACTGGCAACAATCATCCGAACCCGATTGTGCATATAACCCGTTTCGTTTAGTTGTCGCATTCCGGCATCTACAATCGGATAGCCTGTATTTCCGGTACACCACAACTTAAATTCCTGCTCGTCATTCCGCCATTGAATAAAATCGTATTTCGCCTTAAAAGAATGACTGACCACCTTTGGAAAATGATACAAAATCTGCATAAAAAACTCCCGCCAAATCAATTCGCCTAACCAAGTCTGATTGTGTTGCAAAGCAAAATCCACACATTTACGAATACTGATGGTTCCAAATCTTAACGCAATCCCTAATTGAGTTGTTTTTTGAAGTGCTGGAAAATCTCTGTATTTATCATATTCATCAATGATTTTTACTTCTAATTTTGGCGTTTCAAAATGAAATTCTGTTTTCTTAAATCCAATTTCTTTTAAAGAATGAATTTCGGTAAAATCTTGCTTCAAAAAGTGATTAAAATCTGCTTTATGAATGTGATAATCTTTTTCGGTTAAAATTTCTTTCCATTTTTTAGCATAAGGCGTATAAATCGTATAAGGCGTTCCGTCATTTTTTACAATCTCGTTTTTATCAAAAATCACCTGGTCTTTAAATGCTTTAAAAGGAATGTTTTGGGTTTTGAAAAAGTTGTAAATTTCGGTATCTCTTTCAATGGCTTGTGGTTCATAATCCCGATTGCAAAACACCGCTTGAATGTCATATTCTTGGGAAAGTTGTTGAAAAATTTCTAAAGGTTTTCTATAAAAAGAACTCAGTTTTGAATGATGATTTTTTAATGCTAAGTTAATGTCCGAAAGTGCCTGATGAATATAATCTACTCGCCTATCACTTTTATTTTCTAACGCATCTAAAATAGCAGTATCAAAAATAAAAATCGGCAATACCGGAAATCCCGAAGCCAAAGCCTGACACAATCCTGCATTATCTTCCAATCGCAAATCCCTACGAAACCAGAAAATGGAAAGTTTATTTTTCATTCAAATAAGGATTGTCGTTTTTGTCGTGTTTTACCCAAATCAATTTGGATGTATCGTAGCCAATTTCTTCGGCTATTTTCAAGTACTTTGCTTTTATATCTTCAGGAATGGTTGTTGTGCGGGATAAAATCCATAGATAATCCAAATTCTTTCCGGCAATTAAAGCATATTGATAATTTTCATCCAAAGCCACTACATTGTAGCCCGAATAAAAAGGGCCGAAGAAGCTCACTTTTAAAGCGGCTATATTTTTATCTCCTCTAAATTTTGCCAATCCATCAGCTTTGCTCCATTTCTTTTTCACGAAATTGTAACCGCTGTTCAATACCATTACATTTCCTTTTTTATCCAATTCATACTGTGCCGAAGTATTGTCTAAATCCTTTTCAAAACGAAAATCAAATCGAGCAATTTCGTACCAAGTACCTAAATAGCGATTGACATTAAAATTTTCTACTGGTTTTGCATTTTTAGGAATAGATGCACAAGAATTTAAAAGTAAAATCCCGCAAGCGATAAAAGCAGTTCCTATGATTGTTTTTCTTTTCATTTTATCCTATTTTAAAAGTTAATGCTTCTGTTAACAAACTTTCTGTTTCAATATTTTTATCATAAATCGGCTGGTGGAAATCATCGAGTTTTTGGAGCAAGCGGATTAATTCCATTTTTTCATTTTGCGATAAATTTCCGGTAACGATTGAGGTCGCTTGCCGTATTTTATCCATTTGGTTCCCCAAGGCTTGAAGACCTGTTTCAGAAATTGAAATCACTTTGCTTCGTTTATCCGTTTTAGAATTCCGCTGTTCAATCCAACCTTGATTGATTAAACGATTGATAATCTGCATTCCAGCCGGTTTTTCGTGTACGTTTTTTTTGATCAAATCCATTTTTGACATTTCGCCAAATGCTTTGAGATTTATTAGATAAATAAAATCTTCCTGCGTAGAAAAGTTCGACCCAAAAATTGCTGACTTGGAATAGCTTTTTGCATACCTATTCAAATGCACAATCAAGGTGTTAATAACGCTTTCGGCACTTCTTCCGTTTTCTTTCCCTTCCCAATTCGGTTCAGCAACAATAGTATTATTATTTGCCGAAATCCAATTTTTAAACCCTTCAACAGATGTGTCATATGATGTGCTCCCCTCATTTTGACTCTCAAATTCCTGAACTAAATCTATTACATCTTTTACCAAACGATAATTCATTTTAACTGATTTTAGAATACAAATATACTATTTACTTTTAATTAAAGTACAAAAATAGACTATTTTTGGAGAAATTAGTTTACTTTTGTACCAATAAATTTTAAGATGAAAAATATACTTTTAACAACAGCTCTTTTACTTTTCGGGAACATGTCTTTCGCGCAAACTTTTGGCAGTATAAGTGGAGAAGTAGTAGATAAAAACACACAAGAAACATTAATTGGAGCAGTGCTTAGATTTACAGGAGTCGACACTTTAAACACTATGACGGATGAGAATGGAAATTTTTCACTTCAATTGCCTGTGGGAAAATACAATTTAAAAGTATCTTATTTTGGGTATGCGCCTTATACTCTTTATAATGTGAATATTGGTTCAGGAAACATGCAGATATTACAAATCGAACTCGATGTAGAAAATCAAAATTTACAAGAAGTGGTGGTTAGTGCTGGAAAAATGGTTCGTGCAACTGACATGATAACACCACTGGCTACGCAAAGACTAACTGCCGATGAAATAAAAGTTAATCCCGGTGGTAATTTTGATGTTTCAAAAGTTATTCAGGTATTGCCAGGTGTTGCAGGAGGAACAACACCCAACCGAAACGATATTATTGTGCGAGGCGGAGGGCCAAGTGAAAATGTGTATTATTTAGACGGCATTGAAATACCTGTGTTAAATCATTTTCAAACACAAGGTGCAAGTGGCGGAGCAACAGGGATTTTGAACGTATCGTTTATTCAGGATGTACAATTGACTTCTTCTGCTTTTAATGCAAAGTATGACAATGCTTTGGCTTCTACGATTGTTATTAAACAACGAAATGGCAATCCTGACAAATTGAGTGGAAACTTTCGTTTGTCGGGAACAGAATTTGCAGCAATGTTAGAAGGTCCATTGGGAAAGAAAACCACATTTATGGCTTCGGCAAGGCGTTCATATCTGCAATTTTTATTCAAATTATTGGATTTACCCATTCGCCCTGACTACTATGATTTTCAATACAAAATCAATCACAAAATCAACAATAAAACCGAATTGACTTTTATAGGAATTGGAGCGATTGACAATTTTAAATTAGCCGTTCCGAAAAAGAGTGATGCCAATACGGAATACATCAATCGGGCAAATCCTTTAATCAATCAATGGAATTATACCGTTGGAGCAACCTTGAAACGATTGGTAAACAATGGTTTTTTTACTATTGCATTAAGCAGAAATATGTTTTTTAATGGTGCTGACCGTTATGAAAACAATGCTTCAAAAAGTGGAAATAAATTGTTTAGTTTGGGAAGTCATGAAACGGAAAATAAACTTCGTTTTGATATGAATAAATTTAAAAACGGTTGGAAATACAGTTATGGTGTAGATGCACAATATGTAAAATACGATGCCGATATTTTCAATACGATAAAAGAAGAAGTAAAGGATAATAACGGAAACGTCATTAGTCCTGCCGTTAGTTTTTCAAGTAATACAGCCATTGAGTTTTTCAAATTTGGTGCGTATGGTCAAGTTGCAAAACGATTTTTTGACGATAAATTCTTAGTGTCGGGAGGTCTTCGTGCAGACATTAATACCTATACAAAAAACGGATTAAATCCATTGAGAACGCTTTCTCCAAGGGTTTCATTTTCTTATGCTTTCAACAATCAATGGAATATTTCTGCATCCGTTGGAAGTTATTACAAACTGCCTGTTTACACCATGCTTGGCTATAAAGACAATAATGGCATACTTGCCAATAAAGAGTTGAAATATACCAATTCTATACACTATACCATCGGAACGGAGTTTGTACCGAAAAACGATTTGAGGGTTACTTTTGAAGCATTTTACAAAGATTACAGAAATTATCCAACTTCCTTAACCAACGGAATTTCTTATGCCAATATCGGCACGGATTATTCGGCAGTTGGTAGCGACAAATACGCATCAACAGGACGAGGACGAGTGTATGGAATTGAAGCATACATTCAACAAAAATTAATTAAAAATCTTTTTTATGTAGCCAGTGCCACACTTTACAAATCGGAATTTTCGGGCATCGATAATCAATTCAGACCATCCACTTGGGATTATGGATTTATTGTTTCGGCTACTTTTGGTTATAAATTCAAAAAGAATTGGAACATTGGCTTGAAATACCGCATTGCAGGAGGACAACCATACACCCCATTTGATATGAACGCATCAACAGCGATGTATTTTACAAATGGAACAGGAGTTTACGACTATGCACAACTCAACAGCAAACGACTGCCTATTTTCAACCAATTGGATTTGAGAGTAGATAAAAAGTTCAATTTCAAGAAAGTAAGCTTAGATATATTTGTTGATTTCCAAAATATTTTATTCTACAAAACGCCTTATTTACCCAAATTTACTTTTGAAAGGAATGATGACAATACTGGCTTTAAAACCAAAGACGGACAGCCAATAAAAGCAGACGGGAGTAATGCCATTCCATTAATTCTAAATCAGCGGTCGGCAACCATCGTACCTTCTATTGGATTTATATTTGAGTTTTAAGGAATAATATAACAGACATACGCATTGGCAAGTCACACAAGGCACCGCTTGCCAAAGTATATGTCTTCCATTCCGCACATAAAAATAAAACAAAAACAACTTTACCGAAAGAACGCCAGCCTGTAAAAAGCGGTTTGAACGCAAGCAGGGGTGAATTGCACCGTTTGAACGTTTGTGCTAAATTTGGATTCGGTTCTCGCATCAACGGTAGTGCTAAAATACCCTGCCTGCGTCAAGCCGCCACCACGTTATAGGTAATAGTCCACTCTTCATCGGACACTCACACGTTATTGTACGGTT
>CAZPDT010000038.1:0-7498 GCA_964585545.1 uncultured Fluviicola sp.
AAGTTATTAACAATCAAATTGTTGAATTTAGGTGGGTTTTTAGACAGTTTGACGGATCGCAAATAGGCACAGGCGGCTAACACGTATGAACGTTTGCCGCTTGGGCTTATTTGCTGTTACCATCTGGCGTATTTGTTTTTAGTTTTATTCTATTTATAAAACTGCTTTGTTTTTACATTGTAGTAACAAACTATTTTCTCTTTAATTTTTCTTCTTCCTTGAATTTCTGTGTAAAACTCTAAGGCAAAATCTTCATCAGGAATATAGGAACTGGAGATATTAGGGTCTCTTTTAATAAACCTCCAATAGTCAATAGGAAATTTTGATGTTATCTCATAAACTTGAGTGCCCTCAAAAGTGAAGAATACGTGTTTATATTTTCCGTTTTCTAGCTTTGTGCTTTTTAGAATAAAATTACTTTCATAAACATTCCTCTTCCTGTCTGGGGAGTAAGTTGTATATTCAAGAAAATCAGTCACTACTTCATACGTTGTACTTTCGTTTTTATCTACAAACTCAGAAAACGGAACAAAACGATCATTAATAAAACGATAAATGGCGACAGCTTTTGGTTTTTGGTTAACTGAGGCAAAGGGTTCATTAATCTTTCTAAAATAATTAGTATCTATTTCATCTTTTTTAATTTCACCTCTATTATATAAATTATAGTCATTATTATAGACACTATCTAACCTATCCATTTTTAAAACAAAAAATAGAGGCATGGTTGGAAGTTTAGTATATTTAATGTGTTGTATGTTGCTTGTTATTAAATACTCATGTTTTTCTTGTTGGATAATAGGTTTTCCATTCATTAAAGGGTTAAACTTAATATACTTTTCTATTGGAGGTTTGTAATTTTTATTTAGTTCTTGTTTATTGGTGTTTTTATTTCGAATTGTACGTTTATTTAACTCTCCTGTATGAATGATGAAATTTAATTCCATAGGTAAGGTATCTGGACTAGAATTATAAACAGAAGCAGCATACTCTCGGTCATATACGATACGTTTACTTTCTTCAGAGTCATAAAAATGCTGAGTATAGAAGTTGACATTTCTTAAATTACTTTTGATGTCTTTTATATCTTTGTAGTGAAATGGTATGGCAATAGTATATTTTTTTTGTTTATCTTCTGATAAATAAATAGCACCCCAAAGTCCATTTTTCTTGACATAATAATATGACTGTTCATTGGAACGATTATAATTAGTACTTAATTGTATCATAACTGGTGGAGATTCGAATTGAGGTTCTATTTCTATATTTTTTGCTAATCCTATTAAACCATACTTATCATTGTCTATAACAACCAATAGTTTACCAGCGGATAAATCCATTATATGGTCATATTTTGGTGGATTTATTTTCACATCTTCTATAGAGAATCGAACTGCTCGCCTATCTATATCACCGTATCCACGTCCTGGTATGTGTATGTTATAAAGTGTTTTCGCATTTCGAAGATAAGTAATCAATCCTGTTCTACCGTTTTTTTTGTAACTCAAGGCGTAATAGTCTTGACTTAAAGTAAGACAAGTGTCACCTTGGTATACCTCACCATGTTTTTGCTTTCCAAAAAAAACTCCAAGGGGCTGTATTTCTTCATAAAAGGAATTATTTACAAACCATTTTGTTGAATCGACCACTTCCCAAGTTTGCATATGAAGATAGGTTGTTTTCCAAAATTGTTTTATAGCAAAAGTATATTTATTTCCTTTTTTAAGTACATACACACGTGTATCGGTTCTTGGATTTTCATAATATTTATGATGTACTATTATTTCATCATAAATAGTCGGAATAGCAATATCCTTACTATCGTCATCCAATATTCCATACTTCCCATTATTGGAAATGATTGTTTGGCTAGTAACATTTTTTCCAATTATAAGAAAACAAGATATTATTATGTATATACGTAAATACATATAACTAATTTGAGGTTAATTAAAATACTCATTAAGTTTTGTTTGGGCTGCATCTTGTGCAAAATCAGCCAAAGCTCTTACTTTACCCAAATTAAAATCATACGTACCCACACCGTAATCATATAAGGATATAATATATTTATGGTCTGTCATATCTCTAATTTGTCCGCGTTTTGCTCCATAGGCGTAACCTGTAAAAGCAATGTCTATAATTGGACGAGGAAGCTCCCATGGTTTAAGTTCATTGTAAGCTCCATTTTGGATATACCAATCGTGTATGATTTTTAAAATAATTTTTCTGTTTTGAGTTATGTTCTTAAATTCTTCTTTCTTCGCTTTTTTATCTAATGCTTTTTTATCCTGACGAAACTGTCTTTTCAATGCTTTAACTCTTTCTTTTGAAACGTCAGCATTCAATAAACCATTGATTTGAATGATAACTTGTTCAAATTCTATGTCAAATTCAGAGGTATCTATATCGTTTAAAGGGATGATTCTTCCTAATTCCATTTCTTCACGGTCAACTCGCTTAATTATTTCTTCTTCCTTGTGTTTTAAAGGTTCCAAAATACTCCTCACTTGTTCCATAAAATCAGGTGGAAAACTACGGTCTAATTTTATAGCTAATACCCCGTCTAACTTCGTAGGGGCTCCTTTTTCTCTGAAATAATTAAACGGTATGTTGTTAAAATAACCCCCGTCAATTAAAAGACCTTTGAATTGAGCGTTGTAGAAGAATAAAAGTAATTCGATCGTTATTTCATATTCCTTTTCATTCACTTCTACTATATACGGAAATTCTTTCCGTAATTCATCTGTTTTCGTTTGATTTCCTCGAACACCTATTAAAATGGTCTGTATATAATCTAAAAATGTATTTAACTCTATAACATTATTCAAATCTATTTGAATTTCGTATACATCTTTAATAACTTCTTGCAGAGCTTTCTTTGTAGCATATTCATACAACTCATAATCACTTCTACTGAAATCTCCATTCTTTACAAATAATTCATTATTGTTGATATTTGACAACTTAGTGTTTCCGTCTTTACTGTTTACATCATGTTGCTCAAACACAACATCCGATTCATTATAAAGTGGACGAATCGCAGGAGGAATAGACATAGATGCCCCTACCGCTTCCAAAACACGAAAATTCGGAGTGTATTTATCTGAAAAATATAGAGGTGAATTGGTTGTAAAATTAGAAACGGCAACTCCAAAGTCAATTTTCAGTATATTGTATAACTCTCTGAATGTAATATCTTTTAATTTTGTATCAACTAATCTCCTGAATTTAGGAGTAAAGTAGTAATCACCTCTTTTCCCAATTTTAAATTCAACCGTTTTTGTTCTATCAACACTATCTTTTACCTCAAAGTCCTTATTTGTGAATTCCGAGTTTTCTATAATTAATTTTCGTTGAAAAAAGGTATCACGTGTAGCTGCAAAAATCATTAAATCCAAGAAAAATTCACGTACTTGAAAACCTGAATACATCCCTCGATCAGCAAATACTCCCATTATACTGTTTGCTGATACCTTAAAACCCGATTTTTTCTTTCCAAATACCCCATAAAATAATGTGGTGATTACTGATGAGTAAAGAAGCATTCTAGAAAAGAAATTTGCACCAGCCTCTTTTGAATTTTCTCCGCCATCACCAAGATGTTTTTTTATTAATTTTTGAAACCAAGAAGGTTTTTCTTTATTTGAAAACATTCTGAAAAGTTGCCCCACATTGTAAATAACACCATCAACCACAACTTTAATTATAAAGGTAAATAACAGTCCTCTCTTTGCAAATTTAGCAGTATTGCCTGTTATGTTCGTTTTGTTTTTCGATAAATCATATTCAAACTTATCTATTTTTCCTCCAAGTTTTTTTTGCTTTGTTTCAAAAAGTGTATCGGGTTGATTATAGAGTGTTGTATCTTCTCCAACTTTCAGTTCAGAGTTTTCATCAATCATTCTGTATTTCCCTGCATCGACCTCTGAAAGAAAGTTAGAGAAATCAAAATCTAAGACTTCCTTTATTTCGTCCGAATTGAGTCCTAAAACTATAGCGAATGTAGTAATCGCACCCGCAGACGCTCCTGCAACTCCCTCAATAATTGGTCTTTTTTCTTTTTTGCTTTCTATTTTGTTTTCATTGTCATCTTCGGTTGATAATTTTATTTCAACTTCATTAAGGAAATCCATTATTCCAGATTCTTTGCCCCTTGCCTTAAATTGTTCATCTTTATTTACACGAATGTTTAATTGATTCTCCAATTCTCGAATAGCCCCCAAATAGGTGGCTCCTCTTGCTCCACCACCCTCCATAACGATGTATTTCAAATTATTGATAGAGAGTTTTGATCCTGTTTTATTTTCTGCCATAATAATTGTTTTTAAAGAAGTTGATCAATTCTTATTCATTATCACAACTATCAGCAATAATCGCAGGAGAGTATTGTCTAGGGATTTCTACATCTGTATCAGGTAATTCCTTTTGTGGGAAACCTATTGGTTTCACTCCGTCGCTGTTTCCACATTCTAAAATGACTAAATCTGTCGGAACTTTAAAAACTCCTAAATCAATAACTTCAACAGGCACTGGCAATTCATTTCCATCTATATCAAAATAAAACTTGCTGGGTTGGTTATCCCTTAATTCTGTTAACAATGGATCGAAGTCCTCTGGAACAACATCAAAGTTGGCAATCGTATTAAATTGTAAGAAGTTTATTGCCGCTCTTTCTTTGAGTTCGTCACGGAATACAGGTATTCTCACAGTTGCATAAGAAGCCTGCATAAAAGCCTCAAAATGGGGGTCGTCATCAGTTAAGTCTAATAATTCATTCCAACTGTTTTTATCCGAATAGAAGTAAGGGTGGAATTGATACGTAATATTTTCCCAATCAAAAGTAGTTTCAATAAACTTTACCTTTAATGCATTTTGAGCATCTGAACAACATTTTGGATTGTATTCTTGCCCTACTACAAAATTGTCCTTTAACCAAAACGGATTACACCTGAACATCTTGCGAATGGTTTCCCTTTTAATTTCATCTTTTATTAGTTGGATTTTCTTAGACGGATTTATTCCAGGTCTATTTGGATTAAAAGATGCTTTTTCTTCGTTAGATTTATTCAATAAATCTTCATAAGCAGCTACAATAGCATTATATGTTTTTATTTTCCACTCTTTATAAGCTTCTTCTGTGAGATGACATTCTATTTCTATATTTACATAAAAACCTTTGTGTTGTGCGTAAACTGATGCAGGAATTTGTTTGGTTTCATAATTAAACCATAACTCTTTATTATTCCAAAAATATTGATCTCCATCATTCCAACTTCCGTACGAAGAAAGCCCTACTGTACAAAACAACATAGATGCTGGTTTTTGATTTAAATAAAATGATGTAGCCCAGCCGTTTCTACAATAATAATCATCAGGAATATTAATCATTTTAGTAGCAGAAGAAGTTTCAGCCCCGTTTATTGAATCTGAAACTATAATTTTTTCTAATGGAGGTTGTTCAATATCAAGTTTGTAAATGGTTGACCAAATGTGATAATTATTTCGTGTTATACTATCAATTGTTAAAATAGGTAATCCATCAACCGATACTTCTCTAGGGTCTTCTGGAGTGCTCAAACTAGAAGCTGGGTCTTGAATAGCACGCGATAAATAAAAATGCGCAGGATGAACTACGTCAATTTCATAAATTAACCGTTTTCCATAATTTTTAAGTGTGCCTCGAACAAGTTTGCTTAACCATCTGTAAACATAAGACTTTGTTAAGTCATTACTGTTATCTATCTCGTGCATCACTTTTTCTTCAAACTCTTCAATAGTTGTGGTGCTTTTTTCAGTTTTCACCCTTCTACTAACTCTATCAACAACTCTTTGAAAAGTTTCTTTGGCTTCTTTTTGGGCTACAATACTTGAATTGACCGTTGATGAAGAGTTTGAAAATCCAGCATCCAAACCTGTCGAAACGGGACCGAATGTGGCAGAAGCAGAAGCATATACGGAAACTTCGTTTGCTTTGGATTGAATTTCAGAAGACACATTTTCAATACTAAATTTTTCAGTGGATTGAGAGTCGGTTTCTCTAAAAACCTCTTCATCAGTTAAGAAAGATTCGGTTGTTTCCGACCGAGTTAATCTTCTTGTTTTTCTAATTTGCTTTTCGCCTTTTTGCGTATTGTTAATGTGAGCTATTTCATCGGGTAAATAGCCTACTGTTTCTGTTTCTACAACTCTTAAATCTGCAATTTGATAAGGAAACTTTAACTCACAATTGTTTTCTTCTGTAATAATATGATTCCCTTTGTCGTTAGGTCTGTAAGCGTGTTGAAAATCAGTTACGTTAATCCAATTACTACCAAATAAAACATATTTATCTTCTTTTATCAACGTTTTTAGTTGATTACTGATTTTATCCGTTTCACTCTCGATAGATAAAAAAGCCTCCTCTAATGTAAAATCAGTTTTCTTTAGAACATCAAAAATCAAATTGTACTTTTCTGTTTTTATCGAAGATATTTTTTCTATTTTGGTTAGTCCATTATCTTCTAGTTTTTCAATTAATTTTTTCGATGTATTTAGAAAAGACAACATTCTAATATTTATTTCAGGACTATTTTGAAGTTCATCAGATATCGTTGACTTCTCGTTTATATTTAATTCCCGGTTGAATATTTTAGTTTCGTTTTGTTCTTTTTCTTGTGCCCTTATGGCTTTTTCAACTGTTTCTTTTGCATCTGACAAATCAACATTGTCTTTACCGACAAACGAAAGTATATTTTGATATTCGACATTAATTTTATTAATAGTTCCTTTCTTACCAAAAGATATAATAGCATTGTTTCTTGCCTGTATCAACAATAGTTCAGCCTTTGCCAGTGCGTTTTTTCTCTCCAGTAATTTTTTATTTTCTGTTTCATCCTCCTCTTCTTGTTCTTTATTTTCACCGTTATATGTAATAAAAGAAGGGGTAATACTTTCGGGAATTGTTATTTCTATTTTTGAGGATTGAGATGTGTTTTCGAGATACTCTTCTTTGAAACGATCAATTAATAATTTATAGATTTGGTTGTTGGTGCTTTTAGTGAGTGTTCTTACAATGATATTGTTATATAGTATTTCAAGAACTTTAGCATTATCGCCGTCAAAAACAAAATTAGATTTAAAAGGTTTTTTAGATTTTAAAAATTCATCAGAATTTACAAATTGTTGTAAAACTTCGTTGTATTTCGCTAGTTTTTCATCTTTAGAAATATCGCTTTCTACAATTTCGGATAAGGTCGAAATCAATTGTGTTTCAATTTCTACGTATTCTATATCACTAGACGAATATTCAGAATTTGGGTTTCTTAAAGATGCGAAACGATAGATAGGGGCTTTTGTGTTCATAAGTGTAAAGTTTTGTCTACTAAATTATGTTTAAAAATCCGATAAACCAAATTAGTGTTTGTTAAATGTTGGTTCGAAGGGTTTTATTACGCTTGATGGTAACGTCAGTTCGTCTAAAAACCCACTTTCATTTGGGCTTTCTCATCAAAAATAG
>CAZPDT010000039.1:0-5890 GCA_964585545.1 uncultured Fluviicola sp.
GCGAACCGCTAAGTACGTGAACCGTACGCTTAGTGGTGTGAGAGGCGCACTCCGTTAGTGTTTACTGGCGGAGCCGTCTACTCGATTATAGGCTGTGGTTCTTGTTATTTGTCGTTATCGGATTCTGTGTCAGTTAAAAAAATAAAAAAAGTAGGGAAGAAAAATTTTTATTGGAAGGAAAGGGCAAGCTCTTTTGCAAACTTTGGCTCGTGCGTTGGCATTGAGCGGTTTGCAAATGTGCTTGCCCGATTGGTAACTTTAAATTTCAAATATTAGAAGTTATTTCTTTTACCCATTTTTCACTTTTGCCAAATCGCTCCATTTTTCGTATTGAACTTTTTCAAGACTTCTTTATCAGAAAGCTCGTTTAATAGTTTTTCACTTTCGTTTCTTGGTGTGCCGGACAGTTCAGAAAATTCCTTTGCTGTTAATGATGAATACTTTGAAAAAAGTGTTTCCCAATCTTTACTGTACTCACTTTTGGTTGCCGAATTATTCAACTTTAAAACCGCCATTTCGTAAAAAGCATAGGGTCTTGAACCGTAAACAATTTCTTTATTCCCTGCATTGTTCACAAAAAATATAGTCGGGAAACCCCTTACGCCAAGTTCCTGCGCCAATTTTAAATCTTCTTCAAAAAGTATTTTGGCTTGGCCTTCGTAATCTGTTTTCAACTGCACTACATCTAAGCCTACTTCTTGTGCTGCGGATTCCATATTTTCCCATTTTGCAATGTTTTTCTTTTCAAGGAACAACATTTCCCGCAACGCCCTTAAATACAAAACCGCTTTTTCTTTATCTTGCATTTGTGCGGCTTTGAAAGCAATCGAAGGCGGAAAAGAAGAATGTAAAGGGTCTTCCAACCACACATCGCCATCAATGGGCATATCGTAATGCACACTTGCTTCATCCCAATGTTTTGCAACGTCAGATGGACCGCTAATTCCACCGCTATTGTAATTCCAATCAGGCAATAATCCACCCATACGGTATTCAAATTCAAGATTATTTCCGTATTCCAATTTTAGCTTTCTGAGCTGTGGCTCAATTCCCCAACAGGAAGAACAAATAGGGTCGGTAAAATAGATAACCTTTACGGATTTATCTGTCGGTTCAACACTCGCTGTTGTTGTATTGGTATTGGTTTCGGGTATTCCGCAAACGCCTGTATCAGGGTCGCACATTAGCGGATTGGTTTCTACTGTTTCTTTTGTCATTTCTTTTGTTTTTAATTGTTATTTAATCGAAAAATTCAATTTTGATATCCTTCGGCATAAAATGAATTCCTTTAAAATCGGTTATTCCCTTAAACTGATGCTTAACATCTGGTGGAACTACAAATGCGTTTCCTGCTTTGAGTAGTATATCTTCCCCGTTAATTTTCAGAAAACATTCCCCTTCGTGGATAAACATAATTGATTCTACATTAGCAAGATGCTTTGGTAACAAATCACCTGCTTTACCTTCCATTTGCTTAGCTATAAAGTTTTGTCCTGAGCCGAGTGCTTTAACTTTAGGTTTTGTTATTTTTTCCATTTTATTTAGATTTTAAGTTATTACTGTTTTCAATTTCTTTTTTAAACAACAACTTCTTCAGACGTTGCAAATTCTTCCATTTTTGTAATCAGGTCATTTTCCACGGTATATATCTGAACCCATTTCTGTTTCAGTTCCCTGCCTGACCTTTTCACTTTTTGGTGTTCCTGCCCTAAAACAACTACTTTGTTCCCTTCCACAATATATTCTTGCGGTTCAAAGTTGAGAATTTCTGTGTTGTTGAGAATGCCACTGATGAATTTACGAGCGCCTTCCTTTCCTTCATAAGTGCCTTTGGGAATAATTTGTGTGCCGTGGTAAATCCAAACTGTATCGTTGGAAACGGTTGCTACAAAATTTTCTACATCACCACTTCCAAAAGCGGTAAACATTTTTTCTACTACTGATTTTGCTGAATTTTTCATTTTAATTTATTTTTTTATTAATTATTATTATTTGCTTTGTCTTATTATTCTCTAATAAATTCTCCATCTGCTTTGATGGCTACTTCATTGCTAATAATTGCTTCGGGGAATTTTTCGCCCACGTTAAAATCCAATCGGTTGATGGTGCCAATTACTTGAAAACCTGCTATTTTTTGACCTTTGTCGTTCTCAATGGTTCCCCTGTACCAAACGTCCATAGTTACAGGTTTCGTAATTCCTTTCAACGTCAGGTTTCCTTTTAGTTTATAGCGGTTTTTTTTGCCTGTTTTTTCTATGGAAGTGCTTTTGAAGGTCATTTTTGGATATTTCGCAACTTCAAAGAAGTCTGCACTCCGTAAATGGTTATCGCGCATTTCTATTTCCGTGTCTATCGAATTTACATCTATCTCCAAGGTAAAAACCGCATCGCTGAAATCTTCTTTTGAAGAAACAATGCTGATGTCAAAGGCATTGAACAAGCCTTCCACATCTGAAATGGTGTTGTGGACAGTGCTGAAATTCACTTTGGCGTGCGCTTTATCCACATTCCAAGTTGATTGTGCCTGTACAGTCATTGAAACGCTTAAAATAAGCGCTACGGTCAATGCTAATATTTTTCTACTTGTGTTCATCATAATTTTATTTTTATTGATTAATACTTCTGCAAAGATAAACCTATTTAAGTTTACAAAAGGTATGGGTTTCCTTTTTGACACTACTTTCCTATAGGAAACTATAGGATATTATGTATCTTTGTAAATACATTTTAAAAAGGAATCAGAAAGATGAAAAAACGAGCAAATTTCAATACTACCACGAGTTGTAAAACCCAAATAGCTGCCATCAGGGACACGATGGAAATATTGTCGGGCAAGTGGAAGTTTCACATTCTCGGCACTTTGTTGCAAAGCGATAAATTGCGTTTTATGGATTTGATGCGCGAAGTGGACGGCATAGGCTCAAAAATGCTTTCAAAGGAATTGCAGGATATGGAAATGAACCATTTGATTTCACGTACCGTTTTGGACACCAAACCCATTACGGTAGAATATAAATTAACCGACTATGGCAAAACGCTTGAGCCGATTATTGATGAAATTGCAAATTGGGGCGTTGAATACCGAAAGTCTATTTATGGAACGTCAAAAAAGTAGGATTGATTTCTCTGTCGGATATTGGTTACGGAATGGTTCTTTAAAATAGTCTTTGTTAGTGATTGCCGTTCTTGTCATTCTTTAGTTGTCAGTTTTAGTTTCATCATTATGTCGGTTTGTTTGTCATTGCCCAATTTGAAAATGTGTTTGTCAAACTCCACAAAACCATTTTTCTTGTAAAAGTTAATTGCTCTCGGATTTTCTTCCCAAACGCCTAACCAAACATAATCAGTTTCTATTTGTCGGGCAACTTGTATTGCTCTTTCGTAAAGCACTTGTCCAACAGATTTTCCGTGATAGTCTTTGAGAACATATATCCTTTCTATTTCAAGAGCTTTGTCGTCTTTTAGCTCGGTCTGTGATTGTCCAAAGTTGAGTTTTAAATACCCGATTACTTCTTTGTCAAGCGAGGCAAAATAAAATTCAGAATTTTTGTCGCTAAGTTCTGCTGTCAGTTTAGACGCTGAAAATCCTTCGTCAAGATATTTATTCATATTAACTTCGGTGTTTCCCGAACCAAAAGTTTCATAGAACGTCTGTCTGCCGATTTTTTGTAATTCGTCAATGTCGGTCAATGTTACTTTTTTGATTTCTATATTTTCCATTTATTGTGAAACGACTTTTAGTCCGACAATAGAGCCAATTAAAGTTGTAATGAAAAGCAAGCGCAAAAAAGTTGCAGGTTCTTTAAATACAAAAATGCCGACTAAAACAGTCCCAACTGCTCCGATTCCTGTCCACACAGCATAAGCTGTCCCGATTGGCAAAGTTTGAGTTGCTTTTATCAAAAGCACCATACTGATACTAAGAGCAACAAGAAAACCTGCATACCAAAAATACGTCTCGTTTCCTGTGGCTTCTTTTGCTTTTCCTAAACAAAATGCAAACGCTACTTCAAATAAGCCTGCGACAACTAAAATAATCCAATTCATTCTTTTAGGCCAAAGGTAGTGAATTGGGTTATTTATTACCGTCATAACGGTTTAAATATAGGTTTGCTCTTATTTAGAAATGTTAGCCAAGTTTCAATGTTAAGAGTGGGTTGGTAAAAAATGGCTCTTTTGGTTTTTTGAAGCATTGGCTTGCGTGTCGGCAAAAACCAAATGTGCCATTTGTGCGTTGGTAAAATTTTTCCTGTGCGTTGGCTTTTTTATTTTTTCTGTTTCGGACAGCATTGTGTTTGTTTGCAGGGTTTTGCTACCATAGCCTATAACGGTTAGTATATGAAAAGTAGGTGATTACGAAGCACCAAACTTTCGGTTAAACACGAAGTTTGATACGAGCCAGAAGCCTTGCATTTAGCACTATTTAGCCTATTTTTCATATACATTGTTGGCAGTTCGGCTTTATATTTTTAATTCTGTTACTCTATAAGAAAAGTATTTAGCTATCATTTTCATTGCAATGTTCGAAGGGATTACTTTGAAAAAGAAGTTCCTTAGAGTGATTAATATGGGGTTGGTAATTTGACCAATTTTTCCAAGTTTCAAACTTTCGTTTATAATTTCTTTCGAACGTGGAAATTGATGCTTTTCGTAAATTTCGTATGCTTTAGAAGACAATCCATATTTGTTGATGCATTTAGCCAAAAGATAAGCACCTTCAATGGCCATACAACCACCTTGACCTAGATTTGGTGTGGTTGGGTGTGCTGCATCTCCAATCAATGTAATATTTCCTTTTGTCCAACCTTTGTGTGGATTACGGTCTGACAAACTATTTTTCAATATATTTTCTGTGTTTTCAATAAGTTCAGGAATAGGGTGATGCCAATTTCCAAAAAGACGTTTTAGTTTTTGTTTTGTGCCTTCTGGTTCATCATCTTTCAAAAACTCCTCATTATAGGTTGCCCACCAACCATATACACCATCTTTTATTGGAACAACTCCAACCCGTTGACCTTTCCCGTAGGTTTCACTTGCGTATCCAATATCAAAATTGGTTTCTACTACACCTCGCCAAATATTGTATCCTCTAAATATTGGGTTTCCATCATTGATGATGTGTTTTCTGACTACGGAATGAATTCCATCTGCTCCAATTACTGCATCAAAAACCGAAGATTTACCATTTTCAAAAATTATCTCTACTTGACCGTTGTCTAAATTGGTTAATTGCTTTACACCACTATCAATATGTAAATGAGTATTAATATCTGTCAATAAAATTTTGTGAAGGTCGGCTCGATGAATACAAATAACAGGGTAATCGCTTTTAGGCGTTGATTTGCTTAAGATTATACCTTTATCCGATTTTAGATACACATTTTCAAACTTTCCGCTTGTATTCAATATGCTATCAAGCAAACCGATTTCATCCATTACACAGAGTGCATTTGGAAACACACTAATAGCCGCTCCTACTTCTCCAAATTCTTGTTTTTTTTCGAAAATGTGTGTTTCGTAGTCGTCAGAAATGCAACGAGCAAAGGTAAGTCCTGCAATACCTCCTCCAATTATCGCAATTTTTCTTTTCATTTAGTTCTTTTTTTTAGCTGACTGCCAACGGTCTGGCTATGCGTAGTGCGGGATTTCAAGGCACTTCACTTTACGTTTACCGATAAGTTTGTTTAATGTTTTTACTTTCAAAGTAGCACCAAACCCCGCATTACGTATAGGTTTTGTGTGCGTCCCGCATGAGCGGAAGCGCACCAGCTTCAAGATAGAAGAAAAATTCAAAAATGCAAATTTTCTTCTTGAAAAGCAAGCTGCGGCGTGAATAAATGTCCAGAGGGTGCAAACCCCTTAGGTGCGAGGGTAACGCCTCGAAGCCTTA
>CAZPDT010000040.1:0-5546 GCA_964585545.1 uncultured Fluviicola sp.
CATTTTTTACACTTTTTAATTTATTAAATGTGTAAACCTATTTTAGGACAAGACACTCCATTAATATAGGAGATTTTTGCATGAATTTTTGATACTGATTTATCTAAAAAGTGAATATCATTATCTTCAGCTCTACCTACATATATAGTTTGAGAATGAGCAATATCAATTCTTCTTATAACTCGGTTATTTTCATAAAATACTAAAACCAATTTTTCTTTATGTTCTTCCTGTAAACTCATTTAATTAAACAACTATTAGCAATGGTAATCTTCAATTTCTACTATCTCTTTTAAAAATTCTAATGTATGCTTAAATCCTTCTAAACATAAATTATTCATTTTCTTAAAATAATCTGGAAATGACAAAATAACCGTTGATAATTTCTGGCTCTTTTCAAAATCATCAACCTGCTCAAGTTGTGTCCATTTTAAATCAGTATTCTTTGTGAAGTAATGAACAATCCCAATTCTTTGTTTATTGGATATTTCAAACTCATTATCAGCAAATTTTTTTAACCATCGGTAGTTTATACTTTCCGGATATGAATTTTTTAGTTTATTAATTGTGTTTTTAAAATAAATTTTCTTCTTTTCTTTGAATTTATCTGGAAAAAATGTAGCAATTAAGTCGCCTATCCTATCCCAATAATTATAAATTTTCTCAAAACAAACATCTACAAATTGTAAATATCTTTTAGTAGGCGTATCCATATTAAATGGATAAATAGTACACTTGTCTGTATTAAACTGATTCTTGATAGGATTGGTTACGTGTGGGTAATATAGAAAAAGATGAGCTATAAAGTAAATTATTGAATCTGAACAATCTATCAAGTCTGTAAGATGCTTGTCATAATCAACCTGTTTGTGTTTGTTTTTAAAATAGCAATTGCGCTTTCTAGTCAATTCATTATATCCTTTAAAAATAAATTCACCATCAATTTTATGGGGCTTGCCCTTGTCATTACCGCTTAAAGATACAAGTGAATTAGCCTTATATATGTCTATTATTTTTAAATTTAATTCCTTAAGCAAATCAATATTATCCATAATAAATTTTATTTTTATTAGTTATTATTCTCGCTATTTCAAAACTCATCATCATAGTTGGCATTTTATTCAATTCTTGTTAAGCAAACTGTTATATTATCAGTGCCTCCATTTTTATTTGCTTCATCAATTAATTCGTTTGAAATTTTGTCGAGTGTCTCCTCCTGACTTATGATTTGTTCAATTCTTGTGGGTTCCACCATATCTGTTAATCCATCAGAACATAATAAAACGATGTTTCCCAATTCTAATTGAATAGGATTCTCACATACTTCAGGTTCTACCTCCTTATTAATTCCAATCGCTCTAGTTAATTGATTTCTACGAGGATGAATTAATGCTTCTTCTTTAGAGATAACACCATGTTTTAAAAGCTCTTGAGCATATGAGTGATCAGACGTTAATTGATTTAGCTTACCATCGTTTAAGAGATATATTCTACTATCTCCGACATGAGCATAATAAAGTTGTCCTCCTTGAATCACAGTTATAACCATGGTAGTACCCATTTCTATATTATCAATATCTCGATATGAGGACTCGCATACTTTTTGGTTCACTTCGTCAGTAAGTTGTTTAAAATATCGCTTATAGTCAAAAAACTCGTGTTTTTTATAAAAATCCATAATAAATTCACACGTCATCTTAGATGCTACTTCCCCTTTATCTAGCCCTCCCATTCCATCACATAAAACACATACAGATGAATTATCTTTTTTATCTGAAAGGCAAAAATCTTCATTATTCTCTCTTTTTAATCCTTGATCAGATTTAATAATAGTAACTATTCTCATAAAAAATTATAAATTACATAGAAGCATTAACAATATTCACATTATTTAAAAAATCTTCTCGGCTAGAAAACCTAATCCACCCTATTTCTCGACTCCTTGATTGTACCTTGACCCACACAATGTATTCTTCATCAAACGAAATTCTTTTTCCCTCAATCATATTACACCCATCATACAAAGATTCACCTATGATTTTACCTTCATCCGAAAAATGGACTCCTATAAACCTATTATTATTTATAGCATTCCAATAGCATTCCCCTTCTGAATTAAGTAGTAGTATAGTGTCCCCAACCTTAACATCTCCATTTGGACATCCGTCAAATGGGGAATTCATATTTAATTTTTGAACTACAACCCTATTCATTTTATAATAATGATACTCTACATCAAGACCTATGATTTTTTCACCTTTTTTTATAGTCTCAATCGCTCTTCTATCATATGGTTTAGCATATAATGGAAAGTCTTTTTTAGCGTACCAGATTCTGTTATTATCGAACGTCCAAAATAGTATGCTATTTGTAACTTTATAATATTCCCTACCCTGAGGGTTTTTATACTTTATAGCTAAATTTTTATTTTTTTCAAACGATTCAATTTTAGTTTGGGCTAAAGAGATATATTTTCCTTCAGGAAAAGAATCAATATATTGATGATAATACATTGGTTCGTCCTCTTTTAACGCCTTATTCCAATATTTATTTTCGATTTCTTTAAGTCTCTTTTCAGCTTCAGAAACGTATTTACTATTCGGAAAGGAATCGATATATTTTCGATAGCTTGTAATCCCATCTATTTCTTCAACTGATTCCCACTTCTCTTCTTTTAAGCTATCTATTTTATGTGTAGCCAAGGAAGTATATTTACCATTAGGTAATGAATCTATATATTTTTGGTATTTCTCTATTGTTCCTACTTCAACTACTTCACTCCACAACGAATCATTTGCGCTGTTTTTTTGCACTTGTAATTCTGACGGTATACTGACAAATTTTACCCAACTGAATACTCCTATTGAGGCTACAGTTAGAGTTAAAAGAACTAAAAAGAGATATTTCTTTTTTCTTGGTTTTTGTATGTTACTTTCACGATAATCAGGGGCTAACAAGGTTTTATCATCATCTGATATGAATTTTTTAGGTAATAAGAAATTATTAATATCACTCAATCGTTTATGTTCACTTTTTTCAGTTGCCTTTTGAATCAAGCCATCCCAAATTGTGTTGGTTAAAGGCAATTTTTCCTGAACAATCTTCAGTTGTAAGTCAAAAGTAGAAAGTGTATCATTATCATACACTCTTTTTCCTGAAACCATTTCCCATAAGATAACCCCTAAACTATATATATCCGTTAATTTAGTAACGCCTTTAATACTTTTAATTTGCTCAGGGCTCATATACATAGGTGTTCCTAAATTCATAGAGGTTGAAGTTAGTGTATGGTCATCAAATTGCTCTGTAGTATCTTTTGAAATCCCAAAGTCTGTTAGGATTAACTTACCATTTTTATCTTGTATAAAGTTAGATGGTTTAATGTCACGATGAATTAAATCTTCTTTATGAATGTAACTAAGTGCACTTACCATATCTTTTAACAGATCTTTTATCTCATTGTCTGATAATTTACTTTCCGAGATAATATCCTTCAAAGTTGATCCGGATATGTATTGCATTACAATCGCTACATCTTTCTCATCGTTAAAATAATCATATACCTTAACTATGTTAGGATGTTCCAAACGTAAAAGGTTTTTAGCCTCATCAATAAATCGATTTCTTATATTTCTATTTAATACATATTCCGGTTTCAAAATCTTAATAGCGACTTCTCTGTCATTAACTAGGTCTTGCGCTAGATGTACAGTTGCCATCCCACCTTCTCCTAGTTGTCGTATTAAATTGTAATCGTTGAATTTTATCATTCTATAAGGTCATTTACAGGCTAAAAAGATTTATTTTTATTACTCGTATTTTTTAAAATAATTTCTTGATGTTTTTTTGTATAAAAATAACAATTTGATTCAATGAAACCTCTAATTCTAGTGAATTTCTACTTAAAAACCTTTCCCATTTAATCCTTAAATTGTCATTATCTATAAGTTCATCCATAAAAGCAACATGTGGATCTATCTTGGTGTTTCGTCTTTCAAAAGTCGCTACAATTGCTTGTTTTAACAATTCTTTTTCACATTGATTTTGGCTTAATAAGAAATACACGTCATAGAAATCTTTCATACGGCTATTGAAAACGGATAATTTACACATCGCTTGTAACTTTTCTGCTACGATAGACTCAATTGTGTATCCCTTTAAGGGGAGTGTTGTATCCGTGTTTAGCAAAAGAGGGTATTGAATTGCCATAGGTTCAGGGATAATTACATCGCCAAAACCAATATCAATTTGTATCCGTTGAACGATAGAATCGAACTTTCCTTCCATATGTACACGTAGTCCTTTGTATTTCTCATTCCCTTGAATTGACTCAACGGTAATTTTTTTATAATTAAAGACTACAGCATCATCAATTACTATCTTTGCAATTTCTTGAAAAATGGTAAGAATATCTTCTTTGGTATTCGAAATATTGTATCCTAACAAATCTATATCTTTAGTTGGCCGTTTTGCTTCTTCTTGCAACGCGAAAATCAACGTGCCTCCCTTTAAATAAAAGTTGTCTTTGTAATTAGAATTAGCCAGACGCATTAAAATACATTCATGAATATATCGAATGATAATTGTTTGAAATGTTATGGTCTCATCTGCCTTTGCTATGTTCAATAATCGTTGTCTTATGGAAGCTGATTTATTCATAACATTATCTCTATATATTCGTTCAACTTTTTTTCCATATTCAATTTTTTTGCGATGAGTCTGAGTTCCCTCAAATCTCTATCCTCTCGTCTCAGATAATTCTCTAACACTTCCTTCATCAAGTCCATTCCTACCTTATTCCTAAAACGAATCACATCACAAACAGTCCGTTCTATTGAATAGATTGCAATCTTTCCATCTTTAATTTTTCCCAACTTATAATAAGGTTCACTCCAATAATATAATTTCAAAGGAGGGTAACTTTCTACTTTCATTTTCTCTTTGTTAGGAATTGAAATATGATATTCTTTGGGGATAAATGTAGTAAGATCGTAATAACTCCATGCAGAATAAAGACAAATCACAGCTTTTGGATACATAAGAGAAATTTCTATATACTCATTAGACGAAGCTAGAGAGTTATGTTTATACAATCCGTTTTTAAGCTTCGTTACAATATTTTGTTCCAGCATTTCTTTAAGCTGATAATAGTAATTTCTTTTTTGCCGAATCTTACTACTTTCAAGGTAACCATCATTCACTTTAAATAGTTGTTCAAGGTTCATATTAATTTCTATTTTCACAAATATACGGTAATATCAATAAATAACAGAGTATTTGTGCATTTATTGTTAATTTTTAAGTTTACTCTTCTTAAGAATATTATCATTTTTTTGATATTTAACGAAAAAAATATGCCCACAGAAGCTAACCAGCAAATAAGCGCCAGCCACGGTGAATTTCTTCGTAGCAAGTTGATTGGTTAAAAGGAAATTGTTATCTTCGTAAGGAAGTTTATAGGTTAAAGGCGTGGCCAAGCGCTTCATTTGCCAACCGTCAAACTGTCTAAAAACCCACCTAAATTCAACAATTTGATTGTTAATAAC
>CAZPDT010000041.1:0-5437 GCA_964585545.1 uncultured Fluviicola sp.
TTTATATTTCTCGGCCGGGCTATTTATTTAACGCGCCATTTAATTGCGCCCAACGTTCTTGCGGCTTGACGCAGGAGCGGATTTAAACCACTAAACTTTAATCGAAGCCGACACGCTAAAATTAGTAAAAAATGTTCAAACGAAGACGTTTACCCGCTCTTGCGTTCAAACCGCCTGTTAGCGGATCGCCCTTTTTTTTATCCGTTTGGTTTCTTCGCTTTGCGGTGCGTTGGCTTGGTGGCTCTTTTGCAATTTTTGCCTTGTGCGGTGGGTTTGTGCGAATTGCAAATGTGCCACCAAAAGCGTGGGCTTCCTTTTTTAGTTTTCTCTATCCAAATATTTTTTCATTATCCAACCTGATTCGGGTAAACTGCCTTGTTTGTTTTTAAAATTAACAAACCACCATTCACTTTCTTTATAAGCGACAAAGACTTCTGTGTTTTTAGGTATCGAATCTAAGATTTCACTACTTCCATCACAACTTATATGAACTGGCGTGTTTTCTTCTAAAGTTACGAATCTGTTTTTTTGTTGTGATGTAATTTCTTGAACAAGATTTATAATATTTTTCTGTTTAGCTTTGATTTCCTTATTCTCAGTCTTAATTTCTTTTAATTCGGTTATAATTTTGTTTGTCGATTTACCGCCCAATCGAAATAAATAAAGACTAAAAACAATTGAAAATAAGAGAGAAATCCACCAATTATTTTCGTTAATCCAATTGCGGTTATTTACTATGCTTTCCTGTGATTGGTTCAAAAAATCTTCTTCTGAAATCTCACCATTTATAACTTGGTCTGACAGAGTGAAAAGACTTTCCGTATTCTCTTGAAATTCTTGTATGAAACCCCAATTTTCGTTTTTAAGTGCAGTTAAGTTGATTCTGTCAATAATTAAACGCCAACTGTTGATTTCTGCAAGGGTCTTCTGAAATTGGTTTGTTTGATTCGTAATCTTACGTATAGAGCCAAAAATGGAATCGTATTGCCGATTTATGGATTTTACAGCTTCGATTGCAGGATTATTTTGAATCGAATTTAGCAATTCTAAGGTTCGGGATTGGTTAAATATGGATTGATAGGGTTTAATTGTTTTAATGCTGTTGGAAACGGATGATAAGTAAGTTGGTTTAAATGTGTCTGTTATCCTTTTTTGACTTTCTATAAAATCCGCCATAGGATTTGAAACTTTAACCGCTTCCATTAGACTTCTCATTCGTTGAGTAGTTTTCAATAAATCGCTATTCCAAGCAAGGTTAGAGAACTTATTTTGCTGTTTTATTAGGTCGGATAGTGGACTATTAAATTGTAATCTCTCCGTTAATCTTCTCATTGGTTCTGTTGCTTCTAAAATCTTCCCAATTCCACTCAGACGTGTTTTTTCCATAATACTGGATATAGTATTCGGAACCTTTAGAGCTTCTCTCAGTTTTTTAGTCGATTCCAAAAGTTTTGTAATGGAATCTACGTCTTCCAATAAGAATTCTTCTATTATTTCAATTTCTTCTTCCGTTAAGCCATATATTTTAAAAACCAATTCATCAATAATTGTCTCTAATTCTGTCGTATCGGCATCGGAATTTTCTTTTTTCTGTTCTATTATTTGATTGACAACGGGTTCTAAAACTTCTAATCCGTCAGGGATTGGGCTATTCTCCATATAGCTTGTAAAAAATCTGAAATAGCCACCGCGGATTGAATTGGAAACCGTTTTGAAATAGAAGTGAAATAGTTTTGAATTTAAAAAACCAAGCAATCCTTTAGAATCAATGCCAATATTATATACTGTATTGACACTGTAATTCCCTTTAGTGTCCAAGATAAAGTTCAAATTCTTAGAAATATCGGGGTACATTATTTTTAGTTGCTCAAACTTTTCTGTGTCTCCCGGGCTGGCTTGAAGCTCATACCATTTTCCGCTCCCTGCCTTTTTTTCTAACTTTTCTTTGTGTGTGAGTAAATGGTTATAAACAGATGGATAGTTCTCTATATCAATATCTCTTTTAGCTAAGATGATATAATTATCGGCAGTAGGTGATTCATATCTTTTAATATCTCGCCCTTTCAAAATCGGTTTAATGATTGCTTCCGCTTTGGGATCTTCGTTTATAAGTTCTTCCTTTTTGTTGGAATCAATTATAAAAGCTGTGTTGTAACCTGTTTTTATACCATAAAAGAAAATATCCTCTCCTAATTCAGATAAGGGTTTACCATTCTCTTCAATCTTTCGAATAAGTTTACTTTGTTTTTTGTCGATTAAACTCCAACCACTATCAGATAAAGCGTTTTTTTCAACTATAAACGTATTTTTATTAATGTAATTTTCAAGACCTTCAGCAAAAGACAAAGATTCTATTTCTGTTGCTGAAAAATTTTGTTCATTGTCTGCATTGGTTACTTGTAAAATACAAGGATAGGTAGTCGCTTCTTCAAAAACAGGCAAGTCTCCGAAATCAATTATAGCTGTTATTTCCTTTTTCTCTAAAAATTGTCTTAACTCAAATCCATATCCGGCTCTCATCCACTTGTTAGGCAAAATATAGGCAAATTTTCCATTTTCTTTTAAGACATTAAAACCTAAAGAAACAAAGTAAACATAAAGGTCTGCCGTACTATTAAAAACTGGATAATTATCTTTTAAATGAGTTTTAAGCGGTGCAAATTCTTCCTGTCTGATATACGGCGGATTAGCAATCACCGCATCAAACCCCACAAAATCACCATCATCGTTTAGTACTTCGGGAAATTCAAACCGCCATTCAAAGGCGTTTTCATAAATTTTGTTGTTTTTGATTTCTTCAATTTCCGTTTCTAACTTTTTGGTTTTCGTAGTCAGCTCTTTTACTTTCTTGTTCCACGCTGCTTTTTCCCGTTTGGTTTGTTCAAAAAGTTGCGTTTGTTGGGTAAGTTGAAACAGCTCGCCCGAAAGTTTGCGCAGGCGTTTCATTTTCGGGTCGTTCATTGAAATTTCACTTCTGAAATCCGATTTTATATCGTCAATCAGTTTTTCCATTTCCCGTTTGTGTTCTTTGCTTTCGGCATTGCGATAAGAAGAAACAGCTAAGCGATAGCTGTCAATGTTCCATTTGCTTGTTGTTAATGCCTTTTTCAGGTCGGATTCCAAATCAAAACGGCTAATTAAGGAATTACCGCACTTGATGTTGATGTCAATATTCGGTAGCGTTTCTAATTCCGTTTCGTTTTTGTAATACGCATTTTTCAACAACTCAATCCACAACCGCAAGCGACAAATTTTTACCGAATTGGAATTAATATCCACTCCAAACAGGCAATTTTCGATAATGGTTTGTTTTTCGTGGAATAGGGTTTCTTGTATGCGTTGGCTTTCTTTGTTATTGGGGTGATACTCAAATAATTCTCCATCTTCATCGGTAACAACAAGTTCATCGTTGACCACTTCCACTTGATATTCTTTCAAGCGTTTGCCTTCTCGGTCTTGCAGGATTTTTAAGTCATTTTTTATGGCAATTATCTCATTGAGTGCAGACACCAAGAAATGCCCTGAACCAACGGCAGGGTCACAAATTTTTAAACTGTTTACAATTTCATTGGCTTTGTTGCGGTCTTCAATTTTATCGTAAACGTCTGCTATGGATTTGCAATGCCAATCTTGCGTTTCGTTGAATTTCTGAATAACTGCTTTCCGAATTGTTTCCCGGCACATATACATTGTGATAAATCCGGGTGTAAAAAATGAACCGTCTTTGTAGCCGTTTATCTTCTCGAAAATCAAACCCAAAACAGAAGCGTTAATCAGGGTCTTGTTTTCTTCCTGAATTTCTTCCGAACCTTCGCTGCTAAAGTCGTAGGCATTTAAAAACTCAAAAAGATAGTGCAAGGTTGAAATTTCGCCTTTCCGTTTCTTTCCGTTTTGGTCTTTGAGTACCGTTTGAGAATGTATCGGAATCTTTTTATCATCTTTGAGCGAGCTAATATAAACCGTTTCTCTCTCAATATCGGTGGTTTCAAAAAGGGAAGAGTTAAGGTAAGGAACGTTACCAAAATCGTTTTTTACTTCATCGTTTCTATCTTTTAGGGGCTTTGCCAACACTTGAAAAAACAAGCTGTTCAGGTCGTCATAACTGCCCACTTTTTTAGCATTAAGGAAAGCGTAATCGGAATTCCCGTTGTGGTATTTCAACAGTTGGGCTTCCATCAATTTCAAAAACAACACCCGATTAATCCAAGTAATCGTTAATTCTAACGCCACGTTAAAAAGCCGTTCTTCGGCATTCTTTCCGAATTGGCTCGGCTTATTCAGTCTGCTGACAATATCCAAACTATCCAATCGGGTAATGGTGTTTTCAAGGATGCTTCCTGCGTTTCGGTCTTTTCCCTTGCTTCGTTCAATGAGTTTTTTACTGCCCGATTTGGTTTCTGTTAACCCGATAATATGTAAGAGTTCGCTGTAAAACTTCTTGTCAAGGCTGTTGCTGTCATTGACAAAAGGCAACTTTAGAAGATGTTCGGGCGATAAGAGTTTGAAAAGCGAAATGAGTTTATTGTCGTCTGCTTTACTGTCGTTGCGTAGCGGTTTTTGATAGTTTTGAAAGTTGAAATAGGTAAATTCAATTTCCGCTTTTATGTTCTCAATAAAAGGGGCAGCAATTTCTTTGTAGAAAAAATCGGTTTTTGTTCCTGCCAATCTTCCATTTTCAAAATCGTTAAATTGCTTGACCAACGTTTTGTTTTGGGCAAAAAGTCGGTCAAATGTCGTGGCGTTGAAAATGAACCATTCGTTGATGTTGGTAGCTACCAAATGTTTTATTTCAAGATTTTTGTGTGTAATCCGTTCCCGAAGATAATAAAGCACCAATTCCTGAAAGGCTTTCCGATTCAGGTTTTCGGTAGTAATCATCTCTGCCTTATTTGTTGGACTTTTGGCTTCAATGATAACACCAACCGAAGTTTTTGCCGTTTTTCCGTTATGGATAACAAGGTCGTTACGTCCTTTGGTATTTATGAAATATTCGGGTTTGTAGTAAGTAGAATTTAGAAAATCAATGACTAAGTTTTTGTGAAATTCTTCTGTTTCAGCTTCATTGATTCTGCCAAGTAAAGAGATGAGATGATTCTTGAAATCTTCAATTTTGTTTCGGTGTGGCTTTACTTTCAGATAGGCTTTGTTTAAAGCTTTCTTGGGTTTTAATATTCTTAGATTCATCTATTCACTCAATCTTGTTTCAAATGTTAAAAATAGGAATTTTAACCGAAGTTTGGGCGTGCGTGGGCAAAAAATGGCTCTTTTGGTTTTTGAAGCGTTGGCTTGTGCGTTGGCAAAACCAAATGTGCCATTTGTGCGGTGGGGTTTTCACTTTCCTAAATCGTATTTTTTTCTCGAAGCGTTTTTTTAGGGTGTCCGCTAACGGCTGGCAAATTGGCGATGGAGCCGACTTTTAGCACAAATGTTGAATAGA
>CAZPDT010000042.1:0-4924 GCA_964585545.1 uncultured Fluviicola sp.
TAACGTTTTGCAAATAGGCACAGTCCCGAGAGGTACGATTCGGGATTGTGCTTATTTGCTGTTACCCAACGTTACTTCTTAACTAGAATTGGTGTTTTTTCCATCGTATAAGGGTTTAATAAATAAATATTTGGTTGCACTAAAACACCACCAGATTCATTTAGTTTTGAATTATGTATTTCCTCTATTAAAATATTACCAGAAATTTGAGAAACACTGATATAAATGATTTCCCTTGTTTCACACATTTCTTGTAGAAGTTTTGTTGTACCCGTCAATTCATTGTACTGGTAAAAACCTAAACCGTAAATAACATAATAAATATAATTTTGGTATTTATCTACATCTGTAAGTGTATATCCATCTGGGTTGTTTGTAGATATTATTGGACTGAAAATTGTATCTGAAATAATATAACCTAGACCTTTATCTGCTGGCGTTTGAGTTAAGTCAGCGAAAGCAAAGAGACCATTTTTAATTTCTCCATCAAAGCTTGCTGGACTTCCAACACCAACAGAACCATTGAAGTAGTAAGGTAATGAATCCATAATATTAGCATTCAAATCGTAAATAGGTCTCAATCCATTGAAGGCAGGCCCTGTAGCCAGTATTTCACTTCCATTTCCATTAAATTTCGGAAAAGCAAAGTGCAAATTTGAAGGCAAAAATTGATGTAATTCACTCCCATCATCATTAATTATGTATCCAACTCCTGAACTTCCTGTTCCAACACTAAAAACAATCTTACCTTGTTTCCCCCAATCGGGCTGACTAATACCTAATCCTATAGTTTCATTTGCATTACATAAAACGATATCTTCACCAGTTGAAATTATATGTTTCACTAACTCAGCTGAACTAGCGACTCCTCCTCTAATATAAACAAACTCATCATCCGTAAAAGGACTAAAACAAGGTTGTGAATACGTAGTATCTCCGTAATATTCATCTAAAGTGATAAATCCTTCTTCCCAATTAAAATCTTCACATAGGACAGATTCATTGTTTCCATTGTTAGCAGTAACATTTGGAATCTTATCCTTTTTGCAAGAAGCAAAAAGGATAAGAACCAAACACAAACTACTGCTTAACAAACTTAATTGTCTTACTTGTTTCATTTGCTTTAAGTTTTATAAAATACATACCTTTTGACCAAGGTGTTGAATTGATATTGATTGAATGTTCGCCAATAGAGTAGTTCGATTTATCTTTATTATAGACAAGTCTTCCATTTATGTCAAAGATTTCCAATTGAACATCCGAATATTCGGAAAGTACAAAGTTGATTGTGACATCATTTGATGATGGATTTGGATAGCATGACAAATTAAATGTTTGTCCATCTTCTTCATCTAACCCTGCATAATCCGATTGTAAATGTAAAGTATAACCGACTCTTACCAACTCTCCTGGCTTCGCTGGATACCAATAGTCAATTGGATCTCCATTTGGCTTTTGTGTTAAATGTATAATTGTTCCCTTCACATCCCCAGAATTATTATTCATACTTGTGATGTAATTAGCATTTTCTCTGTCTATAAAGGTTGGAGTTGGACTAATTTGATTATCTAGAAGGGTTGTATAACTATTTAAAGGCCAGTAATCAAGGATAATGTCTCCCGCATATAGATTATTGTCTAAATTATAGGAAACCTCATAGATAGTTCCTTGATATTTCCCATGAGCTAAATCATTATTACTGAAAAAGAATTCTCCAGAAACTTGAGGAACATTATTAAGATTAGTTGGAATTGGCAATTCCTTTTTGATATGCTTTACAATATATTCCGTTCTATCGATTTTTTGCATTACAGCACCTGCATCTAAAAGCCCCCAACCTGAATAGTCATCATAACCGTTAGCATAATGTATACCATAGCTCGTATCCCTGTCATTAGCATACCGTTGCAACAAAAACTCTACATCATCAGGTGCAAGATTATTAGGCGTTGTGGACTGCCAATCAATGTGGCTCAACATTAACCCAGCAACTCCTGAAACATGGGCAGCGGCTGCTGAAGTACCTGAAAATTTCCCATAATCACTTGTAGAGTTATTTTGAGTCGAGAAAACTAATAAAGTATCATACGGAGCAATTAAATCTACATCACCACCATACGAAGATTTCGGGTGTTTGTATCCATCTTTATCACTTCCCCCAACACTAATAACCCATTCTTCTCTTTCAGCATAGGCAGGGAAGTATCCTTTCTGGTTATTGTCGTTCCCTCTTGAGCAAACATTTATTACACCGTTTCTAAAGATTTGACGCTGTGCATCTTTATACATATTTTGGGTAGTTATAATGGGTACTTCTTCTGAATACGGTACATTCCTTTTCCAACTGTTGTTAATAATATCCATAGATTGAGGATAAAGAGATGTCCATGTAGAAGCGTCCAGCATTGCTTCGGTTACTTCTGTTGCTGTTAGACCGATCCCAATAGCTCTAAAGCCATGTATTGAAACCCCTATATTATGTTCAACTGGATTGGGATCTGGTTGTGTGCCATCTCCAGGAATAACATTTTCATAAGGCCAGTTTCCTCCTGCAATTCCAGCGATTCCATCATTATTGTTTCTTAATGCCCCAATAATTCCAGCCACCTTTGTACCGTGCCCATTTCCTGAGCCTCCAACTATTGGGTCACCATGATTGGGTGTGTATTCCAAACTTTGATTTATTTCATAGTCGTAACCTCCTTTAATCTTGGAAGCTGAACCATTGAAGAAACCACCAAAATCATCATGATCCCATTTAACACCAGTGTCAATTACTCCTACTTTTATCTTATCGGAACCAGGTTCAATATCCCACGCAGGTTCAATATTAATATGTGCATTTGGATAATTAGCAGAAACTAAAGAATGTTGGGAAGAAAAATAAGGGTCGTCAACCAATAATTCAACAAAACCGTTTGTATGGGCATATTTAATTGAAGGAAAAAGAGGTTGCCCTGTGTTTATTGCATTACAAACAGTTACTTCATTTGCCTTACCAACATCTATTAACAATATAGCCCAAAACGGCTCAATTTTTACTTCATCACCTAATCTATTTACAAATACACTGTCAGTAGTTGTAAAGTGTCTAAATATTTTATAGGTTTTTGCTCTTCCCCATGGTATTTCCGGATAAACGCTTTGTAAATCATTAATTATATTAGGTTGGACAAAATCGCTTAACGTTCCATAGTTAAATCCTCTTTTATCGACTGCTGCATGTATTATAGCAGATTCATCAAAACGAACAATAATTTCGCCTTTCGCATGTGATTCTATACCGTTAACAATTCTTGGTTCGACTACTCGATTTGCTGAAGAATATTTTACAGTAGCGTTTTTGTTAATTCCATTAATTTTAGAAATTCCTGAAACAAAAATATCATCTCCTCTAATTGTTACAGATTTTGCCTCATTCTCTTGACTTCCTGCATCAAACTTTTGAACGAATTTTACGTCTCCATCTGTTGTATATTTGATAGTTGCAAACTCTTTTGAGTCATTTTCATCTTTTAGAGTTCCTGTTACAATAATATCTCCTTGATTTGTAATCGCTAAATGTTCAGCTTTGGCAATATTGTCGCTACCTGATGAACCAAATTCTCTTTGCCAAAGTTCTGTTCCATCGGAGGAGTATTTAATAGTTATATAATCTTTCCCTCCTTTAGGGTTTTCTTTCGTACCTGTAATATAGACATTTCCGAAATTATCAACACCAATAGCTCTACCTACATCTTCTAATCCACCATCAAAATTTTTGACCCATTCTAAGTCGAAATTTGAATTAATTTTTAAAGTTTGAATGTTTCTATTGCCGTTAATTTCAACATAGCCTGTTATATAAGTATTGTTATTCCCATCAGAAGTAACTGCCACAACATTGTCTAATCCAACTCCTTGAACGGTTGTTCTTTTTTCATTTAGAACAACTCCATCTTCTTTTTTAATTTCTAAGGTTGCATAATCCCAACTTGTTAAAGTTGATGCAGAGGCTCCAGAAACAACTAGAGTGTTCGTATGAATGGCTAAACTTGTTGCAGCATCATGAAGGTTTGCATAGTCGTAAGTTGTATGCCATTGGTATGTACCATTTTCATTAAACTTAACGATAGCATAGTCAGAGAAAGTATTCAAAGATTCTGAACCCCCAACAAGGTAAATGTCTCCAGAGCTATCAATATCCAAATCTGCAGGAATATCCATTCCATTTGCTGATCCATCCCAAGTGCTAGCCCATATTAAATTTCCAGAAGGAGAGTATTTAAGAAGCCCAAAATCCATACTGGTCTGCTCTTGAAGTGCAGAAGCAACAAATATTTCGTTTGAATTGTTGATTTTTAATTGTACTCCATAATCATCACTATTTCCAGAGCCATTATAGGTTTGTTCCCATAAAATATGACCATTAGTATTGTATTTCGTAATTAAAACATCAGAGTTATTGGATTGATTCATGGTGTTTCCAATTACAATTAGATTTCCAAAGTTATCAACCGCTGATGCTGTTCTTTGGATGTTTCCAACTTTTCCAGTTGAATTATCCCATTCCTTATTCACATAAGTTTTTTGTGCATAAGAAACACTTGCAAGAAATAATAATCCTACAAGCATTGCCGTTATTTTATATTTATTTTTCATTTTAATCTAAATTTAAGTTATTTTTCTAAGTAATTCTACTTTTTTTGACTAAAAGTGAAAGTCACGGAGGCTTCAAACTAGAAATATGAGATGATTTATTCTCAAAAATAAAATTGTTTATAAAAGCATAAATAAGTCTTTTATAACACTTTAAAGTTTCATATTTTCGTAATGTCTTCATGTCAAACCGTTGTTTTTCCCTGTTTACACGTGTTTTTGTAATGTTGGGTAACTTACTTATAACCCAACCATCAGACTACATACTACCAACCATTTGTTGACT
>CAZPDT010000043.1:0-3309 GCA_964585545.1 uncultured Fluviicola sp.
CGAGTTATAGGGTATTGTAGGGAGTGCCACTTCTCTGAGCGGCCGGGACGTTGTGTGCCATTGCTAAAGAAAAAATCCTACCCAAAAGAAAAATCCCAAAATCGAAGAAAAATCAAAAAAAATCTTGCTAATTGAAATATGTTTTATAAATTTGGACAATATTAGTCTAAAACTATTTTGACCAATGAAAACTTTGGGAAATGTATTAAAATCGGCAAGACAAAAAAGATGCCTTATTCTTAGGAAAGTTGCGGCAGAAGTGGATATTGACCAATCTCTTATCAGTAAATTTGAAAAGGATGAGCGAAAACCCACACGAGAACAACTAACCCGACTTGCCAAATTTTACAATATTCCTGAAGAAGAATTGACGATAAATTGGTATTCTGACAAAATAGCGGAAGAATTAAAATATGCCGAATCAACTTCCGAGATACTAAAAGTGGCAGAAGAGAAAATCCAATATTTAAAAGCGCAGGAAAATGGAAAATGAAACACTTAGAGTAGCGGAATTATTTGCAGGGGTTGGTGGTTTCCGACTTGGTTTGGAAAAGCATAATTACAAGATAATTTGGAGCAACCAATGGGAACCTGCGACGAAAATACAACACGCTTCAATGGTTTATGAAGCACGTTTTGGCAAAGAAAATCATTCAAATGTTGACATTGCAAAAGTGCCAACCGATGAAATTCCTGACCACGATTTGTTATGTGGTGGTTTCCCTTGCCAAGATTATTCAGTTGCGACAACATTACACAATTCAAAGGGATTGGAAGGCAAAAAAGGCGTTTTATGGTGGTCTATTCATAGAATATTACACGAGAAAAAGAACAAACCCAAATACCTTTTTTTAGAAAATGTGGACAGGCTTTTAAAATCCCCTGCAAGCCAACGTGGACGAGACTTTGCCATAATGTTAAAAAGCCTTAACCAATTAGGATATGCCGTAGAATGGAGAGTTGTCAACGCAGCAGAATACGGAATGCCACAAAGAAGAAGACGTATTTTTATCCTCGGTTATCACAAATCGACAGATTTGTATAAACGATTAAAGGAATCGAAAAAATTAGATTGGCTTTTGAAAGATGGAACGATTGCAAATGCTTTCCCGGTACAAAATGAACCAGAATTATTTTGCCCTAAATTTGAATTAAATGGAGATTTGGTAGAAATTACTAACAACTTCAACAAAAATGGTAAAAATTCCCCTTTTGAAAATACCGGCTTGATGATTAATGGAAGCGTTTCCACGCTGAAAACAAAACCCGATTATGACGGTCCGCAAGCCATTCTAAAAGAAGTTTTACAAAATGGAGAAGTAACTAAAGATTTTTTCATTCCCGAAGATGACAAAGAAAAATGGGAATATCTGAAAGGCGCAAAATCCTTTGAGCGGGTTTCAAAAAGCGGACACAAATACAAATATTCAGAAGGTGGAATGACTTACCCTGATGCTTTAGACAAGCCTTCAAGAACAATTATAACGGGAGAAGGTGGCAAATCGCCTTCAAGGTTTAAACACGTTGTAAAAACCGATCGTGGCTTGAGAAGACTAACACCAGTAGAATTAGAACGCCTAAATATGTTTCCCGACAACCACACCAAATTAGAAGGAATTACTGATAACAAAAGAGCCTTTTTTATGGGTAATGCATTAGTGGTTGGCGTAATAGAAAAATTGGGAGAAGAACTTTATAACCAAATCTACAAGTTTGAGTATGCGTGAATATGATATAAATTCGGCAGAATCGATAATTGAATTTGCCCAAAAACTAAAAAACAAATCTTTACACGAAGTTTGTGGTGCTGAAATTGAAAAACACGGCTACAAAGGAAAAGGAAACTTTGGGCAGACCTTAGAAAAATTCTACTTTGGATATGAGCCAAATTCTGATGCAGAGCCAGATTTTAAAGAAGCAGGTTTAGAACTTAAATCAAGCCCATTAAAAACGTTGAAAAACGGAGATTTTCGTTCAAAAGAACGGTTGGTTCTTAACATAATCAACTATCTAGAAGTACATAAAGAAGATTTTGAGAACAGTTCATTTTGGAAGAAAAATGCTCATTTGTTACTTGTGTTCTACTTATGGGATAAAGAAACAAACTTGGTTGACTACCTCATAAAATTGGTAGATGATTGGAAATATCCAAACGAAGATTTAAAAATCATAAAACACGATTGGGAGACCATAAATCAAAAGATATTAGACGGAAAAGCACACGAAATTTCTGAAGGTGATACTTTTTATCTCGGAGCTTGCACAAAAGGTCCAACAGCAGCTAAGTCTTTAAGAGAACAACCATTTAACGATGAAAAAGCCAAACAAAGAGCATATTCACTTAAACAAGGTTATGTCAATCATGTTATTGCTCAAATTTCCAAAGGAGAAAAGGGTACTTTTGGTAAAATTGTTGAAAGACCTGATATTCTTGACAGAGAAACTATTGAGCAATTCATTATATCAAAATTCCAACCTTTTTATGGTAAAACAGCTCAACAAATTGAAGTCCATTTTAAACTTGAATTAAACCAAAAAGCGAAGAGTTATTTCGCCAATTTAACCAAGGCAATTTTAGGTATTGGACTAGATAAAAGAATTGAAGAGTTTGAAAAGGCAGATATAATCGTAAAAACAATTCGCCTGAAAGAAAATAACTTACCAAAAGAAGATATTTCTTTTCCAACATTCAAATACAAAGAATTGGTTGAAACCGATTGGGAAGAATCCGATTTCAAAAACATTTTGGAAAGTAAATTTTTCTTTGTGTTTTACCAATTTAACAACGACAAACTTGTCCTACGAAAAGTACGTTTTTGGAATATGCCACAATCAGATATTGAAATTGCCAAAAAAGTGTGGAACACGACGAAAAACAATATCAAACAAGGTAAAATAGTTTCAGAAGTAACGGAAACAGGCAGAAGGTTAACTCATTTTCCTAAAAAATCTGAAAATAGAATAAGCCACGTCAGACCACACGCCAGAAATGCAAATGACACCTATCCCCTACCTAAAAAAGATAAGATTACGGGATTAACGAAATACACGAAACATTGTTTTTGGTTAAATGCGAGTTATGTGAGAGATGAAATTTATAGAAAACAAACATAACGGATACCGCAACGGCAACACAACAAGTGGTTTTGCAAAAGCGGCAGTAAACGGCTTCGATTGAACATTTTTTCTTAATTTTAGCGTGTCGGATTCGAATAAAATTAGGTGGTAAAAGTTGCCGCCTTCGCAAAGCCACAAACCGTCAAACTGTCTAAAAACCCTACCAATATTCAACAAACTGATTGTTAATAA
>CAZPDT010000044.1:0-3161 GCA_964585545.1 uncultured Fluviicola sp.
CATCCAATTGCATATTTGCGGCAGTGGTGAAAAGACCTCCCGTGTGCCAGCCATTTTGCGATGGAGAGACAGTGGGGAGGGGCTGGGGTAAAACTAATCCAACTTTATATTGATAAGGAGGTAAAATCCATTTTGGATTTTGTGCAAAAATTTGGTTTGTACCAAAAAATGACAATAATGTAAAGAGTAAAAGTAATCGTTTCATGGTTATTTAATTTTAATGAGTTAAATTTTCAAAAGAGTTTTGCATTTTGCAATAAATAAAAAACTATACATCAAAACTATAAAAGAAAAAATAAAGTTTCATTGTTGTTCTAGTTCTAAATTAGTACTTTTGGTTTTAAATTAAAACTTATGAAAGAAATTGGTAGCAAAATAAGACAATTAAGAGAGTTAAAAGGATACACTCAAGAATACATGGCGGGAAAGATGGGAGTTTCTCAACGTGCATATAGTAAGATTGAGAACAATGAAACTAAAATAAATTGGGATAAACTGACTAAGATATCAGCTGTTCTAGATATTGAGCCAACTGATATAACGTCTTTTGACGACAACATTATTTTTAACAATTGCAACCAAGAGCAAGCCGGTAAAAATCTAACAATAAACAAAGTTCCGGAGCTATTAATACAACAGTATCAAGAAAGAATTAAACATTTAGAGCAGGAGATTGAATTTTTAAGAAATCAGCTAAAATAATTTGTGGAAGTTCTAAAAAATATTTAAATTTGGAGTTATATATTCATTATCTAATGATTCCAAATAAAAACATATTTCGTTATCTACTTATCCTTTTATTTTTAAATTCTACTTATGGATTTAGCCAAAAAACATACTACCAAAATATTTATAGAGGCGGCGTAACTGCTTATGGTACGTCTAGTGGGAATTGGCACGGTTCCTTTAGTTCCTATTTTAATATACATCTAAAACCAAACTCAACAATTCAAAAAGCATTTTTGATTTATTATAATGTGAATAATGATACTGCTTTATTTAAATTCTTAATTGATGGGAATGACTATAATTCTTTCTTTAGTGATTCTATTTTAGGGTATTCAATAAGTCATGCTCCTATAATAAATTCTACGATATATATTACAGATGTAACAAATTCTATAACTCCAAATCAAAATTACTATACCTTAACTATTCCTCAACAAACTTCTAGTAATAGCACTTCATCCTTTTGCTCCTATTACCTAATAGTATTCTACAGCTATCCAACAGGAAATACAATTAACGCCTCCCTAATTTTAAATAATCAAGATCTAATTTTACAAACGAATACATATCATATCCAAGATTTGAATCCTATAGATTATTCTAAACCTGTTGGCTTTGCTATTGATTCTGATATTCTTTGGGATACAGTAGTGGATGGTAGTAATGTATATATTAATGGAAATAATATAGGTTTAATAGGAGGATCAGACGAGAATGACTCTATTTATATAGGTGCAGGCGTAAAAGGTTGTTTCTATTACGAAGATTCTTTAATGGGATTAAGTGATGATACACCTGATTCTTTAATGAATGGAAGCGATGGCTTAGCTGATATCAGAAGTTATATCTCTGGTAACAGCTTTTCTTTTAAATTAAAGACACAATCAAATATGAATGTGTTTAACAACTACATTGCTTTTCCTTTAGTATATACCACCCCCTGCGATACCTTCTCCGTAACCACAACTCAAGACACCACCCTCTGCTCTGGAGAAACGCTCCAACTCCATGCTTCGGGCGGCACACAATACGAATGGTCAGCAACAAATGATTCCCCTGTGGCAATGAATGCACTAAGCTGCACTAACTGCCCCAATCCCATTTTTTCAGGAGATTCCTCACAAGTATATACCGTTAAAATATGGAACAATGACAGTTGTTCGGTGGTGCGGCCTGTTCGGATAACTGTATCTCCAAAAGTAGAAAAAAGTAATTTTGATACTTCCCCTGCTTTATGCGGAGTAAACAATGACGGTACAATTGCAATTAACGGAAATAAACCAACAAATTGGAACACATTGTGGGCAGTTTCTTCAGAAGGTGATACTTTGCAAACAAATAACACTTCCTTTTCCAATTTAAGTAAAGGTGAATATACTGTTTTTTATACCAATTCGTATGGCTGCAAAAGTGAAGATACATCAGTCATCATCAATTCTTATACAAACACTGCCCTTGCTTTTACAGCAGAACCCCTCAGTGGAAAAGCGCCGTTACAAGTAAACATTACAAACAATTCCCATTACACTGATACTCTAATTTGGTTGCTCAACGGAGAAGAACAACTCCAGCCATTTACTGGGTTTTCTGCCACTACAGCTGGCGAATACGAAGTGCAACTTATCGGCTGGCAAAATGCTAAAACCTGTGCAGACACCCTCGGCCGAACAATTTGGGTGTATGACAATACCATAATTACAGTCTCTGGCGCTATTTCTCCCAACGGAGATGGGAAAAACGATGTTTTTTATATTAAAAATCTCGAGAAATTTCCAGGAACAAATGTATGGATCTACAACCGTTGGGGTAATCTTGTTTACCATTCTGATAACTACCAAAATGATTGGAGCGGCACTTCTCAAAGTCAAACCACAATTGGAAAAGGCAACAAACTCCCCGAAGGAACGTATTATTACGTGATTCAACTGGGCGGAGATATCATAACCAAAAATGAGGACCGTGTAAAGGAAGGGTTCTTTTATTTGAAACGATGAGGGACGAAGCAAAGTGTCAGTGTATCGAGGATCGTCAGTTCGAGTGCCGTAACGCAGTGAAGGTGTATCGAGAACAGAGCAGAAGAGAGACTTCTACTTTATTTTTCAAGTTCCTCTAAATGGGATTTGTTGATGCCGTTAATCGTGTTTGTAATTCCATGTTCCTTAAGAATTTTAATAGCTTTTCCAGAGCGGTTGCCGCTTCTGCAAAAAACGACAACTTGTTCTTTGCCTTTAAACTTTTCTATATTTTCTTCGACGGTATTCAAAGGAATATTTACCGCATCTTTAAAGGTTCCCCCACTGTACTCTTCTGGGGTGCGTACATCGACAATAAAAGCATTGTCAAAATCAATTTTTCTTCCTTGTATCGGTAACAATAAAAAAAAGACTGCCTTCCGACAGTCTTCTTTGTTTTTATAAATTGTTGAAAATGGT
>CAZPDT010000045.1:0-3137 GCA_964585545.1 uncultured Fluviicola sp.
TAAATTTAAACCAGGATTAAGGTAGAAAAGTGTAAACTTTTTTTAGGACGATACAGAGATGCATTAATAACTGATTTAGATAGCACAAATGGTACTTATCAGAATAATCAAAGGTTATTACCAAAAGATGCAAGCGTAATACTAAAAAATGATATTATAAAATTTGGGAATAAAAACACTTGTTTTTTAAGTCTGTCAGATAAAAGTAAATTAGAAAGTGACAAACCTTATGAGAAATCCAAATTTTCTATAGGAAGATCGAACAATAATGATTTAGTTATTGAAGATAAAGAAATTAGCAGAAGACATGCTACAATTGAAGAAACAGAAAAAGGAAAATATCTACTAACGGATTTAGACTCCACAAATGGAACATTCTTTAATGGCAAGCAGGTTAGATCATGTATTCTTGATAAAAATGATTACTTTTTAATCGGCAGATATAAAATTAATCCCAAAGGAGAAGTAATAAAACTTACTGAAGTAACTACTACAGTTAGGGTTAAGAATCTATCAAAAGTTTTCAAAAATGGAAAAATAGGACTTAAATCAATTTCTTTTGATATTAAGCCTAATACACTAACGACTATAATGGGTCCTTCCGGATGCGGAAAATCTACACTTCTGAAAAGTCTCAACGGCATATCTAAACGTTCAAGCGGTAATATTCATTTGTTCGATTTAAGTTTAGATAAACATTTTAATTATTTTAAAAATCAAATTGGCTATGTCCCACAAGATGATGTTGTTCATCCCCAATTAACTGTGTACCAATCCATATACTTTGCAGCTAAATTACGTTTAAAAAACAAGAATGATAATTTTATAAAAGAGAGAATTAATGAGCTGCTCTGTCAATTAAAAATTGATAAAATACGTAATAATTTAAACTCGGCAATAAGTGGTGGACAAAGAAAAAGAGTCTGTATTGCAATTGAATTGCTTACACATCCAATGCTTCTCCTATTAGATGAGCCTACCTCTCCATTAGACCCTCAATCCATTGAAGAATTTATGGGAATATTAAACTCTTTGAAAAATGAAAATACAACAATAATAATGGTTACCCATAAACCTGAAGATTTACATTATGCCGATGAAGTTATCTTCTTGTCTAAAGATGGAAAATTGGCCTATAAAGGGAAAACAACAGACTATTTGAGACACTTTAAAGTATCATCAACAATTGAGGTTTATAGTAAACTATCAAGTGAATCAACTTGGGAAAATTCAGGTACTAAAACCCCTAACAGCTTAAAAGAAGGAAACATTAATGATTTTAAAGGTGAAAAAGAAAATTGGCTGTATCAACTTTATTGGTTAGTTAGAAGAATGATTAAGATAAAAACGAATGACAAACTAAATACAGGAATCCTTATTCTTCAAGCTCCATTAATTGCAATTCTTATAGGAATAATATTTAAAGAAATATCATTGAGCCTTCTATTTATGATTGTCATTTCTTCAATTTGGTTTGGAGTGAATAATGCATCAAGAGAAATTGTTAAAGAAAAACATATTTTTTTACGTGAATCACTTTTCAATTTAAAGACCAACGCCTATTTGTTTTCAAAAATAATTTCCCTCTCATTACTTGGAATTATTCAGACATTTAGTTTTCTCGTAATTCTAAATCTCTTTTATAAATTCAATAATTTATTTCAGATTTCTGTTTGGTTCTTGATAATTAATATAGTTTCAACTTCACTTGGTTTGCTTTTGAGTTCTTCTATGAAGACATCCGATAAAGTGTTAAGTATCGTTCCTTTAGTTCTTATTCCTCAAGTTATGTTGTCGGGAGTAATTACTAAAATATATAACCCTATTATTGAATTAATCAGTTATTTTACGTTCTCAAGATGGGGAGTCGAAGCATTATCTTTTACTCATAAAATGTTAAATATCAAGGTGCCAAAAGTTCAATTAAATGAAGCTGGAAAGGTCTTATTAGGATCTGATAATCTTCCTATTATACAAAAAGAAACTACTAAACAGTTAACTTCGGATTTACTAAAAGGGCAGTTTCATCCCATCTATGACGATATCTTTGGGAATTTAGCACATACTCAGTATTTAGATTTTATTGCATTGTTTATTCTTTTCTTATTATGTTATATTATTTCTTATAGATTTCTTAGAAAGAAGATTACTTAAAGACTTCAGGTACATATTTTTGAATTAAATCGAGATGAATATTAATTTTTGTGCCAACCAAATACCCCGTTTCACCCCCTTTGTTTTTGTGATGTTCTATTGTTATTGCTGTAAGCACTTCTCGAAAAGGTCTTCTATCACCATTTTCATTCAATAATGTTGTCCCTTGTGCTTTGATTATTCCTCCGCCACTCATCCCTTTTGGTTTTGGAGACTGTTCCCATACATTATTGGAAAATAAATGGTTTTCATATGCGAGAATAATTTGAGTTTTAGGATCGATATTATATGAGGTGTACCTATTACTTTCAATAGTTGGTATGCTTCTTCTTTTTAATTTAATATAATCGCCTGCGGTGTTTGATTCTTTTGCTCTAAATCCTGTTATCATATATAAAGGTCTATCTTTATCATATAAATACTCAATGCCTAAGTCGTTTAGAGAAATAGACAATTTTTTCAATTCTGGGGATATTTCATTTTTAATATGAAATACTGCAGCATCAAATATGTCATTCTCATTACAAAATAAATTACCGGTGACTTCCTTTATCTGAGAATTCCCATCTATTGTATATATCGCTTTCCCCCTAAAACCATTGAACACATGTTCTGCACTCAGTAAAAAATATTCATTTTTAATGTTAAGAATAACCCCACTCCCTATTTGTTCAGGTTTCTTCTTAGGGGAGCGATGCATTCGAGTTTTAAGTATTGCACATATAGGCACAACAGCATTTGTCACTGTTTTATCAAAATGAGAAGTCAATTCTACTTCCGCATCCATTTTAGACTTTAAAAATTGAAATTTTGATGAATTGATATCTATTTTAGGCTTCATAACAATATAATGTTTTGATGATTTTCACAAAGTTTTATATCTTAATGCATTGATTATTTTGAATGGAACGGTTACTTGCCCATTGAAGCTAACGTCCCGGCCGCTCAGAGAAGTGGCACTCCCTACAATACCCTATAACTCG
>CAZPDT010000046.1:0-2571 GCA_964585545.1 uncultured Fluviicola sp.
ATTTTTGATGAGAAAGCCCAAATGAAAGTGGGTTTTTAGACGAACTGACGTTAGCTGCAACCTAAAAAAACGAACAACTTATCAGATGAACAAACTATTCCACATATTCAGAGTTGACGAAGAAGAAGCAAAAAAGATTTCTGGACAACCTGACGAACCACATAATCACGATTTCGAGGAATTGTTGATAGGAATACACGGAGAACTGGAACATTTCATAGATTTTGATGCCACCAAAACCCAAGCCCCATTTGTCAGTTTTGTTACCAAAGGAAAAGTACACCGTTTGATACCACGAATATATAAGGGTAAATGCGATATTTGGGTAATCCGTTTCAGAAGTGAATTCATTCCAGAAACCACGTTTCAACTGTATTCATTTTATCACGGCCAAGCCAACATAAAATTAGAAAAAGGACCTTGTTTTCAAAGATTGGTTGACTTATGTAAGATGATGTCTGCTGAAACAAAGCAGAAAACCCCCAATTATGCTATCATTAGACAACTATTGAGCGTTCTGTTTACAATGATAGAAGCTGAAAGGAAAAAGACAGAGCCACAAAATAAAACTACACAAAAGACACAGCATATTTCTTTTGGAAATTTTTTAGCCATTCTTGAAGAAAATTATAGAAGACCTTTGGGTGTAGAATTTTATGCAGAAAAACTATTTATGTCCTCAAGAAACCTAAATCTCATCTGTCAAAATATTTTGGAACAAAGTGTTTCGGAAATCATCGAAACACGTAAACTTATTGAAGCCAAAAACCTATTGATTTCTACCGAAAAAACCATTTCTGAAATCGCCTACGAATTGGGCTATAACGAAAATTCTTATTTCTCTAATGTCTTTAAAAAGAAGTCAGGACAATCGCCAAGTGAGTTCAGAGACGATATGAAAATTTTGCTCACTTCCTAAATTTACATCCCAACTACAGAAAAGTGTAACATCCAAACATTGATTTGTTCTCATCTTTGCATTGTTATTTTTTTTATAAACAATTAAAACATAATAAATATGAAAACAACAAAATGGGCAATTGACCCAACACACAGCGAAATCACTTTTAAAGTAAAACACTTAATGATTTCTAACGTAAAAGGAGAATTTAGAACTTTTCAAGCTAACATTGATGGCGAAGATTTTACAAACTCTACAATTTCGGCAAACATTGATGCAAGTTCTATATCAACGAACAATGACGATCGAGACACGCATCTAAAAAGCCCCGATTTCTTCGAAGTTGAAAAATATCCGGAAATTACATTTGTAAGCAAATCCATTAAAAAAGTAGATGATGATGAATACCAATTAGTAGGTGACCTTACAATTAAAGGTACTACAAAAGAAATCACATTAGATACCGAGTTTGGAGGTTATATGAAAGACCCTTACGGAAATGAAAAAGCAGGTTTTTCCATAAATGGTAAACTGAACCGAAAAGACTTTGACCTTAATTGGAATGACGCTTTGGAAGCAGGCGGAGTAATGGTCGGAAATGAAATAAAAATTAATGCAGAAGTTCAATTTGTAAAACAATAAAGTGTAACAGTTGAGTAAAAAAAATAGCTTAAACAACTTTGTGTTACATAAAATGAATAGAAAACAATTTTTAAAATCAATAGCTTTATTGCCTTTAATACCTTACAGTATGAATTTAAAAGATTTAAACAAAATGACTTCAATAATGAGTAACACAGGCAAAATGCCTGTGTTATTTCTTGGTCACGGAAGTCCTATGAACGCAATAAAAGAAAACGAATTTGTTTCGGCATTCAGAAAATTAGGTCAAGAAATTATAAGACCAAATGCGATTCTTTGTATTTCGGCACATTGGGAAACTAAAGGCACATTTGTAACAGCAATGCAAAATCCACCGACAATTCACGATTTTGGTGGTTTTCCTCAAGCATTGTTTGATGTTCAGTATCCTGCACAAGGAAGTCCAGAATTAGCAAAAGAAACCAAAAAAATCATTACCAAAACAGAAGTTGGATTGGACGATAAATGGGGACTTGACCACGGAGCCTGGAGTGTTATAAAACACTTATACCCAAATGCGGATATTCCAGTAATACAAATGAGTATAGACTATTCACAACCTGCGAAATATCATTATGAATTGGCAAAAGAAATAAGCAGTCTTCGCCAAAAAGGAATCTTGATTATTGGAAGTGGAAATATGGTTCATAACCTTCGTATGGTATCTTGGAAAAAATTAAACGAAGAATATGCTTTCGATTGGGCAACAGAAGCAAACGAATTGATGAAAAGCCACATTTTAAGTGGAGACCATCAAAAACTTATCGACTTTAAATCACAAGGAAAAGCATTTGATTTAGCCATCCCAACACCTGAGCATTATTTGCCTTTACTTTATACCTTGGCATTGAAAGAAGAAAATGAAAAGGTAACATTGTTTAACGACAAATCTGTTGGAGGTTCATTGTCAATGACTTCTTTAAAAATAGAACCTAATTGATGTGCATAGAAAAGGCAGCAGGTAATCGAGTAGACGGCTCCGCCAGTAAACACTGACGGAGTGCGCCTCTCACACCACTAAGCGTACG
>CAZPDT010000047.1:0-1771 GCA_964585545.1 uncultured Fluviicola sp.
CATCCAATTGCATATTTGCGGCAGTGGTGAAAAGACCTCCCGTGTGCCAGCCATTGTTTGATGGAGGAGCTGTAGGGAGGGATATTGGGGGGTCTTGATCATCCATATTAGGTTTATATAGCTCAGGTAAAATCCATGCTGGATTTTGGGCAAATGCTCCTAATTGAATACAAAAATAAAGTATAAGTAAAATTCCATTTTTCATAATGTTAAGTTTTAAAGATGAATATATTGTTTCTCCAAATTTATAATAAAACTCTCTTACTATGTTACCAATATTTCAATTTTTTTACCAGTAATGTTGGTAATTATTAATTTAATTCTATATTTGTTAAGTTAACAAACTGAATAAATATGAAAAAACCAAAATTATCAATCTCCGAAAACATTAAAAACATAAGAGAGAAGAAGGGATATAGCCAAGAATACATGTCCGAAATGCTTCAAGTTTCTCAGCAAACCTATTCTTTAACTGAAAAAAATCCTGAAAAAACGAATTTGTCAAGAATCCAACAAATCGCTAAAATCTTGGACGTCAAACTGTCTTTTTTATTAAATGAAGAAGACGCATTTGTATTAAATAGCATACATCAAAGAGGTGGAAATGCTGTTTCTTATATGCATGCGGGCATGAATGAAGAGTTTCATCAAAAAATAATACAACAAATGCAGGAAGAAATTTCTTTTTTAAGGAACATTGTAAATAAAAAGATGAATAACTCACAAGAAAATACTATAAATCAATGAATGTGAAAATCAGACACATATTATTACTTATTTTTTTGATTACTCTAAATGTTAAAGGTTTCGCACAACAAATTAACTACTATTCCGATTGTTTCTACGGAGGAGTGACTGGCGGTGGATTTAATCCAGGGTTGTCATCTTCAAATGGCTCGATATTACTCCATATTCCTTCCAATTCTACAATCAGAAAAGCAATCCTTTTTGCCACTGCAGTAAAATATGTTAATCAGCCAACCTTTGCGGATCCATTGGTGTTAGATATTAATGGGGATAGTATTTGGATTAGTTCACAATACTTAATTAACAATGATTATTTTAAAGAAAATGGTGGCAATCCAAGTTATTTCTGTGAATATTCAACCATTGTTAGAGACATAACCCATTTAAGTTCTATTCAAAATCAATCATCAATTACTATTAAATCCCCACTTCAATCTAGTTTTCCTGCGTATTGGAGATACTACATACTCATTCTGTATCAAAGTAATACAATGTCAAAAACAGCAATTGATGTTTATGTTAATGATCAAGACTATAGCGCTACATTGAATTATTCATTATTGTCCTCTTATAATATTGATTATACAAAAGATGTTAGTCTTAGCCTAAATACTGGAGATATTTGTGATACGATATCAGATGGAAGTTTTGTGTTTGTTAACTCTTATCCTATAGGACTCATTGGAGGGAGCGAATATAATACATCTAACATTTATTGTTCAAGCCCTTCTGGTAATTTTTATTATGAAAATGATACATTGTATGGTTTAACTGATGACACTTCTGATTCTCTAATGAATGGTACTGATGTAATTGCTGATATTAAAAATTATGGATCAAGCACTCCGATAAATGTAAAATTTTATTACCAATCAACTATTTCTCCAAGAACCAATATTATAGACCAACTTTTTCTTACCTACTCCACCCCCTGCGATACCTTCTCCGTAACCACAACCCAAGACACCTCCCTCTGCTCTGGAGAAACGCTCCAACTCCATGCTTCGGGCGGCACACAATACGA